>NZ_CP025781.1:0-634501 GCF_004194535.1 Iodobacter fluviatilis | reverse complement strand
TCATTACACCGTAGTCTTTGTGGAAATCACGGCCACGCAGGGTGCAGAGCAGCTGCACACGCCGAAAGCGTTCTTGCTCCATGGCCCGAGCAAGGGCATAGGGCGTATCCACAGAGATCACGAGGATGATGGTTTCTTCTGGCCAATCAATAGATAGTTTTTCTAGTTGTCGAGCAATATTCAGACCGATGGCACTATCAATACTTGGAATAACGGCGATGACTTTGGGTTTGCCAGCAAAGCGGGACAAGGGTACATCGATCAGGTTGGTGTCTACTAAAAGAAAACTATGGGCGTATTCGCCAACAACAGGGAAGTGGCCCCCAACATTAATTTCAGTATGATTAAGTAAAATAGTGGCCATGATCTACTCCGTCTAAGTGATCAGTAATTAGGCAAATTTGCCCTCTACCTACATTTATATTTTAAATAACTATAGCCCCTGAGTGCTTCATCACAATACCTTAATGCCGCTCTTTTGTAAGGGGGTGCTAAGGATAATTTAATTGGCCCAGCTTGGCCACCTTAGCCTGCCATTTCAGGGGGTGAGATAAGTTTTATCTTTTTCGCCATTAATCGGTGCGGGCATTATGGATAAAACCAGTAGATTGAGTAAGCGGTGGAGTGCAGCTCACCTAAGTCTATTTGTAAAAAGGCTCGTAGCTCATCTTGCGCATCAAATTGCAGGCGCTTTTTATCATGGCTGCTGAGGTACTCGCTGGGTTTAAATACTTTTTTAAGTACGATATGTTCTTGATCATCCGTCAGGGTGACTTCGAGCATCGGCAATGCTTGCTCGTATTGAGCCAAGTTTCGCAAGGTGGCATTGAGCTGAATAATATTGGGGAACTCGGGCACGTAGCTGAGTTCTGACCATTCTGAGCGAAGCATCTCGGTATTTTTAGGTAGGGGCATGCTGCAGCCTAATGCTTGGCAGGCGCTGATTAGCTTAGGCCTTAGCCATGGTAGCTCCATCGAGATTTGAGTACGCTGATGGTAGGCAAGCTGAAGGGCAAAGCCCAGCATCAGCAGAACAATGGCCGCTATATAAACTGAATGCCATTTGGAGTGGGCAGGCGCTGGGGCCAGCAGATTATCGTCATCCATATAGATGGGGCGATAGCTGCTGGGTTCTTTACTTACGGGAGGGGTAACAGGTTTTGGTGCTTCTTTTGGTAAAGCTGGGGCAGCTTGTTGAGGTACTGGCTCTTTACTTACGGGAGGGGTAACAGGCTTTGGTGTTTTTTTTGGTAAAGCTGGGGCAGCTTGTTGAGGTACTGGCTTGGCGATTTTGGCGCTGGGCGTATGCGAATCAGTGGCGGGTATCGCCTCATACTGGATATCTGCTGCTAAGTTTTGTATCGCTATCGCCACATTATCCACTTTAGGCTCAGCGGTGCTGGCTACCGGCTCGGCAATAGGCTGTGGCTTTGGGCTGGCGATGTGTGGCTTAACTTGAGGGGTCTCTACAACCACGCTATGGGGCAGTACAAGAGATGCCTCTTTTGTAGTAGTAGGTATGCTGTTGACTTTTTCTGTAAGCGGATCGCTCTTTAAGCTGTCTTTGGCGTTAAAGACAAAGGCGCAGCGCCCACAGCGAACTTTTCCGCGGTGGGCCGCAAGCTGCGCTTCCGTTACACGAAAAGCGGTTTGGCAGTTTGGGCAACGGGTGATGTCATTCATATTACTTGCGCGTACCTGATAAACAGACCCAGCCATCTTCGATTTGCGGTGTGTTCATGGCAAACCATTGGCTGTAAATAGCGATAACATCGTCAGCTTGTTCGGCCAAAATGCCGGATAAGGCAATACGGCCATTCAATTTGACTTTAGCAGCTAGCATCGGGGCAAGTGCTTTGAGTGGATTGGTTAGAATATTGGCAATCACCACGTCGTAACTGGAGGTTGGCTCGGCATCAGGCAAGTAAAACTGAACTTCAACGACATTTTGTTCGGCATTTTGCCGTGAGGCAGTCATGGCTTGCGGATCGATATCCACGCCAACAGCAGACACGGCGCCTAGCTTAATACCAGCAATCGCTAAAATTCCAGAGCCGCAGCCGTAATCGAGTAAGGTTTCGCCACCTGCCAGATTACTATCTAGCCATTTTAAGCAAAGGCGGGTGGTTGGGTGGCTACCCGTGCCAAAGGCCAAGCCTGGATCGAGTTGGATGCTGATCGCACCAGCATCTGGGCATTCGTGCCAAGTAGGGGTAATCCATAGACGATCAGAAATAGGGATTGGATTAAATTGGGATTGAGTTAGGCGTACCCAATCTTGTTCCTCTACACGCACTACATCAAATGAGGGGAGGGCTAGTTTTAAACTCGTGCTGGCCGCGGCTACAATCAGTGCAGTATTGATTCCTTTATCAAACAGTGCGAGCAGAATACTTTGCTCCCACAACTGATCGACGGGTTCACCAGGCTCACCAAAAATTGGCTTTTCTGCATCAGTGCCGGCTTGCGCGTCTTCAATGCTAACGGAGAGCGCACCCAAGTCAAACAGCGCGTCAGAAAAACGTTCTGCATGGATGGATTCGGTGGTGATGCGTAGTTCTAGCCAAGACATTTTTGTATACCTGTTAGTGTTCTTCCACGCATTGTCGCATTCCCCCTTAGTTTTGAGAATGTTTTTACTTGTAAAAGTAGGGGTGGGGCGTGATCGCTAGATTGTTGATGTTTATGTTTTAAGCTTTGAGCTTACTAATGAGTCGTTACCTAGCAGCCTGTCGGACTTAAGACTGATCTACTACGGAAAAGCCGGATTTGGCCAGATTTCACGCATTTTCTCGTTGAATAGCCAGCTATTCGCCTCAAAAACCCACGAAATCTGTCTCAAACCGGTCCTTCCCTCGCTACGATCGCTTAAGTCCGATAGGCTGCTAGCGCATTATTAAAAGGCGATTTGCAAGGGGTAGCATATTCACAAATACTCGCTGATGAGTGCAGTAGGCCGCAGCCCTTAATAGCCCATTTTCATGGTTATTTCTTATTCAGACTTTCCCTAGGCTGATGCCAAACTTTGATATACGTCAATATTAATAGGCCTCCTCGGCGGCATGATCCCTATCAAATTATTAAATAATAGGGAGTAACACGGCAATGGCACTATTTTTTGAGTGGACTGATGAGTTATCGGTGGGGATCCAGGAAATTGATGAGCAGCACAAGGTGCTGATTGAATTACTTAATGAATTACACGATGCAATTCGTCAGCGCCACGGTAGCGAGGCTTCTGTCCAGATTCTAGGGCGCTTAGCCGATTACACCCGAACACACTTTACTGTGGAAGAAAGTTTAATGCGTATCTTAGGTTATCCAGATTACGATGCGCATAAGCAACATCACGAAGATTTAATAAACCAAATGAACGAGCTACAACTTCGGTTAAGTGCAGGTGAAGCGGTGACTTTTGAATTGATGCATTTTTTAAGACACTGGCTCACCAATCATATTATGGAAGGCGATAAACGTTACACCGAGTACTTTTTATCCTGCGGGGCACAGGAAAAGTGGCATAAAAAGAGTTGGTTAGAGCGATTTTGGGCCTAGTCAATCGCAGCATTTATGCCAATAAGTGGGCTTAATCGTTTGTTTTTAAAGCAAAGTAGCTGAGCGATAGAGGTGGGGCGTTTGGACGTGACAACATAGCTTGGTGAAAGTTCCGCTTTTTTGGGATTTAAAAAAGCCAGATGCTAATCTAGCTACTGAACACAGGCGATTTAAGTCGCTTTGATGACCTATAGCAAAAAAGCTGGGTAGATTTTGTGCGGTTCAGCGGCTAGAATGGCCCGCTTTGCTTTACTCACACGGAACCGACCCTATATGTTCATTCCATCCGCGTTTGCTCAAGGCGCCGCACCGGCGGCAGAAATGAGCTTTATGTCTTTCCTTCCTATGATCGTGATTTTTGTTTTGTTCTGGTTCATGTTGATCCGTCCACAACAAAAGCGCGCCAAAGAACAACAAGCTTTGTTGGCTGCTCTTGCCAAGGGCGATGAAGTGGCAACCAGCAGCGGTATTCTGGGCCGTATCACTAAGGTGAACGAGCAGTATGTCACTCTTGAAATGGCTGACGGCGTAGAAATCTTGATCCAACGTGCTGCAGTTGCTGCGCGTTTGGAAAAAGGCACTATTAAAAACAACAAATAAAGCCAATAGGCGGTGACTTTGTTTTTCAAACAAAGCATCGCCTTTTGCGCATTCTGGGTCCCGTTATGAATCGCTACCCGCTTTGGAAATACCTGTTAATTATTTTGACCGTTGCTTTGGCAGCGCTCTATACCCTGCCTAATCTATTTGGCGAAAGCCCTGCAGTACAAATTGCGAGTGTTCGTGCCACGGTTAAAGTGGATACTGCGCTGCAACACACTGCCGCAGATATTTTAAAAAATGCAGGCATTAAGACTGAAGACGCTTTTTTTGATGGCAACTCAGTTAAGTTTCGCTTTAAAGACACTGAAGTACAGCTCAAGGCTAAAGAAGCTTTGCAAACTAAGCTGGGTGAAGATTACAGCGTGGCCTTAAATCTGTTGTCTGATACCCCGTCTTGGTTGACAAAGTTGGGTGCTAAGCCGATGTCACTGGGCTTGGATCTGCGCGGTGGCGTGCATTTCTTGCTTGAAGTGGATATGAAAGCTGCAGTAGATAAAGCATTAGAAAAAACTGCAGGTGATATTCGCCGTGAGCTAAAAGAGAAAAAAATTCGCTACGGCCGTATTGTCAGCACCAGAGATAGCGTAGAAGTGCAGCTGCGCGATGAGGCCACAACGCAAGAGGCCGTTAAAGCTTTGCGTAAAGTCTTGCAGCAGCGCCAAATAGATGTTGTTGAAAACAAAATTGTAATTTCATACTCTGCAGCTGCTTTGCAGCAGTTGAAGAATGATGCGGTTAAGCAAAATATTACCACTTTGAATAATCGCGTGAATGAGCTGGGTGTTGCCGAGCCGATTATTCAGCAGCAGGGCGAAGGCCGTATCGTGGTGCAATTGCCTGGGGTGCAAGACACTTCAAAAGCTAAGGATATTTTAGGCCGTACTGCCACGCTAGAAGTGCGCATGGTAGAAGACGATCAAGCTAAAATGTCTGAAGCGCTTAACGGCAATGTGCCTGCGGGCTATGAATTGTTGAATGAGCGTGGCCAAAATGGCCGTGTTAGCCCTATTTTGGTGAAAAAAGATGTTGAGCTCACTGGGGATAATATCAACGACGCGCAAGCGGGCTTTGATGATCAAAACTCAGCTGCGGTTCACTTAAACCTTGATTCAACCGGCGCGGCTATCTTTAAGACGCTCACCAAAGAAAGTATTGGTAAGCGTATGGCTATGGTTTTGGTTGAAAAAGGCAAGGGCGAAGTGGTGACAGCGCCCGTGATTCGTTCCGAAATTGGTGGCGGTCGCGTGCAGATTTCTGGTTCTATGGGGGTTGCAGAAGCGAATGACACTGCACTGCTCTTACGCGCAGGCTCATTGGCAGCGCCGATGAATATCGTTGAAGAGCGCACTATTGGTCCAAGCTTGGGTAAAGATAATATCACCCGTGGCTTTCACTCTACCCTATACGGTTTCTTGGCGATCTCAGTATTTATGATGATCTACTACCGTGTATTTGGTGTGGTCTCTACCGTCGGCCTTGCTACCAATTTATTGTTCTTGTTGGCGTTGCTGTCTTTACTGGGTGTAACACTGACTCTGCCTGGTATCGCTGCGATTGCCTTAACGCTGGGTATGGCGATTGATGCCAACGTGCTAATTAATGAGCGGGTGCGCGAAGAGCTTAGAGCGGGCATGACGCCTCAGGCTGCAATTCATAATGGTTATGGCCATGCTTTTGCCACTATTTTGGATTCTAACGTCACGACCCTGATCGCTGGCCTTGCGCTGCTGATTTTTGGCTCTGGCGCGGTGCGTGGTTTTGCTTGGGTGCATTGCATTGGTATTTTAACGTCGATGTACAGCGCGGTCTTTGTTTCTCGCGGCATCATTAACCTCATTTATGGCGGCCGTCGTGTTTCGACGCTGTCTGTGTAAGGGGGCATCGTAATGATTGAATTTTTTCATATAAAGCGTGATATCCCGTTTATGAGTTATGGCAAGCTCACAACGGCGATTTCCTTGGCTACATTTGTGCTAGCCGTGATGTTTTTGGTAATGAAAGGTCTGAATCTGGGCGTGGAATTTACCGGTGGCACGGTAATGGAGCTGCGCTATAGCCAGTCGGTTGATTTAAACAAGATCCGTGAAAAAGTGGATGGTTTAAAGTACGGCGAATCGCAGGTGCAGTCCTTAGGCACAACCCGCGATGTGATGGTGCGGATTCCTAATATCAAAACTAAAACCAGCGCTCAGCTATCCAATGAAGTCTTGAACCTACTCAAAACAGATCGTAGCGATGTTGAGCTACGTAAAGTGGAGTTTATCGGCCCATCGGTAGGTAGCGAGCTGGTTACCCATGGCGCTACAGCGCTTTTGCTGGTTTGCTTGGGGATTATTGCTTACTTAGCGATTCGCTTTGAATGGCGTTTTGCGGTATCGGCTGTGATCGCCAATATGCACGATGTGATCATTATTCTGGGCTGCTTTGCCTTATTTCAGTGGGAATTCAGCCTAACTGTGTTGGCGGGTATTCTGGCGGTGCTGGGTTATTCTGTGAATGAATCGGTGGTGGTGTTCGATCGGATTCGTGAGAATTTCCGCAAGCCAAATCTACGTGGTAAAACCGTACCTCAAGTGATTGATAACGCGATTACCGCTACGATCAGCCGTACCATCATTACCCACGGCTCTACCGAGTGCATGGTCTTATCTATGCTGATTTTTGGTGGTGCTGCCTTGCATGGCTTTGCCATGGCGCTGACCATTGGTATCGTGTTTGGTATTTATTCATCGGTGCTGGTGGCCTCGCCACTGTTGCTGATGCTGGGCGTAACCCGCGAAAACATGGTCAAGCCGGTTAAAATTAAAGAAGAAGCAGTGGTATAAAGCGAGGGGCACGTCATACGCGCCCGAAAGTATCCATTGGTGTTGTTTTAACGCCACCCAAAACGCCGGCGATTTGATCGTCGGCGTTTTTATGTTTAAAGAGAGAAAACATGGAATTCAATCCAGTAGATGTTTTTCTGCACCTTGATGTGTATTTAGCCGAGATTATTCGCCAGTATGGCAACTGGGTGTATGCCCTATTATTTTCGGTTATTTTTATTGAAACCGGTGTTGTAGTGATGCCATTTTTGCCGGGTGATTCATTACTCTTTGTGGCAGGCATGTTGGCGGGTGGCGGCCATATGAATTTATATCTATTGATTGGCTTATTGTTTAGTGCTGCCGTATTGGGTGATGCGCTTAATTACACCATTGGTCGATACTTTGGGCATAAGCTATTTGCAAATAAAGATTCTAAAATTTTTCGCCAAGATTATTTACAAAAAACCCATGCTTTTTATGAAAAACATGGGGGTAAAACGATTATTTTGGCGCGCTTTGTACCTATTGTTCGTACCTTTGCGCCCTTTGTAGCGGGCATGGCAGAGATGAGTTATCGCCGTTTTGTGATGTTTAATCTTATAGGTGCGGCAGTTTGGGTACTGTCTTTGCTTTACGCTGGTTATTTTCTTGGCGGCATTCCTTTTATTGCTAAAAATATTGGCTCGATTGCCATTGCTTTGGTGTTAATTCCTGCATTACCCGTAGTGATTGAGTTTATTAAAATGAAATTTGCAAAGGCAGAGGCATGAGCCAAGCGTTTCACACAGAAAAAGCCGCCATGCGGGCAGCTTTTGATAAAGCGGCCAGGAGCTATGATGCGGCGGCGGTGTTGCAACGCGAAGTCGCTGATCGCATGTTCGAGCGCTTGGATTACATCAAGGTGAATCCAAGCGTGGTATTAGATGCAGGCTGTGGCACGGGCTACTGTGCACCACAATTACGCCAGTTGTATAAAGACGCTCAGTTAATCGAGCTGGATTTAGCGCCTAGCATGTTACAAGTAGCAAGAGCCAAAGAAGGTGGCGGTTTAAAAAAGCTATGGGCCTCTATACGTGGCCAAGGCGCGGTTTATCTTTGCGCCGATATTGAGTCGCTTCCATTAGCGAATGAATCGGTCGATGTGATTTGGTCCAGTCTGACCTTGCAATGGTGTAATGAGCCAGATGCTGCGTTTGCAGAGTTTACCCGCGTGTTAAAGCCTGGTGGTTTATTGATGTTTGCTACCCTTGGGCCAGATACCTTAAAAGAGTTACGCGCGTCTTTTGCGGCGGTGGATCAAGCCCAGCATGTGAATCGTTTTATTGATATGCACGATTTAGGCGATGCTTTGGTGAAAAATGGTTTAAGTACGCCAGTGATGGATATGGAATACCTCACCATGACTTACGATAGCGCCAAGGCGGTGATGCAAGACCTAAAAGATATTGGTGCGCACAATGTGGTGCAAGGCCGCTCGCGTGGCTTGTTGGGTAAGAGAGCATGGCAAAAAGTGGTGGCTAAATATGAAACATTTCGTGCTAATGGCGTGTTGCCGTGCACCTATGAGGTGGTCTACGGCCATGCATGGAAGCCTTTGAATAAACCGGCAAGAAAGAGCGCCGATGGCAGCCAGATTATTGAATTTAGGCCAAGGCAAGCATGATAGAAGCACGCTACTTTATAACCGGCACTGATACCGATGTCGGTAAAACCATTGCCACTGCCCAGCTATTACGTGCCTTTGCTGCGGCAGGGCACGTTGCGGTGGGAATGAAACCCGTAGCGGCGGGCTGCGAGTGGCGCAATGGCCAGCTTTATAATAGCGATGTTGCCGCCCACGCTGCGGCATCTAGTATTCAAGCTCCTGCTGCTTTAGTTTGCCCGTATCTGTTTGAAGCCCCGATATCACCACATCTGGCCGCCAGGGAGGAGGGGCGGAGTTTAGATTTGGAGTATATCGCTTCTGCCGCTCATCATTTACAAGCATGGGCAGATGTGGTGCTGGTAGAAGGAGCGGGTGGCTGGTTTGCACCCTTGTCTGATGAGTACAATATCGCCGATCTTGCTGTGCGCTTACAGGCCCCCATTATCTTGGTGGTAGGAATGCGCTTGGGATGTTTAAATCATGCTTTATTAAGCGCGAAAGCAATTTTGGATAGTGGCTTAAGGCTAGCTGGCTGGATTGCAAATCAGATTGATCCCAAAATGCAACGTTATGCAGATAATATCGCTTATTTGCGAGCGAATTTGCCCGCGCCTATGCTCGCAGAAATTGCCTTTCAGCCGAATGCGCAAGATTTAACTTTGCCTGCACAAGCAATTACGCTACTTGCTTGTGGAGCGAGTGCAAAGCAAGCTATAAACAATTAATATAAGGAAAATAAAATCTATGTTGAGAGCTTTATTGTGCATGCTATGTTTTGTTTTGCTCTCAGCTTGCTCAAAGCCAGAGTATCAAGGTAGTGATATTAGTGGTGCTTCGCTGGGTGGGGACTTTGCTTTAATGGATCACAAAGGTAAGGCGCGTACTTTGGCGGATTTCAAAGGTAAGGTTGTGGTGATGTTTTTTGGCTATACACATTGCCCCGATGTTTGCCCAACCACGATGATTGAATTAAAAAACGCAATGCAGCAATTAGGCAGCAAGGCAGATCAGGTTCAAGTTTTATTTGTTTCTGTCGATCCAGATAGAGATACACAACAAGTATTAAATCAGTATGTCCCCGTTTTTGATTCGCGATTTTTAGGCCTTACAGGTAACGCAACACAATTAGCTGAAGTGGCAGGGCGTTATAAAATCATTTATCAAAAACAAATGAGCAGCAGCGGGGATTACACGGTTGATCATAGCGCCGGTAGCTATTTGCTAGATAAAAGTGGTAAGCCTAGGGTGATGGTAAGTTATGGGGCTGGGGCAGGTGTCTTTGTACATGATTTAACCCTTTTGCTTAATGAATAATAAATTAAGGCGAGAAATCCGTGAGTGAAAGCGAGCAAATAAGTCCAATACCAGAGGGTGAGGAGATTGGGGCATTTCGGATGACCGCGCCGATGGAGATAGGCGCTGTGCTTCGCACACTGGCTCAGCGTGGTGATTTTATTACCATCTATTTAAATGAAGGGCGTGAGCTGCTGCTATCGCGTATTTTAGAAGTCGACATCAAAGGCAAGACGTTTATTTTTGATGTGGGTGGCAATGCAGCCAGCAATCAAATGCTACTTAACTCTGCTAGGTCACTAGTGCTGGCTGTTCCAGATGGGGTAAAAATCCAATTTGCCGTGGGTATTGTGCGTAATTGCCAGTACCAAGGGGGCCCTGCTTTAACAACGGTTTTTCCGTCTGATTTAATTAAATTGCAGCGGCGCGAATATTATCGATTACCTACGCCCGTGGCGCGGCCTTATCGCTGCCAATTGCCTTTTGCTAATAGCACACACGAATGGCTGAATGTACACGATGTATCTTTAGGTGGAATTGGCGCTTGGGTGCCAAGCGAGCTTAAGCCACAAATAGAAGTGGGCAAAGTCTATAACGATATCCCTTTTGATTTTGGCCCCGCAGGCGTGATGAAGCTTAATTTTGAAGTGCGCTCTTTGCGCCACTTAGAGCAGCGTCCTGGGCATTTTGCTTGGATGGTGGGTTGCCAGTATGTTAATTTAGCAAGGCAGATTGAAGCCAATATTCAAAGGCTGATGGCCCAGCTTGAAGCAGAAAGAAAAGCATTAACTGGCTAGCATCTTTTAACGCCGTGCCCCCCAAAAATGAAGCCAACTCGAAGGGCAGAGTCGGGAAACGGCCATTCACTGCGTTATGCTCCTCGGAAATAACTTGTTATTGCTTTCGTCGCATGCCTTGTGCTTGGTCGTTTCCCAGCTCAGTAAAATTGCGAATGAAACGTCAACATACCCTAATTATTCAAGATAAATTTCAAGTAAAAAAGGGCGAATTGATCGCCCCTTTTTTTATTTGTTGGCTAAAAAATGCCCAACATTTGGCCATTTTAATTGCAAGCGCAAGTCCTGCTTTAAACGGTAATTATTTAAGCGTCGTGATTCATTTAAAAACGACATTAAGCTCGTCGACAATACTGCGGGTGCTTCTGAGCGTTTAATCCGTGGTGGATGCGGCTGGCCGATAGAATCTGCAACTAAATCAAAATAATCTCCCATTTTATGTGGCTGATCATCTGCCACATTAATCGCCCGTAATGTCTTGCCACGAAATAGTGACATGCTAACCGCATGGGCTAAATCATCTGCATGGATGTGATTAGACCAACTATCCTCCGCATGAATTAATGCAGGGGTGGCTTGCATAATTCGCTCTGTGGGTAAGCGATCCGCAGCATAAATCCCTGGAGCACGTAAAATAGCCAGCTTAATTTTTTGTGATCTAGCCCAAGCTTTTAAGCTGCTTTCAGCAGCGACACGGCGAATGGCGCGGGCTGATTGCGCGCGCAGTGGTCGTGTTTCATCCACCCATTCACCCTTGCAATCGCCATAAACGCCGCTGGTGCTGATGTAGGCAAGGTGGCGAGGTGTTAGAATTGCAGACTTATCAACGCCGGTGTAGCGCTCCATCTTGGCGATAAAGCGCTTGCAGCGGATATCCTCTTCGCCATTGGGAGCAGGAGGTGCGCTATAAACCATCCAGCGGGCTAGGCCCGATAAGCGCCGTAGGCTCTTTGGCTGGTCTAGATCGCAGAGTACAGGAATCACCCCTACGCCGCGCAGCTTGGCAGCCGCCTCTGAATTACGCGCGGTGGCATAGACTTTAAAACGATGGGTTAACCAAGGCAGGGCGCGGATGAGCACATCGCCGCACCCTATAATAAGTAATCGATTTTTTCGCATAGCGGATCGCAATGAGCAAGCAACTTACTATTTTACCAAGTGGCCAGCAAATAGCCATGAATGAAGATGAAACTATTTTAGACGCCGCAATGCGTGGCGGCTTTAATATGGCTTACGGCTGCAAAAATGGCGCGTGTGGCTCTTGTAAAGGCAAAGTGATTACGGGGGAAGTCACTCACGGTGATCACGCAGAAAGTGCCTTATCGGCGATGGAGCGTGAAAATGGCTACGCGCTATTTTGCTGCGCCACAACGGACGCTGATATCACGATTGAATGCAAAGAAGTCACTGCCAGCAAAGATATCCAAATCAAAACCCTGCCGTGCCGCGTGCAAAGCATAGATAAAGTTTCACAGGATGTAGCCGTGTTGTCTTTAAAGCTGCCAAGCAGCGAAAAGCTGGTTTTCTTGGCTGGGCAGTATATTGATATTCATACTAAAAATGGCAAAAAGCGCTCGTTCTCGATTGCCAATGCGCCGCATGATGCCGAGTATCTGCAATTACATATTCGCCACGTGGCTGGTGGTGAGTTTTCAGATTATGTGTGGAATAGCATGAAAGAGCGCGAAATCATGCGCTTCACTGGCCCGTTGGGCTCGTTTTTCTTGCGTGAAGATAGCGATAAGCCCATATTGCTGATCGCCACCGGCACTGGTTTTGCGCCGATTAAAGGGATTCTGGAGCACGCCTTTAATAACGGTATTCAGCGCGAAATCGTACTGTATTGGGGCGCGCGTACGCTGGCAGATATTTATATGCCAGAGCTACCCTCCGCATGGCAGCAACAGCACGCCAACTTTACGTTTATCCCTGTCTTATCTGAGCCAAGCGAAAAAGATGCATGGAATGGCCGTACCGGTTTGGTGCATGAAGCGGTGCTGGATGACTTTGGCAGCCTAGCCGGTTACCAAGTTTATGCCTGTGGCGCACCGGTTATGGTGGAAGCGGCTTACACACATTGTGTTTCTCGCGGCTTGCCTAGCGATGAATTTTTCTCTGATGCCTTCTTTACTTCCAAGGACTTAGCTAAATAATTGAAGTACGGGCTTGCAAAAATAGGCCTGATCAATTAATCTGCGTGCCTTCGCCGATGTAGCTCAGTTGGTAGAGCACCTGACTTGTAATCAGGGGGTCGCGAGTTCGATTCCTGCCGTCGGCACCAAGTATTTAAAGAGTAAGCTAAGGCGTACTTTGCAGTAATATATAGTAGAAAAGTTTTATTGCCGATGTAGCTCAGTTGGTAGAGCACCTGACTTGTAATCAGGGGGTCGCGAGTTCGATTCCTGCCGTCGGCACCAGTACTACAGTAGTAAAACCTAAGCTTTTTTAGGTGTTGTATAGTTTATGCCGATGTAGCTCAGTTGGTAGAGCACCTGACTTGTAATCAGGGGGTCGCGAGTTCGATTCCTGCCGTCGGCACCAAAGAATATAAGGGTTTCAGCTTCTTAGCTGGAGCCCTTTTTTCTTTTCATCCCGCACAATCCCAATATTTTTTCCTTCCCTTTCTGCCTTATATTTCTTTGCGCATTTATACCTGTCATATTTGAGCGCAATCTGCCGCTTCTGTTTAGACATGCAGCAGCAAGGCGGGGTAGAGCGATTCTGTTTTCTCAGTAACAATGGGTTTGTGCTTCTCTTGCTAGCCGGCAATGGCGCAAAGTTCACTTCGGCATCCATGTAGAAAGTCTTGACATCGGTACTATTGACGTCCTGGCAATAAAATGGCCATGCTCATCGTGGTTAATGTAGGGTTTTTGATTGTGATCGTTTTTTGTAAGTAATGATATTATTTGTTATGTTTAATAAATAAAGCTACTTGTTGTTCATATTGTCGTTTATGATTTTTGATCATTCCTATTGGATAACACTTAAATATGTTTTCTTTATCATGGCTTTGTATTTCAGGTTGGCATGCTTGGGTTTATTTTGGTGTTTTATCGGATATTGGAGGTCGTAATGAGGGAAATCAATAGGATTACACAAGAGTCTGTATTAAATCATTCTCTTGCTTTAAAGCAATGCAATAATGAAGCTACTTCTATTGTGCGTCAAAATTCGGCCGCTTTGCCTGTTGAGTTAAGTGCGGCTTATGCTGTGTGCATGCCTCAGGCCATTAGGGCTGAACCAGCAATACTGATTAATGATAAAACTCGTATTCAACGAGATGTATTGTTGCAAGCTTTAAGGGGTATGGAGCGCACATTGATGCAGCAATCTGATCCCTTACATCCAAATATCAAGCGCAGTTTTCTATTTTTACGAGGGTCAGCGAGTTTAACCTTACAAACAAAACCGCAGAGTGAGCTCGTATCACTTATTAAAGAGTTACATTCTAAAAGCGAGCAGGTGCTTGATATTAAAGAGTGTGCAATGTTATCGCTGCAAATGGAGCGATTGGCTCGCTTATTACCTGCAAAAGGTTTTTTACCGGAATTAAGTAAGCGCTTGGGTGTATTAGGCTCTGCTGCTTGGGCTGAGCAGGCAAGAGAGGCTGCTGAGCAGCAATTGTTGCATCAGTTTAAAGCTTTTGATCAACCAGGCACTAGCCGTGAACGGCGGGGAGGCGTGTCGGTTGGCGTCGGATTTGGGCTGGATGGAGGGGCAAAAGCGAAGGTCGGCTTAGACTTTTTATGTGCGAAAGGGATGGACAACGATGATGAGGGTTTCGTTTTTCAGAATAAGTCCTTTTCGTTGACTGCCAGTGCAGGGGCCAAGCTCGGATTGAGTGGTGTTGCAACGGTAGGCGCGAGCCTTAAAGGCAAAACACAGGTGCTTCACTTTCATGAATACAGTAGTGCTAAAGCGTTTGTTCATATAAATGCACATCAATTGCAGCATGCATCGCGCCGTGAAACGCTGAAACAAGGGTCTCGCACCATTATTGGTGCTTTATTAAAGCTGATGCGTAAAGGGCATGGTAATGAGCTGCAGGCTTACCGGCAGCTGCAACAGCAAGTGAAGAACCAGCAACAAAGACTTTCAGTGTTGCTGGGTATGGTAGGGACTCCGACTTGTTCAGATGGCCTATCTGGCCTCTCTCAGCAGCAAGCAGGATCAGGGAATGCTTATAGCGCAAAGGGGAGCGCGCAAGTGCGAGCTGATATGGAGACGGCTCGTGTAGGGGCTGGCGCCCAAATAAATATAGAAAAAATTATTATTGAGGTGGAATCGCAAACGCAATTTTGGGATAAGCTTAAAGATGGGGATGACAAGGTGGCTGTGGATGAGACGATTGCTCACCAGCGCCTAAATGCACTAAATGAAAAGTGTTTCAGTATGTTGGGCGAGGATAGAAATCGTAAACCACTGTCCCGGTTATTAGCGTTAGCTGATGCGTCTACAGAAAACATAAATGATATTGATGAAGTAAATAACTTGCCTGTTAAGACGCTGCATCAAACGCTTCATGTTTTGGAGACCGAATTTGATCATTATTGTGCCGTAATTCAGCAGCGGGATATAAGTAAACCTCATTTAAAAGTGAATGTGATTGAGGATTCTATTGCCCGTAGTTGGCAAGGCAAGGGCAGAGAAGAGGTATTTGCCAATATGGCACTGTGCCATGCTGTGCTGGGTAGCGCTCTGCTAAAAAAACAACAGCCAATGGATGAAGTTAATCGCCTTGTAGCTCGGCTTCATGAACCACCAGTTAAGCATAATTCAGCTCGTTTGCTACAGCTCTCTAGTTTTTGCGACAAGGTTAATTTAGAAATTCGTGATCGCAGTTATGCGCTTGATATTGGTGGTGGCGTGGCGTCTTTTGGGGTGAAAGTAGAGGCCTCATTAACCGAACGTGAGCGAATTCATCACAATCCAATGCGAGATGGTGAATACAAAGATTTGCGTATTACTGTAAGTGGTAGTGGAAAAGCTTTGTCCTTAGATGGGCTATTAGCTGATTTACTGCCTACATTACAGGCCCAGGGGCTGGGCGCTGCTGATCTTGAAAGCATGACTGCTGGGCTAGAATTAAGCGCGGGAACGACTTTGTTGTTACGTTTTTATAAACCACGTTATCAAACGCTCAAGGAGTTTCCTGCAGAGGCTGCAGCTTATCGTTTGCAATTCTTTCGTGTGAGCCAGTCTTTGGATGTAGCGATTCCCTTGTCAGGAAGCGTACTCGTACAACCTGGGGTAAGTGCAGAACTAGGCCTGACGCTAGGGGAGAGCTTTTCTACTGTTTTGCTGGAGCGCTGGGGAAGCAAAACCTTGAGCGGGCCAATGATGCACTATTTCCATTTGCGCCAGGTAGAAGAGTTGGATGAACGCTGGAAGACGCTATGCACAGCGCAGCATGAGCCATTACAAAAACTCTTTAGCCAGTTAGCTGATCCAGATAGCCCTGTGCATGCTGAAGCTGCATATTTTCTGCGGCAGCAAGAGCAAGAAGGTGAATTAACACTAACAAATCAATTTTTCTCAGCGATGACACAATTTAAACAAGCAGATATACATTCCTTTAACGTGGCTAAAGATGCGTTGGATGCTTTTTTAGAGCGCCAATATCCGCTATGGCAGCTGCAAAAAGGTTCGTCAGCTGCTATTCAAGAACAGCAGCTGCAATATTAGTTTATTAAATAAACCTCATTATTCCACTTGTTCAATTTAATCAACGAAACGCAATGAATCTAAATGGAGTCATTGTTATTGGAGCAAACCAATGCAAACAAGACAACAATAACAGCCTATAAGTATGCTGTGGAATAAGTAAAAAATTTATATACCAATCTGATAATTTAACCTGATTATGTTTTTTGCTCAGCCAAGCGCCCATAAGGGCGTGGCTTGGTTTGAGTAAAGCATGCAGCATGTGTGGATTAAGAGCTCTCCCTAATTCACAACCCCTCAGATCGTCCGAATTCATGCCATACGGATTGCTAAATCAAGGGGGCCTGAGCAAGAGACATAATTAGGTAATTTAATATAAAAACGTTTAATTACCCAGTCCTAGCATACATTTTAAAAAGGTCACTTGGCTTGAATACAGTGTAATTTCAGAAGTTAATTTATTAATGGCCTTGCCAAATTTATTGCAGAATGCGCATAGTCGGTAGGCCAAGCGTTTGGTGGGCATTGATTATCATTTCGCGAAAGCCGATAAGGTGTGATTAATTTATTTTATCCTGTTTAGTGCGGCTCAATTAAAAAAAACAAAAGAGCGAATTCTGAAAGCTTGCTGATTCATTATAAGAAATGATGAAGCCCTTTTATCCATAATTGAGTATTATTATGCCAGTTTCAGCATCATCTAATGTGCCTTATCAATCAATGAGGGCGATGTGGGAGTCGAAAACTACCGCCCTCCCCGAACAAAAAGCACAGCGTCTCACGGGTTCACTAGTGACAGTGCGCTCCTCACCAAAAGAATTATCTGCACCAGAAAAAACGACATCTAAACAGCTAAATGACACGTTATCAACTACAAAAAAACCCAGTAAACCTCATTTAGGTGAGAATATACAAAGGCTAATGGAGAACAAGGCATTTAAAGATGCATTAGAAAACACAGCAGGGAAAATAGCGCCTAAAAAAACGCCTGTTACTATCCATGCGTTGCAAAAAGTACCGTCTGCCCCTGTCGAAACCACCCAAGCTGTGACTACCTTGGCAGCAAGCAATTCGATTAATCAGAGTGCGCCATTTCTGCAAGCTCCACCCCCACCTCCACCTCCTCCGATGCCCCAAGCAACAAAACCCGTTGCTGGCGAGACTAGACAGTGGGCCACAATTATTCCGGCAGGGAAAGATCAGATTCAAACATTACTTGAGGACAACAAATCTACTCGTAAGAATATTGTTAAAAGAGATGACAAAGAGGTATCTATGATGAGTGAATTACAAGAGCTCTTATCTAGACGTCAGCAGTCCTCTGCCCTATCCGACTAACTGCTTTCGCTGTCTTGTGTGTGGTGGGGGGCTGATTGTTTAACAGACTGAAGTTGCTCGTGAATTCGACAATTAGCCCCAATCGGGAGTTTTTATTAATTGATCATGTCGGCGACGATGCCGGCGGATTTGGTTTGCCGCGCCTTGAGGATGGCGATTGGCGCGAGAAAACCCGCGGTGGGGCTGATGGTGCACTCTCGATAGTGGCAGCCAATATGCCAATCACGAATATCAAGCGCTGCTCAAGCAACACGGCATGGTGTGCAGCATGAGTCGCAAAGGCAATTGCTGGGATAACGCGGTGATGGAGCGTTTCTTCCTGAGTTTGAAAATGGAACGCGTTTGGCATCGGGATTACGCCAATCATTGGGAAAAGACATCACCGAGTACATTGTAGGTTTCTATAACTGCATGCGATTGCACTCAACTCGAGGCACAAGCCACCGATGATTGACGAACAAGAAATGGCAGCAAAAAACCGATCTTGGGGTCTGAAAATACTTGACCACTACACAATTGCGAATGAAACATCAACAGACCCTAGAGTACGGGGGAGATGGATAATAATTTCAACGAGGTTTAGGCAGTACAAATCATCTAGCAGCTTGCCATAACTGACTTTCAAAAATTTTTGAAAACGCCGCCTGCTAATGCGGCGATTTTTTTGTTTAGCTATTCAAGCCAGCATCAGATTTTCATCAGGATTTCATTTGGAGGTCCGGCGATACTCCACTAATCTTATCTGAGGCCTGCCGTATGTGCAGTGATGGCGATGAGCGAAAACGAGATGTTGAATAGCGCTTTTACTTTGGAGGTGGGTTTTAGTACTCAGGTTCAGACACAAGCGCTTTGGTGGATAGAATGTGGTGACGCTGGCTGCTCATTAAGGTTATCTGGTGACGGACAGATCATGCCCATTGTTTTACCTGCTGCTTGGCGTGGCGTATTGGTTTTAGATCGTCTGTGCTTAGAGGTAATAGAAGGCGCTGCGCGTTGTCAAGAGGTGCGTTTGCTTGTGCTGGCCAAATTACAGGCTTTTATTGATGAGTCTCAGAATATAGAGCCGCCAGTCGCAGATGTATTACGTTGGGCCTATATGCCGCTGACGGATGCTTCGCCCTTTGAGGGGCGGCGTGCTGTTGAGGGATGGTTGCTTGGGCAAACCCTGCTTGGGCATGAAAATTCTTTGAAGCTGGTTTCCTTGTTGCGGCGTACTGAATGCTATTGGCTGATCCGTTTTTTGTTGGCGGAGTCGTTGGCAGGGGGAAAGGTGCAAGACTTGGGCGAGCGTTATGGTGTGTCGTGCTCACACTTTCGTCGCTTGTGTCGTAGTGCGTTAGGGCATGCGGCCAAAACAGAATTGCGAGATTGGCGAATGGCGCGTTCATTGCTGGAAGCGGCACAAAGCCGAAAAAGTTTAACTGAAATTGCTTTAAGCAACGGTTATGCATCGTCTTCGCATTTTTCCAATGAGATCCGAGTGCTACTTGGTGTTTCTCCACGTGAGTTGTCCAATATTATGAATGATGCCATCAAATGAAGCAGAGTCAGTTAAACGGTAAATTAGTGTGCGGTGCTTTGCTGTTAGCTTTGGGGCAGGGGGCTGTTGGTGCAACGGCTTTGCCGGTAGAGCGGGGAGTTGAGCAGCAAGGGTATGTGGCAAAGCAGGATGGCTTGAGAACATTTTTCGATGCTATTTCTTCTCGCTTAAAGAAGCCAATTATCTTGAGTAAATTGGCTGTACGTAAGCAGGTGAGTGGTGAGTTTGATTTGGCTAACCCTCAGGCGGTGCTTGAGCAGATGTCACAGCAGTTGGGTTTGATTTGGTATCACGATGGGCAAACGATCTATGTTTATGATGCGAGTGAAACCCGCAACTCCGTAGTTGCACTACGCAATATTTCTTTAAGCTCTTTTAATGCTTTTCTTCGTAAAAGTGGGCTTTATGATCGACGATATCCACTGCGAGGTGATGAGCAAAGCGGGACATTTTACGTGTCAGGTCCGCCGTTATATGTCGATTTGGTATTGAACGCGGCAAAGTTTATGGATAGTCAGCGGAGTGAAATTGACGGGGGGCGGCTGAAAATTGGTGTGGTCCGACTGAATAATACTTTTGTTGGGGATCGAAGTTATGAATTGCGTGATCAGAAGATTACGATCCCTGGCATGGCCTCGGTCATTATAAGTCTGTTGCGAGATGAGAAAAACAGCGTCGATACCCTTGCAGGTAAGTCGGTGGGGGCAGTTGCACCATCGATGCCTGATTTTCCTACGGTTAATAAGCTTGAAGAGTCGGCGCCATACAAGTCTCCGATGAGCTTATCGGATGCGCTGAAACGCGAGCCAGCAGCAGGCAATATTCGAGTGATTGCGAATCCCGATACCAATAGTCTGTTGGTCAAAGGGACCGCCGAACAAGTACGTTTTATTGAAAATCTAGTTGCAGAGCTGGATGTGGCTAAGCGGCATGTTGAATTGTCGTTATGGATTATTGATCTGCAAAAAGATGACTTGGATCAGTTGGGAGTGAATTGGCAGGGGAGTGTAGGGATTGCCAATAAGCTAGGCGTTTCTTTTAATAATCCAGGCTCTTTTAGTACCTTGGATGGGGCACGCTTTATGGCATCTATTTTGGCTTTAAGTCAGGATAAAAAAGCCAATGTTGTTTCTCGCCCTGTCGTGTTGACTCAGGAAAATGTACCAGCGCTTTTTGATAATAGCCGGACCTTTTATACCCAGTTAATTGGCGAGCGCAGCGTAGAGTTACAGCATGTGACTTACGGCACCCTTGTGAATGTACTTCCTCGTTTTTCTGCGGATGGCCAAATTGAGATGTCATTGAATATCGAAGATGGCAGTGAGGTTCCACGAGGCGATTCAGATACTAAAACAGTCTTGCCCACTGTTGGCCGCACACGGATTAGTACTGTGGCCCGTGTGCCTAAAGATAAAAGCTTACTGATTGGCGGCTATACACGTGATGCAAGTACGGACGATTTCGGAAAAATTCCTCTACTAGGTGACCTTCCTTTTGTAGGGGATTTGTTTCGTTATCAGCAGCGAAACAGCTCTAATTTAGTGCGCGTATTTTTAATTCAGCCTCGTCAGATTGAGCAGCCAGCTGAGCGTGATGCCAGTGATCTGGCTGCAGACGTAATAAGTCAACCTGATGCAAATTTTGTGCAACAGGCGGTGCGTAAATACATGGACCGTAGTAATGGAGATCAATAGGCACTCCATTCCACTTTCTGGGCCACGTTTAGCAAGGCATCAGGCCAAGCTGGACGAGAAGCAAGAGGCGGGTAAAAAACAAGTTACTCAGCAAAGTGATAGCCAACAGGAGGTGGACAACACCCCTGCCGACCAAGTGCAAAAGCTTGTTGATTCTTCGGATGAAATGGCTGCCATAGCCACTCAGTTCCGTAGCCGCCGTGAGCTTGAAACAAAGAAAGGACTTTCTGAAAGTTTTGAGCGCGTTCTGGATGAGGATGTTCTGCCCAAGGTGGCGCAGGTAATGAAAGTGGCTCAGATGGGTGGAGTGTCTCTTGAGGAGCTGCTGCGGCAAGCTCAGCAATTGTTTCCTGATGATAGTGATTTGGCTTTGGTTTTGCGTGAAATTTTACGCCGAAAGCAAATGGAAGAGGTTGTTCGTAAGCGCCTGCAAGCATTACTGAAGCATGTAGAAGAGCAGGCGGAACCTAAAAAGCTGAAAAGCGGCATTAATTGCGCTTTGAAGGCCCGCTTGTTTGGGAAAGCCCTGGATTTAAGCCCTGCTCTGTTGCGCGCAAGTTATCGTCAGTTTTTGGAAAACGATGGCGGGGAAATTGATGTCTACCAAAATTGGATCAGTAGTTATGGGTATCAGCGTAGGGCTTTGGTATTAGATTTCATGGAAGGGTCTTTGGTCACGGATATGCATGCACAAGATCCTAGTTGCTCACGGGAAGAATTTAACAATATTTTGGGAAAACTAGGTCAGCTGAAATTGCTGCGTTCCAGTGATGTGTTGTTTATTAAGCGGCTACTGGGCAGCCCTGTTGTATGCAACATTAATGATAGTGAGCCAGCTTGGTTGCTCTTTATGTTGTCCTTATTTCAAGATCCGCTTCGGATTGATGAACTATTGCTGGATGCTGTCGGGGAAAACGTTTTGCTCCATCGCCATGCCCAGCGCTCTTCTTTATTGCAAGTGCTGCATCAGGCTTGTAAATCGTTGCCAGTCGTATTGTTTGCTGATCCGGACGAGGTAATTCCATTACTTAACGAATTTGAAAGGCTGGCTACAGTTGCTCATCGTCTAGAGCAAGTTGAGCGTAGGCGGTCTACATGATGGCAGCTTCTCGTTTACTGATCTCAATGGAAAGACAAAGTGCTGAATAAATTGTTGTACGGTATGCGTTCGCGCCCGGAGCTGTTGATTCTGCTTCTGATGGTGATGATTATCGCCATGCTGGTTATCCCCTTGCCCACGTATTTAGTCGATTTCTTGATCGGCTTGAATATTGTGATTGCTATGTTGGTGTTTATGGGCTCGTTTTATATCGAGCGTATTTTGCATTTCTCCACTTTCCCCGCAATTTTGCTGATTACCACTTTATTTCGGCTTGCTTTGTCGATTAGCACCAGTCGCTTGATTTTACTTGAGGCCGATGCCGGTGAAATTGTCGCGACCTTTGGCCAGTTTGTTATTGGAGATAGCTTGGCGGTCGGTTTTGTTATTTTTGCTATCGTGACCGTGGTGCAGTTTATTGTGATTACCAAGGGCTCTGAACGGGTGGCCGAAGTCGCTGCTCGTTTCTCGCTTGATGGGATGCCTGGTAAACAAATGAGCATCGATGGTGATTTACGGGCAGGGGTGATTGATGCGGATGGCGCGCGCGAACGGCGCAGTGTACTAGAGCGTGAAAGCCAGCTCTACGGCTCATTTGATGGAGCCATGAAGTTTATTAAAGGCGACGCTATCGCTGGCATCATCATTATTTTCGTCAACTTTATTGGTGGTATTGCAGTAGGGATGAACCAGCATGGGATGGACTTCTCTACCGCATTATCTACATACACCATTCTAACTATTGGTGATGGTCTAGTGGCACAGCTCCCAGCGCTACTGATCGCCATTAGTGCAGGTTTTATTGTTACTCGCGTAAGTGGTGAGGGTGACAATATGGGCCGCAATATCATGAGTCAGCTCTTAGGTAAGCCCTTTGTGTTGATTGTGACTGCGATACTGGCACTGGCAGTAGGGATGTTGCCGGGCTTTCCTTTTATGGTGTTCTTTATTTTGGCAACTTTGCTGGGGGGGTTGTTTTATCACAAGCACAGAGAAGCTAAGTTAGGAAGCAAAACCGCTGCTTCTGCCCCGAGAAAAGAAGGTGCTGCCGCAGTTTCTGCAGAGAGTAGTGCCCTGGGGGGGAGTGAACTCTGCCTGATTGATAACTTGGATGAGCTGGCTGCTGAAACATTGCCCTTGGTTTTATTGGTGCCTAAAGCACGGTATGCCTTATTGAATAAAGGACAGCTTGCTGAGCGTTTACGTAGCCAATTTTTCTTGGACTTTGGCGTCAGTTTACCTGCACTGCTGATGCGCTCATCCGATGAGCTTGAAGACAACCGAGCTGTTTTACTGATTAATGAGATTCGTGCTGAAGAGTTCTTGGTTCAGTTTGATTTGCTGCGGGTGGTGAATTATTCAGAAGAAATTGAGCAGCTCGGTATTCGTATTGTGCCCGTAGGGGAAGCCATCTGGGTTGATGTAGAATCCAAAGAAACTTTAAAAAAGTTGGGCTACCAGCTGCGCCCGGCTGTTGATGAGTTATATCAATGCTTTGCAACCTTACTTGCCCATTATGTGAATGAGTATTTTGGTGTGCAAGAAACGAAACAAATGCTGGATTTATTAGAAGAGAAATATCCAGATTTATTGAAAGAGGTGCTGCGCCATGCCACAGTTCAGCGGATTTCAGAGGTGTTGCAGCGCTTACTTTCTGAACGCATTTCTATTCGGAATATGAAACTCATTATGGAAGCCCTTGCTCATTGGGCTCCCCGTGAGAAAGATGTGATTGCACTGGTTGAGCATGTGCGTGGTTCGCTTGCCCGCTATATTTGTCATAAGTTTGCTGTAGGAAATGAGTTGAGAGCCATTGTGGTTTCAGCGGAGATAGAAGATGTGGTTCGTAAAGGAGTTCGTCAGACCTCGAATGGCTCGTTCCTCAACTTGGAGCCTGCTGATTCTGAAGAGTTAATGGATGCTTTTGCCGTTGCTTTGGATGGATTAAGCATTGCACATAAAGATTTGGTGTTGCTGGCATCGGTAGATGTGCGGCGTTATATTAAGAAACTCATTGAAACTCGCTTTCGTGATCTTGAAGTGCTGTCGTTTGGTGAAATATCCGATAGCGTATCGGTTAACGTCATTAAGTCCATTTAATAGAAGGTAAATACTATGTTTGCAGTTGATGTCGCCACCCTAGTTCGTGATGCATTAAAAGAAAATGGGTGTGAACAAATGTTGCAGGGCGACTTAGATAGTCATTCAACCATCGCGCTCGATCTTCATCGTTTACCTAGTATTTATGTTACTAATAAAGATGGAGAAGTTTGGTTGTGGTCGCAGTTGATTGAGCATAACGACAACGTCTTTGATCAATGCTCAACCCGTTTATTGAATGTGTTGATGCAGGGTTGTAGTTTTGTGCGTGGTGAGCAATTGCAGTTGGCGGTGAATGATGGCTATCTAGAGTTAAGGGGCTTATTGCAAGAAAATTCTTTACGCGATGGTCAAAGTTTTTCTGAGGCGCTTGATGGTTATCTTGAGCGGCTGGAACGCTTTGTTGAGGCTGTGCAGTAATGAAGCCTTTACGACTCTTGCGCCGTCAAGCCAATCCATTGCGTTTGTCTGGCCCGATTGTCGAAGCAGTTTTGCCTGGAGTGGTTGTAGGGGAAATCTGTGAGATATACCGGAGCTGGCAGGATTCTATATGTGTAGCTCGTGCTCAAGTGCTTGGTTTCAATCAAGAACGCACAATTTTGAGCTTAATTGGTAATGCTCAAGGATTATCTCGTGAGCTTGTATTGCAGCCTACAGGCGCAGGCTTACAAGTTGAGGTGGGTGATTTCTTACTAGGTTCTGTGCTCGACCCCTCGGGCAAGGTTGTTGAGCGTTTTGTCGAAGCATCAAATGGCAGGAGGGAGTGGCGCTCTATTGAGGCGACTCCGCCAAGTTATGCGGAGCGGGTAGGAATACAGCAGCCTTTTGTCTCAGGAGTAAGGGCCATTGATGGTTTGCTTACTTGCGGCGATGGGCAGCGGGTCGGTATTTTTGCATCAGCAGGTTGTGGAAAAACGATGCTGATGAATATGCTCATTGAGCAGGCGGATGCCGATGTATTTGTGATTGGTTTAATCGGTGAGCGGGGGCGAGAGGTGACCGAATTTACCGAGGAGTTACGCCGATCAGGCCGCCATCATCAGTGTGTCTTGGTTTATGCCACCTCAGATTTCTCTTCTCTGGATCGTTGTAATGCAGCGCTATTGGCGACAACGGTGGCGGAGTATTTTCGTGATCAGGGCAAAAATGTGGTGCTGTTCCTTGATTCAATCACCCGATATGCACGGGCTTTACGTGATGTGGCCTTGGCTGCTGGGCAAGCACCGGCACGCCGTGGCTATCCCGCGTCGGTGTTTGATTCCTTACCTAGATTGCTGGAGCGCCCAGGTCAAACACAGAAAGGCTGTATGACGGCTTTTTATACGGTGCTATTAGAAAGCGACGATGAACCTGATCCTATTGCGGATGAAATTCGTTCTATTTTGGATGGCCATATTTACCTTAGTCGTAAGTTAGCCGCACAAAATCATTACCCAGCGATTGATGTGTTACGAAGTGTGAGCCGAGTCGCTGGGCGGGTAAGTAGTCGAGAGCATCAGCGTCTAGCGAGCGAGCTAAGGGGCGTATTAGCAAGGTTGGAAGATTTACAAGTGTTTCTTGATTTGGGTGAGTACAAAGCTGGAGAGAATGCAGAAAACGATCGTGCAATGAATAAGCGCTCTGCGATACAAGGCTGGTTACGCCAGCCGTTAGATGAAGGGAGTTCATTTGAAATGACCTTGCGAGCGATGCATGAGATTGCTGCATAAGTTAACTGGGTTATTACGGCGTTGTGTGGTGAGTCAGCAGCGTTGTGATACGCGGCTAGCTCAATTGAGTCAGCAGGGGCAGGTATTGTCTGCGGAATTAGATGGCTTAGATGCACAGCGTAGTGCAATAAAACAACTATTGCACTCTCAGCGGCCACAGGACTGCGTCATGAATCGTGGTGAGTTATTTGCGATGCAACGTCGTCTGGCTGTGCTACGGCGGCAATTACATATGCTTGCTTTTCAAGAAGGCAGAGTGCGCGAACAGCTGCAGCTTCTGCAAACAGAAAAAGAGGCTGTTTTATTGCAGCGTCAGTACTGGCTGCGCAAGCAAGATAAATACGAACGCTGGGGGAAAATTCAGCGGCAAGCGTGGCGTTTGTATCAATTACGCCAGGAAGAGTCTGAGGCGCAGGAGCGAGTGACATGGGGCAAATAGTAGCGATAGCAGGGGTAAACGCTGGGGCAGTTGTTGTTTCGGAACCAAGCAGTTTATTAAGTGAGTTTGCTGCTCAGCTCGGTAAACATAAGCAGAAAAAAGACTTAGAGGCGGTCGGTGAAGTCGTAGTGCATCCGCCGCTTTTAGTCGATGAAAAGCCCTTGGCACTGCATCTGGGTAGGAAAACGGCGAATAAGCTACAGGTGCAAGGCGATGAGCATGGGCAAAAAAACGGCACTTCTAGGGCAAGAGTGGATCATTCTTTACCTAGCATGAAAATAGAGTCTGGATCACAGGCTATAGCTGACGGTATGTCGATATTAAATAGCCAGCAGTTAAAGACGGGTAAGTCTCGTGTGCTTTCTGCTCCGGGCACCTTAGTGAGCGAAAGCAACAAAGCAGCAGTAAGGCCAGTTGATATTTCAGCGCCATTACTTGGTTCTATGGGTGTGACTAGCGTTGCAGGTATGCAGGCTTTAAATGATCAGCCGCTCAAGGCGCGTAAGTCTCGTGAGCTCCCTGTCTCAGATTCTTTGGTGAGCGAGAGCAATAAAGTAGTGAGCTCCTCATCAGAAGTTTCAGACACCTTATTTAGCGCTTCAACAGAGAGCTTAGTGAGTAAAGCAATTTCTCCTCCATTAGCCGACGTTGACTCAGAAGCAATAGTGACTGCCGCGCAGGGAGCGCCATCGATGAGTGTGAAAGCCGCCACTCCTGATACTGGCGAAGAAGATTTGCTATCTGCTCAAGAGCAGATGCTTGCAGCATCCTTTGCCAATGGCGAAGGAAATTTTGTATCACGGGCACCTACTAAGGAAGCCCATATTGTAAATTATCGTCCAAAGAGTGAAGAGGCTCTCAGTCAAGGAACGAGCGATGTTGCAGTAGCAGATCAACAGCCTGATGGTCAGATGCTTTATCGTTTTAATCGCTGGGGAGCTGGGCACTCAGTCAGTATTCAGGCGCAGTCACAAGAAGGAAATCGGCAGCTTGAATTGCAACCATCCAATGCCTTTGTGCAGGATCGTTTGCACCATCACTTGCAACAAATTGATAACACTGAGCATTGGACTTTATTGGGTGATTCCGAGCAGCAAAAAGATCAGCAGCAGGGCCAAGACCCGAAGGATGAGGAAAACGAGTGAATGCATTGGGATTGCGCCAGCTAACAAGTACAGAGCATGCTTGGCAGCACGCGCAAAAGTGTTGGCAAGTACAAGGTATTGAGGTGAGCTTCAGCTTGCCAGATGTGGAAGCATGTCATGTTTTCTCTGTTGACGGAGGACGTTGGCAAGGTCTGCTGAGCTTGCACGAATGGCTGTCCTGTGTTTCACCTGCTCTGGCTGAAATATTGGGCTCAACAGGTGATGAGGGACTGTTGCAGGCTCTTTTTATGGCTACTCCTCGCCCTTTGGAATTCACCGCTACTGAGTTAGCTTACGATAGTTTGCAACTTGGTGAAAAAGCCCAGATGCCTGTCTCAGCCATGCCGTGCCTGACAACACCGCAAGGGCGGGTGTGGCTGATCGATATCCCTGCAATGAGGAAAGGTCAAGATAAGGTAAACCCTGCATGGCTGCTTACTTTGCCCTTGCAATTAATATTTGAAATTGGCTACAGCAAGTTGAGCCAGCGAGCAAAAGCACGCTTGGGCGTGGGGGATGTATTACTTATTACCGAAGAAACGCATTGGGTTAAAAGCTGCGATGTGAGGATAGGCCGCTATTGGCAAAATGAGGATGGAATCATGATTGAAAGAGAAGACCAAGCGCATCTTGTTACGCCTACTGAAATCCCAGATTTACTGGCAGAGCTGCCGCTACGTTTGGAATTTATTTTGCAGCAAAGCACGGTCAGTGTGGCCGAGCTGGGCGATTTATATCTTGGGCAATTACTGCCATTGCTTCCAGATGCAGAGAAGCAGATTGAAGTGAAGGCCAATGGGGTATTGATTGCGCGAGGCGAGTTGGTTCAGGTGGATGGTCGGCTGGGTGTGGAATTGTTAGAGATACAGCAAGAGGTTTTGCATGTCGAATGACATTTCGATGATTGCGCTGCTGGCGTTTTCTACGCTGCTGCCATTTCTGATTGCCTCTGGAACCTGTTATATCAAGTTCTCCATTGTATTTGTGATGGTACGCAATGCCTTGGGGCTGCAGC
Source organism: Iodobacter fluviatilis (assembly GCF_004194535.1). Lineage (NCBI taxonomy): Bacteria > Pseudomonadati > Pseudomonadota > Betaproteobacteria > Neisseriales > Chitinibacteraceae > Iodobacter > Iodobacter fluviatilis. Next base: position 606,055 of record NZ_CP025781.1, on the reverse strand, counting down.
AAGTGCCGTCCAATATGACGCTGAATGGTATTGCTCTACTTTTATCTATGTTTGTTATGACGCCGGTAATGAAAGACGCTTATGACGTTTATCGTGACGACAATATCAACTTTAGTAGCGTTGAGTCGGTTAGCTATTTTGCAGAAAACGGGCTCGATAGTTACCGCAGTTATTTAAAAAAATATGCAGATCCAGAGCTGACTCGTTTCTTTGAAAAAGCACAGGTAGACCGTGCAACACGAGACGGTGAAGTGGTTGTCGTAGATGACAAGCCCTCCATTTTGGCCTTATTACCTGCTTATGCGCTGAGTGAAATCAAGAGCGCGTTTAAAATTGGTTTTTATTTGTATCTCCCTTTTGTGGTCGTCGATATGGTGATCTCCTGCATTTTGCTTGCGCTGGGGATGATGATGATGAGCCCAGTGACCATTTCTGTGCCAATTAAACTAGTGCTGTTTGTTGCGCTTGATGGCTGGACTCTGCTCTCCAAGGGACTCGTGTTGCAATACCTAGACCTTGCGACGTAGATAATCTGGCCCAACAAGGGAAAAAAAATGAATGATCTGGTATTCGCGGGAAATCGGGCACTGTACTTAGTATTATTGCTTTCGGCTTGGCCGATTATTGTCGCAACCATTGTAGGTTTACTTATTGGCTTGTTTCAAACAGTGACTCAGTTGCAGGAACAAACACTGCCTTTTGGTTTTAAATTATTGAGCGTCATTCTGTGCCTGTTTCTGCTCTCAGGGTGGTATGGCGAAACCTTGCTTGACTTCGGTCGGGAAGTTTTCAGGATGGCGTTGGGTCAACACTAGTGCAATACGGTCTCTTTTTTAATGTCCATGATTGGCTGGCTGCCGCCGCACTGGGTTTTGCTCGTGTGGCCCCTATTTTTTTCATGCTCCCATTTTTTAATAGCAATGTGTTGACAGGAGTGATGCGTATTTCGGTTTCAACACTTGTGGCAATGAGCTTGTGGCCTTATCCGCTGGGGGGCTTGCCTGAATTTAATTCTCTCTGGTATTTAGGCATTATTGCCAAAGAAGCCATGGTGGGGGTTTTACTTGGATGTTTACTCACTTGGCCATTTTGGGTTTTTCATGCTTTAGGTAGCATTATCGATAACCAACGAGGCGCAACAATTAGTAGCAGTATGGATCCCGCCAATGGGGTCGACACGTCTGAGCTAGCTAATTTATTTAATTTATTTGCTGCGGTGGTCTATCTGCAAGGAGGTGGCATGTCTCTGTTGTTAGAGGTGATTACCAAGAGTTATCAGCTGTGTGATCCTTTAGGAGATTGCAGCCTAGCATTGCCCCCCATATTGTTAATCCTGACAAAGGTAATGGCTAAAGCATTGGTATTAGCCAGCCCAGTAGTGGCTGCATTATTACTCTCAGAGATTGCTCTGGGCCTATTGTCACGTTTTGCGCCACAAATGAATGCATTTTCAATTTCTCTGACGATTAAAAGTGCAATTGCACTGCTGATTTTGCTTTTATATTTCTCACCGATATTGCCTAGTATGGTTGGTGAGCTTAGTTTGCAGCCTGAAGCGCTGTCTGTTTGGTTTCGCTAAATGTCTTCTGAAAAAACAGAAAAACCCACGCCAAAGCACCTGAAAGATGCTGCAAAAAAAGGTCAGACTTTCAAAAGCCGTGATTTGATTGTCGCTTTGCTGACGATGGCAGGTGTTCTTTATATCGTGTCCGCAGCATCCTTAGTTGAGCTGATGGCGGCCTATAGACAGTTGATTGCAGGCGGTTTTCAGCAGGATATACAAAGTTATAGCGCAGGGATTTTATGGATAGGTGTAAAGCTTATGCTGCCTATTATTCTATTGTGTGTGGTGGCGACCGCTCTGCCTTCATTATTATTCAGTGGTTTTGTGCTGGCGACCGAAGCGCTCAAGCTCAATCTTGATGCACTTAATCCCGTTAATGGCTTTAAAAAACTATTCAGCCTGAGAACAGTTAAAGACCTTATTAAGTCTTTATTGTATCTACTTAGTTTTGCTGTATCGATTTACGTGGTGTGGCACAACAAGCGGGGTCTGTTGTTTGCTCAACTAAGTGGTGGTCCGCTGGATATGGCTGTTATCTGGCGGGAGTTGTTACTTTCCTTTGTACTCACCTGCATGGGATGCATCGTGCTTATTTTAGTGCTGGATGCGCTAGCTGAATATTTTCTTCATATGAAAGATATGAAAATGGATAAGCAGCAGGTTAAGAGCGAGCATAAAGAGCAGGATGGTAATCCGGAGATTAAATCTAAACGGCGTGAAGTCCATCAGGAAATTCTTTCAGAGCAGATTAAATCAGATGTGAGTAATTCAAAGCTTATTATTGCGAATCCAACCCATATTGCCATTGGCATTTTTTATAAGCCGGAAATCATTGGTGTTCCCTTTATTTCGCTTATTGAAACCAATCAGCGTGCATTGGCTGTGCGAGCGTATGCCAAGAAAGTAGGCGTACCTGTGATTCGCAATATTGCATTGGCACGGCGTATTTTAAAGACTCACCGGCGTTACTCATTTATTAAAATTGATGAAATTGAAGATGTATTGCGCCTATTGGACTGGCTTGATCAAGTAGAGAATGCTGACAAAAATGCATTACCTTCGGACCCCCTTTTGGATACCCCTTTGGACGCTCCAAAATAGTTCGTATTTGAGAATTTATTTTACTTACAGAAAATGCTTAATCAAACAGGTCAAAGCGCCCATGGGCGTGAGCGATTCTTGAATGTAGCAAACAATTTATTCATGTTTAATAGCTCATCAGTTCAGTAGGGCTGATGATTAAAGGAGTGAGCTAAATGCGCATTGACGACAGTGCTAGTGAAGAACGTATTGCAGAAATGATCTGGGAGACGGTAAGTAGCGGAGGAACGCTAAAAGATATCCACGGAATTTCCGACGATATGATGCAGGGTTTGTATGCGCATGCTTACGATTTTTATAATAAAGGCCGCTTAGATGAGGCAGAAACGTTCTTTCATTTTCTATGCATCTACGATTTCTATAACCCTGATTACATCATGGGCCTGGCTGCAGTTTGTCAGTTGAAAAAGCAGTTTGAAAGAGCCTTTGATCTGTATTCCGTGGCGTTTGCACTGAGTAAGGATGACTACCGAGCAGTTTTCTTTGCTGGGCAGTGTCAGCTTTTTATGCGCAAAGCGGCCAAGGCTAAGCAGTGCTTTGAACTGGTTTGTGAACAAAGCAGCGACGAAGGGATGAAAGCGAAGGCTCAGGTGTATTTAGACACGCTTGGAAAAACGGATCTCGAGGCGACACAAGAGCAAGAAGAGGAGTAAGTATGAGTGATTCAGGCGTAATTGGCCGCAGTGCCTATCAGCAACATCCCTTGGCGGGAGCCGTATTTGAGAAGGCTCGAGCCAGTGAGGATTATGTTAATACAGCTCAGAAGGCGGCACAGGCGCTTTTTGCAGTGCGTGCTGGGCAGATGGGGGAGCGTACCGCGATGAAAGGGGATTTAAATGCCCCCGTGTTAACCCCCCCTAAGCAAGCTGTCGCAGAAGAAGCAGGGAGCATGGATAAGTTGACGCTGTTGCTTGGGCAGTTGATGGAGCTGCTCGGAGATACTGCGTTGAGTGTTTTAGAAGGGCGTTTGGCCTTATTTAAAGCCCTTCGTCAATCACAAACGACTGCGAATAAAGCGCTGCAGGAGAAGTTTGATAAAGCGATCAGCGAAATGGAAGGAGCGCTAGATGCCGCAAAGGCTGCAGAGGGTGATTACCAGACTGCGCTAGATGCCGCAAAAAATGCACAAATGGCCGCAGCTGAGGCTGAAAGTGCATTGGCTGGGATGAGCCCAGATGATCCAGAGTATGAGGCCACAAAGGCTGCGCGTGATGAAGCGGTACTCAATGCCAATCAGGCAAAGAGTAAGGCTGATAGCGCAAAAGAAGTGTACGTTCAGGCCACTAAAACGGCCTCAGAAAAAACCAAGGCCGCAGATAAAATAGCCGATGAGATCAGAGCGCAGTGTGGAAATATACCCGCTGTCCGCCAGTCTCAAGAGGGGCACCTCACTGGGGTTGCTCGTATGACCTTGCTGATGGCGATGTTTGTTGAGCTCGTTGGTGACAATGCCGAAGCTAGCCTTAAAAATGATTTATCCATTTTTGAGGCGATGCAGTCTGGTCGTATCAAAGAAATGGAAAAGAACGCGGAAGAGTACGAAAAAGAAGTTAAAAAAGCAGAAGAGCTCAATAAAATAATGGGCTGCGTGGGTAAAATTCTGGGTGCTCTGCTTACCATTGTGTCTGTGGTAGGTGCCGCCTTTACTGGCGGTGCAAGCCTTGCTTTGGCGGCGGTAGGGATCGCCCTGATGGTAGCTGACACGGTGGTAAAGGCAGCAACGGGCGTTTCTTTTATGGAAGAAGCCATGAAGCCCATTATGGAAAAAATACTTAAGCCATTAATGGAGGCGATTGGTAAAGCGATAAGTGATGCTTTAGAAGAGTTTGGTGTTGATAAAAAAACGGCTCAGATGGTTGGCTCGATTGTCGGTGCGATTGCAGCGGCGTTAGCGATGGTTGTTGTCATTGCTGCTGTTGCGGTGGTAGGGAAAAGTGCTGCAGCCAAGCTGGCGAGTTCCATAGGCAAAATGATGGGCGAGACCATTAAGAAATTAGTCCCAAGTGTTCTAAAGGATCTGGCAAAGCAGTCGAGTAAAACCCTGGCTCAGGGTGTTTCCAGGCTAACTAAAAGCATGGGGTTGAAGACAGACAGCGTGGCCATTAAAAGCTATGGCAATACGATGATTCAGGTTGCCACTGCTGGAGAAGTGGCAAACGGGGCTGCTCAGGCGGGGGGAGGGATTGCCCAAGGGGTATTTATTAAAAAAGCCGCTGATGCAATGGCTTCTTTTACTCTGGCCCGCTTTGATATGGAAAAGTTGGACAGGTGTTTAAAAGAAGCGGTGGAGATTTTTGCTAAATCTCAATCCATCACTCAAGGGCTATTAGCCCAAATGTCTCAAACACTAGAAGCACATGACGCGACAGGTCGTGCTGTGCTGCGCAATAGTCACGCTTAAGGATATCAATCATGACCGCAATTAATAGCAATTTCATTTCCACGTTGCCACAGTCGAAAGCGCTTACTCAGGATTTTACAGCCGAAGTAAAAGGCACGGGCAAGTCTAAAGGCGCAGCCAGTACGGCAGATGTTCAGTTGGTACTGGGTGGGCAGTCTTCTGCTAAAGGCTTGTTAACCCGAGTGAATTCGGTTGGGGTACCTGATTTAAAGCCACCAATTATTGCTTTGAGTGAGGCACCTCCCCTCGATGAAATTAACCGAGTATTAACTGAAAAACTAAATAATGCCGATGGCGTTGCCAGCTTGGGCGGGTCGATCGCCGTGCTGGAAAAACAAGTGCAAGCATGGCAGAAAGAAGCCAAAGCAACCCCTTCTTTTGATATTTCTGGGCTGGGGAGCCGATCGAGTGAACTGATGCAAAAACTGCTTGAGGTTGTGCAAGATAATCGTACTGCCGAAGCAAAGTTGGGGGGCAAAATGTCTGCGATTGAGGAGAAGCAAGCGCACAATGTTTCTGACTCGATCATAAAGGGAGGCTCGGATGCAATGTCTTATGCCATCGGAGGGAGTGTGGTGAGTATAGCCACTACGGTTGGTGGCGCTGCTCGGAAAAGCCAAGGCACAAGTATGGCGAAAGATACGCTTAAAGTTAATGGTGGCAAGGTGAGAGCGGCGGAGAGTGAATTAAGAAGTATGAGTTCTTCGCTAAAAACCGGCTCAGGCACGGTAATGGGTGGGGCGGATGCGCTGACCAGCGTGAAAGTGAAGCCGCAGGCAAAAGTGCTGACTGATGCTCCGGTTGTAGGTAAGAAAAATGATGCTGCCGATCATGTCGAGTTAGCAAATAGTAGCCCTCAGCTTACTGCACAGCAGCAAGCCGCGCTCAAAGAGCAAACAATGAGCAAGCTGACTACAGATCGCGATTTGAATCAGGATGCCATGCAGAAGAATTTGGCAAAAGCTGATGCAATCAAGAATCAAGGCGATATGGTGATGGGGCTGAGTATGATTTTCTCTAATGTGATTCGTGGTGTGGGGGATTTCTCGCAGGCTCATGCCCGTTCTACTGAGCACTTATCCCAGCAAGGGCAGAAGGTGGCGGGATCCTTGAATGAAGAATCAGGAACTCGTAAGCGTGAGCTAAATACTTTATTCCAAGATCTGTTGAGACAGGTAACGGATATGGCCGCACAGACCATGTCGACCATGAATCAGATGTTGAACAATAAAGTATAAAACTTTATTTCTCGCTCCCCCCCATCAGTTTGATGGGGGTAAACTTTTGGAGAAATCAAATGACCTCACCCTTATCCAGTACGCCGCTGCAACATTTAATCGCTGTGCCCCAGTATGCCGCATCTGATACAAAGGCGGCTCCAGAAGCGATTGAGCTCAGCGAAGCAAAAGCTGCGCCGCGCAGCCAGCTACAGCAACTACAACAGCAATTGCAAACACTGAAGCAGCAAGGTCAAAGCCTGCATCAGCAGCAGCAAGCCCTCAGCCGCGATGTTTTACAAGGGAAGCCACTGGCATCTCGGGCGACTCAGCAGTTGGAAGATACTAAGGCAGAACGGCAGCTCAGCCTGCATACCTTTCAATCGCTGATGTTGGCCAATATTTTGCCACCCTTGGCTAATGAGCGGAGCTTACAGCCTGCGCTGGAAACTGCGAGTGCAAAGCAATGGCCTGGGTTTGTTGAAGATGATCCTACTTCCAGTTGGACTATGAACGACAATATCGCCGATGCCATTGGTGATATTCAAGATAATTATTTGGGTGTTTACGAAAATGCCGTCGACAAATATATCGCGTTTTATGCAGAGTTTAGTAAGATTTTGGCGGCACTTGAGAAGTTGATTAACGGCTCGACGGATGGGCAGTCTGTAAATGTCTCGATGAGAGAGTTACAAGGTCAGCTTGAGGCGTTGAAAGGACAATTTTTCCCAGGTGGCCAACCAGGTGAAAACGCAGTGCTTTTTCCACCGAAAAACGATGATGGCGCAGTGGTTGGGGCCAGCAAGGGTAAGGCAGAAGAATGGGCAACAGAAATGGGGCTTGACCCATCTTGTGTGAAAGAATCGCCTCCTGGTTCTGGTAAGTTTGTTGTAACGATTGATATTGGCCCTATTGATCAAATGATTGCTAACCTTGTTCTGGGCAATGACCCTGTGAAGATGACCAGTACGGATTTCCAAATCTGGAAAGCAGGTTTTGATTCTATGGATGAAAAGATGAAAAATACCTTGCAAACGCTGACGCAAAAATACAGCAATGCTCAGTCAATGACGGATAACTTGATTAAGGTGCTGAGCAGCACCATCAGCAGCTTGTTGGAAACCGATAAGGCCTTTTTGCAAATCTAGGTATTTATTTCATGGCAGCGCCTAAGCTCCTTATGGGTTCAGGCGCTGTTTCGCATTTTGCACTGGATATTAAGCCGGCTTTGGGATGTTCTGATCTATTTGTTTGCTTATGCTTGCTTTGCTAAGAAGTATGAGCTGGAATTTTATAAATTGATTTGTATGTAACGATTTAATCCGCACTTTCCCAGCTGTGAATCGTGTCTTTTTTTGTTTGGAGTTGTATATGCCTGCTCTAGGTACGTCTGTTCAATCTTCCGGGTTGCATCGCTCTTTTAGCATGCCAAACGTGCACCGCAAGTCGAGTGATATTGCTGCACAGCTGCGTGGGGTTGGGAGCGGGCCAGCTCTAGCTACTGCACAAGAGAGTGGGCCTCCTCGCTCGCAAACGATGACCTCTTCTTTAGCCTCCGCTACTAGAGCATATCTGCTCCCCACTGATTTTGCTAAAGCTCAGGAAAATAGCAGCTTGGCGTGTTTGTTTGCCTGTGGTGATTCGGCTAAATTGACATCTATTTATGATCATTCGAGTAACGTCTTTGCCCAGCAGGAGGTCATGAATTTTGCCAAGGTGTATACCCAGCTAAGTAAGACGGAAGGCATTACGAATCAGCAGAAAGAGGCGCTTGACAAACTGGCAAAAAGCTTTTGCAAGTTAATTCAGAAAGATGGTTTGAAGCTAGAAAAATCGGGCTTTTCGGCTTGGTATCCACAAGTCAATAAAACGTATGTTGGCCGTATTGGTTTAGAAAAACAATTATCTAAGCTGGTGGCCGAGGTGAGCAATCAGCAAGGTGGATCAGCCCATCAGCTCGGTTCAAATCTGATGATTCATGAGGCGATGCCTTTTATTTGTCAGTACTTAGAGCAGCAGTTGAAAGGTGAGTTGACTGATGCTAGTCGCGCTGCAGTGAGCCAGGTGATTGACCGGAGTGCCATGCAGGTATTTGAGGCATTGCGTGCAACAAGGAGTGAGTTGCTCGCCAAGGCAGGTAGTAGTAATACGATCGGTCAGTTGGGGCGTGATTTAGATCTGATTGCGGTGTTGCCCCAGTTATTGCGGGATATTCTTGGGGCTGCAAAGCCGGCAGGGCGAGATCCTGATGTGCCGAGTGAATTACCTGCCGCTGATACTCCGCCAGCTCATTATCCTGAGCGATTAGAGCCTGATGCAGTGCAAGCTCCAGTAGTAGGGCCTGATGAGTCAGTGCCAGCAGCAGATACTCATGGTTTACAGCCAAGCAAGCAAGGAGATGTAAGGGACTCACATGATATTTATATCATTAATCATAATTATTCTGGAACAAATGAGCCACAGGGCACTGCAAACTCGGTACCGGTAAATAGAGGGATTAATCCTGCTTTTAGTCCAACGTTTAATCCAACGTTTAATCCAACGTTTAATCCAACGTTTAATCCTACTTGGGATGCCCAGCCTCGTCATGGTGCGGAGCAAACAGATTCAAGTCCTGGGGTGACGACTCCCTTTAGTGAAGGGCAAGCTGCTCCTAAAAGGTTTATTAGTTCGTTGGATATCCAATTAAAAGAGCCTACCAAGCGGGGAGACGCTCATATGCGAGCCACCCAATCGGAGAGCTCGTCTATTGAGCGGCAGAGTGGGCTGGGAGCAACGCATCGTGTTTCAAGCGCCGAGGACAATACTCCGGTATTTCACTCTTCCTTGAATATGGGCACACTTAAAGGTGTAAGGAATATAAGATCGGATGAGACGTTGGGGCGTACTGCTGCGCGGGTGTTAAATAATGAGCAACCGAGCGAGTTGTTGCAGAGCAAGCTCGGCTTGTCAGCTAAATCGCAGCCGCTTGTAGCCGAAGGCAATATTCCGCTTGAGGACCGCTTAATATTTGCCCCCTTGGGTAAGAGAGTCACTGAGTCTTACCTCAAGTCGTATTTTTTTCAGTCAAAATTTAATGGAGAAAATAGTAAGCCGACTTCGGCCTCGGCAGCTCATGTTCTAGTCACTGACATAAGGGGAGTATTGCAACTCACTACGGGCCAAGAAGTTGGGCGTAAGGGCGAGTCGTTCCTTAAAGTTCGTAATACATTTTTGCCAGTGAATGTGAGGGATACGCATGAAGATTACTTGGCTCCTATGACAGATCAGCAGTGGGGTATTTTGCTTGATGGTTTAAATCAGCACCCACAGGTGGCGGATATTAAAGCGCGGGTTCTGACTATGGCTCGTCTGACCTCTATCGCGGCACCTCGGCAGTGGCTAAAAGATTCTATTGTGCCAAGGATGTTGCAATGGGCGGGGCGTGAGGTCGTTTCTTTAGCTTCGGTAAAGGGTGTCAATGATCAGAGTTATGCAGAGAGCTTGGCGGAAAGTGTAGGCTTATCTATAGAACCAGATGAGAAGCTCGTCTTGTCAGCTAAACCGCAGCCCCTTGTAGCCGAAGGCAATATTCCGCTTGAGGACCGCTTAATATTTGCCCCCTTGGGTAAGAGGGTCACTGAGTCTTACCTCAAGTCGCATTTTTTCCAGTCAAAATTTAATGGAGAAAATAGTAAGCCGACTTCGGCCTCGGCAGCTCATGTTCTAGTCACTGACATAAGGGGAGTATTGCAACTCACTACGGGCCAAGAAGTTGGGCGTAAGGGCGAGTCGTTCCTTAAAGTTCGTAATACATTTTTGCCAGTGAATGTGAGGGATACGCATGAAGATTACTTGGCTCCTATGACAGATCAGCAGTGGGGTATTTTGCTTGATGGTTTAAATCAGCACCCACAGGTGGCGGATATTAAAGCGCGGGTTCTGACTATGGCTCGTCTGACCTCTATCGCGGCACCTCGGCAGTGGCTAAAAGATTCTATTGTGCCAAGGATGTTGGAATGGGCGGGGCGTGAGGTCGTTTCTTTAGCTTCGGTAAAGGGTGCCAATGATCAGAGTTATGCAGAGAGCTTGGCGGAAAGTGTAGGCTTATCTATAGAACCAGATGAGAAGCTCGGCTTGTCAGCTAAACCGCAGCCCCTTGTAGCCGAAGGCAATATTCCGCTTGAGGATCGCTTAATATTTGCCCCCTTGGGTAAGAGGGTCACTGAGTCTTACCTCAAGTCGCATTTTTTCCAGTCAAAATTTAATGGAGAAAATAGTAAGCCGACTTCGGCCTCGGTAGCTCATGTTCTAGTCACTGACATAAGGGGAGTATTGCAACTCACTACGGGCCAAGAAGTTGGGCGTAAGGGCGAGTCGTTCCTTAAAGTTCGTAATACATTTTTGCCAGTGAATGTGAGGGATACGCATGAAGATTACTTGGCTCCTATGACAGATCAGCAGTGGGGTATTTTGCTTGATGGTTTAAATCAGCACCCACAGGTGGCGGATATTAAAGCGCGGGTTCTGACTATGGCTCGTCTGACCTCTATCGCGGCACCTCGGCAGTGGCTAAAAGATTCTATTGTGCCAAGGATGTTGCAATGGGCGGGGCGTGAGGTCGTTTCTTTAGCTTCGGTAAAGGGTACCAATGATCAGAGTTATGCGGAGGGCTTGGCGAAAAGTGTAGGCGAGTTATCTACAGAAGCAGATAAGTTGGGTTCGGATGATTTGTTCGCTACAGAAGCAGTTGAGATGGTTTGGGATGATTATCCCACTACAGAAGCAGATGAGATGGTTTGGGATGATTATCCCACTACAAAAGCAGATGAGTTGGATTTGGGTGAATTGTCCTCAGAAGGAGATGAGTTGGATTCGGATGATTTGTTCTCAGAAGCAGATGAGTTGGATTTGGGTGAATTGTCTGAAGGAGGTGAGTTGGATTCGGATGATTTGTTCGCTTCGAATCAATCTAGGATGACAAATTTAAGCTATTATCACCTCACTGCAGTAGAAGGCTTTGACGAGGTAGGCCTAGTCCAAGGTAAAAATGATGAATAATCTTGCGATATTAAAAAATGCGATTGTTCATCCTAATGTAAAGGGTCATGCAAAGAATTTTGCTGAAATTTTGCTGCGCGATACCGCACTAACTGAACATTCATCGAATGTTTTGATTAATGAATTGATCAATGCGTTAGGGGCAAAAAAACCAGCATCACCCTCTTGGAAACCCAGTAGAGTCATTCTCACTCAGGATGGGCTGCATGATGGCAGATTCGTAGCAGCAAAGGGGGGCGTTAATGAGTACAAATAGCAGGCAGGAGTCGAGTATTCGCGCTTTATTGGCTTATTGCTTAGGCTGTGATGAGCAAGATATTACGCCTGAAGCAGATTTGGTGAATCAGCTTTATGCGGACTCCCTTGATTTATTAGATTTGGCGATGGCTTTGCACGACGAATTTAATATTGAACTTACAATTGACGATATGCTAAAGATTAATACAGTAGGTGATTTGTATCAGGTGGTGCAGGATAAAATAGGGGCTGAAACACTCTCTGAACAGGAGGCGGTTTGATTCTTTTGAAATAATTAACTCTATGTGTTTGTGTAACGGCTCAGTTATTTTGTCACTATCTTGGTGCTCAATAACTGGGCCGTTTTACGCTTTGTGGCTTATATGGTAGGATCATCCCCCACCTCCCCCACACAAAACTAGCACATTTTTAAGTAGAATTTTCTCACAGTCTTTGCTGCGTTCTACAGGTGGCCGTGAGCAATTGATAATGCCAGATTATGGTGATTTTAAAGCAAATCGAAATCGGCTCAACCGTCCCCGATCTGTGCCGCAAGTGCGGCATGAGTTCTGCCTCTTTCTATAAGTGGCGCGCTAAGTTTTATGGTACGGCGTTTCCATGATGGCGTGGATGAAAGAGCCGGAGAACTAAAACAAGCGTCTTAAAAAGATGTCTATTGAAGCCCAAATGCAAGCGGGCGTTATCAAAGAGGTCATGTCAGAAATATTCTGAAACATTTATGTATCGCGAGATGGCACACTGGACCGTTGAAATCAAAGCATTGTCTATTCATAATCTATGTGCGGAAAATACAAAATTTTACTCTCTGAAACTAACTGAAGCTGGGGCTTTCGCCGCTGCTTTTTGTATCTGCGTAACATTAAGAACAAGCGCTGGAATCATGAATGCGTTTGCCGTACTTATTGCGCTTTAAAATTTAATATGCGAATAAATCCTAAAAAGCGCTTAGAGCGTGAAACGGCAGCATCATTAGCGGTGCCAACGGAAAAAAATGAAACAGGGTCGATGGGCTTTATGCCGTATCCACTAGCCAATGGGCCTAGCATTCGTTTATTTAACGTGATTGATGATTTTAATCGAGAAGGATTAGGCATTGAAATTCTTTTCTCTTTCCCTACAGAGCGTGTGATACTTCGCCTGAATAGATTAACTGCATAATTAGGCAGAACAAGAATCAATTGTATTGGCTCATATTCAGCCTGGCAATCTGCAGTAGAATGCGTATATTGAGCGCGATAATCGCACCATGCGTTATAAATGGCTAGCCTGCGATGATTTCAAAAGCCTTGCCGAAGTGCAAGAAGCCGCTACGCAATGGCTTTAGATTTACAATAACGAATGCCCGCACATGGGTTTGGGGGGCATCACTCCGAAACAAAAACTGGCATTACATGTGCCTAGCCTCTACTTTTAAGTGAGCTTAAAAAGGGGGAATTACCGTAGGGAAGTCTTCCCCATACTTAATTTATACATATGCTAAAGGGGTCGGAACTTATGCGGTTAAAGGGTCACTCTCAGCCCAAGTGCCAAGTGATTATTGCTGATGATCATCCGCTCATTGTTTTTGCCGTAACTAAAGTGCTAGAAAATGTAAAGGAATTAAGATTAGCTGGCTCCGCATCATCTAGTTCTAGCTTGCTGCAATTGCTGCAAAAAACGTCTTGTGATGTTTTACTTTGTGATTATTCCTTTGATGAGGGAGGTGACTCAGATGGCTTACAATTAATTAAGCAGGTGCAGGAGTTATATCCACATATTAAAATTATTGTATTGACTGCGCACGATGATGTTGTGATTGCTTTGCGGATACTTTCTTTGAAAGTTGCTGGTTTTATTAGTAAGGCGAGTGGGGAGTTCTCAGGTTTACCTTTTGTTATTAGCCAAGTTCAAATGGGCAGATCATATATTGACCCAATTACTTTAAATGCCTTGACATTGCATCGGTTAAATAATGGTAAGGGTAGTGATAATCTTGCTGAGGTGGCGTTGTCGGAGAGAGAGCAGGAAGTGCTCCGCTTATTTGCTTTGGGTATGACTGTTTCTGAAATTGCTTTGCATACACAGCGTAGTGTGAAGACGATTAGTGCCCAGAAGAAAAAGGCTATGGATAAATTGGGCGTTAGTAATGTGGTTGAATTACTTGAGGCCATAAAAGGTTTGTTTTGAAAATGAGCGGGTTTAAGCAATTGCTAATTGTCAAATTTGCCAAATATAGGCGGTTTGTTTTTGACTCTAAGCGATTTAATAGTTCTTCTCCTGATCGTTCTATCAGCTATGCAAGACGCTTATTGTACGGCGGGGCGTATATTTTAAGCTTTGCTAGCATCGGTATGATGCTTGTCGGCATTTATATGAATTTTGATTATTTCGTGAATGAGCGGCAGCAGCGTTTCTTAATACAGCGTGACTTATTAACACGTGAAGTGGACCGTTATCAGTTGTTGCTTAGGCAGCTGGTTGAGTCTTATGAAACGATTAATCATAAAAATGAGCGCAATATTATACCCTCAGAGCGGTATCGGCAGGTTTTATTACAGAAAAATAATGTAATAAATACAAGGCGTGAAATATCTGTGACGCCTTTTTCTGTGTTATCTACTTTGACGCAAACAGAGGATGCAGCTTCCCTTTCTATGTTGTTGCGACTTACGCAAGAAATGTCGAGGTTCTCCTTAATAGGAATTAGGCAGTCAAATAGTGCGATGAGTGGTTTTGTATATAGTGTTGACAAGCGCTTCCTTGCTGTGACCCCCCCTCTTCCCGAGTCTGTTTTGCAGGATATAAAGCAGGGGGGAGTGCAGTTGGAGATATCTAGACAAATCGCTCGTGTTGAGGTTGAAATGTCTAAGTACTCTGAAAATAGGTTACTGAATAAGTGCTGCGTGATCTGGGTGCCTCTTTCACGAGATCCAGTAACCGGTGAGCTTATCTTGCAGATTGCCAAGCCAGTATTTAATAATGGTAAACGTATGGCGGTCATTGTTTTTACCATGCCGGTTATACAATTCGAACGGCTTTTTCAGCAGTCAAAGCATTTATCTGATTTTCTTGTGGTTGCTCAAGATCATTACACCTTGTTTGGGCTTGATGCAACGAAGGAGCGTGAAGCAAATTGGGCAAAGATATTACGTGCGCTTCCTGATGTATTAGAAAATGCGAGTGACCAAGTTCAGCTTGCTTATAGAAAAGGTACATTTCTCATAACGCAAAAGATTCCTGGACCTGATTGGGTTGCGGTGTATGTTTTTGATTGGCCCATGGTTGCTCAGTATTTGCGCAAAGAGTTATGGATTTCGGTAGCCGTTCTCTCTGCTCTATTGTGTATTTTATGGGGTTATGTGATTTTATTGGATCGTATCGTTCTGGCCTCTATGCAGAAAAAAGCACGTGCGGTTTATGAAAGTGAGGCATTTAATCGTACTGTTTTTGCGATGGCGCCTGTAGGCTTGGCGGTACTCGATCCACTTAGACAAGTTATTTTGATGCAAAACGAGATTGCATATGGGCTGACGGGGCAGCAATTAGGAAAAGGAGAGTCCTTTTATCGTCCACTATTGGATGAGGTGTTTTTTTCAGCGGAGGCAAATAGGGATAATAAGCAGATTGTTTTACGAAAAGATGTAACTGCAAGATCCAGCGAGGGGGGCATTGTAGAGCTTGTAGCGGATTTATCTTGGGTGCGTTATCAGAATCAGGATGTTGTACTTTGCTCCTTGACTGACATCACAGAACGTAAAAGGGCCGAGGCATTGTTAGAAGAAACTAGTCTGCTGGCAGATGAGGCTAACAAAGCTAAATCAGTGTTTCTGGCCATGATGAGCCATGAAATTCGTACACCACTGCACGGTGCGCTTGGCAATATTGAACTGCTTGAGGGGGAGGTATTATCTACTGCTCAGCGTGCCCGTCTTATCACTATCCGTCGTGCTTTTGATGCTCTATTGGTACTGACTAATAATATTCTTGATTTATCCAAAGTAGAAGCTCAGGAGCTTAAGTTGGAATTGGCACATGTGAAGGTCGGTGAGTTGATGGAGCGTTGTGCGCAAACATTTTCTCCTTTGATCGCTAAAAAAGGCCTGAATTTTTACTGTTTGATTGACGCTCCACTATTTGCAGTTTGGGAGGTAGATGGACACCGAATTTCGCAGATTATTATGAATTTGCTAGGTAATGCCGTGAAATTTACTCAACAAGGCTCAATTACGTTCTATGCCACTGTCGAAGATCTAGGGCCGAGTGACTCTTGGATTAAATTAAGTGTTGCTGATTCAGGTATTGGTATTCCACTTGATCGGCAAGCTGCAGTTTTTGATTTATATACACAGGCGAATAAGGACATCGCGGAGCGTTTTGGCGGATCGGGATTGGGATTGTCACTTTGTCGACGGTTGCTTGAGTTGGCTGGTGGTTCTATTTATTTGGATAGTGAAGAAGGGGAGGGAAGTATCTTTACTGTCCAATTTCCTTCAAAGAAAATAGCTGATTTAGCAGAAGTAATACATTCAAATTCGACATTATTTATAACTGAAGTGCTGATAGTTTGTAAGTCGCCAACATGGAAAAGCACGTTACTTAACCAGGTGACATCTCAATTGCCAGGTGTTGATATCCATGAAGTGATAAATTTGGCTGATATATCTGATCTTGATCCGCTTGGGGCGAGTAATAAAATATTGCTCCTTGCCCATAATGAATCTTGTTTGCCTTCTGATTGTTTGTCTGGGCAGTTGCAACAGTTTAAGCAAATTATTGTTGTATCTTTTGATGGTCCTTTACATCCAGAAACACGTGAAGGAATTATCTATGTGACCTCGCTGAGCCGCGCTGCACTTGGGTATGCGCTTATGTCGTGTGCATATAAGCAGGATATGTCTTTACCTGTATTTCAACAGGAGGCCCGAGTCCTAAATAGTCGGCAAGAAGTGCGAATCTTGATTGCGGAGGATGATGAGACAAATCTCCTGCTACTGGAGCACCAATTAAATGCTCTTGGCTATATTCATGTTGATAGTGTTAGCAATGGACAGCAAGCATTCAATTGTTGTCTTCAGCAGAATTACGATCTAGTGATTACCGATCTTTATATGCCGATAATGGGGGGGCAAGCTTTATTAAAGGCAATGAGGCAATCTGGAATTACAACGCCACTGCTTGTTCATACTGCAAATGCTTATGATGATTGGCGAGCAGAAGGGGAAGATTTTGCTGCTATTTTGCTAAAACCATTATCAATTATGCAATTGGGTCAGACTCTTGGACGTATTTTGCACTTATCCACACCTGAAATGTTAGATGGGGTAAGAGGGCGACTAGAAACGTTTAGAGATGTAGAGTTAGAAAAGGTTTTTCTTGTTTCTTGGGAGTTTGATCGGCTTAGCTTACAAGATGCAGCAAATGCTAAAGATTTGCAGCGTTTTGAGAGGTGTTTGCATAAAATAAAGGGTGGCTTACTTGTTCTAGATGAAAAACCTGCTTTGAAAGTTTGTGAGGCCTTGCAACAGCAGCTTAGATTGGGTGAGTTTACGCAGATAAATACGCTTTTATCTGAATTTCTATCCATCATGTCTAATATTGTTAGTCACTATAAGTAATATGCTTAAGGTAATCCCCTTGTTTTTAAGTTCACTTAAAAGTAGAGGTCAGGCATATGTTGTCATTTTTTGTTTCGGGGTGATGCCGCCCAATCCCATATGAGGGCGTTCGTTATTGTAAATCCAAAGCCATTGCGTTGCGGTTTTTTGTACTTCAGCAAGGCTTTCAAAATCATCGCAGGCCAGCCATTCATAACGCACGGTGCGATTATAGCGCTCAATATACGCATTCTGCTGCGCATTGCCGAGCTGAATATAGGCCAATTCAATCGATTGTTGCTCTGCCCAATTCTTTAATAGGTGACTAATATATTCAGGGCCATTATTGGTCCTGATTCGCTTGGGCTTGCCGCGCCATTCAATGATTTGATTCAAGCTGCGTATTACACGCTCTGCTGGCAAAGAGAAATCGACTTCTATGCGCAATCCCATCTCGATTAAAATCATCAATCACATTAAATAAGCGAATACTGCAGTCATCGGCTAATTGATCGCGCATCAAATCCATCGACTATGTTTCATTTTTTGACGCTGGCACTGTTAATGGCGCTGGCGTTTAGTGTTCTAAGTATTTTTTAGGCTTTATCCGCAGATTTAATTCTAAATCGCAGTAAATCCGGTTAATACGTTTATGGTTCCAACGCTTTTTGTTGCGCAGATGCAAAAGCACAGGCCAAAGCCCCAGTTTCAATTTGTTTCAGTGAGCTGCTTCGATATACATCTTTAAGCCGTTTGTTTTAGTCCTCCAGCTCTTTCATCCGCGCCATCATGGAAATGCCCCTACCATTAAACTTAGCGCGCCACTTATAGAAAGAGGCAGAACTCATCCCGCACTTGCGGTACAGATCAGAGTCGGTCGAACCGGCTTCTGCTTGCTTTAAAATTTCCATAATCTGGCGTTAAATTGCCTACGGCTTTCATGTAAAACCCCTCAAAGATTACGAGAAAATTCTACTTAAAAATGACCTCGTTTTGTGGGGGATTACCTAATGATTATATAAGATTTTTCTTATGGTTATTCTCACTTTCACTTCTTATACTCGTTAGCTCTTTACGCTTTTGCGAGATCGCACAATATATGTTGCATAGTCCTTCCGAACCTAGGAAATCCGTTTGCAAAGCGTATCCATGAAGGAAATAAAACTATGACAAGTAAAAATACGCAATATATTTTTAGCGATTTTATTTTGCAAGCGAATGGTGTGCTTCAACATAAAGAAAAGCAAATTAATCTCCCCCCCAAAGAACTTTCAGTTCTCGTAATGCTGCTGGAATGCGCTGGTGAGTTAGTGACCAAGGATAAATTACTAGATCACGTATGGTCCAATATAGAAGTTAGCGAGGAATCACTAACAAGGTGTATCCATGCCTTGCGTAAAGCGCTTCTGGAAGATAAAAATAATCGCTATATTGATACTATTTACGGCAAGGGCTATCGCTTTTCTCGCCCAGTTGCCAGCGTTGCCCTTACTGAGTCACCCTCTAGAAAATGCACAATCGCGTTGCTCCCATTTCATATCAATACAGATGTAGATACTCAGGAACTGCACGACGCTTTAGTGCAAGGGCTATTACATTATTCACCATATGGGCTGACTGTTCTTCCTGCCACCATAACTCAAGACTGCCATAGTCCAGCTGAAATCATAACGCTTATAGAAATGTTTCGCCCTGATTATTATCTTGCTGGGCACTCGGTAATCAGCGATGACAAACGCCAATTGCGTATTGAACTAGTAAAAGCCAATAACCATCAATTAGTTCACCGAGAGATGATAGACATTGGCGCTGATCTTGACATCGGCAAGCTACAACGACGATTGGCTTCCACACTGCCTCGCTATATTCCTGACCTAAACTGGGGCGGTCATAAGGCCGCCCCCTTAGTTTCACGAGATGTCACCATCTCCTACTTAAATGCACGTTATGAGCTACATCTTCACACGCCGTCGAGTCTTAGACGTGCCTTAACTTTATTTAAGCAGTGCTTAAGTAATTATCCTGATAACGCAATGGCTTGGTGTGGGCTTGCTGAATGTTATTTAGCGCAAGCACAACTCGGGCTGTTTGATCAGAAACATGCTCTACAACAAGCCCAAATCGCGGTCGATAAAGCGCTTGCACTAGACCATTACAATCCACTGACGATCGCATTATTGGCACTACTTAGTAGTCTAAATGCTAGCTACTCCATTGCAGATAGCTTATTTATACAGGCTCTTTTGCTCGCACCTGAAGCTGCCGAAGTGCACTATTATCATGCTTGGCATTTGTTGTTAAGTGGCCGCTTAAATGAGGCTATTACGGCAAGTGAATTAAGTGTGCACCATGCGCCTACGCTCATAGCAGCAAGTATTCTTAATATATGGCTATGTTTTCTGACGCAAGACTCGCACTCAGCCATTGCACTAGGCAAAACTCAGCTCTGCCAATATGCACAAGAGCACCCTATTCTACAAAATCTGCTTGCGGTTATTTTGTCATGGCAAGGAGACCACAAACAAGCTTTGGAACTAGCCCAAGCAGCCCGTGAATCAGGCGAAGAAGCAGGGGTAATGTGCCTTAATTATGGCTATGTACATCTCATGGCTCAAACGCATGGTGCACACCAGTTAGTCGCCACAATTTTAGAAAACATAGACAGCCGCCAAATTCAATCTGCAGTCCTTCCCATTGTTTTACAGCACCAGGGACTACACGCAGCGACCACTTTAGAGCAAGAAATAGCAACGCAAACCTGCCCATGGCTCTCTACATGGAGACATGACCCTAGGCTAAGCACGCTCTACTCATCCAGCGATGCGCTGCAGGTGGCCTAAAGTGCGTTCATTTTTTTTGTTATTAATACTCTATTTACCGTCGGCATGGGCGGATTGCTGGGAACGTGCAGGGCAAAGTTTTGGTATTGCCCCAGAATTGCTCTATGCCATTGCCCAGCAAGAATCAGGCTTAAATCCACAAGCAAGTAATAGTAACAATAATGGCACTAATGATATTGGATTAATGCAAATTAACAGTGTGCATTTACCACGCCTAAAAAAAATGGGCATAGATGAAAAGCAGTTGCGCCAAGATAGTTGCCTCTCCATCATCATTGGAGCCTCAATTCTGTCTGATATGATGAAACGCTATGGCTATTCATGGGAAGCAGTTGGAGCTTATAACGCAGGCATGGGGGTAAATCGCCAAGCGCTGAGAATGCGTTATGCCGAACAAGTCTGGCAACGATATCAACGTTTGCAAGCTGGCAACAAAGCTATAAATAGAAACGCCCTAAATCAGCACAGCTTTTTGCCTGTAACCAGCAAACCGAGAATTGATTAGTTTTCCATCAGGATGTTATCCCTGTCATCGCTATATCATCCTATAGCTAGCACGCTAGACGCTAAATTTCTTCTTAAAAATATTTATCATGGCTACTGAGTCCTTGGAAAAAGAAATGCCCCCAATTATCGTCATCCGCCTATTGAACGGCATATTACGTGGCTGTGAGTTTGAATTGCCCGTAGGGAATACGTTGTTTATTGTCGGCAACGAGGACGAGCTGCTAACTCAGCAACACCTGCCTTCATTACCTGCAAATACAATATTTGTCCCCATGACAAATGGTGGTGTTAATTTTGAAGTGCAGGCGAAAGAAGCACCGAGCGATACGCTGACCATTCATGAGCTTGCTGTTGCTGAACCAGTAAAAGAAATAGCTTATCTATTCAACACAGTCAGTCATGTTGGTGAGCTCGCCATTGCAATCCGCAGGGTAGAAGATAGCTGGTCAAAAGAGGTAACAGACTACCTTCAAGCTGCTCCTGCGTCGCCCAAAGACAAATTACCCTTGGTAACACAACGAGGATTTCGTCCGCTACTAATTGTTATGGTTGTTGTTCTACTTGGCGGTACAGGTTTATTTTTATACCCTTGGGATGTCACTCAGCGGCAAATTGTCAGCTTGTCTGATGTACTTGGTGATAAGACAAGTCGCTATCAAATATTGAGTGGGAGAGATCATCAGTTCTATGTCATTACGAACAATGAACGCGATACATCTTGGGCTAGACAAGCGATAGTGCGCAGTGATTTTTCTAAACAAGCTCAAGTGATTAGCCAACAAGATGAAGCTCGACGCATCCGGACTTGGCTGGCTACCAATGAGCCCAGCCTAAACTATCACCGCTTAATATTAGACAAGCCAATTACGCCACGACTGGTCTTAAGCCAAGAGCGTAGCGCACTTAGCCCAGAAGCTCGACGAGCGCTTAGCAGCAAGTTAAAAATAGAATTTCCCTATGCCAGTAGTGTAGACATTGTTAGTGCAAGCGATCAATCCATTGCGCAGCAAGCACAAGATGGCTTGGAGCGGCTAGCTGCACCATTTACTCGTATCAACAACGCCGACAGCGTAACTTTTGTCATTGAAGGGGCACTTGCAGACAGCGAATTGCAAAGTATTCGTACTTTTGTTGATGATTACTATCAACAATGGGACGGGCGCTATGTGCAATTTGCTATTGAACTGAAGGATGACTGGTTAAAAGGTAAATCCTTCAAGTATGGCAATCAGGGCTACGTCAAGATGACGACCCAACACTGGTACTTCCCTAAACCTATTTAACAAGGAAATCATAATGGCAGGCTTCCAACCACCAATCCCACCCGCAGCAGGCCCTTGGGATGGCGATTTAACTAATTTATCAGGGCAATTTAATGCGGGTGTTACAAATCTCCAAACCGCACTTGATGCTGCTCTTAAAAAACTTCAAGACAATCCTGGTGCACCTGAAAACCTAGCGGCATATCAAGCATCACTCTCTGAATATAATTTATACCGCAACGCACAGTCCAACGTCGTTAAAGTATACAAAGATATTGATGCGGCCATTATCCAGAACTTCCGCTAATTACCACGGCTGGCAGGTATATCCTGCTGGCTTTAACAGGATCTATTTATGAGTATTGCTAGTCCCGTCAACCATAGCCAAGCACTGAGCACGCTAATTAGTGACATTAGTGGCAGTGATAGCGATGTCATTTCTCTGGATGACCGTTTGTTACAAGCTTATGCCCAAAGAACTGTAGCAACAGAGATTGATAAGAATGAAGTGATGCAACGCTTCTCTCAACCCGAAACACTCAGCGATCCAGCGGCGCTATTCGATTTGCAAGTGCGCACCTCCAACTACAATTTGGAAGTGTCTATGATTAGTACGCTCACCCGTAAAGCTGTGAGTGCCGTGGAATCTTTACTACGCTCATGATGAAACTGCTTATTGTTCCCCTCTTGATATTCGGGCTTGCCGGTTGCCAGCAACAAGACTTACTTAAAGGCCTTGATCAAGACCAAGTGAATGAAGTGATCGCGGTACTACAACGTAGCAATATTAAAGCCTATAAAGCAGATCAAGGTAAAACAGGCTACAGCATCACCGTAGCACCGGTTGATTTTGCCGCTGCGGTAGATACGCTAAAAACGCATGACCTGCCTTCACGCCCGCGCATGGAAATTGCGAAAATGTTTCCTGCGGATTCGCTGGTGTCGTCCCCACGCGCTGAAAAAGCACGGCTGTATTCCGCCATAGAACAAAGGCTAGAACAATCATTACGCAGTATGGATGGCGTTCTATCTGCACGAGTGCATGTTAGCTATGATCTGGACACTAGCGAAAGCAGGGCGGCAAAACCAATTCACTTGTCTGCACTGGCTGTCTACGGTAAAGATATTGAAGCCACACTCATGATTAGTGACATCAAACGCTTCTTAAAAAACAGCTTTAGTGAAGTGGAATACGACAATATTTCGGTGGTGCTTTCTCGACGTACACCGGCACAATACCAATCACCAGGCTTAGCCACACAGCAACAAGGTATATCAGGAGCAACACTCGCTTTGAGCTTACTTCTGCTGCTTACTTTCGTTAGTTCAGCAGCATTTATGCTATGGAAACGACGTAAAAAGAAGCCAACCGATGCCTGATTTGCAGCAGGTGTTAAACCAAATTTTGCATGAGCCTCTCTCTTATATGCACGAGGCACGTTT
This sequence comes from Iodobacter fluviatilis, assembly GCF_004194535.1. Taxonomy (NCBI): domain Bacteria; kingdom Pseudomonadati; phylum Pseudomonadota; class Betaproteobacteria; order Neisseriales; family Chitinibacteraceae; genus Iodobacter; species Iodobacter fluviatilis. The sequence goes on along the minus strand of NZ_CP025781.1, from coordinate 582,849 downwards.
ACATCTGCCCGCTATGCTAGGTGGTGAGGCTCAGGCCAACATTATTAATAAAATATTAATAAATCGCCTCCAGCTCAACACCGAATGCAGCGTGCTCATACCCGGCAGTATGGTTGCACACGTTGCTCTAAATTGGCTACATTTGCCGCAAACAGCATTTTTAATGAGCTGCCAACGGCAACGTGCCAGGCTCGCACGTCAAGGTGGTTTGCAGCGTTTGCCAGCATGGGCTCGGCAATTTGCTGTGCTTGATCTAAGTCCTGCACAAGCAAGTGTGGGTAGGGAAGTAATCAATCTTAATGATTTACTCAAGCAGAGTTACATCGAGTTATCCGCTTGGCAAGGCATGCTGCCGCTTGCATTGCAGCAGAGGCTGGCTCTGCTTTTCCCACCCTTTGTAGATAACATTCAGACAGAAAGGCCTCCAAGCCCTGCTGACCCCCTTTTATTCACCTTGGCCCTTCAATATGCCCAAAGACATCCCAACGCTCCGGCCTATCACAGCTGATGAAGACGTATTACTCACCCACGATAAGCTAACGAGGCAGCACAAGGCTTTGAGCCTGCTTGCAGAAGCACGCCAGCGGGCAAAACAACTGCTCAAGCAAGCAGAAGTCGAAACCCAACAAATCCGCACACAGGCATGGATGAATGGTTATCAAGATGGTATCATTGCTGCCGCAAGCTCTGTAGCAAAACATATTGATGAAAGTGAAAGCTTGCTCCTTCGTTTTCATAATCAATTAGGTGAGCAAGCAAAAGCAATGCTGAGTGCCTCATTAGATCATCCAGATCTATTACTTATTTTGCTGGATGAATGGCTACGAGGCATTGATACGCCATCGCCACAAGGCACATTGCAATTGCAGCTCCCGCTCCACCGTCGAGCGGCACATAGTCAGCTACTAAATTCATTGCAAGAGTTATGGGGTGGCAAGATCCAAATTGAATATCACGCGGATACTCAGTTTGTGATGCGCTATGCAGATCAGATTGCCCAATTTAGCCCTGACGAATTTATTTCTGAAGCGACGCAAAGCCTATTGCAGGGCATGTACGAGATGCCAGCAGAATGTCGTTTACTATCACAAACGAGCCTACAATCTTTACAAAATATTTTTATCAGCCAATTCAGCGCACAGCCGCAACAACTGAATTCTAACGAGTAAAAATGACCTCAATTAGCCATCTACCGAAAAATATACCACTTAGCATGAGCAATGAGCTGAAGCTAGATCGTAGCGCAAAAGGAGCATTGCAGTCCCTTTACAATGCCCCTGGAATACGTATGCCAAGCATAACAAGAATGCAATCTAAAACTGACTCGAGAGAGTCAGATGGCAACCTTTTTTGTCTAAATCTTTATTTTTTACCCGCAGATCATTATCTTGCTTGCGATTCTAATTTTAAAAAATTTCACCCTCACTCTTCATTCCTCCATTTATTACAAAAGCAACCGATAAGTATTTTAGAGCTAACAATGGCTCAGCAAGAGCAGAGCAATGAGCAAAACATAGAGTTTTATAGGGACTACCAACTTCTTTTAACAAACAAAAGAGACAGGCAAATGAGCAGATGGGTGCAAAAAATTATAGGTGTGAAAACATCTTCTGGCGCCAGTCTAAGCTTGGAAGGCTATTACTTAAACAGAGTAAAGCCTCTAAGTAAAAACGCATAAATAGCCAATAAAAATTACTGCACTTTATACTCAACCAAACCTATAAAATGGAAAAAAATGATCTCAGCCAATAGCAATATTTCATTTATGCATAACAACACATTTAGCGCACCCAATGTGCACAGTCTATCGGAAAGGATGTTAGAAGCAGCACAGGATATATCGCAGCTAAATACTAAAGAAAAACCAACACCACTACCAGCCCCCGTTTGGAGTGAGACAGATGAAGCTTTTTACCAAGGGCTCCTTCTTCTTAATCCTAATGACCCCAATGCTATTTGTGCTTATCTGGATAAATTTAACGCTAGCCACGCATCTCCATATAACACACCAGAGCAACAGATGAAGATACTTGGCGAAGTCATGTCCAAAATAGCTGTTGACCCAGAGCTCAAACCTCTTGGTGATAATCTACAAGTTGTTCAAATAAGCAAATGGAACTTAAAAATGACGTTGGACGAATGGATGAAAGACATAATATTCTCTGAAGGAAAATCACCCGAAGAAGTTGATTGGTAAGCATCATCACGGTAATTGTCAAAGTAGTTGAGATGTTTTTACGATTTAAGCTACCTATAAAATTCCTCGCTTGTTTTAGGCTCAATAACCCGACCCGGGCTGAGTTGCACTTCGTCTTGCCAGCTCCAGTTTCGAGTTGTGTTCCTCCACCGACCCCCTGCGTCAGGATAGTTGAGATGCTCCCTTTTCAGGGATTTCAACTTACTCATGGAAAGATCCGGCTAACAAGCTGAGTGAAATGGAGCATCAAGCGATTTTATCGGTATGCAACAGCCCGCGTTTTAACAGCGTTCCGTCCAGCCAGATCGTGCCAATTTTGAGCGACGAAGGCTGCTATTTAGCTTCTGAATCAACGATGTACTGCGTGCTGCGGCAAGCCAATCAGCTTCAGTATCGTGGCCGTTCTGCCAAGGTGGTACGCAAAGCCAAACCAACGGTAATCCCCCCATTTTTAAGCTCACTTAAAAGTAGAGGCTAGGCATGTAATGCCAGTTTTTGTTTCGGGGTGATGCCGCCCAATCCCATATGCGGGCGTTCGTTATTGTATGTCCAAAGCCATTGTGTCGCAGTTTCTTGTACTTCAGCAAGGCTTTCAAAATCATCGCAAGCTAGCCATTCATAACGCACAGTTCGATTATAACGCTCGATATATGCATTTTGCTGCGGATTACCGGGCTGAATATAGGCCAATTCAATCGATTGTTGCTCTGCCCAATTTTTTAATAGGTGACTAATATATTCAGGGCCATTATCGGATCTGATTCGTTTTGGCTTGCCGCGCCATTCAATGATTTGATTCAAGCTGCGTATTACGCGTTCTGCTGGCAAAGAGAAATCGACTTCAATGCCTAATCCTTCCCGATTAAAATCATCGATCACATTGAATAAGCGAATGCTACGGCCATCGGCTAATTGATCGTGCATAAAATCCATCGACCATGTTTCATTTTTTGCCGCTGGCACCGCTAATGGCGCTGGCGCTGGCGCTGGCGCTGGTGTTTCGCGTTCTAAGCGCTTTTTCTTTACATTTCGCAGATGCAAAAAGCAGAGGCCAAAGCCCCAGTTTCGATTGGTTTCAGTGAGTTGAATCAGCGAATCCACAATTTTTGCGTTTTCTACATCTAGCTTACGAACATAGCGATAGAAAGTCGTGCTAATTGCAAAACTGGCGCAAGCCACGCGAATAGAAACGGCCTTGCTTTCAACGGCCCAGTGAGCCATCTCGCGGCGCTGATGCAGATTCTTATCAATTTATCCAGCCGTTCTTATCCGATGTCGCCAATAGCACTTATGCATTTATTCAAGGGGTGGGCGGCGACACCCGACCCAAAGCGGAAATCAACGTGAAAGAAAATCGGTTTACTTAGCCTGAACAACTGAGGATTGATAGGCGGCATAGCACTTGTATTCTACAGGCTGTTGTTTGATATAGTCTTCTGTGCGTTTAACGATATTAATTTCTTCTGGCGTGAGTTTTGTCTTATTGGCGCTAATATTTTTTACATACAGAGCTAAATACCTGCACATAGAGGCGTTAAAATCATTAATATCACCAGCATTTACCATGCTTGCTTGTGTTAAACCTGCACGCATCATTCGTACATCTGTCTTTTCTTGATAAAATTTCATTTTCATTACAGTATTAAATAGTAAATCCTCCATCTCTTGTTTTTTTATGCTCTTGTAACATAAGCAGCCCGAGGCAAAACCAACAAGAAAAATCAAGAGCCAGTAGAGTATTTTTCTTTGGTTACTAATTTTAAATCTATTAAACATCAGTTCTTCTTTTCTAAACATGAAAAATGTTTTGGTAGCCGATCATAAAGAACGAATTTTTTATCCGTCCATGCCGCCAAACTTAGCGCGCCACTTATAAAAAGAGGCGGAACTCATGCCGTGCTCGCGTCACAGATCGGGGACGGTCGAGCCGGCTTCGGCCTGCTTTAAAATCGCAATAATCTGACTGTCAGAATAACGTGCTGCTTTCATGTAGAAGCTCCTCAAAGACTACGAGAAAATTCTACTTAAAAATGAGTTGGTTTTGTGGGGGGATTACCGTCCCCGCGTCAGCAACGACAATCCGTATGCAGAATCATTGTTTCGCACGCTGAAATACAGGCCCGCCTGGCCAAATAAAGGCTTTGCCATTCCTTCATAGCCTGAATGTAAAATATCTGCCGTTTGCTTTTGTGGCGTAGGGAGAGAGGGTGCCTCTCTCCTTTTTTTTAGGCAATCAACTTCTCTAAAGCTTTCTCATAAATAGCAGCAAGCTTAGGTAAATCTTCTATCGCCACGCATTCATTGAGTTTATGAATAGTTTTGTTGATTGGGCCAAACTCAACCACTTCGGGGCAATACTTGGCGATAAAGCGCCCATCCGAAGTGCCGCCCACGGTATTGAGTGCAGGGGCATTACCGCAAACTTCGGTGACTGCTGAGCGCATAGCCTCGATTAGCTGGCCGTGATCGGTTAAAAATGGCTCGCCTGATAGCGTCCAGTCGATTTCATATTCAAGCTGGTGCCGATCCAAAATTTCATGCACGGTGGCTTTTAATGATTCAGCTGTGCTGGCGGTGCTGAAACGGAAATTAAACAAAGCATCTACGGTGCTCGGAATAATATTGGTCGCGCCCGTACCGCTGTTTAAATTGGATACTTGCCATGTGGTTGGCGGAAAGTATTCATTGCCATGATCCCAAACAGTGCTCGCCAGCTCCGCTAGTGCAGGGGCCATTAGGTGAATGGGGTTTTTTGCAAGGTGTGGGTAGGCGATATGGCCTTGCACACCGTGCACAATTAAATGCCCAGAAAGCGAGCCACGGCGACCGTTTTTGATGGTGTCACCAAAGGTTTCGCTTGAGGTTGGCTCGCCAACAATGCAGTAATCAATGGCTTCTCCGCGCGCTTTGAGCGCTTCAATCACTTTAACCGTGCCGTGATGCGCAGGGCCTTCTTCGTCAGATGTAATTAAAAAAGCAATCGAGCCTTTAAGCGTTGGTTGCTTGGCTAAAAACTGCTCACACGCCACAACAAAAGCCGCTAAAGAGGCTTTCATATCGGCCGCGCCTCGGCCAAATAAATGACCATCCCGAATTGTGGGTTCAAAAGGATCGGAGTGCCAGCGCTCCAATGGGCCAGTTGGCACAACATCGGTATGTCCAGCAAACACAAGCACTGGGCCGCTATCGCCTAAGCGCGCCCACAGGTTGTCGACATCTTCAAAACGCATATGCTCAATCTTAAAACCAAGAGCAGCTAAGCGGGTTGCGAGCATATTTTGGCAATTGGCATCGTCTGGGGTGACGGAGGCTTGGCGGAGTAATTGTTGGGTTAGTGCAAGTGTTGGGTCGTTCATTGCTGTGTCGTCAGTCTCGAAAAAAGTGAAGGACTCGGGGTATGAAGCCTGTTGTGACTCTACTTGATGTTGGGTAACTGGATGCAAGTGTAGGGGCTGGCTGCGCTGCAATCAGCGTGAAAACAGTGCCGCATACATATCAGGTTTGAAACCGACCGTGATCGTACCATTGTTGTCGAGTATTGGGCGCTTAATGATGGAGGTGTGTATGAGCATTAATGCGATTGCGGCTTGTTTATTATCTATTTTTGTTTTTGTATCGGCATCAAGCTTACGCCAAGTTGTGCCTTGGCGATTCAAAAGGGTTTCCCAGCCGATTTGGTCGGCCCATTGCTCCAGTGTCTCTGCGCTAATGCCGGTTTTTTTATAATCGTGCCATTCAAAATCGTGGCCTTGTTCGGTGAGCCATGTTTTGGCTTTTTTTACGGTGTCGCAATTGGGAATGCCATAAAGTTTCATGGGGATATTTTCTACTATAATGAAATAGAGGAAGGAGCGGCGATGAGCTGCCGCTAGCAATGCAGGATGTGTAAGGAATTACAACTTTGCTTAGTGTAAAGAGAGATCAAACCCCATGTCGGGTTCGTCATTCGCACCTTTGTTTTCCGTGCTGACTTCGTGCTCAACAAGGGGTTGCGCGTTATTGACCAGCCAAGATAGATTGGTGGCCGAATCGGCGCTTTTAAGTGCTTCGTCTAGCTCGATTTCGCCACTACGGTAGAGTTTATATAGCGCTTGTTCAAAGGTTTGTGAGCCTTCAGAAAGGCTTTGCTCCATCGCCTGTTTGATGTCGCTTAGTTCGCCAGCGCGAATCAGCTCGGCAATGCGCGGGGTGTTGAGTAGAACTTCTACTGCCGCAACCAGCTTGCCTTCTTTGTTTTTAACGAGGCGCTGGGAAACAATGGCTTTCAGAGATGAAGACAAGTCATAGAGCAGTGCATCACGCGATTCTTGCGGATAAAAATTAACCACACGTGAAAGGGAGTGGTAACTATTATTGGCGTGCAGAGTAGAAATACAGAGGTGACCTGCTTGCGCGTATTGCATGGCATGCGTCATCGTTTCGCGGTCACGAATTTCACCAATCATCAGCACATTGGGTGCTTCGCGCATCGCATTGCGTAGTGCTTCATGGTAGCTCTTGGTATCGATCCCAATTTCGCGTTGATTAACTAAGGATTTCTTGTGTTTGTGTAAAAATTCGATAGGGTCTTCCATCGTCAAAATATGGCCCGCATGATTCTCATTGCGGTGGTTGAGCATGGCGGCCATAGTTGATGACTTACCTGAGCCGGTCGCCCCAACCACAAGAATAATACCGTGCTTTTCCATGATCAGATCTTTGAGCACAGGGGGCACGCGTAATTCGTCAAAAGAGGGAATATTGCTGCGGATGTAACGTGCCACCATCGATACAGAGCCGCGGGCTTTAAAGATATTGATACGGAAACTACCTACCCCAACCACAGGGTAGGCAAAATTCATTTCCAAAGTGTTTTCAAATTCTGCAGTCCGCTCAGGCGTCATCAATTGATAGGCGAGTTGCTTAACGTGCTCAGGAGCAAGGACCTGATTATTCACCGGATAACACAGGCCATCGATTTTAATTACGATGGGTGATTGAGCGGCAAGAAACAAGTCGGAAGCATTGCGTTCCGCCATCAATTTAAAAAACGGCAAAAGGTTCATGAAAAACTCGATTAAGTAGGACGCAATTCGCGTCTCAGTATTTTACCTACATTTGACTTGGGTAGGCTGTCGCGAAACTCCACTTGTCGTGGAATTTTATAATTGGTGAGGTTTTTACGGCAGTGGGCAATGATGTCTTCTTGAGTTAGTTTTGGATCTTTTTTAACCACAAAGATTTTTACCGCTTCGCCAGATTTGTCATCGTTGACACCAATGCAGGCCACCTCTAAAACGCCCTCAAGGCTGGCCACTACGTCTTCAATCTCATTAGGATAGACGTTAAAGCCTGAAACTAAAATCATATCTTTCTTGCGATCAACTAGGCGGAAAAACCCCGTTGCCGACATGATGGCAATATCGCCCGTACTTACAAAGCCATCTTTACCCAGCACTTTTGCCGTTTCATCTGGACGCTGCCAGTAGCCCGCCATCACTTGAGGGCCATGAATAAATAACTCACCCGCTTCGCCAGGAGGTAGGGCTTGGCCTTCATCATTGCGTACTTCACCAATGGTGGAGGGGATAGGTAGGCCAATCATGCCGTTAAATTCTGGTAAATTCATTGGATTCATCATGGCTGCTGGCGATGTTTCGGTTAAGCCGTAAGCTTCAATTAAACGCACGCCGGTTGATTTTACCCAGCGTTCTGCTACCGCATGTTGTACCGCCATGCCGCCGCCTAGGGCGAGTTTCCATTTGCTAAAGTCTAGTTTTGCAAAACTGGGATTATTTAATAATGCATTAAATAGTGTGTTGACGCCGGTGATGCAGGTAACGGGATATTTACCCATTTCTTTGATAAAGCCCGGAATGTCGCGCGGATTGGTAATCAGTAGATTGGTTGCACCAATTTTAGAGAAAACCATACAGTTCGCAGTGAGCGAAAAGATATGATAAAGCGGTAGCGCTGTTACAATCATTTCGCTGCCTTCATTCACTACAGGGGCAATCCATGCGTGCGCTTGTTGCATGTTTGCAACAATATTGCCGTGAGTAAGGATGGCGCCTTTAGAAACGCCCGTGGTGCCGCCGGTGTATTGCAAAAATGCAATATCACTGTGGTTAAGATTCACTGGTGTGGCCGTGAGCGTGTTGCCGCGTTCAATGGCGTCATTAAAGGTGGTATGGCCAGGTAGATTAAACGCTGGAACCATTTTTTTGATGTGTTTGACGACGGCATTCACGATCAAACGCTTAGGGAAACTCAGCCTGTCACCAATTTCGGTCAGCAAAACATGCTTTACATCGGTTTCTTTTATAACTTCTTCAAGCGTATGGGCAAAGTTGGCCAAGATTACGATGGCAACTGAGCCGGAGTCTTTTAATTGGTGGCTTAGCTCGCGTGGTGTATAGAGTGGGTTGACGTTAACCACCACCATGCCCGCTCGCAAAATGCCGAAAATGGCGATGGGGTATTGCAATAAATTAGGCAACATCACCGCAACGCGTGATCCACGAGGAAGTTTTAGCTCTTGCTGCAAATAGGCGGCAAACGCAGAGGATTGTTGATCAAGCTCTTTATAGGTAATCGCCTTGCCCATATTAAGAAAAGCGGGCCGCTCGCTAAAACGCTCTACTGAGCGAGCAAGTACTGCAGGTATTGCTGCGAATTCATTCATATCAATGGTCTGGGGAACCCCAGGTTGATAGCTTGCCCACCATGCTTGTTCCATCTAACTGTCCTCTGTTTAATTACAGGTAATCATAGAACTCTATTGTGTTGCTGTCAGGTGAACAAGTATCTATGTTCCCTGTTTCGCCAAGTGATTGTTTCTGTTACAATCCCGCCTTCTTCGGTAAAAGGCCGGAGAGGTGGTAAAGAAATGGGCGCAGTTTTGCAGCCCATTTTTTGTTTGTGGCGATAGCGTGCCGTATTCGATGTGCAGCTTTTACGATGGATGCAGCGGCGGGATTAGCCAGATAAGTGATGAAGGAATGTATGGCGGCAAATTTACAAGATGTACTGGAAACTACCCTGCCAGGGCTCGGGTATGAACTCGTAGATCTGGAGCTGGCGCGTAATGGCTTAGTGCGTGTCTTTATAGATAAAGAGGGTGGTATTAATGTGACTGACTGCGTAACTGTAAGTCATCACCTTGAACGACTTTTTATTGTTGAAGGCGTGAATTACGAGCGCTTAGAGGTTTCATCCCCAGGTCTGGATCGTCCGATCGCGAAGGCGGCAGATTTTGCTCGCTTTGCTGGGCAGATGGTAAAAGTGAAATTGCGCTTACCGTTGCCGGATAAACGTAAAAAGCTCGTCGGTATTTTGATTGGGCTAGAAAATGATGTGGTGCGCGTAGAAGTCGATGGACAAGAGCTATCCCTGCCGCAATCACAAATTGACAAGGTGCGGTTAGAGCCGCAGTTTTAAGAACTAATCAGCCTAGAATGTTCGGGTTGTTTGCCGGAGGGGTAGTGAGATGAGCCGGGAAATTCTGTTGCTGGTCGACGCGCTGGCGCGTGAAAAGAACGTAGAAAAAGATGTCGTATTTAGTGCACTAGAAATGGCACTGGCTTCGGCGACCAAAAAACGTTACGAAGAAGATGTCGATATCCAAGTGGATATCGACCGAGACAGCGGCGATTACAGAAGTTTTCGCTGTTGGACGGTGGTTGAAGACAATGATCATGAAGAGCCATCTCGTCAGATCGCCATGACTGATGTGCCGGATTACGATCCAGAGCTCAAGGTTGGCGAAACTTGGATGGTTGAGCTTGAAGCGATTGAATTTGGTCGCATTGGCGCGCAAACCGCTAAGCAAGTGATTTTGCAAAAAATCCGTGATGCAGAGCGCGAGCAAAACCTGAATGACTTCCTGCAACGCAGCGAATTCATTGTTTCTGGCAATATCAAACGTATTGAGCGTGGCAGTGCCATTCTTGAGCTGGGTAAGTTAGAAGCCGTATTGCCACGTGATCAAATGATCCCTAAGGAAAACTTACGGGTTGGCGATCGCGTTAAAGCATTTTTATTGCGTGTTGATCGCATGGGACGTGGGCCACAGTTGGTGTTGTCACGAATTTCAAATGAATTCATGACCAAGCTCTTTGAAATGGAAGTGCCTGAGATTGAAAATCAGCTGATCGAGATCAAAGCCGTAGCCCGTGATGCGGGTGCACGTGCCAAGGTGGCGGTTAAGTCGAACGACGCACGTGTCGACCCACAAGGCACATGTATCGGTGTGCGCGGAACTCGCGTGAATGCCGTGACGAATGAATTGGCTGGTGAGCGTGTTGATATTGTGTTGTGGTCGCAAGATCCAGCGCAATTCGTGATTAACGCCCTGTCTCCTGCTGAAGTGAACTCCATCATGCTTGATGAAGAAACGCACAGTATGGATGTTGTGGTAGATGAAGATAATCTAGCCATGGCCATTGGCCGCGGTGGCCAGAATGTGAAACTAGCCGCTGAATTAACTGGTTGGAAGATCAATATCATGACCGTTGACCAAGCTCAGCAAAAACACCAAGAAGAGTTCGCCAATGTGCGTCAGCTCTTTATTGATGTGTTGGGTGTCGACGAAGAAGTAGCGGACGTTCTTGTAGAAGAAGGCTTTACCACGCTAGAAGAAGTGGCTTATGTGCCGATTGCTGAGATGCTAGAAATTGAAGCTTTCGATGAAGACGCCGTCAATGAGCTGCGTACTCGCGCACGGGATGCCTTGTTAACACAAGCCATCGCTCGCGAAGAAAAGCTTGAGCATCAAGCAGAAGACCTTAAAAACCTTCAGGGAATGACACCAGAATTAGCAGCCCTTCTGGCTGATAAAGAGGTGCATACCCGAGACGATCTCGCCGACTTAGCCGTCGACGAATTAATAGAAATGACCGGAATTGATGAAGAAGCTGCCAAGCAACTGATCATGAAGGCGCGCGAGCACTTGTTCGCCTAACGCTCGGGAGAGAAATGCATGAGTGACCTCAATGTCAACCAATATGCGGTAGAGCTGAAAATGCCATCGCAAGAGCTGCTAGCGAAATTGCGCGCAGCTGGCGTCAATAAATCGAGTGAAGTCGATGTGATTACTACTGAAGATAAAGCAAGCTTACGTGCTTATCTTGAGAAAAAACATGATGGCGACGGTGATAAAAAAATCACAATTCATCGTAAACAAAGCAATGAAATTCGTAAGACAGATGCAACAGGTAAAGCGAAATCTATTCCGGTTGAAGTGCGTAAAAAGCGTGTAGTAGAAGCCAGTGCTGTGGCAGAAGTTGCTGCGCCACGCTCCGCTGAAGTGGCTGTGGCCACAACTGCCGCTGGTCAAGTGATTGATGATGCAGAGCGCTTGTCTCGCGAAGCGCAAGCGCGCCGCCAGAATGAATTATTTGCGCGTCAGGCTGCAGAAATGCGTGCCAAGCAAGGTGGTAAAGCGGTTGCTGAAGTGCCTGCTGTTGTGACTGTTGCTGCACCTGCACCTGCAGCAGCGCAAAAGCCAGCTCCGGTTGCTGCCCCAGCTAAGCCTGCTCAACCTTCGCCAGCTCCGGTTGTAGCGAAGCCTGCTGCTCCTGTTACTCAGGTTGCAAAACCAGCCGCTCCAGTGGCAAAAGCGGTTGTTCCGCCAGTTGCAGCACGCCCTTCACCAGGCGCATCGCAATCTAGCCATCCAGATCGCCCACGTGTTGGGATGCGTGTTGAATTGCGTAAGCCACGCAATGAGCCAATGAAAGCACCTGAGCCTGTTGCACCAGTTCCGGTTGCTGCACCTGCGCCGGTTGCTGCACCTGCTCCAGTGGCCGCACCTGCGCCAGCTAGTCGACCAAAACCAGCAGCTACCCCAAGTAGCGCTTCACCTGCGGCAAAACCTGGTGATAAAAAGCCAGCAGCAGCCCCAGGCAAGAAAGAGCCTTGGAGTGATGGTCGTGGTAAAAAAGGTATTCGTAGTCGTGGTGGCGATGCCGGTAATGATTGGAAGAGCAAAAAGGGTGGCAAAGGCCGCCAGGCTGCAGTTAATCCGGACAATGCACACGGCTTCCAAGCGCCAACTGATAAAGTTGTGCATGAAGTTATGGTTCCAGAAACAATTTCCGTAACTGATCTTGCCCATAAGATGGCAGTGAAGGGCGTGGAAGTTGTTAAAGCCCTGATGAAGATGGGCATGATGGTAACCATTAACCAAGTACTGGATCAAGAAACCGCGATGATTATCGTCGAGGATATGGGCCATACCCCAATGGCCGCTAAGCTTGATGATCCAGAAATCTATCTGGGTGAAGGCGAAGTTGCAGTTGAGCATGTGATGTTGCCACGTGCACCGGTGGTCACCGTTATGGGTCACGTTGACCACGGTAAAACATCGTTGCTGGATTACATCCGTACCGCCAAAGTGGCGTCTGGTGAAGCCGGTGGGATTACTCAGCATATCGGCGCGTACCACGTACAAACCGAAAAAGGCATGATCACCTTCCTTGATACCCCAGGTCACGAAGCGTTTACCGCAATGCGTGCTCGTGGTGCCAAGCTGACTGATATCGTGGTCTTGGTGGTTGCTGCTGATGACGGCGTGATGCCACAAACCATCGAAGCGATTGCTCACGCAAAAGCTGCGGGTGTGCCAATTGTCGTTGCCGTCAATAAGATTGATAAGCCTGAAGCAAATCCAGAGCGCATCCGTCAAGAGTTGGTAACGCATGAAGTGGTGCCTGAAGATTGGGGTGGTGACGCGATGTTTGTTGATGTCTCGGCTAAGAAAGGCTTGGGTATCGATGAATTGCTGACAGCGATCTTGCTGCAAGCCGAAGTGCTTGAGCTGACTGCGGCGACCGATGCGCCAGCGAAAGGGATTATCATTGAAGCGCGTTTGGATAAGGGTCGTGGTCCAGTTGCTTCTATGCTGATTCAATCAGGTACTTTGCGTAAGGGTGATGTGATTCTTGCGGGGCAAGTATCTGGTCGCGTCCGTGCGATTCTTGATGAGCACGGCAAATCGATCTTGGAAGCCGGTCCTTCGATTCCAGTAGAAATTCTGGGTCTGTCTGAAGTGCCAGCCGCTGGTGAAGATGCCATGGTGCTGACTGACGAGAAGAAAGCGCGTGAAATTGCCCTGTTCCGTCAAGGTAAGTTCCGTGATGTGAAGTTGGCTCGTCAACAAGCGTCCAAGCTAGAAAATATGATGGCGCAAATGACAGAAGGCGAAGTTCGCAATCTGCCTATCATCATCAAGGCTGACGTACAAGGTTCTGCCGAAGCGTTGTCACAAAGCTTGCAGAAATTGTCTACCGACGAAGTACGCGTGCAAATCTTGCACAGTGCCGTGGGTGGTATTAGCGAGTCTGACATCAACTTGGCACTGGCATCGAAAGCCGTTGTGGTTGGTTTCAATTCGCGTGCAGATGCAGCAGCACGTAAGCTTGCAGAGTCTGAAGGCGTGGACATTCGTTACTACAACATCATTTACGATGTAGTGGATGATGTGAAGCTGGCGCTATCAGGTATGTTGGCCCCAGAAAAACGTGAACAAATCATTGGTATGGTTGAGATCCGTCAGGTCTTTACTGTTTCCAAGGTGGGTACAATTGCGGGTTGCTTGGTAATGGAGGGCTTGATCCGCAGTCATGCGGGTGTTCGCTTACTGCGTAATAATGTGGTTGTGCACCAAGGTACGCTTGATAGCCTGAAACGCTATAAAGACGATGCAAAAGAAGTGAAGGCTGGTTTTGAGTGTGGTCTAAGCTTGAAGAACTACAATGATCTACAGCTTGGCGATCAGTTGGAAATCTTCGAAATCGTTGAAATCGCTCGTACACTGTAATTAATTAAACGGTGAATCGATGGGGGAAGAGGGCGTTGTCCCGCTTCCCCTTTTGCGCTTTACCAAAAGGTTTAAAAATGGCCAAACAATTTACGCGTGCTGATCGTGTAGCACAACAAATTCAGCGTGATTTAGCCACCGTGATTCGTGCGGAGCTGGATCATCCCCAGGCATCTTTAATTACGATTACTGACGTAGAAGTCACACGTGATTATTCGCATGCCAATGTGTTTTATACTTTTCTTGGAACGCCAGAGCAGGGGGCTGAGGTGGCTTCTTTAATGGAGCGGGCTAAGGGCTTTTTGCGTAGCCAATTAGCGCGTGGTATCTCGCTGTATAAAATGCCGGAATTGCATTTTGAATATGATCATTCGGTTGAGCATGGTATGACTTTATCTCGCCTGATCGATCAAGCTAGCAGCTTGTCTAAGGCTCCTGAAGAAGATGGCGATGATGAATCTACCGGCAAGCCACTAAATGGCTAAACGTAAGATTGATGGCGTTTTGTTGCTCGATAAGCCTTTTGGTATCTCTAGTAATAATGCCCTACAAAAAGCGCGCTGGTTATTGCAAGCAGAAAAAGGCGGTCATACCGGGGTGTTAGACCCATTTGCCACTGGTTTGCTGCCGCTTTGTTTTGGTGAAGCAACTAAATTTGCCCAGCGTATGCTGGAGGCCGATAAAGGTTATCGCGCCACCATTAAGCTGGGTGAAATCTCCACAACGCTTGATGGCGAGGGTGAGATTACTAAAAGTGGCGATGCGCCTAGCGATCACATATTAATTCGTGCGGCAATTAACACTTTTGTTGGGCCGGTAATACAAACTCCTCCGATGTATTCTGCGCTAAAGTTTCAAGGCAAGGCCTTGTATGAGTACGCCAGAGAAGGCGTAGTGATTGAACGTCAATCGCGTCAAATCACCATCTATCGCATTGATATTATTTCTATAGAAGGCGATGTGATTGTCATTGATGTGAGTTGCTCAAAAGGCACTTATATTCGTGTTTTGGCGGAAGATATCGGCAAGGCGTTAGGTTGTGGCGCTTATCTTACTGGCTTGCGTCGTACCCGCACGGCGGGATTTTTGCTGGAAAACTCGATTAATTTAGACGATTACAACCATGTGCCAGTTGAAGCGCGTGATGGCTATTTATTGCCGGCAGATTGCCTATTGCTTGACTTACCCGCATTGTTTTTTAATGCGGCAGAGTTTGAAAGAATCCGCGTTGGCATGACGATTGAGCGCGCTGGTTTAATCCCTAGCGAGTATCGTCTTTACGCCGAGGGTGAAACTAGGGATAATGCACGGTTCATCGGTTTGGGCGAAGTGGCCACTGCGGCTGAGAATCCGCATGCATGGCTGCGGCCTAAACGACTTTTGTCTGGTTTGTAAAAGCGAGGCAGATTAAAGGGAGCTTGATTGGGTTGACATCCTTAGGGATAGACGCTCGGCCTAGCTCGACGGTGCTTTATATGTGTAAAGCGCCTTATCTCAATGGAGCAGTAAAATGTCAGTAACAGTTACTCAAAAAGCAGACATCGTTAAGAAATTCCAACGCGCTGAAGGCGATACTGGTAGTCCTGAAGTGCAAGTTGCACTGCTGACTGCACGTATCAATGACTTAACACCTCACTTCAAAGCCAACAAGAAAGATCACCACTCACGTCGTGGTCTGCTCAAGATGGTAAGCACACGTCGTCGTCTGCTTGATTACTTCAAGCGTGTTAACTCTGAAGGTTACCGCGCTCTGATCGCTGAACTCGGTCTGCGTAAGTAATAAAAAAAGTCGCAGTCGCTAAGACTGCGGCTTTTTTGTTGGCTAAGTCAGTTTAAAGAAGTGACACTCAAACTTGTCAAAATTACGCAAGATATTGTGGCACTTTTTTAAGTAAGTCCCTTCATGCCTGTCAAATAGCGGTTTCGGCGGCGGGTTGGAGTAGTGGTTGTGCCGGAGCCGGCAGCGCCTCAGTCGAGCTGCAGCGGAAAATCAATCACGCCTTGGACTGGAGGCGTTAGTGTGAAAAAAGGATCAGTCAGTGTTCAATAAAATTGTGAAATCATTCCAGTACGGTAAGCATAATGTCACCATGGAAACGGGTGAAATTGCCCGCC
This sequence comes from Iodobacter fluviatilis, assembly GCF_004194535.1. NCBI lineage: Bacteria > Pseudomonadati > Pseudomonadota > Betaproteobacteria > Neisseriales > Chitinibacteraceae > Iodobacter > Iodobacter fluviatilis. The sequence continues at coordinate 566,737 of NZ_CP025781.1, read as the reverse complement.
AAGCGAGTGGTGCAGTCCTGATTAATATGGACGATACCGTTGTTCTTGTGACTGTTGTAGCCGCTCGTGACGTTAAGCCTGGTCAGGATTTCTTTCCGCTGACCGTTGACTATCAAGAACGTACCTATGCTGCGGGTCGCATCCCAGGTGGTTTCTTTAAACGTGAAGGTCGCCCTTCTGAAAAAGAAATCTTAACCTGCCGTTTGATCGATCGCCCAATTCGTCCCCTGTTTCCTGAAGGTTTTTATAACGACATCCAGATCATTGCGACGGTGATGTCGGTTAATCCAGAAGTAGATCCAGATATCGTTGCGATGCTGGGTGCTTCTGCTGCATTGTCTATCTCTGGTGTGCCTTTTGATGGTCCAATTGGTGCCGCACGCGTGGCTTACATCAATGGCGAATACGTACTATGCCCAACCTTATCTGAGCTGAAAGCTAGCCAGATGGATCTGGTGGTTGCCGGTACATCACAAGCGGTATTGATGGTTGAGTCTGAAGCAGACGAGTTATCTGAAACCATCATGCTGGGTGCGGTTGTGTTCGGTCATGAGCAAATGCAAGTGGCTATCAATGCCATCAATGAATTAGCTGACGAAGCTAATCCAGAATTGTTTGCTTGGGATGCTCCAGTTGCAAATGAAGCTTTAGTTGCACAAGTACGTGCAGTAGCGGCTGCTGGCCTGTCTGAAGCATTCAAATTGCGTCAGAAGCAATTACGCACCATCAAAATTAATGAAACTTGGGCGCTGGTTAAGGCTGCACTGATTACTGAAGAAACCGGTACGCTGGCAGCTAATGAAATCAAGGGTATTTTCAAAGGCCTTGAAGCTGAAATCGTGCGCGGCCAAATTCTTGATGGCTACCCACGTATTGACGGTCGTGATACACGCACTGTGCGTCCAATCACGATCCGTACTGGCGTATTGCCACGCACTCACGGCTCGGTACTGTTTACTCGTGGTGAAACCCAAGCGATTGCAGTAGCTACGCTGGGTACTAAGCTTGATGAGCAAAAAATTGATGCATTGGCCGGTGCTTACACAGATCGCTTTATGCTGCATTACAACTTTCCTCCGTACTCGACCGGTGAAACGGGCCGTGTAGGTACGCCGAAACGCCGTGAAATTGGCCACGGTCGTTTGGCTAAGCGCGCACTGGCTGCGATGCTGCCGTCGGTTGAAGACTTTGGCTACTCAATGCGCGTTGTTTCGGAAATCACCGAATCAAACGGTTCAAGCTCAATGGCTTCAGTTTGTGGTGGTTGTTTGGCCTTGATGGATGCGGGCGTTCCGATGAAAAACCACGTGGCCGGTATTGCCATGGGCTTGATCAAGGAAGGCAATCGCTTTGCAGTATTGTCCGATATCTTGGGTGATGAAGATCATCTGGGCGATATGGACTTTAAAGTGGCAGGTACTGAAAACGGTATCACCGCACTGCAAATGGACATCAAGATCAACGGTATCACTAAAGAGATCATGAAAGTGGCTCTGGATCAGGCACAAGAAGGCCGTGTGCATATCCTTGCTATCATGAAAGGCACAATGGAAGGCGCGCGCACTGAAGTGAGCGAGCATGCTCCACGTCTTTACATGATGAAGATTAATCCGGAAAAAATCCGCGATGTAATCGGTAAGGGTGGCTCGGTGATTCGTGCGCTGACCGAAGAAACGGGTACACAGATTGATATCCAAGAAGATGGCACCATCACCATCGCTTCGATCTCAGCTGAAGGCGCGGATGAAGCGAAACGCCGCATTGCAGATATTACTGCTGAAGTTGAAATCGGCAAGATCTACGAAGGTCCAGTGGTTAAGATTCTGGATAACAACGTTGGCGCGATTGTATCGATCATGCCAGGTAAAGATGGCCTGGTTCACATCAGCCAAATCGCTAACGAGCGCATCAAAAACGTTGGCGATTATCTGAAAGAAGGCCAAGTGGTTCGCGTTAAAGTGATCGAGCAAGACGAGCGTGGCCGTATTCGCTTGTCAATTAAAGCGGTTACAAACGAAGAAACACCTGTCGTAGCTGCTGAAGTAGTTGCTGCGCCAGTGGAAGTTGCAGAATAAGTTTTAGCTAAAAAAATACCGACCTTAAAGGGTCGGTATTTTTTTGCCTGTTATTTGAGGTGGTTTTAAAACGACATCGATTTTCGATTGCTGTGTTCAACGGTAGCTAAAAATATTCATTTACTTGATTATGACTCTTGCTCCGGAACCATTGATTTATTGACCTGTATGGCGTTGCTAACTTCAGGCGATTTAATTGGTTTTGACGTGGAGCGCTCTTATTCCACACATACCTTGTTCAAGCCGGATCATGCGTGGATTCGTGGCTGAGTAAGAGACATAATCAGGTTCATTTATGATTTGTAAACTACAGTTTTTGTCGTCTTTTAGAATTCATGCTACGTTTTACAGCTGCCACATTTGTATAGTCGTTTAGCGGTGTTGGCGCTTATTGCTGACTAGCCAGTCGAGCAAGGGTTGCCATTGTAAGCGATCTTGTTTAGTACGTGAAACGGGTAGATCAAGTAGGGTGAGTCCGCGCTGAATGCTTTGTACATAGAGCTGGGTATCTCTAATGCAAGTCAGTAATGGTAATTCAAACTTTTGTAAAAATTCGGTAAGTTGAGCGGCGGATTGGGTACGCGGGTTAACGCGCATTCCCACTACTGCAACCGAAATCTGTTCACGCCGTACCGCTTTTACTTCGGCGAGTGTGTTAAAAAAATCAGCACTGGCCCACATATCGAAAGCAGATGGCAATACGGGTATCACCACATGATCAACGCGCATCAAGGCTTGTTTTAGCTGTTTGCCATGTAAGCCTGCTGGTGAATCCAGCACCGCAATGCCTGTTCCCTTAGGTGTGTGTGCTTTTTCTTCATCATTGATATTCCAGCTACGAATTTGCGGCGAGCTTGCAGGACGCATCGCCAGCCAGTGGCGGCTAGATTGCTGAACATCAATATCACCTAGCATCACGGCCTCTTCTTGCCATGCAAACCAAGCTGCCAAATGAGTTGAGAGGGTGGATTTTCCACTGCCACCTTTGGGATTTGCAATAAGAATGCTGCGCATAATAACCTGAGAAGTGAATTTAACGGTTTATACTATTTAGATAGTTTATACTTTTTTTACCTTTTATGGCGGGGCGTGATACTTTCAAGTAAAGATAATGTAATAATTATAAGAGGCTTTTGTTATTTTTAAGAAACTTATGGCATGGAGTGGACAAAGTAAGTCTGTAATTAAACTTGAAGAAGCATGACTATTAATGTCACGCCTGTTGCCGCGCTAGATATACCCGAAATGATTGCAGTTGGGAGAGGCGTTGTTGCACAAATCGGCCAAGCCTTACTGCTGTTAGAATGAACGCATGAGCAAATGGGAACCGAGCAAGTACAAAACCACCCATTGGAACGCTTATCACGCAGCTCTGAAATCGCGCGGTTCACTGTCAGTTTTGCTTAACCATCAAGTGCCTGACGCCAGTATGATCTGCCGATGAAAAAAAACGCTTTAAGGTCGTCATCTTGGTACGAAAAAGCATATCGTCGAAAATGGTGCAAAGCGCACATCGGTATTGACGCTGAAACCCTTGAAATACGTGCCATTTGAGGTGACGAGTAACGTCGAGGGAGACGCACAAATTTTGCCTGATTTGATTGAGCAGATACCAGAGGATGAAGTACTGGTTTTCGTGCATGATAATGGCACATACGATACAAAAGCTTGCTACGCTGCGATTGCTAAACGTAACGCAGCCACCATCATTCCGACGAAAAAAACGAGCAACCGTGGCAAGAAAATAAGTCAGATGCAGGCGAGAAACGAGACGGTGCGCGCCACGAAGTACTTAGGCAGAAGGCGATGGAAAAACGGGAGTGGCTATCATCGGCGGAGCTTGGCTGAAACCAACATGCGCTGTTTCAAATTGTTGGGTGAACGGGTAATAGACAGGGATTTTGATCGGCAAGTGGCAAAACTACAAATGCGTGTTGCGATCTTAAATCGCTTCACGCAATTGGGTACACCAGTGACGGTGCGCGTGGCGTAAATCCGTATGGGGTTTGGGGCGGTTTGTTCTTAAACTGATTTGTGCAACAAAGCCGCTACAGCCTAAAAGAGTATGTGCTCTTTTAGGCCCAAATAGGGGCTGCCGTGTGGGGAATGGTCTATCTGTGCTTAGGATTCAAATGCAGATTGCAGTGAGTCCAAGGTGATGTGCCAGTGGCTAAGCATATGGCTAAATACAGCCAGTTCGGCATCGTTAATAACTTGATCTGATTTTGATAAATCCAGTGCCATTGCCGCGACTTGTAGTCGTTTTTTAGGCTCACTGACACTATCTAATATATAGTCTATACGCTCACGATTAATCAGGCTAATTCGGCCTTCTTCATCGGCTTCGTCGGAAATATCATTGCAATAATCATGTAATACTTGAATAAAGCCTTTGCGGCTAATCCCGATGGCTTCATAAACATGTAGATGTTCTAATTCTTCTAGCTCTTCTGGGTTGAAATTACCATCACAGACCATTTGCATGACTAGGATTCGAGCCATTGCTTCAGGGCTATTGATTGCATACTTTTTCATTGTGTATCCCTTATTGCCGCGAGTGCCTGCTCAAAAGAGACAGGGGTCTTCGCAGGCTTGTGTGTATGATAATAATCAAAAAAAACAATCGATGTTTTAGCTAGAGCTATTTCGGTATGATCGCTAATCCGATCTACGCGGTAATATAAATCAAAACCAATACTGTTTAAATCACTCACAAACACGGTAATTTTGAGCTGATCACCTAAAAAGGCTTCGTGTCTGAATTGAATTTCAGCGTCCGCCAATATAATGCCAGGTGTCTCTGCATTGCCAATTTCGTCGTGCTTTAAATGGTGTAGAAAGCGTACTCTAGCCTCGTGGAGCATTCCAAGCAATGCCTGATTAGCAAGATGGTTGCCGTAGTTCAGATCCGTCACCCGTACTTCAAGTTGCGTGCTGAAATCTGCGCCTGGTGGACATAATAATTTAAGGCGCTGCATAGGCTAATCATTCGTTATTTATATCGCAACGAGTGTATGCTGAAGCTTTATACAAGGCAACACCGCTTGCTGTTAAACTAATCTTATTATATCTATGCTTTTAATAAAGAGGACGATTATGTATAAGCGTATTTTAGTACCTGTTGATAATAGTGAAACGAGTGCTGCAGCTATTGTTGAGGGCCGCCGTTTTGCAGGTGAGCAACGTGCCAAAGTTAAATTAGTACATGTGGTTGATTTGGCTCAGTTTGCTTGGAGTGCTAATGAGTTTTTAGATGTGCCTCAATTGCAAAACGCTTTACGCCAATCAGGCGAAAAACTATTGGCTGAATTGGCGGAGGGCCTTCGGGCGGATGGTATTGAGGTGGAAACTAATTTACTAGAATCGTGGGGGGGTAATTTAGCGCAGGCGATTGTAAAAGAGGCAGAAAGTTGGTCGGCAGAATTAATTGTGATGGGAACACACGGTTATGGTGGATTAACTCATTTATTAATGGGTAGTGTTGCTGAAGGGGTAGTGCATTGCACCCCCGTACCAGTGTTATTGGTGAGAGCCACGCCTGCTGAAAAGTAGTCTGAGACTTATGCCCGAGTTTGAGTGAGTGATGTTGAATGGCAAGTAATATAAGTAAGGTTTTACAGGTGATTGATCACAGCCGGGATAGTGCCGGCTGTGTTTACGTTTACCCAGTGGTTTCACGCCGAGCTGGCGGTGTGTCGGTGGGCGTTAATTTAAACCCGAATAATGCCTGTAATTGGCGCTGCGTCTATTGTCAGGTTCCTGACTTAATCCGTGGTGGAGCGCCGCAAATAGATTTGGATTTGCTTGAGTCTGAATTACGCGGCTTGCTGAACGATATTGTGCATGGCGATTTTATGCAAACGCGAGTACCTGCTGAAGCGCGCCGCTTAAACGATGTTGCTTTTTCAGGTAATGGTGAGCCAACGAGTAGCTTGCAGTTTTTATCCTGCGTAGAGCGGGTGGGGAGTGTGCTAAAGGCGTTTGATTTAATCGGCAAAATTAAGCTGGTGTTGATTAGCAATGGCAGCCAGCTAGATCGTCAGCAAGTTCAAGCGGGCATTGCGCTGATGCGTGATTTGGGTGGTGAGGTGTGGTTTAAGCTGGATCGTGCACCTGTAGATGGCTTTGCTCCTGTTAACCAAGTGCAGCTTAAGCGTGCGCAAGTGGCGCGGCGTTTACAGCTGGCTGCTAAGCATTGCCCAACGTGGATTCAAACCTGCATGTTTGAGATGGATGGTGCCTTGCCGGATGAGCAAGCAATCAGTGCATATTTGGATTTTTTGCAAAGCAATATTCAGGCTGGGGTGAGGCTGGAAGGGGTGTTGTTGTATGGCTTAGCTAGGCCGTCGATGCAGCCAGAGGCGGATAGATTGAAGGCAGCGCCAATAGAATGGATGCAAAAATTAGCCCAGCGAATCACTGGGCTTGGGCTGGAGGTAAAATTAAGCCTGTAAATGGCTGTGGGCATGCTTAGGGCGTACAGGTGCGTCTTCTTCATGCGCTGCGGCAGCGGCCCGCAATGTGTCGTACAGCTCAGTGCGTTCTTCACGCAAATGCTGAATGACTTGGTAGTCTTCGCGGTTGATTCGCGCTAAATCAATTTGCTCTACATGTACCACGCGCAAGAGTTCACGAACGGGGCGTGGCATATTGCGGCCACTTTCGTAGCGTGAGCCACCACTTTGCGTGACACCAATGCGGCTCCAAAACTCTTGTTGATTTAATCCGAGTTGTTGACGAATTTCGCGTGGGTTGATGGTTGTGCTGGTCATGAAGCTTCCTCTTTGTGACGCATGAGGCTTTGTGCAGCCCCATGTCATTATCAATGTTATCGTCATCTTATCTAGCTAAAGCCTAATATACACGTCACTATTTCACGATTATTCCCGTGATAATTTACGTTATTTTGTTGGAACTTATTTTTGCGATTAAAAATCGCAAGATATTGGCTTATTAATATTTTGGAATTGACTAAGTATAATGAGTGATTGATGTGGTTTTTTTGGATTGTATGGCCGGAATCAATTTATGTCCTCTACGAACAATCTTGTTAGAATCGCCGCAGAAAAATAAACAGTAATATGGGGGGTAAGGCGCTATGTCGTTTGATTATGGTAGTGACAGTAATAAATTTAATCTTCCTAATCCAATGCGATTAGAAAATATTTTCTTGCTGCTATGTGGTTCAGCGTTACTGATCGCAGGTTTGCTGCTGTTGTTGATGGTCAAGCAAGCCATTGCCGCTGAAACCATCTACTACAAACTTGCTGCGGTACTGCTGGCGGTGGCCATGCTGGGGGCAGGTGTGTCTTTATTGGGCTGGGCCATGCGGCAATTGCGGTTTTTCTTTGGCCGTGGACGCCCCGTCAGCCTTGCCGATGAGGTGCCCAATGGCATGCAGGGCAAATCTCCATCTTCTGATAGTTTGCGGGAAGTATTACGCCAGCAGGCTTTGGTTTATCAGGAGCCGCAGGGGGCGTTAAGTACTTTATTGCACTCTATTGTGCCCAATTTGACCTTTGCGCCTGAGCGCATTCGTAATTTAGCCCTACTGCACTTTAAGAAAGGCATCACTCTGCTGATGGTGCTTGCCGTGCTGGTTTTAAGCTTGGTGGGTGGCAAAGCGCATGGGCCAGAATGGCAGCATATTGCTAATTGGATTGGCGTGGCTTTTATGGGCTACGTGGTTTGGCTGCTGTTAGCACCAGTTAATAACGCACTTGGCTTATCTTTGCGTGATGCGGAGCAAACGCTTAGCTCATCTCGGCTGGTGATGATGTTGGTGTTGGCTATTCTTGGCCCCGTAATATTGCTAAAGCTGGCTCCTAAGCTACCTGATGTGGCGTGGCTTGATCCCTTTCCCCAAGTTTTTGTGTTGATTGTGCTGGCCTTAGCGGTATATAGCGTGTTTTATTTAGCGTTGCTGCGTAATGTAAAACAACCGCCCAATACGGTGGTGAGCAATAAGCAAGACACATGGAGCATCAATTGCCACCCTGGTTTGGCATTAGAAGAATTTGTACGTGAGATGCAAAACAACTGGCAAGAAAGTATTCCAAATCGCACTTATTCTCGGCTGGAGCCGCATATCGATTTAAATGAAAAATCAGGTCGATTTTATGCCGAAGCGTTAGAAGAAACCCAGCCTTTGCCTATTGATGGGGCACCCGTTTCATTTGCTAGCGCATTTGCCTCGCCACGGCTACAGCCCTTACTTCTTCTGGATTTAATTGGCACCTCTTTTGTCTTGCTAGCAACTGTTTTGTTTACCTTAAGTGGCATGCAAATACTGAGCGTTGTGGCTAGCACATTTAATGCAAATTTACTGACATACGGTGCGGTGTTTTTTGCTTTGGGTGTGTATGCGATTAGCTCGGCTCATCAACTTTGGCAGCGTTTTGAATTTAAATCTCAATTAATTAGTATTGAAATGAGTGGTCATTATGTAACTGCTCAATTGGATCATGGCAATGTGTTAAAAGATTCCATTAAAACCAATAGCCATGTGGTGCAAATTGAATCAATGACCTTTCGTTTGTGGCTTACCGAGCTAACAAGTGTGACTTTCCAAAATGGTAGCCAACGCTATGCCTTGTCATTGATGGGTAATGCCGAACGGGCTGAGCAATTATTACGCCATTTTAAGAAATTTGCTCACGATCAGGCGATTATATTGGCTCCTAAGGCTCAGGCAGATCAGCAGCGTCATGCAGTATTAGGTCAATTTAATCAGGCGGCGGCATTGCCAGATGCGCCAGAGGTGATGGCGATTTCGCTGGGGGAGGGTATTTTGATTGATGCGGCAGTTGTTGATGTCGCTCCTGTATTAAAGCGGCCTAAATTTTGCAGTAAATGCGGCACCGCAACTATGTCCGATGCATTGTTTTGTAGTGAGTGTGGCGAGAAAATCACATAGGCATAAGTGGCCGAGATTGATAGGTTAGTACTTCTTATTTAGGCCAAGTTATTTTTTGTATGGCGGCTGGAGCCCACTATATTTAGTTTTTAAACTGGTTTAACTTGCTGCGCAAAAATCTTACGAGCAGGGACAGCAAGCAGCGTCCCTGTTTTTTTGTGGGCAAACTAGCCTTACAACGCCCTTGCCAGAACCCATGCATCGACCCGTGCCGCGCCCGCCTGCTTTAAGCACTTGGCGGCGGCGTGCAGGCTGGAGCCTGAGGTCATGACGTCATCCACAATCGCAATGTGTTTACCCGCTAAATTGTGCTGGGTATAAAACGCGAGCCGCATATTTTTATGTCGCTCGGTTTGAGATAAACGCGCTTGGTGTTCGGTATTGATTTTGCGCTCTAAACAAAACTGAATAGGGCGCTGTAATTGCAGTGCAATAGGCTTGGCTAATTCAAAAGCTTGGTTATAGCCGCGCTCTGCTAAGCGGGAGGGGTGTAATGGCATGGGCAAGATAAAGTCTGGCTTAGGTGCAGCTTGTACCCGCTGCAAGAGCAATTGTCCTAGCGTAGGCAGCAATGACCATTGCCCTGAAAACTTGGCTGCAATAATCAGCTCGGTTATCGGTGGGGCATAGATCAGTGCTGCGTAGCTAAAATCAAAAGCGGGTGGGTGGCTTAAGCAGGCACCGCATAGGCCGCTATCGTTGGAGGGAAGGGCGCATTGCGGGCAAAGCTCGGCGTTTAAAAAAGGTAGTTTTTCAAGGCAGGCGGGGCAAAGTGCGCTACTTTTACAGCTGGCAGCACACAGCACACAGCTACAGGGTGGTGCACAGTTGTTCAAAAAATTTAAGATAAAATTTGACAACTTCGTCTCCGCTTTAGACAATCGCTCTTTGATTATGCCTTTTGCTTTGAAAATTGCTGCAATTTCAATGCCACTTTCTGGATGTCTATGCTCATGACTTCGCATCAACCCATTGAATTTAAACGTGCTACACCTCATCCAGAAAGCGGTGCTTACTCGCTGGATGCGGTAGCGGCCCTATTTGAGCTGCCTTTTAATGATTTGGTGTTTCAGGCGCAGACCATACACCGCCAGCATTTTGACGCCAATAAAGTACAGCTTTCTACCCTGTTATCGGTAAAAACCGGTGGATGTTCAGAAGACTGTGGCTACTGCTCGCAATCGGCCCGCTACGATACGGGCTTAGAAAAAGAAGTGCTGATGAACGCCGATGAGGTGATCGACGTAGCCCGCATCGCCAAAGAAAACGGCGCATCGCGCTTCTGTATGGGTGCAGCATGGCGTGGCCCTAAGACCAAAGATTTGCTTGAAGTTAAGAAAATGATCGCTGGCGTGAAAGCGCTAGGCTTAGAAACTTGCGCCACTTTTGGTATGTTGAAAGAAGGCCAAGCCGAAGAGCTACGCGATTCTGGCCTTGATTATTACAACCACAACCTAGATACCTCGCCAGAAAACTACGCCAATGTAGTGACGAGCCACAGCTATCAAGATCGGCTGGATACCTTGGGTAAGGTGCGCAAGGCGGGGTTGAATGTCTGTAGTGGCGGCATTGTGGGCTTAGGTGAAACAAGGCTAGACCGCGTGGGCTTAATTGCTCAACTGGCCAATTTAGAGCCGCAGCCTGATTCTGTACCCATTAATAATTTGGTGAAGATTGAAGGCACGCCGTTGGAAGAGGGTGAAGCCATCGACTGGACTGAGTTCGTCCGCATGATCGCCGTGGCGCGCATCACCATGCCAAAATCCTTTGTACGCCTTTCTGCTGGCCGCCAACAAATGCCCGAAGCCATGCAAGCGTTGTGCTTTATGGCCGGTGCCAATTCTATTTTCTATGGCGATAAATTACTTACCACGGGCAACCCAGATGTAAGCCGTGATAAAAATCTATTTGCTAAGTTAAATATCAAGCCTTTATAAGGGGTTAATAAAGCGCGAAGCGCAGGCTTCCCGTTTTTTATTTGGCTAGAAATCACAATGAGTAAGTGGCTGAGTGATTTGTTATTGAATGCCGAATGATTGCAATGGCAGGCCGAAACCTACCCAGCAATCAAGCGGGAAGCCAAGCAAACTGGGGCTACCATCTACTTTGGCGATGAGTCAGGGTTACGCTCGGATGACCACACAGGAACAACTTGGGCCCCTTGCGGGCAGACGCCCGTGGTGAATGTAACAGGCAGCCGTTTTTCACTCAATATGCTCTCTGCGGTAGGCGTTCGTGGCGAATTTAGTTTTATGGTGCATGAAGGGTCAGTTAATTCGGAAGTCTTTCTGAGTTTTCTAAAACGACTCATGCAGGACGCCACCACGCCCGTTATTTTAATTGTGGATGGTCATTCCATCCACAAGACAAAAATAGTGAAAGACTATGTTAATGAATTGGCAGGTAAATTGAAGATCTATTATTTACCACCCTATTCGCCACAACTGAATTCAGACGAGCAAGTTTGGGCGCATGTGAAGCGTGAAGATTAAAGTTGACACCCTATTTGGTCGCCTCATTTTTTCGGCATCCGGACTGCGAATATTTAGTCACGTGATATGACTTTCTAAAAGTTTAGTAATGGCCGATCGCGCCAATTATCTAAATGAGTTGCCGCGTCCCAGGCAGTCCGGTTGAATGACTTGTTAGGGCTGGTGAAAAGATAGCTAAATTGTGCGGTATAAATTTAAGAATATTGGGTTTAGTTATCGGTTTTTTGTTTTCTAATTTCAGCAAAGCGAACGATGACGAAGGCAATTAATGCAAAAATAAAAAAAACAAGTAGAAGCCAAGCAATGCCTTGTAAGCTTTCTATAATAGTTCGATAAATCTCTAAAACCCAACGTTCTTGGGTTAGTTCAATAACTTTTGAATCTTTATCCCAGCGCGCTGGAGTGATGTATTTCTCAAGCTCATAAATACGCACTCCTGCAGAAACGCCAACGACAAAAATTGCAAATTTCAGATATTTTAACCAAGCGGTGCTGATTTCATCGGCAATGATCCTTTTTAAAATTTGATCTATTGGAATTGAAAAAATACGTACCACAATGGCCGATACTGAAAAAGATAAGACAAAAGTAACAAGTAGTAATGTGAAGAACATTTTTACTCCAAAGCGCTAAGGTAAAAGTAAGGGGCTATAGCCTCTGAGATGGTTAAAAATCGCTGCAAGATACAAATTAGTACCGCTTTATAACCGAAGTAACTTTCGCTCGGTTTGTGCTCTCGTGTTTCGATCATGAACGTGACATTTGTATTAAAAGCAGGCAGCAAGAGCGATACAAAAAAGAAAATTAACGAATCGTAAAACAAAATGTAATGGCTCTGTTTTTCATCCGGTTGTGTAGCCTCTAGCGTTTGCGATGCGATGCGTAATCTAGCTTGCTGGGGCGTTCTCTCGATTGGAATGGTTAACCCTTTGTGTGCCTATCGTGCAAAAAGACTGGTTACTGCGTATCGAAAACGATACATTTCGCTGACTCACTATTCGTAGGGGCCTGGAACTGAGCTTCCATGAAGTCGAACATTTCAGGCGTGACCTCAAAGGAAAATGTTTCACTTTTATTGACATTTCTGGAAAGGACACGATCTCTGCGAAGCGCAAGAGGTGCGGTTACGTAATGAGTGCGCACAGGAAGCCGTCTTGCCTCCGCAAGCGTGATGAACCTCGACCTATCTTCGATTTTCATGAAGCCAAGATCGAGGATGACGTTTCCGCCGCGTTGCGCCACATCAGCAGCAACTGCCCAAATTCGTTTTTCGCAGCGTTGAACACGCTCCATGATCCAAGGGAAGCTGATTGGTTTCGGAATATCTGGCCCGTATAGTTCGCCCATCCATTCATCAATCGAGAAGCGAGTGCCTTGCTCGCGGTCAGCGAGCTCCCGAGCGTATGTCGTCTTGCCTGCGCCTTGCTGGCCAAAGACTATGTGAACTGTTGCCATGACTTGCCTTTGCGTTGTTGTGTGAAGTGTATAACGGTTTATTGTAATGCCTAGCAGCCTGTCGGACTTAAGACTGATCTACTACGGAAAAGCCAGATTTGGCCATATTTCACGCATTTTCTCGTTGAATAGCCAGCTATTCGCCTCAAAAAACCGCAAAATCTGTCTCAAACCGGTCTTTCCCTCGCTACGATCGCTTAAGTCCGACAGGCTGCTAGCGTTTGGTGAAGGGGCGGGCTTTAGCCCGTCCCAGTGAGCGCAGCGAACGGTTTGAACCGCTTGTTAGCCAACACATTACCTAGCTGCGCTAATAAGTGAGCGTGTATCTGGGTAACGAAGGGTAAACGCCGCTTCGGATTCCGGTGGTAGCCCTACCAAAATTATTGCACTGCTGTCCCAGCAAGCGATTTCGAAAAGTGCATCGCTGAGCTGCGGCAATAACTCTTTGCCGCACCAATAATCTGGATTCCCTTCTATATATGGGCTGCATTGTATTTGGGAGCGGTAGTTTCTGGGGAATGCACTGAAAACAGCCCAGATAAACTGAATATCATTAACCTCAAGAAATTTGCTCAGGTTCTCACCTGAAATCCAATTGTCATCTTGTGATAATTCATTAGTGCTGTAGTTCGTTTCAATGTCACTCACATACCAGTCGTAGTCAGCGGCAGATATGCTAAGCGCTGAAAATACCAGTTTCATATTGGTGAAATATGGTACTTGATTGGTGTTTTCTAGGATGAGGTTCACCGTAATTCTCTGTGGTGGCTAACGTTAAAATTAAGCAGCTGGCCTACGCTGCAATTGGATAAAAAACCGTACCTTCCGGCCAGTCTGCTTGAATGCCGTGTTAGGCGTATTACCACTGCACAATAAATAAAACTCCGTTTTTCGTAATAGAAACACACCACGAAAATAGTAACTAGGAGAAGTAATTAGGGGTAGAGCAAGCTTAAATCCTGCTATGTTTCACAGACTCAAAGCCGAAGTAAGCAGATTTAACTTTACTCTGACCCCAGTTATTACACGGTGAAATATAGGCCGATCAGGTGATTTTGCCGCTGACTGATGCTAAGTCCGACAGGCTGCTAGGCTTGATTGCGGCGCTTATGGCGAGGGCTAATCTATTTAATTACAAAATACTAACGCATAAGTACAATCCTTCGCCTCTACCGCCTAAAAAGAGATTGCTATGACTTGGCTTGATCATTATTTAAAGCGTCTTTCACTCACCAGCTGGCCAACGCTCGATCAAGCAGGGCTCGCCCTTTTGCAACGGCGGCACGTCGAATCGATTGCATTTGGCAATGTTGATATATTGCTGGGAAATATCCCAAAACTAAATCATGACGCTTTAGTTGAAAAACTATTAGTACAAGGCCGCCCAGGATATTGCTACGAGATTAATACGCTATTTGCATCGCTGCTAAATCATTTAGGTTTAATGGCTAAACTGCATATGGCGCGAGTTTTACTCAATAAAGAGCCTGTGCATGAACGGCCCAGATCGCATTTAATTATTACCATAGAGCAAGAAGGGCAAACGTGGCTATTAGATGCGGGCTTTGGTGGAGGCGGTATTTGCGAGCATATCCCATTGCAAGCAGGCGTAGTTTTTGATCAGGACATTGATCGATATCGCTTATTGCCAGAGCAAACATCTAGCGGCTGGTATTTGCAGCGCGAAATAAATGGTGAGTGGAATCATTTATATTGGTTTGATTTAAGCACGGCTTATCTGGCAGATTGCCATGTGGGTAATCATTATGCTGCAACAGCAAGTGAATCCATATTTTTGCGTGATTTGATGGTCACGCGTATTGACGGCTTGCAACGCTTAGTGCTGCATAACAAGCGATTTAGTATTCGTAGTAAAACGGAAAGCAATTTAAAAATAATATCGACTGTAGATGAGCTGCACAATATTCTTGATCATTATTTTGGTTTTGCTGTGCAGCTTGAGCAGGCAGAGTTGCTTTTTAAGATGGGTGATTATAAAACCTAATAAGGAAGGGCTGATTAAATAGCCCAGTCGCACGGGTTAGCCGCAGGCGTAACTCGTGGCTCAGGCAGAGTAAGCTCTGCGGTAATCGATAAATGTGCTTTGCTATTGGCTGATCAGCTTAGGTTATAAACAAACCGTCTTGCTTTTGCATTGAATCACCATCCCCCCCAATCCTGCGGATAAACCCCAGAAGCTACAAAACGGTGAAATGAGGAAAACGGCCAGTCGGCAACGTGCAACTACCATGCCGTGGCGAACGGGGTTGAAGTGGATGTAATCCAAGTGATGACGAAAATCATCTTCATCTTGCAGCAGATGTTCCCAATAGCGATGTTGCCAAACCTTACTGCATTGCTTGTTAGCGCGTCGTTGTGTTTGCCATTCAGCTCGAAAATATGATGCGCCAATTACACACGTCACCGCTGATTTAATCAAGCGTCAGCACGTTGCATAATCAGCATCGCCAGCCGGTAAAGTCCAGACTGTGTGTAAATGATCGGGTAACAATACCCATGCATCAATTTGGAATGGCCTATCCCGCCGCACTTTGATAATGGCTTCTCGCAGTGCCATGCGAACACACAGTAAAAATTCTTTGCCGTTGTTCCGTGACGACGGTAAAAAAGTACGATCCACTCGCCACATTCGCTTGTCGATAAAAAGACATACGCAAACCCAGTAAAAACACTCAAAGCCGAAGCAAGCAGATTTAACTTTACTCTGACCCCAGTTATTTTTACTCTGACCCCAGTTATTTCAGTTATTTCAGTTATTTCAGTTATTTCAGTTATTTCAGTTATTTGCTTTGGCGATGCCTTGCTGTGAGCCGCTGCGCTGTAAGCCCCATGCCCCGATCAGTGCAAAACCGAGGTTGGATAATACATCGCGTAGATTCGCGATGCCTAAGCCCGCACGTTGATCCGCAAAATCATGATAATGCGCCTGCTGAGCAATCGGGCCGTACCACAGCATGAGCAGAGCGAGAATGATAAAAAGGTAGAGTGCAGGCTTTAGAGCGGGCCAGCCAGTGTAAGAAGTGTGGGGCATATGGTTTCTTGTGAAAAATATAAAAGAGTACAAGGCCAACTACCCGCCTTGTTTTGACTTGTACGCCAGTTGGGCAATAAAACGTGCTCGCAATGCACCGAGTATCAGGAGGGTTTTCCAACGCTTTGAAAGCTTATTGTTAGCATGGCGATGGAAATTAAGCGTTGCTAGCTCCGTCATTGATAAAGTGGGCTAGCAGCCTGTCGGACTTAAGACTGATCTACTACGGAAAAGCCGGATTTGGCCATATTTCACGCATTTTCTCGTTGAATAGCCAGCTATTCGCCTCAAAAACCCGCGAAATCTGTCTCAAACCGGTCTTTCCCTCGCTACGATCGCTTAAGTCCGACAGGCTGCTAGGCGCAGATTTAAGGGTAAACAAAGCTCCCCACGAGTGTTAAATCCCCTGTTTTACGCATGGGCACATTGAATAGTAGCTGTTTTTCGTGCGGGGTATTTTCGTTATTAATAATGCTGAGTTGGGCGGGCAGGGATTCCTGCAGCGGCTTCAAAGCCCAAAAAGCGCCCGCCACATTCAGCCCCCTAAAGCTCCCGCAAGAAGCCATTTTGTTTGGATTTTTTTTCATAAAAAGTCGCTGGAAAGAAGGCGGGCTAGATTTTTTTGTAAGCTTTTTTAGGTTGAATATTATAGGGTGAAATATGTGCGTCAGCATTTTTGTTTGCAATGCCCAATGCCCAATGCCCAATGCCCAATGCCCAATGCCCAATGCGAAATGTGTTATTCACGTTTAAATGGCGAGTTTTTATTTGAACGTCATTGACCTGCATTGATCTTGGCTACGTTGGCTTGTTTTTAGTGTTGGTTAGATTTGCAACGTATTTACAATGTAAATAATTTTTTCTGCCTTCTTGTTGTTTCTTCTGTAAGTTAGTTTACGGCACTAGCAAGGCTGGAATATAATTAAATAATTATGCTTATGCACTAAATTGCTGAGCGTGTGTTTACAATAACTTACTAGTGCCTCTTATGCTCCCCTTCGCTCGTGTTTTATGCCTGTCTACTAGTTTACTTTCCCCCTTTATTCTTGCTGATAACTTCTCGGAGAGGTCTGCTGGTCAGCGCTTTCAGGATACGCTGCGTCGGCAAGAGGACAGAATCCGCGATCTAAATCAAACACTTAAACCTAGTGCGGATGAATTAAAAGCAACAGTGCTGCCTACCATGTCTGCTGTTTTACCAGTAGAGCAGCCTTGTTTTGTACTTAAGAGGATTAATGTTTTCGCGCCTGCCACACGGCAGCCTTTACCAGACTGGTTGTTACGGTCACTTAATCAGCAGGTCTTCAGTATTTTTACGGGGCAGTGCGCGGGTGTGCGTGGCTTAAGCCAAATTGCGGCTGCGGCTGATGCAGAATTACTACGCCTTGGTTTGGCCACGTCCCGCGTCGTGGTGCCTCCCCAAAACATGGGAAGTGGTGAGCTGAATTTGCAATTGCATCTGGGGAAAATTGCTGGGGTGCGGATGCAGAATGAGGGTAAAGATGATACGCAGTGGGGCACTTGGGCGAATGCGTTTCCAAGCTGGCCGCTAATGAGTGCAGGTGATGTATTAAATGTGCACGATCTGGAGCAGGGCGTAGAGCAAATGAACCGCCTGCCTAGCCAGCATGTTGTCACTCGCCTAGAGCCGGGCACAGAGCCAGACACCAGCGTCGTCTTTATCGATCGCCAGAGTGGCGATTTATTGCAGCGCTTGCGCGGGGGCATCACGTTGGATAATAGCGGCTCGCCATCACTAGGCCGTACACAGTTATCCAGCTATTTAGCTTTTGACAATGCGCTGGGGCTGAATGATATTTTGAATCTGTCGTTCAATAGCAATGCTGAAAATCCAGATAACAATCATCAAAGCCAATCTGTTTCGGCGAGCTACAGCATTCCATGGGGTAACCATACTTTTTCCAGCTCATACAGCAGCAGCAAATTCGCACAATGGGTGGCGGGTACAACGGTGCGCTTTTTATCCAGCGGTGAAAGCGAAAGTGCGGATTTACGCTGGCAATATCAGTTGCTGCGTACTAGTTCAGCACGGTTTTCTGTTTCGACGGCACTCAGCTCGCGCCGCTCTAATAGCTATTTAGATGATGTGGAGCTGCTGGTACAGCGCCGCCGTACTACTCAGCAAGAGTTTGGGATAAATTATCGCCAGCTTGTGGGCTCTGCCAGTTTTGATCTGGGCCTGAATTATAAAAGTGGCCGTGGTTGGTACGATGCAGAGGATGATTATCCAGCTGACATGCCTAGCGGTTTAACGCTACGCCCAAGCATTACTACGCTAGATTTGGGCGTGGCGGTACCTTTTCAAATTGCGGCCCAAGCCGTGCAATACAATTTTAATTTTCATGGGCAATCTACCCCAAACACCACACTATCAAATGAGCAAATCGCCATTGGTGGGCGCAGCAGTGTGCGTGGTTTTGATGGCGACACCGTGCTGATGGCAGAAAATGGCTATTACCTGCGAAATGAAATAAGCACCTCGCTGCCTGTGCCTGATGGCTTGGGTTTACAAGCTTACTGGGGGCTGGATTATGGCCGTGTATGGGGTCCAAGTGATGCAGTGCTGCTTGGGCATCAATTAGCAGGTACGGTTTTAGGCTTACGTGGGCAGTGGAAAAAAGCGCAGTTTGATTTAAGCGCGGCCTCGCCCCTGCATCAGCCCGAAGGGATGAATGGCGACCCATATATTTGGTACGGCTCCGTCACCTTATCGTTTTAATTTCCTTTGTTTGAATACAGGCCCGTGAATACCGGGCTTGTTATTGCCACGCCTGTTGCCTGTGGCGTTTAAAGCATTTTAATTTTGAGCCCTACACCATGAACCAGAATCGTTACCGCCTTGTTTTTAATGCTCACCGTGGCTTATTAATGGCCGTTGCTGAAACCTCGCACCGTCAGGGGAAATGCGCCAGTGGTGAAGGTGGGGCGGGCAATGTTTCGGTGCCGCTTATACAAGGCAGAGGATTGCTTAAGGGCTGGCGTACGAGTTTGGCGCTTGCTTTGGCGCTGATGGGTGGGGTGCAGGCTCAAGATTTACCCATCACACCTGCAGGCCCAGCCGGTGTTAGGCCGATTCTAGATGCAGCAGCCAATGGCGTGCCGATTGTGCATATAGCGCCGCCATCGGTGGGCGGTGTTTCACGCAATCAATTTAAAGATTTTAATGTTAATAAAAATGGTCTGATTTTAAATAACAGCAATAGCAATGTTCAAACGCAATTAGGTGGCTGGATTACGGCGAATCCACAGCTGGGGATTACGCCTGCCCGAATTATTTTAAATGAAGTGGTAGGAACAAATGCCTCGCAACTGCGCGGCACAATGGAAGTGGCCGGGCGGCGTGCAGGTATTGTGATCGCCAACCCAAATGGTTTGCTTTGCGATGCTTGCGGATTTATCAATACCAACCGCGTAACACTCACAACCGGCACACCGCAGTTTGAGCAAGGGCGATTGCACTCTTTGAATGTAAGCCAAGGCGTCATTACCATTGGCCAGTCTGGCCTAAATGGCAGCCAATTAAGCCAACTGGATTTATTGGCACGCGGCTTGGTCTTAGAGGGTGAAGTTTGGGCGCAAAGCTTAAATAGTATTACCGGTGCTAATCAGGTTTTATATGGCACTTTGCAAAGCACTTCCTTAGGTGGATCAGGCGAAGCTCCGCGTTTTGCGGTGGATATCAAAAGCCTAGGGGGCATGTATGCTAATCAAGTGTATTTAATCGCCACCGAGCAGGGGCTGGGGGTAAACAGCATAGGGCGGATAGCCGCACTGACAGGCACTTTGCAGCTCAGCAGCAATGGCGATATCACCTTAAAAGACAGCTATGCCAAGCAAGATTTATCCATTACGGGTAGCAAGCAGGTTTCACTAACAGGGCAAACACAATCTGAAGCAGCACTTACTGTGCAGGCTGCTGGTAAGCTCGATCAGTCTGGCACGCTGAGCACGATAGGTACGGGCGCTTTGCTGCTAAATGCTGCCAGCTTAAATAATACCGGCTCGATTATTCAACAGGGGCTTGGACAGCTTACCTTGGATATTGCCGGGGAGGCCTTAAATAATGGCTCCGTATATAGCGCCGCGAATGTGAGCTTTACGGCAGGGCAATGGCAGGATCAGGGTGGCGTATGGCAAGCACAGGGTAAGCTGGATCTAAAAGCGGGCAAGACGAATCTTGCGGATACCCATTTAAGCAGTGGCGCAGACACGGTATTGAATATCGCTAGTTTGAATGCAGATCGCACAGTGCTGAATAGTCTGAGTAAGCTGGATGCCAATATCACTGGGCTTTTGAGCGTAGCGAACAGCCAATGGCAAAGCCAGCAGGTAAGCAAAGTAAGCGCTAGCGATATCTCCCTCAATCTTAGTCAGCTGATTAGTCAGGATATTTTAAGTATTCAGGCTAATAGCTTGACTACGAGCCAAAGCAACATAGCCAGCAAGGGCCTATTAAGCGCAGAAGTTGGTGATTTAATTAGCAGCACGGGCGGGGATTGGCTGAGCGAGCAAAAGCTGCAGCTTGGTGCGGGCCGTATTATTAATAGTGGTAATATGCAGTCGCTGGATGTCAGCTTGCAATCAAAAGGGCTGCTGGATAATAGCGGCGGCACGGTGCAAAGCCAGCAGCAATTGCAAATAAATAGCCAAGCGTTAGTAAATAAGCAGGGAAGTTTGCTTGCGGGTAAATACCTGACTTTGCACAGCTCATCTCTAAATAATGAGCAGGGCAAAATCGCCAGTATTGCGGCAAAAACAACGATAGACACGGGTGTTTTAAGCAATACATCCGGCTTGATCAGTGCTGCAACGGGTTTGCAAATTCAAAGCCTTGCCTTAAGTAATCAGGCTGGCGAAATCAGCAGTGCCGCCAACTTAAATATTGACGCTCAGGATCTCAGCAATCTGGGCGGTGCCATCCTTGCTCAAGACAAAATGCAGCTCAAAACGGCGGCTTTAGATAATGTGCAGGGCCGCATCATTGCGCAGCACGATCTGCAATTAAATACACAAGCACTGACCAATACCCAAGGTATGCTGGCCGCAGTAGAGGGCGCGCTAACTGTTGATACCCACGGCCAAGCCTTAAGCAATACCGGCCTATTGCAAGCCAAACAAGCCCTCACTTTAAGCAGCGGTAAGCTGGATAACCACGGCCTGTTGGCAGGGCAAACGCTGGATATTATTGCGGCTAATATCGATAACAGCCAAGGCAAGCTGATTGCACAAGATGGCTTGCAGATTAAAGCAAAAGATTTAGTTAGCGATGCAGGCTTAATTCAAGCGGGTGGCAATGCACAGCTTGATCTGGCTAAACTTCAAAATACCCATAGCGCAAAAGACGGTGGCTTGATCGTGGGTGGCAGCTTGCTTGTTAATGCCAGCGAGCTGAACAATAGCAGCGGCTTTATCCATAGCAATCAAGCGCAGAGCTTGAATGTACAGCAGCTAAATAATCAGGATGGGCAGCTACAAAGCCAAGCGGATTTGATGATTGCTGCCGATGCAGTCGTCAATCAAGGCGGGCGAATTCAAGCTTCAGCGCTTACTCTGCGCGCCAAAAACACCATTGATAACAGCAGCGGCTTGATTCAAAGCCAGCAGCGATTAGACATTGCCAGCACCGATTTAAACAATCAAAAAGGCAGTCTGCTGGCTGGGCAAGCGCTGCAATTAAAAACGGCTGCTTTGGATAATAGCCAAGGAAAAATCGCCAGCACCGCCGCTAAAACAACGCTTAATACCGCCGCAATCAATAATGAGCAAGGCTTAATTGCTAGCGCTACAGGCACAGAAGTGAGCAGCCAGGCGCTGAGCAATCAGGGCGGGGAAATCAGCAGCACGGCCGATCTAAATATTGATACGCACGGCCAAAAGTTAAGCAACTTGGGCGGCAGCGTGTTGGCACAGGGCAAGATGCAGCTGGCAACGGGCGCAATAGATAACGCACAGGGCCGCGTGCTTGCTCAGCAAAATTTGCAGATTGATAGCGCCGCACTAAGCAATGCACAGGGCACGATTGCATCGGTAGAAGGGGCATTAAGCCTTGATACGCATGGCCAATTTTTAAGTAATAGTGGCAAGTTGCAAGCCAAGCAATCACTGGATGTGCGTGCCGTCAAATTGCTAAATCAGGGGCTGCTGGCGGGCTCTAGCATCACCATAGATAGCCTTGCCGTGGATAACAGCCACGGCCAGTTAATCGCCCAAGATGCTTTAAAAATTAAAGCGGGTGATGTGCTCAGTGATGCTGGCCTGATTCAAGCGGGCGGCCATGCGCAGCTGGATGTGCAACGGTTCACCAATACCCACAGCGGCAAAGATGGCGGCGTATTGGTGGGCGGCCAGCTGACGCTGAATGCGAGCGATCTGGATAATCGCAGCGGCCTTATCCATAGCAATTTGGCGCAAGTCTTAAATGTGCAGCAGCTGAATAATCAGGATGGCCAGCTACAAAGCCAATCATCCCTAAGCTTATCTGCACAAAAAATAGATAACCAAGCGGGCCATGTTCAGGCCGCTGATCTGACGATTAAAACACCCAACCAGCTGGATAATCGCCTTGGCACTTTGCAAGGCGTGCAAAAGCTGCAAATTGAAAGCCAGCAACTGCTCAATCAGGGAGGCAGCGTTTTATCAGGGCAGGACCTGCTATTAAACACGACCGCGTTTGATAACAGCCAAGGAAAAATCGCCAGTACCGCAGGCAAAGTCACGCTGAATACCGATGCGCTAAGTAATGATAAGGGACTGATTAGCAGCGCCACCGGCACGATTATCAGCAGCCAAGCTTTGAGCAATAAGGGTGGGGAAATCAGCAGCGCCGCCGACGTCAGCCTGAATACTCATGGGCAAGCACTGAGCAATATGGCAGGCAGTATTTTGGCGCAAGGAAAAATGCAGCTCGATATCGCCGCTCTGGATAATGCACAGGGCCGCATTCAGTCGCAGCAAAACCTGCAGCTTAATAGCCAAGAGATCAGCAATACCCAAGGCACAATTGCGTCGGTAGAAGGCGCAATGCGCATTGATACGCACGGCAATTCTTTAAGTAATCAAGATGGCAAGTTGCAAGCCAAACAAGCTTTAGATTTAGCAAGTGGCAAGCTGGATAACCACGGCCTGCTGGCTGGCCAAATATTGACCATCAATAGCCAAAACATCGACAACAGCCAGGGCCAGTTGATTGCGCTTGATGCACTAAAAATCAACGCTGGTGAATTATTGAGCGATGCTGGCTTGATTCAGGCTGGTGGCCATGCTCAGCTGGATGTTGGCAAGTTACAAAACAACCATAGCAGTAAAGAAGGCGGCGTGATCGTTGGCGGCACGCTCACGGTAAATACCGGCGAGCTGGACAATAGCAGCGGGCAGATTTATAGCAAGGCAGCGCAAACGCTGAATGCCAGCCTGCTGAATAACCAATCCGGCCAGCTGCAAAGCCAGGGCGCACTGACGATTAATGCCGATAATGTGCAAAATCAATCTGGCCAGATGCAAGCCGCAGCGCTGGAATTAAGAGTAAAAAGCAACCTCGACAACAACAAGGGCAGCATCCAAAGCCAGCAACAACTGGATGTCGCTAGCCAAAGCCTGAGCAATCAAGGCGGCAGCGTGTTGGCAGGGCAAAACCTTAATCTGCAAACCGGCGTACTGGATAACAGCCAGGGCAAGATCGCCAGCACCGCAGGCCAAACTACGCTCAGCAGCGCTGCATTAAACAACGATGCAGGTTTAATCAGCAGCGCCACCGGCACACAAATCAGCAGCCAGGCACTGAGCAATAAAGCGGGTGAAATCAATAGCGCGGCCGATCTGAATATCGACACGCACGGCCAAGCATTTAGCAACGGCGGCGCGGTGCTCACCAACGGCAAAATGCAGCTGGCAACAGGTGAGCTTGCCAATGCCGATGGCCGTATTCTTGCGCAGCAAGATTTACACATCAGCAGCCAAGCGATTAGCAGCAACGGCACGATCGCCTCGGTAGAAGGCAATGCCAGTGTGGATACCCACGGCCAAGCTTTAAGTAACACCGGCAAGTTGCAAGCCAAGCTGGCGCTGGATATTCAGAGTGGGCAGCTGGATAACCACGGTTTACTCGTAGGGAAAAATATCGGCTTGAATACGGCCAATATCGACAACAGCCGAGGCCAGCTGATTGCGCAAGACACGCTCAAGATTAAAGCAGGCAACTTAATCAGCGATGCAGGCTTGATTCAAGCAGGCAAAGCCGCCCAGCTAGATGTGGCAAAACTTCAGAACACCCATAGCTCAGCCGATGGTGGATTAATCTCTGGCGGCACGCTGACGGTAAACACCGGCGAGCTGGACAATAGCAGCGGGCAGATTTACAGCAAGGCAGCGCAAACGCTGAATGCCAGCCTGCTGAATAACCAATCCGGCCAGCTGCAAAGCCAGGGCGCACTGACGATTAATGCCGATAATGTGCAAAATCAATCCGGCCAGTTGCAAGCCGCAGTGCTGGAATTAAAAGCAAAAAATAGCCTTGATAACAACAAAGGCAACATCCAAAGCCAGCAGCAGCTGGATATCAGCAGCCAAAGCTTGAGTAACCAAGGCGGCAGCTTATTAGCTGGGCAAAACATCAATTTGCAAACCGGTGAGCTGGATAATAGCCAAGGCAAGATCGCCAGCACCGCAGGCCAAACTACGCTCAGCAGCGCTGCATTAAACAACGATGCAGGTTTAATCAGCAGCGCCACCGGCACACAAATCAGTAGCCAGGCGCTGAGCAATAAAGCAGGTGAAATCAACAGCGCTGCGGATCTAGCTCTAGATACGCACGGCCAAGCATTTAGCAACGGCGGTGCGGTGCTCTCCAACGGCAAAATGCAGCTGGCAATCGGCGCATTAGATAACGCCGATGGCCGTATTCTGGCGCAGCAAGATTTACACATCAGCAGCCAGGCCATCAGCAGCAGTGGTACGATCGCCTCGGTAGAAGGCAATGCCAGCGTGGATACCCACGGCCAGGCATTAAACAACACAGGCAAGCTGCAAGCCAAGCTGGCACTGGATATTCAGAGCGGGGCACTAGATAACCACGGCTTACTTGCAGGGCAAAATATCGGCGTAAACGCGGCTAATATCAACAACAGCCGAGGCCAGCTGATTGCGCAAGACACGCTCAAGATTAAAGCAGGCAACTTAATCAGCGATGCAGGCTTGATTCAAGCAGGCAAAGCCGCCCAGCTGGATGTAGCAAAGCTCCAGAATACCCATAGCTCAGCCGATGGTGGATTAATCTCTGGCGGCACGCTGACGGTAAACACCGGCGAGCTGGACAATAGCAGCGGGCAGATTTACAGCAAAGCGGCGCAAACGCTGAATGCCAGCCTGCTGAATAACCAGGCAGGCCAGCTGCAAAGCCAAGGCGCACTGACGATTAATGCCGATAATGTGCAAAATCAATCTGGCCAGATGCAAGCCGCAGCGCTGGAATTAAGAGTAAAAAGCAACCTCGACAACAACAAGGGCAGCATCCAAAGCCAGCAACAACTGGATGTCGCTAGCCAAAGCCTGAGCAATCAAGGCGGCAGCGTGTTGGCAGGGCAAAACCTTAATCTGCAAACCGGCGTACTGGATAACAGCCAGGGCAAGATCGCCAGCACCGCAGGCCAAACTACGCTCAGCAGCGCTGCATTAAACAACGATGCAGGTTTAATCAGCAGCGCCACCGGCACACAAATCAGCAGCCAGGCACTGAGCAATAAAGCGGGTGAAATCAATAGCGCGGCCGATCTGAATATCGACACGCACGGCCAAGCATTTAGCAACGGCGGCGCGGTGCTCTCCAACGGCAAAATGCAGCTGGCAACAGGTGAGCTTGCCAATGCCGATGGCCGTATTCTTGCGCAGCAAGATTTACACATCAGCAGCCAAGCGATTAGCAGCAACGGCACGATCGCCTCGGTAGAAGGCAATGCCAGCGTGGATACCCACGGCCAAGCTTTAAGTAACACCGGCAAGTTGCAAGCCAAGCTGGCGCTGGATATTCAGAGTGGGCAGCTAGATAACCACGGCTTACTTGCAGGGCAAAATATCGGCGTAAACGCGGCCAATATTAATAACAGCCGAGGCCAGCTGATTGCGCAAGACTCACTTGCCATTAAAGCGGGTTTGCTGATTGGCGATGCAGGCTTGATTCAAGCAGGCAAAGCCGCCCAGCTAGATGTGGCAAAACTTCAGAACACCCATAGCTCAGCCGATGGTGGATTAATCTCTGGCGGCACGCTGACGGTAAACACCGGCGAGCTGGACAATAGCAGTGGGCAGATTTACAGCAAAGCGGCGCAAACGCTGAATGCCACTCTGCTGAATAACCAGGCTGGCCAGCTACAAAGCCAAGGCGCACTGACGATTAATGCCGATAATGTGCAAAATCAATCTGGCCAGATCCAAGCCGCAGCGCTTGCGCTTGCCGCAAAAAATAGCATTGATAACAACAAAGGCAACATCCAAAGCCAGCAGCAGCTGGATATTTCTAGCCAAAGCCTGAGTAACCAAGGCGGCAGCGTGTTGGCAGGGCAAAACCTTAATCTGCAAACCGGCGTACTGGATAACAGCCAGGGCAAGATCGCCAGCACCGCAGGCCAAACTACGCTCAGCAGCGCTGCATTAAACAACGATGCAGGTTTAATCAGCAGCGCCACCGGCACACAAATCAGCAGCCAGGCACTGAGCAATAAAGCGGGTGAAATCAATAGCGCGGCCGATCTGAATATCGACACGCACGGCCAAGTATTTAGCAACGGCGGTGTTGTGCTCTCCAATGGCAAGATGCAGCTGGCAACCGGCGCATTAGATAACGCCGATGGCCGCATTCTGGCGCAGCAAGATTTACACATCAGCAGCCAAGCGATTAGCAGCAATGGCACGATCGCCTCGGTAGAAGGCAATGCCAGCGTGGATACCCACGGCCAGGCATTAAACAACACAGGCAAGCTGCAAGCCAAGCTGGCGCTGGATATTCAGAGCGGGGCACTAGATAACTACGGCTTACTTGCAGGGCAAAATATCGGCGTAAACGCGGCTAATATCGACAACAGCCGAGGCCAGCTGATTGCGCAAGACACGCTCAAGATTAAAGCAGGCAACTTAATCAGCGATGCAGGCTTGATTCAAGCAGGCAAAACCGCCCAGCTGGATGTAGCAAAACTCCAGAATACCCATAGTGCAGCTGATGGAGGCTTAATCTCTGGCGGCACGCTTACGGTGAATGCTGGCGAGCTGGACAATAGCAGCGGGCAAATTTACAGCAAAGCAGCGCAAACGCTGAATGCCACTCTGCTGAATAATCAGGCTGGCCAGTTACAAAGCCAAGGCGCACTGACGATTATTGCCGATAATGTGCAAAATCAATCCGGCCAGATTCAAGCCGCAGCGCTGGAATTAAAAGCAAAAAATAGCATTGATAACAACAAGGGCAGCATCCAAAGCCAGCAGCAGCTGGATATCAGCAGCCAAAGCTTGAGTAACCAAGGCGGCAGCTTATTGGCTGGGCAAAATGTAAACCTGCAAACTGGTGCGCTAGATAACAGCCAAGGGAAAATCGCCAGCACCGCAGGCCGCACTGCGATTACAAGTGCAGATTTAAATAATCAAGGTGGGCTGGTTAGCAGTGCAGCAGGTACTACGCTCGCGTCCCAAGCCATTAAAAATGATGGGGGCGAGATTAGTAGTGAGGAATCATTAGTAATCAATACCCAAGGCCATGCGCTGAGTAATACAGGTGGATCGCTATTAGCTAAAAATGGCGCGCTCAATTTAAACAGCGCTGCACTGGATAATAACAATGGCCGTATTCTTGCTAAAGATCAGCTGGCGCTTATTGCGCACGGCTTATTAAACAGTGGCGGTGTGATTGCCTCTACCACGGGTGATATTGATTTAAGTAGCCATAATTTAAATAATCAGAATGGCAAGATTCAAGCAGATACGGGCTGGCTAAAAATTAAGACCGGCACGGTGAATAATAGCCAGGCTGGCGTATTGGCGGCAAAAAATATTCAACTCAATATTGCTGACTTGGATAATAGCCAAGGCCAGATTATTGCCGTGGAGAGTATCAGCGCAAACACTGGTCGCGTATTAAACCAAAGTGGGCTGATTCAGGCTGGATCGAACATCAATTTCAATACTCAGGGCCATGATTTTATCAACACTCAAAGTCATTTTGATCAAGCCGATTTGCGTGGAAAGCAAGGGCTTATTGCTGGGGGTAATCTGCAATTGGATGCCGCCAGCTTAGTGAATACCGCAGGTTATATATTTAGCGGCCAAAGCCAGAATATCAATCTGAGCGGAGACTTTAATAATTCATCAGGTTTGCTGGAAAGTAAATCGGCACTTAATATCAAGGCACAAAGCCTGAATAACACTCAAGGCGCTTTAACAGCTTTGGGGGATGCTGATATTAATCTCTCTGGGGCTTTTGAAAATAAGGGTAAGTTAAATTTTGGTGGTACAGCAACAATTAAGGCCTCTGCATTAGATAATAAAAATGGCCGGATTGATGCCGCTAATATGGTATTGGCTGTTACGCAATTTAATAATGGCAAAGGCATCGTTGAAACCAGTGCAGGCGCAAATATCAATAGCAATCGCTTGGATAATCTGGATGGCAGTATTGCAGTGGGCGCTGATTTAGTGCTGACGATTAATGGTGATTACACGCATCAGGGCGTATTGCAAGCCAAGGGTGATTTATCCTTAGCCAGCACTCATTTAGTGAATCAGGGTAAAT
This sequence comes from Iodobacter fluviatilis, assembly GCF_004194535.1. Classification (NCBI taxonomy): domain Bacteria; kingdom Pseudomonadati; phylum Pseudomonadota; class Betaproteobacteria; order Neisseriales; family Chitinibacteraceae; genus Iodobacter; species Iodobacter fluviatilis. Next base: position 537,957 of record NZ_CP025781.1, on the reverse strand, counting down.
TAATTAGTAATCACCAAACAACGATTACCACGGGCAATCTGGATAATCGTGGCGAAATCAGTAGTTTGGAAACCACCCACATTAATGCAAGTGGACAGCTTGATAATAGTGGTGAAGGCCTAATTGATGGGTCTGCGGTGCGTATTGATGCGGGCACAATCAATAACACCAGCCGAATTTATGGCGACAAGTTATCTATTGGCGCAAACACCATTAATAACCGCGATACTGGCGTTATTGCTGCTCGTGCAGATCTGCAGCTGGGCGCGGCAAACTTAAATAACCTTAATACCACAGGTAATCAGGACGGCGCGCTGATTTTTAGTTTGGGTAATGCATCGATTGGGGGCGGTTTAGATTCTCTTGGTTATAAAACTGGGAGTATGGAATCTTTAGTAAATTCATCTAGTAAAATTGAAGTTGATGGTCTGTTGAGTATTGAATCTAGCCACATAAATAATAAAAATGAGTATATAAAAACAGTGGTGGAGAGTAAAGATGAAGCGTGTGATGGGTCTCCTTATTGTAATCCTGCACATGAAATAAGTTTGCAAGAATATGTGATGGGTGATCTTCACATTTATTTCGTCAATAAGGAAACTATTCGCAGGATAAGTAATTTGAAAGTCGCCTTTAGTTCACCAGCTCAGATTGTTGCAGGTGGAGATATAGCAATAAAAGGTAGTGTTGAAAATAGGGATAGCCTTATTGCTGCAGGCAACCTAATTAATGTTACAAATGGGGAAATAAAAAATATAAGTAACCCTGGATGGCGCAAAGTGGATTATGTTACAGAGTATAAATTGGCCTATATTCGGGGGCTATATCAACGCATCGCATTCCATTGGAGCATAGCAAGTTCCCTGTGTTATATGAGTCTTCTTTAATGGGGGACTTGAGTGGATACAATGGGTTAACATCTGCTCCGCTTAATACTGTTACATTTAGAGGTGAAAGTGGTAGTGGTTTAATTGTCGAAGGCAATAAAAAATCAAACGCTGGCTATCAAGTAAATAAATTAGCAACCAAAGTATCAAGTAATCAGGTGTCTGAGAGCTTAAATTCAAATATTGCTATACAAGTAGCTAATGCAGAAATGACTGATGTTGCCAAAGCTCAGTTAGAAAAACAAAAAGTGACAGCATCAACGGTGGCTGACACTTCTGAAATGACCAACCTTAGTAAGAGTGATTTACAGGATGGTTATGGTGCACCAAAAGTGCAGCACGCCGCTGCCACGGAGATGGAACAAGCTCATGCAATAGCGCTTTTGGCAGAAAGACAGGCCAATCAGAGTGTCGTTAATCAACAGATGATGGGACAGTTGAGTCAGCAGCAACTAACCAACCAACAGGCTGCACATTTAGCTACCACCAACTTAGTCGGGTTAGAGGCTCTGACTCATGCGGGATGGGTAAACGAAACAGATGGCCCTATTGCACAAAAAGTATCCGCTACAAAAACGCACTCGAGCCAAAGTGTTGGGTTGGTTGAAAATCAGCAAGCTAATCAAGTAACGGCCTCTCAAGCACAAATGAGCGATACGGCCAAAGTGCAGCTTAAAGACGCGCAAGCCGCCAAAATGGCGCAAACCAGCCAGCAGGCCGCGCCTAAAGTGCAAAGTATGCAATTGGGCCTGCAGGGGCGGGTATTCACCATGCTGCCTAATTTAGTTGCTCCAAATAACAGCCTGTTTAAACTACATGCAGCACCAAATCAGCGCTATTTAGTTGAAACCGATCCGCGTTTTACTAATCAGCGCAGCTTTTTAAGCTCTGATTACTTTACCCAGAATCTGGCTAAAGATCCTTCGCAGCAATTAAAGCGCTATGGCGATGGTTTCTTTGAGCAAAAGCTGATTAATGATCAGATTTTAGCGCTCACCGGCCGACGCTTCCTCAGCGACTACCGTGATACCGAAAGCGAATTTAAAGCGCTGATGGATGCAGGGATTAGCTTTGCCAAGCAATATCAGCTCACCCCTGGTGTGGCGCTGAGTGCTGAGCAAATGGCGCTGTTAAGCACGGATATGGTTTGGCTGACCACGCAAACAGTCACTTTGGCAGACGGCAGCAAGCAGGATGTGCTGGTGCCGCAGGTGTATCTGCGCCGCTTAGAGCAAGGCGATTTGCAGGCAGGCGGGGCGGTAATCTCTGCACGCGAAGTGCATTTAAGCAGCAGCGAAGATCTGGTAAACCGCAATTCCAGCATTGTGGGCAACAAACTCACCCTGAATGCAGGCCGTGATGTATTAAATGATCACGGGCAAATTGGCGGCCAGCAAATCTTTATCCATGCCAATAATGATTTGCAAAATCAATCCGGCCAGATTGTGGGTATGGGCGAGGGCAGCAAACTTAGCCTAAGTGCGGGCCGCGATATCGTCTTGCAAACGTTGGCGATGGGCGAAACCAAAAACGCCGCAGGCACCGCCAAGCAATCCAATCTGGACCGGCAAGCCATTGTGCAAGGCGGCGAAATCAGCCTAAGCGCAGGCCGCGATCTGCTGCTTAAAGCCGCCAGCGTGCAGGCCGAGCAAGATCTAAGCATGCAAGCCAAGGGCAAGATTGATAGCCAGAGCATCGCCACCAACAGCAGCCTACATTTAGCCACAGATGGCGATTGGGCAGGTGGGCGCACGGGCTATCTGGATAAGCAATCCACCCAGCAAAATATCAGCAGCATCAGCGCAGGCGGCAAGGCTCTGGTGGTGGCGGGTGATCGCCTTAGCCTCGTCGGCACCAATGTACACGCCGTGCAAGATTTAACCCTACAAGGTGCCAGCGTACAGATCGAAGCCGTAAAAGAGCGCCTGGCCGGGGACGACCAGCGCGCAGGCAATGATCGCTACGACAGACATGCCTTTAGCAAGGAAAGCTTACAGGGCGGCAGCATCACGGCTGGGCAAAATCTAAGCATTAAAGCGACCGGCCCGGATGGCAATATCACCTTGAAAGGCGCAGACCTGCTGGCTGAAAAAGGCCAACTGAGCTTATCGGCTAAAAAAGATATCGAGCTGGCCTCGATCGACCTAACGCAAACCGATACGCAAGAAACCTACCGCCATAGCCGTGGTTGGTTCTCTAGCAAAACCACCACCACCAGTGATTTCAGCCGTAATACGCAGGCGGTTGGGAATAGCCTGTCTGGCAATAGTATTGATCTGAAGGCAGGCAAGGATATTAATGTGAACGGCAGTGCCATTGCCGCTACCCAAGATGTGCTATTGCAAGCCGGTAACAACGTTAAGATTATTGCGGGCACCAATAGCAGTAAGGACATCCACGATAGAAAAGAAAGCAAATCCGGCTTCTTTAGTGGTGGTGGGTTTGGCTTTACTTACGGTAAGCAAGAACAGCAAACCCATACCGATGCCGATGGCAGCATTCAAAGCCAAAACCGCAGTCTGGTGGGCAGCGAGCAGGGCAAGCTGACCATTCAGGCGGGCAATGCAATCCAGGTCACCGGCAGCGATCTATCAGCACTGGCTGGGGATATTGCACTTAAAGGCAAGCAAGTCACGGTAGACCCGGGCCAAGATCGCCATCAAAGCACCGAAACCCAAACCTTTAAACAAAGCGGCATTACCGTTGCGTTCAGTGCGCCGGTACTGAGTGCGCTGCAAGCCGCGCAAACGGTGGCGGAGTCAGCTAAAACCGCGGGCGAATCCAAAGATAGTCGCGTAAAAGCGCTATCGGTAGGCACGGCTGCGCTGGCTGCTAAAAACGGCATCGATGCAGCTAAAGCTGCTGCCGCAGATCCTAAATCGGTGAGCGTGAGCATTACGTATGGCGAGTCGAAATCGGAGAGCACCACCAAAACCAGCAGCATCAGCCATAGCGGCAGCACTTTAAACGCCGGTGGCGATATTCAAATCTCGGCGGTGGGCGATAAAGCCAGCCAGCTGAATGTGCTGGGCAGCGAGATCAATGCCAAAGGCAATATCAGGCTGAAATCGGATGGTGATATCAACTTGCAATCGGCGCTGGATGAGAGCGAGCAGCACAGCAAAAACAGCAGCTCCAGCTGGGGTGCGGGAGTTGCGATCACCGTGGGGCAAGGCGGCGCAAGCTTTGGTGTGACTGCCAATGGTAGCCTGAGCCGCGGCCATGCCGATGGCAAAGACACCGCTCAGCAAAACAGCCATATCAACGCAGGTAAAACCCTGACGCTGGAATCCGGCAACGACACCCGTATCGAAGGGGCCGTAGCCAGCGGCAGTAAAATCGTTGCCGACATCGGCGGTGATTTAAAACTCGCCAGCCGCCAAGACACCAGCCAGTTTGATAGCAAGCAAAGCAGCGCCAGTGCTAGCGTCACGGCAGGGGCGGGTGTATCGGGCAGTGCCAGCATCAGTCAGGATAAAATGAAATCTGACTACGCAGCGGTGCAAGAGCAAAGCGGCTTGTTTGCAGGCAAAGATGGCTTTGAGATTAAGGTTAAAAACAATACCGATCTAAACGGCGCGGTGATCGCCAGCAAATCGGACGACAACACCCTTAGCACCGGCACGCTCACCCAAAAAGATATCAACAACCACGCCGAATACAGCGCCAGCAGCATTGGTATTGGTGGTGGCTTTAGCCTAGGCGGCACGGAGAAAAAACCGGATGACGGCAAAGCCCCAAGTGGCGATCAGGCCGCAGCCCCTTCTGGTAGCAAACTCTACGACGCAGGCCCAAGCGGCGTTACGCCCACCATGCCGGTTGCGCTTAGCGCTGGGGACAATGGCACGAGCACCACCAAAAGCGCCATTGCCACAGCCAAAATCACCATCACCGACGAAGCCAAACAAAAAGAGCTGACCGGCAAAACCGCCGCCGAGACCATCGCCAGCCTGAACCGCGATACCGATGGCGCACAGCAAAAACTCGCCAACGATTTTAAGCCGGAAAAAATCAACGAGCTATTCAGCGCCACCAAAACCTTCCTGCAAGAAGGCAATACCTTTATGGCCAACCGCACGGCCGAGGCGGATGCGGCGAAAAAAGCGCTGGACGGCACATCGGCCAGCTTAAGTGCAGAACAAGCCAAGCCACAAGATCAGCAAAATCAGGCACTGATCAGTCAGCTGAAAGATCAGGTCATTAGTCTGGACGGGCAAAAAACCGAAGCAGATAAATGGACGCCCGGCGGAGACTACGGCCGCGCCATGACCGCACTGCAAGCCGCAGTGGGCGGTAATGTCAGCGGCGGCGTAACGGGTTTGGTGCAAAATGCCTCTGTAGCTTACGTGCAAAGCTTGGGCGCTGAAAAGATCAAAGAGATAGCAAACACGTTCCAAAAAGAGGGCAAAGAAACTGCCACAAGTGAAAACGTCCGCGCCGCCCTACACGCCATCGCCTCCTGCGCCGGAGCCGCAGCATCGAGCAGCAACTGCAGCAGCGCCGCCGTGGGCGCGGCTTCCAGCGTTGTTATTAACAACGTCCTATCTGAAATTGAAAACACCAACGCAGATAAGATGACCGCCAGTGAAAAGGAGAAACGCAAGAATCTGGTCGGCTCCATCATCACCGGCATTGTGGCGGCTACGGATGGTAATGCAGCGGCTGCGAATAATGCGGCGCAGATTGAGATGGAGAATAATTATCTGAATCTGTCTGATGCTGAAAAAAAGAATCGGGCCAAGTCAGTACTTGCGACTAGTAAAGATAAAAAAGCTTTGGAGCTGGCGAAGAGAACCGTTGATGATTTGGCGGCAAAAGATGTAGCGAATGACCTTAAGGTACTTCAAGCATGCGAAGGGGCTCAGTCATCCAGTACGGCATGTCATTCAGCACGCTCCGAGGTAGAAAATGCTAAGAAGGAATATGAAAACACTGGCCCTTATAATTCTAAGGCTAGCCAGCAATTTGGTGGAGAGTATGCAAAATTAGTCGATTTATTGGGGAATACGTCTTCGAGCGCGCAACATCAGGCGCAAATTAATGAAGCAGTGATTTCTTATATCATGACAAGCTCAGGTGTTGATCGTCGGACCGCACAAAGTTATTTGGAGACCAAACAAGGTATAGAAATTATTGCAGGCTCTCTGGCAGGGTTGTCTGGCGGTAAGTTAGAGCAAAAAATTAGCCAATATTTAAGCTCGGCCAAAGCGAATGTTACGGTTGAAACTGCGGTGGCTGTTGCAAGTACTAAGAAAGTGGCTACTGAAGTCAAACCTGCCGTTACTACATGTGTAGATGCTTGCTTTGTTGCAGGCACTTTGGTCGAAACCAGCGCAGGCTTAAAACCCATCGAAACATTTGTCGGTGGTGAGTTGGTTTGGTCTAGGAGTGATGAAACAGGTGAGTATGGTTTCCGTCCTGTATTAGCGACAAGGGCGACTGCAGATCAAACGATTTACCACTTACAAGTGCGTAATAGTGCAGGAGTAGAAGAAAGCTTCCGTACAACGGCAGAGCATCCGTTCTGGATTCAGGATCAAGGCTGGCTGAAAGCATCCTTACTTGCAGCCGATATGATTTTACTGGACAGGCATAACCAGCCGCTTACGGTGACCAGCCTGAGCGTAGAGTCAGCTGTAGAAACCGTATTTAATATTCAGGTCGCCGAGTTCCAGACTTACCATATTGGTGAGTTTGGGGTATGGGTGCACAATGCTGATTGCTGCCCGAACATTGGTAATAAAACGCCAGAGATATCTAAGCTAATTCGCCCCGATTCAAATGGTCCATATGTTGATGCCTCAACGGGTAAGCGGGTGTTTTTGGGTAATGAATTAAATGATAGTTTGCCACCCCCTGTTGCCGGTTGGGAATATACACCTAAGATGATTCGCCCAGGGACGGAAAATAATGTTTGGTCACATCACACAGGATTTCAGTCTGAAATTAAACTTGCAAATGAAGTTGCAAGTACGGGGCAGGCTGTTGTGAAATGGGGGGATTCAATTGGACGTAATGGTAGTGATATTATTTCAGTAAATCCTAAAACGGGAGCTGTGACGTTATGGGATAGTAAATATCGTACTACGGATACTAATATTCCTCAGTCTCCCACTTTTAGTATTATTGAAAGAAGAAAATCTGCTGTTGCAGAGGCAAAAGCAAGTATTAAAGATTCAAATTTATCTCTTGATGCTAAGAATAAAGCTTTAATGAATTTAGAGAGAAATAATTTTTCAACGAAAACCGTAGGAGATGGTGGAGTGAAAAATTCTGTTGTTGTTAAGTACTGTAATGGCAAGCCTTGTTAAGGGGGTAATTATGTTTTTTAATCCAGAGAAATCGAGGGTTAATGGTTATAATGTTGAAATGCTCAATTTTTATCTTAAAGATAAAGCGGAGGATCATGATCCGATTGGTAACTTTTCATGTAGTGATGTGTATACGTATATATATGCATGCCTTATTGGATTACATAAGGAGCTGCTTCCTCTTATACCTAGGGCGATTAATCGCCTGAATACTGCCATTTTAAATCATGAAGAACAATGGTTTGGCTCTTCTCCAGCGTCACATGCAATGGATATGCATATTGGGTTGGCTATGGCTATATGGTTAAATAATGGGATTAATTCATTAAATAGCTGGAATGAAGCCCGAACATTTTATGAGACAGCTGTTTGTAATGAAGATTACTGCACTAAATCAATGAGGGCGAAAGAATGTTTGGATGATTATATGGCACTGTGTTTTCAGTCTGAGCAATATGAGTTGGGCATTGCTGAGTTTGAGAAATATCATGGGGTTAAAAAAATATCATTAAATCGTAAATTGCCACCACGTGATTTTGGATATGCTTTATGCCTTCATTATTCGCGCGGTGAGTTTGATGCAGGTGAGCTTTTTGCTGCAGGCAGGAAAATGCTACAAAGTAAAATAGAGGATGATTGGTTGGGATATGGTCAATCAATACGTGCGGCAATTTGGCTAAAGATTGTTTATTGGCACAGTGAGAACACGCTCACTCCATTGGAAGTCATATTAAAAGCTTATGAGAATATGCCAAATGTTCCTCGGCCTGATTTTGTTTAAATTAAATAGAGAAATGTGAGAGGTTAAATATTTCAATATTGTATGTTTGGCCTTGCCGTGCTGCAGGCCGCGCTATCGGTAGGCGCCGCAGCACTGGCCGTTAAAAACGGTATCGATGCCGCCAAGGCCGCTGCCGCAGATCCTAAATCGGTAAGCGTGAGCATTACTTATGGCGAATCCAAATCTGAAAGCACCACCAAAACCAGCAGCATCAGCCATAGCGGCAGCACTTTAAATGCCGGTGGCGATATTCAAATCTCGGCGGTGGGCGATAAAGCCAGCCAGCTGAATGTGCTGGGCAGCGAGATCAATGCCAAAGGCAATATCAAGCTGAAATCGGATGGTGATATCAACTTGCAATCGGCGCTGGATGAGAGCGAGCAGCACAGCAAAAACAGCAGCTCCAGCTGGGGTGCGGGAGTTGCGATCACCGTGGGGCAAGGTGGCGCAAGCTTTGGTGTGACGGCCAACGGTAGCCTGAGCCGCGGCCATGCCGATGGCAAAGATACTGCCCAGCAAAACAGCCATATCAACGCAGGTAAAACCCTGACGCTGGAATCGGGCAACGACACCCGCGTAGAAGGTGCCGTGGTCAGCGGCAGCAAAATCATTGCCGACATCGGTGGTGATTTAAAACTCGCCAGCCGCCAAGACACTAGCCAGTTTGACAGCAAGCAAAGCAGCGTAAGCGCTAGCGTCACGGCAGGGGCGGGTGTATCGGGCAGCGCCAGCATCAGTCAGGACAAAATGAAATCTGACTACGCCGCCGTCACCGAGCAAAGCGGCTTGTTTGCAGGCAAAGATGGCTTTGAGATTAAGGTTAAAAACAATACCGACCTGAACGGCGCAGTAATCGCCAGCAAATCGGACGACAACACCCTCAGCACCGGCACGCTCACCCAAAAAGACATCAATAATCGCGCCGAATACAGCGCCAGCAGCATCGGCATTGGCGGTGGCTTTAGCATGGGCGGCACTGAGAAAAAACCGGATGACGGCAAAGCCCCAAGTGGCGATCAAGCCGCCACCCCTGCTGGAGGCAAACTCTACGACGCAGGCCCAAGCGGCGTTACGCCCACCATGCCGGTTGCGCTTAGCGCTGGGGACAATGGCACGAGCACCACCAAAAGCGCCATTGCCACTGCCAAAATCACCATCACCGACGAAGCCAAGCAAAAAGAGCTGACCGGCAAAACTGCCGCTGCTTCCATCGCCAGCCTGAGCCGCGATACCGATGGCGCACAGCAAAAACTCGCCAACGATTTTAAGCCGGAAAAAATCAACGAGCTATTCAGCGCCACCAAAACCTTCCTGCAAGAAGGCAATACCTTTATGGCCAACCGCACGGCCGAGGCGGATGCGGCGAAAGCAGAGTATGAGCAAGCGAAGAAACAAGGGGCCAATGATAGCGTTCTGAAACAATTGGAAGTAGCCAAAACCGAAGCAGATAAATGGATGCCCGGCGGAGACTACGGCCGCGCCATGACTGCATTGCAAGCCGCAGTGGGCGGTAATGTCAGCGGTGGCGTAACGGGTTTGGTGCAAAATGGCGCGGTGGCTTACGTACAAAGCCTAGGCGCTGAAAAGATCAAAGAGATAGCAAACACGTTCCAAGAAGAGGGTAAAGAAACTGCCACAAGTGAAAACGTCCGCGCCGCCCTACACGCCATCGCCTCCTGCGCCGGAGCGGCAGTCTCCGCCAGCAACTGCAGCAGCGCTGCTGTGGGGGCCGCTTCTAGCGTCGTCATCAACAACGTCTTGTCTGAAATCGAAAACACCAACGCAGATAAGATGACGGCCAGTGAAAAGGAAAAACGCAAGAATCTGGTGGGTTCCATCATCACCGGTATCGTGGCGGCCACGGATGGCAATGCAGCGGCAGCGAATAATGCGGCGCAGATTGAGATGGAGAATAATTGGCTTTCGCCAAGCCAAGAGGCTAAGCGTAGGGATGAGTTAGCCAATGCAAAAAATGGGCTTGAAAAAGCAGTTATTGAGACAAAGTGGTTCATTCAAAGTGCAAAACAAGATGCAGCATTTGCTATTGGGGTGGCAGGTGGTGTGTATATCAGTGCAGATGACCTAGCGAGAGGTGTTGCACAGGTTGTTACTCACTTGCCAGAGACAATTAATAGCCTTCAGCAACTAGTAAATGATCCGCAAGCGCGTAAGCAAATGGGAGAGGTTGTTTATTCTGAATATAAGGGGCGGCTTAATCTTATCAATCAGGCGTATCGCGATGGCGGTGTAGATGCGTCTATTACACTTGGCGTGGAAGTTACACGTTTAGTTGTTGATGTTGCTGGTGTTGTTGGTGGGGTAAAAGCGGGGGCGGAGCTGGCTGCAAAGTTACCTGCAGCTACTGCAAAGGCCTTGGGTGAATTTATGAGTCATCCCTCTGGTAGTATGTCTGCTCAGCTAGGTGCGGTAGGTGATGTAGCTAGGGCGAGGGCTGTCGGTACTGAGGTTAAGAGTGCTAGCGTTATTGAAAGCACAACGGAGAAACATGCTCAAAGCCCGTATAGCCCAAGTACGTCTCGTCAGGATCAGGTATTACAGCATGGGGCGGATAATGTAACGTCTACAACTGTGCCTCCAATGACCGCTAAGAATGTTCAGTTAGCGGGACAAAGACACCCGATTACAGGGGTGGTCTTTGATAAGAGGGGGTATCCTATATTTGATGATGTCTCACGTTTTGACACAAAATTTACTACGGATTCATTTAAAAAAGCTAGTTATACAGATCAAATGAAAATGGCATCCAATGATTTATGGTCATCTATTCAAAAAAAACAAGTCAATGCTAATATGTTTACTGAAGCACAGTTAAGGCAAATACAGGGTGGGGCTAGTAAAATAGATGGATATACTTGGCATCATCATCAGGATAGTGGCCGCATGCAATTGGTACCTCAAGTCATTCATTCAAAAACTGGTCATATTGGCGGAGATGCCATGAGTAAAGGACAATAAATTTTGGACATAACAAAAGAAAAAAATAAAGACATTGGCTTCGTTATTCAGTGTTTGTTTACCTCTGCAATTAGCGTTGATGAGCTTAAGCAGTGGGCTGCATATGTTGTAGAAATATTACCTGACAATGAAAGGCCCGATTATATTTTTGATTTGTTGGATTATGATCAACCAATCATGAATGTCTTCAATGTTTTGGGCTTTGTTCCATCTTGGGAGTGTTCGGATAAAGAGGATTTGGCGTTGTATGGGATTGCTATTGAGAGAGGTCGTCCCGTTTATGATCCGCCAGGAACTATTGCTGATGCAAAAGAAGCGTTGTTAGCGTTGCCTAACGTAAGAATATTGTATGAAAAAACTTTTCCTTTTATAAATTAATTTCGTTATTAGGTTTGAAATTAAATAGAGGGGAGTGAATTGCACCGGGTTTCGCGGAGGCTCCAATTCTTGAGAGAATGGCACCATGAAGAAATCAACTCACTTTTCCCCCGAAGTCCGTGAACGAGCAGTTCGCATGGTCATTGAACACCTTGCTGAATACCCATCCGAATGGGCTACCCTCGTTTCAATTGCCAGCAAAATAGGCTGCACGCCCGAAACACTGCGCACATGGTGCCGTCGACAAGGCGGCGATACCGTTCAAGCCAACAAAAATTCAGCAGAGAACGAACGAATCAAAGCGCTGGAACGAGAAGTACGCGAACTTAAAAAGGCCAATGAAATTCTGCGCCTAGCCAGCGCGTATTTCGCACAGGCGGAGCTCGACCGCCGCTTGAAATCGTAAGGTCATTCATCGATTCCCATCGTGGTCAGCACGGGGTCGAGCCGATCTGCAAACTGTTACAGGTCGCTCCGTCTGCCTATCGACGTTATGTCGCTCGACAGCGCAATCCCGCGTTACGTTGCCAACGTGCCATTCGTGACGAGCAACTGAGCGGTGAAGTTACGCGCGTCTGGCAAGAGAATCATCAGGTGTATGGTGCCGTCAAAGTCTGGCGGCAACTCAAGCGCGATGGGCATCTTGTGGCGCGGTGTACCGTTGAGCGTTTGATGCGCAGCCTAGGTTTGCGCGGAATATCGCGTGGTAAAGCGGTGCGCACGACACGCCCAGACCCTGCCGTTGCTTGCCCACTCGATCATGTGAACCGACAATTTGTCGCCGAACGACCGAATCAGCTCTGGGTTTCGGATTTTACCTACGTATCGACTTGGCAAGGCTTCGTGTATGTGGCGTTTGTGATTGATGTATTCGCTCGGTATATCGTGGGCTGGCGAGTGAGTCGCAATATGCAAACCGAGTTTGTGCTGGATGCGTTAGAGCAAGCCCTTTGGGCGCGGCAACCGGAGCGAGAAGCGCTGATTCATCACAGCGACCGTGGATCGCAGTATGTATCGATTAGATATACCGAGCGATTGACTGAAGCAGGCATCGAGCCATCGGTTGGTACGACCGGCGACAGTTACGACAATGCACTCGCTGAGACGATTAACGGACTCTACAAAGCGGAAGTGATTCATCGTTTGGGGCCTTGGAAAAGCCTAGAATCTGTGGAGCTAGCGACATTAGAATGGGTTTCGTGGTTCAATCACCATCGTTTGCTTGGGTCGATTGGTCATATCCCACCTGCGGAAGCAGAAGCAAATTATTATCGTAATCAAAGCGAGCAGGCCATGTTGGTCTGACTCAAACCAAACAGCCTCCGCGAAACCCGGTGCGATTCAGTACTGCCAGACTAATTCATCTAATACGGTAGCTTACTTAATCGCTGCTAGTGTCTTGTTCGAAACATTTGATCAAGCTATGTTCGCACTCGAAAACAACAGTGAAGCAGAGCTGATGGTAAGCCACCGAAAATCCGTCAACATTAGCAAAAACGAATTGATCAAACGTTATGCTGCGACGGGAGGCGATTATCGAGCTACAGCAGAACAGTTTCCGCAGATCAATGACTTTGTTGTACGACAACGTCTGCAAACTCTTGGTTTGCCAAACTTTAGTGGCCGGAGTCATCTCAATTTGCAGCAAGCTGCGATCGCATTTTATCTGGAAGAAAAATCACTGATTGAATCCGCAATGGTATTCGGTGTTCCGTTGCAACAGCTTGAAAGTTTAGTGCGCAATGCGGGCTGCGGCTTTGCCAAGGTGCTTGCGATAATGGCGCAGGATGGTGAGCGGCGTTATTTTAATAAAACACAGCAAAATTTGCCGACAGTTTGCTTGGGATAATCCTCCTCACTGGCGCAACTATAAAAGCCAAAACCCAGTTGAAAGGTACTCGTTCTAGTTTGACACTTGAGCAGCATCTATAGCACTGATTAGTGCTGATCTGTTCTCGCCGCGAAAGTGCCAATTTAGATCAATGCAACCCCAGAGCAGCTTTTGTAAGCTATTTTTACGACTTATAAAATGCCCCTTCTTTGCAAGGGGCATTTTTGCTGGATTCTATTTCACGACTATATTAGACAATTCACGACTTTAATTGCCAAGTTACGACTTTAATAGGTCGGAATAAAAAAATTAACTAACTACCCCCTCACTCCACCGTCACGCTCTTCGCTAAATTCCTCGGCTTATCTACATCCGTCCCACGCGCCAGTGCCGTGTGATAGGCCAGTAGTTGTAAGGGCACGGTATGCAGGATGGGGGAGAGTAGGCCGTAGTGTTCGGGCAGGCGGATGACGTGGACGCCTTCGCTGGCGGTGATGCGCGAATCGGCGTCGGCAAATACGTATAGCTCGCCGCCGCGGGCGCGTACTTCTTGCATATTGGATTTTAGTTTTTCGATCAGGGTGTCGTTAGGGGCTACGGTAACGACGGGCATTTCTTTGGTCACCAGCGCCAGCGGGCCGTGTTTTAGCTCGCCTGCGGGGTAGGCTTCGGCGTGGATATAGGAAATTTCTTTTAGCTTTAACGCGCCTTCTAGGGCGATCGGGTAGTGCAGGCCACGGCCTAGGAAGAGGGCGTTTTCTTTTACTGCAAATTGCTCGGCCCATGCAATGATTTGCGGCTCTAGTGCGAGCACAGCGCTGATGGCAACTGGCAGGTGGCGCATGGCTTTGATGTGTTCGGCTTCTTGCTCGTCGCTGAGCCTGCCTTTGATTTGCGCTAAAGATAGTGCCAGTAAGAATAGCGCGGCCAATTGGGTGGTAAAGGCTTTGGTGGAGGCCACGCCGACTTCTACCCCTGCATGGGTGATATAGGCCAGCTCGCATTCGCGCACCATGGCGCTGGTGGCCACATTGCAGATGGTAAGCGTGTGCAGCATGCCTAGATTACGGGCGTGTTTTAGTGCGGCAAGGGTGTCGGCGGTTTCGCCGCTTTGGCTGATGGTGACGACCAAGCTTTTAGGATTAGGCACGCTATCGCGATAGCGGTATTCGCTGGCGATTTCTACATTTACCGTAATTTTGGCGATGGATTCAATCCAGTATTTGGCGGTGAGCCCTGCGTAGTAGCTGGTGCCGCAGGCCAGAATCAGTACCGAATCAATGTCTTTAAAAATACCGTAGGCTTTGTCGCCAAATAGCTCTGGCATGATATTGGTGACATTTTCTAAGGTGTCGGCAATGGCGCGTGGCTGCTCAAAAATCTCTTTTTGCATGTAATGGCGGTAAGGGCCCAGCTCGGCACCGCCGCTATGGGCGTGCACGGTGCGAATCTCGCGCTGCACCGAAGTGCCTTGGCTGTCTACAATCCAACATTTTTGTAATTGCAGATCAACCACATCGCCTTCTTCCAGATAAATAATCTGGTCGGTAGTGCCCGATAAAGCCATCGCATCAGAGGCAATAAAGTTTTCGCCTTTGCCCACACCCACAATCAGGGGTGAACCTAAACGTGCGCCCACCACGCGGTGTGGCTCGTCGCGGCAGAATACGGCGATGGCAAAAGCGCCAGTTAAGCGTTTGACCGCTTGCTGTACGGTTTCAAATAAATCGCCTTGATAAAGATGATCGATCAGATGCGCGATCACTTCTGTATCGGTTTGGCTTTCAAATACATAGCCAGCGACGGTCAGCTCGGCGCGCAGCTCTTCATGGTTTTCGATAATGCCGTTGTGCACCAGTGCAATCCGCTCACGCGAGAAATGCGGGTGAGCGTTGGCGGAAGAAGGCACGCCGTGGGTGGCCCAGCGGGTGTGGGCAATGCCGGTAAAGCCTGCTAAACCAGTTTGATCGATTTGCGCTTGCAGCTCGGTCACGCGGGAGGTGCTGCGCGAGCGTTGCAGCTTGCCATCCACATGCAAGGCCACGCCGCAGGAATCGTAGCCACGGTATTCAAGCCGTTTAAGCCCTTCAAGCAAAATAGGGGTGATATTACGCTGGGCAACTGCACCGACAATACCGCACATAGCAACCTCGGAAGGAATATTTATAGGAATGCAGCCATGCTAAAGGGTTTGGTGTGAATATATCTTTCAAAATTTAATGTATTATGAAATAAATAGGTAACTATTCATTTGTGTGAATTTTTATTTCATATTTACAATAATTATGAATTTTTATGACATCAATAACGGTATTAGATGAGCTGGATAAGCGCATCTTGCAACAATTACAGCAAGACTCTTCTTTAAGTAATCAAGACTTGGCCGCCAAGGTACACGCCTCGCCGCCCACGTGCTTGCGCCGCGTAAAACGCTTAATGGATACAGGCGTGATTGCCAAGCAAGTGGCGATTTTAGCGCCAGAAAAAGTCGGCGCAGGCTTAACCGCCATCGTTGAAATTACGCTGGATGTGCAAACATCAGAAAAGATGCAGGAGTTTGAGCAGCTTGCCGCAGCAGAAAAAACCGTGCAGCAATGCTATCGCGTTTCGCCAGGGCCGGATTTTGTGCTGATTATTCAGGTGGCGGATATGACCGCCTACCACCAGCTAGCCCACCGCCTGTTTGCCACCCAATCGAATATCCGCAATGTAAGAAGCTTCTTTTCGATGTTTAGAAGCAAGTTCGAGACGTATTTGGCGTTGTGAGTGGGCAGAATAAACCCGCTTTAACAGCCAAATGATCTGTAGACACAGAGCTAAAAAATACACGGAGCACATGGAGAAAAACAAGGTTTTTTAATTACTGATATTTCTCTGTAAATAAAAAGCAGATGAAAATAACTTAGGGTGCTGCTCGCTGCTTCCCATTGAGAGCAGAGCGCAGCAAGCCGCGCCCCTATGTTTACTTTGATAATTATTTTTGACGGGTGAGCCTTGCTGTTTAAAGTAATAACTCCCTTATGCTCTACCAAGCGGGATGGCTTGAGGGGGGAGTAGGTGGTTTTGTAATGCCTCTAGGGCCGCTTGCCTTGATAAAGCAATTTGCATACAGGCAGTGATCATGGATGTGACGAGCACTGGGTCTAGGTTTTTAAGAAACATTTGAGGCGATAGTTCACCATTAAACATTTTTTGCGCTTCACACCACGCTTGCAAGGTGCCCTGATGGCCTAGGCTGCGGTAAAGGAAGGCCGTAACTGGAGAGGCGTTTAGGTCTAGCGCGGTTTCTTCTGATCGGCCTTGATCAAAAACGTGCAATAGCTCGGGATGAATATCCGCAGCGGTGTTGGCTTTTGGCAGGTAGTCTTCGGCACGTACGGGCTTGCCACTGCTGTGGTGTATATCCCCAGAAACATCGATATTGGCCCATCGCCGCCGGTTGCTATTGCAATTGCTTCAAGCATGGCAATGGTGGTGAGTTTGATGGCTAGAAAATCGCAAGCAAAGCAGATATTGCTGCGGGCTGCAGTTTGTAAAAGCTTTAGAGTTTCGTCTGAGGGCTGCTGCTTATACTGATGGAAGACAGCTTCACCTTTTAGCCTCTGCAAAAAGGTTTCCATGCGCAGCAGGGCCGCACGATAGTCTTGAAGGGTGTAGGCCCCGACGGCATTCAGTGGGATATTTGATTCTTCTATTAGTAGCCAAGTCGAGGATAAAAACACACTTGGCCGGCTCTGGGCAAATCCCATGACGTCTTGGTTACTAAGGTTAATGGCATCTTGCATGACTTCATTAACGTAGGGGCCGTAGATTTCTATATCGTGCATTCCAAGTAGCTGGCGGCTTTGTTGGTGGACTTGCTCTGCTAACTGTTGGGTGGCGGCCTTGCCCCTAAATGGGATGGTGGCTTCAATACAGGCGGCAATAGCGATAAGATCGCTAAGTGGTAGCCAAGGTTTAAGTAAGGTAACGGCCACTACAGCGCTTAAAAATTCGTTCATTCCGCCATGAGGGGGGAGTACGCCACTAGGCGTAAAGCTAAATAGCGCCGCACACATGCTGACCAGTTGATTGGGGAGCGGATCTGGCAGGGTGAATTCATTGTTTTTCAGTTGGCAGACATGATTTAAAATTGCGCCAGTGTGCTGAGGGAAGCCCCAGTCAAGCTGGTAGTAAACCAAGTCATGAAACAGCGCGGCAAGTTGTGCCCTTGGCTGTAGACCTTCGCAAACCTGAAACACATGGTCGGCAGTGTGGTATTTGCGGGTGGTGTTTTCCATTGCGCGGTGTACTAAGATGGCCAGTCGTTCAATATCTGGCATCGGTACATCAACTGACATTTGCTTAAATGATTCGCTGAAGATATGAACAATTCGGTTGATTCTTGAATGACTCATTTTGCCTCATTATTTTTGCGTCATGACAATTAAATCACCCTGTTCACCCTTGCTGAGTCTTTCTAGGTGCAAGGCGAGCAGTGGATCCAGAGGATATTGCAGTGCTAGCTGATTAAAATCTTCTGCGCTAGCGGTCTGATTGACCATCGCTTGATACAGCATGCAGTATTGATCTAGTGGCGCATAGTTGGCTGCTCGCTGGCTAGTGATAGGCTCAAACACCTGCAGTGGTTGGCTTTTTCCTTTAAGCATGAGCTGGCCAATGGGGCGAACTTCTGCATGAGGGCAGCCGCTTAAGGTGGCTTGCGAAAGGCAGATGGTGGTGCCAAGGTGCTTATTTACGCTTTCAAGACGAGCTGCTGTGTTGACGGCGTCGCCCAGTGCTCGGTAGTCAAATAAAGTGCGTCCACCAAAATTACCCACAATCACTTCACCAGAATGGATGCCGATGCGTGTTAGGCCAAAGGGTGTACCTTTGGCGTTGAGCGCGGCAGAGTAATCGCTGGCAAAACGATCCATTTCTAGTGCGCAATTTAAGGCTCGGCTCCGGTGATCGGTCTGTGTTATGGGGGCAGAAAACATAATCGCCAAGGCATCGCCCACAATCCGATCTAGTGTACCCTCGTATTTAAAAGCAATGGCGATCATTTGATCAAGGTAATCATTAAGCAGAACCACAGCATCGGCTGGGTCGAGTTTTTCCATTAATGTGGTGAAATTGGCGAGGTCGGTAAATATAAAGCTGCATTCTTGTCGCCGCCCGCCCAGTGCCATTGAATCGGGGTTGGCGATCAGGTGGCTGACTCGGTTAGGGGATACGTAGCGAGAAAAAGCTTGTTTAATCCAGCGCTGCTTGCGCTCGCTTTGCCAGTGGTGCATCAAGCTGCCTAGGGTGAATGTTGCAATAAAGATCAAGGTTGGGGTGACCATATCCAGCAGTAAAGCGTGTTGGCGAAAAGCATACCAGCCGAGTAGTTGCAGGATCAGCAAGCAAACCAGTGTGGTGCTTGCCGCTAATAGTGCTCGAAACCTTATCGTGAGTAAGGTAATGGAGAGGGCCCCAATAAGGTGATGATGCTCTCTGCTGCTCTGGCCCAGCCAGGCCGCTGTAAAACAGTGCCGCTGTTGATTTGTTCTAGCATTTGGGCATGTACTTCAACGCCAGGAATGATTTGCCCCAGCGGGCTAAATCGCAGGTCCATCAACCCCTGAGCCGAGCTGCCGATTAAAATCATTTTTCCTTTGAGCGTTGAAGCAGGTATGTGCCCTGCTAGCAGCTTCCATGCACTCAGGTAGCGGGTAGGGTCTGGCTTGGCAAAATGAACCCAAGCCTCGCCATGTTCTGTTAGTGGAATCGTGAAGGAGCCAATGCGCAGCGTATCTGGCTGGCCATTGGCAAGTGTTTTAACAATATAGTTTTGCCTACCCTGGGCCACGCGTAAGACTTCTGCATCCATTGAGGGCACCAGCTCATTGCCCAGCTTAAGTAGTAACGGAATGCGGCGTACCACCCCATCTTTATCTGGAATAAAATTGAGTACGCCATTGCCGCTGGCTACACGCTCAAATGCGGGCAGCGCAACAATGGCGCTTTGAAAAGAATGTAGCCAGCGGCTGGGTTCTGGGCCTGTATAGACATAACGATATTGGGGAGGGCTTAGCGGTACTGGCCCAACTTCACGCTTGATGGTAAGCCCTAAAACTACCGGCGCGGTTTTGATGCTCTGCGCAAAAACTGCATCGTGATCGGGCAGTGCGGTAAGCGCGCTTTTCAAAGGCTCTTGTAGAGACCAAAGTTGTGCCATTGTTTGTGGTGAGCTGCGATCTGGCTCAGCAAAAACCACGTCAAACCCAATGACTGCCACTTTGGCGTCTTGTAGTTTATTAATCATGGTCGCCAGCCGAGTTCGCGGCCACGGCCATTGGCCAAGGCGGGCTAGGCTTTCATCATCGATATCGATAATTTGTACTGCTAAGCCAGTACTTTGGCGAGCAGACCAGCGCTGATACTGATCGAATAATTGATTGCGTAATGTTTGTAAGGAGGTGAAATCAGCCCAAAGCAGCGCTAGTGCCAGTGCCAGCGTTGCAATGGGCAGAAAAATATTGGCGGGTTGAAGGGCGCTTTTTTTCATAGATTAAATAGCTTCAATTTTTGCTTATATAGATCAACTAATCTTTAGCTGACTTATTTATTTAGAATCTATATTAGTAGGCTAACGATTTTAGCAGGGATCTATTGTTAAACCAGCAAGTAGGGCTTTGTTTTTGCATTTTGTTACTATCGAGTAACTTGATTGCTCGCACCTGAGTGCGTATGGAAAAGCAACCATAAATCGGCTAAGCATCAGTACTTAGGGGCGAGGTGTGACGGTTGTCATTGGCGGGATCAATCACTGTGTGATGGCTTACGATTGTATGCTAAGTTTAAAACTGCGTACGTAGATTTACTGGAGTCAGATTATGTTTAAGTGTGTGGTGTTAAGTGGTTACTTACTTTCTTCGGTGCTATGGGCCGCTGATGCGCCAATAGGCTGGGTGAAAAATGTAACGGGGGATGCTTCCGTCAGTAGCCATGGTGTGTTGGTAAGAGCGGAGTCAGGTACGGCGGTTTGGCAGGGCAGTGTGTTGCGTACGGGTGCAAAAAGTAGCATGGGAATTACTTTTAAAGATGAAACTATTATGTCCTTTGGCCCCAATACGCAGATGAGCGTTGATGAATACCTGTATGCCCCTGCGCAAGGTCAGCTTAGCCTTGTTGGTAAACTAGCAAAGGGCACCATGAATTATGTATCCGGAATTATTGCTAAATTACAGCCCGATGCCGTTGCAGTGAATACCCCAGTTGGAATGATTGGTGTTCGTGGTACACAATTTGTGGTGAAAGTTGAGGAGTAATACATGCCATTTAAAGCTGGAGTTTTTCGCTCATTTCTTATCCCATTTATGCTGGCATTCTTGCTGCAGGCCTGTGCCTCGGAGTCTTATATTGTGTTACTGGAAAACCCAGATGGGCATACTGGTGCAGTTACGGTGAGTGGAGAAAAAGGTAAGCAGCTAATTAAAAAGGCAGGGGATGGTGCATTACTGGATGGATCCCAAGCACCTGCCCCAGTTGCTGCTGATAAAATTCGGGAAGACTTTGGTGAAGCTATGGCCGCAAGGCCTAAAGTTCCTAAGCGTTTTATACTGTATTTTCAGATTGATACCACTTTAACTGCAGAGTCAGAAGGGCAGTTGCCAACAATTATTGCTGAAGCCGCTAGCCGCCCAGCTGTAGATATTTCTGTGGTTGGCCATACGGATACGATGGGCAAAGCAGATGAAAATGCAGCTCTTGCGCTGGTGCGCGCTACATTGGTTGCTAATTTACTAAAAGAAAAAGGCCTGAAGTATCACAATATGACGGTTGAATCTCACGGAGAGCGAAATTTGCTAATTCTTACACCGAATGAAGTGTATGAGCCTAAAAACAGGCGAGTTGAAGTTTCGGTACGTTAAGAGCTAGCCTTAACGATGAGTTTGGATTTAAAAAAAGCCCACTTTATATTTTTAATATGAAGTGGGCTTTTTTGTGGGTGGGGAGGCTTAAACCGACGGCAGCAAGTTTGGCAGGCTCAAGTGATTAAACGCAGCACGGCTGATCATTGCGGCGGCTTTTTCGATATCTGGCGCAAAGAAGCGGTCTTTATCGTAGAAAGTAACCTCGGCACGCAAGATCGCTTTAGCGGCTTCTAGCTTGCTCGATGCTTTTGCTGGCGCTCTAAAATCCACACCTTGGCAGGCTGCTAGCAATTCAACCGCCAGAATACCTGCGGTATTTTCACTCATATCTTTTAAGCGGCGCGCAGCAAAAGTAGCCATGGAAACATGGTCTTCTTGGTTGGCCGATGTGGGCAAGCTGTCTACCGATGCGGGATGAGCCAGCGATTTATTTTCAGAAGCCAGCGCAGCACCTG
Source organism: Iodobacter fluviatilis (assembly GCF_004194535.1). Classification (NCBI taxonomy): domain Bacteria; kingdom Pseudomonadati; phylum Pseudomonadota; class Betaproteobacteria; order Neisseriales; family Chitinibacteraceae; genus Iodobacter; species Iodobacter fluviatilis. Next base: position 516,437 of record NZ_CP025781.1, on the reverse strand, counting down.
TCACTTGGGCGATCATAAAGCCAGAATTAACGCCGCCGTTATTCACCAGGAAGGCGGGTAATTTAGACAGGTTATTATCGATCAACAGGGCCATACGGCGCTCAGACAAAGAGCCAACTTCGGCAATCGCCAGCGCCAAATTATCCGCAGCAAAGGCCACTGGCTCGGCGTGGAAATTGCCGCCAGATAAAATCACATTATCGTCTGAGAACACCAGTGGGTTGTCAGATACGGCATTGGCTTCTACCAATAAAGTTTCTGCCGAGTTGCGGATTTGTGTCAGGCATGCGCCCATTACCTGTGGTTGGCAGCGTAATGAATACGGGTCTTGCACCTTGCCGCAGTTGGCGTGGGCTTGGGCGATTCCGCTGGTCTCTCCAAGCAAGTCACGGTAAAACGTCGCCGAATCAATCTGCCCTGCATGGCCGCGCACCGCATGAATGCGTGCATCAAACGGCGTGCGGCTGCCCATGGCGGCTTCAACCGATAAGCTGCCTGCAACGGACGCGGCAATAAATAAGTCTTCAGCGGCAAATAAGCCTTCTAGCGCAAAGGCGGTCGATGCCTGTGTGCCATTCAATAGCGCCAAGCCTTCTTTTGGGGCCAGTACGATAGGATCAAGGCTGGCGGCTTGCATCGCAACAGCGCCGGTAACTCGTTTGCCATCAACAAAGGCTTCGCCTTCACCAATCAAAACCGCGCTCATATGGGATAGCGGGGCCAAATCCCCCGATGCGCCGACCGAGCCTTTTTGCGGAATCACTGGATAAATCTGATGGTTAAACAGGATAATCAGCGCTTCGATTACTGAGCGGCGAATGCCAGAAAAACCACGCGCCAGCGAATTGATTTTAAGCGCCATCAGCAAACGCACTGTGCTGCTTTCCATTGGCTTGCCGATACCTGCCGCGTGTGAAAGCACGATGGAGCGTTGCAGTAATTCGAGTTCTTCAGTGGCGATTTTGGTGCTGGCCAGTAAGCCAAAGCCGGTGTTAATGCCATAGACGGTGCGCCCTTCAGTCAGAACACGCGCCACGGTGGCGGCAGCTGCGTCGATGCCTGCATGAGAAGACGCATCCAGGCTAAGGGTGATGCTTTCATCTCGGGCAATCTTGCGTAAGTCAGCAAGCGTTAATTGGCCGGGCTTGATATTGAATGTGCTCATTGTGTGATCCAGTGTGTGTTTTTATAGTGTGGTGGGCGCTAAAAAGTTCTGTAGATACAGAGATCCGTGAGGACACAGAGCACACTGAGAAAAACTAAGAAAAGAGATTTAAACTCGATCGTCTTGGTTTTCTCCGTGTTCTGTTTTTTAACTCCGTGCGCTCTGTGCCTACAGAACTTAGGGTTTGTAAAGCCGTCTTTTACTTCAACATCGGCAAATCTAAGCCCTGCTCTTTGGCGCAGTTTTTGGCGATGTCGTAGCCTGCGTCGGCGTGGCGCATGACGCCGGTGCCGGGGTCGTTCCACAATACGCGGCCCAAGCGTTTGGCTGCGGCGTCTGTACCGTCAGCCACAATCACCACGCCTGAATGCTGAGAAAAGCCCATGCCTACGCCGCCACCGTGGTGGAGCGACACCCAAGTTGCGCCGCCTGCGGTATTGAGCAGCGCGTTCAAGAGTGGCCAGTCGGATACGGCATCCGAGCCATCTAGCATGGCTTCGGTTTCGCGGTTTGGTGAGGCTACCGAGCCAGAGTCGAGGTGATCACGGCCGATCACGATAGGCGCTTTTAGCTCGCCACTTTTAACCATCTCATTAAAGGCCAGCGCAAGTCGGGCGCGATCTTTTAGGCCTACCCAGCAAATACGCGCTGGCAAGCCTTGGAAGGCGATGCGTTCACGCGCCATATCCAGCCAGTTGTGCAGATGCGGGTTGTCTGGGATCAGCTCTTTTACTTTTGCATCCGTTTTGTAGATGTCTTCTGGGTCGCCAGACAGAGCTACCCAGCGGAAAGGGCCGATGCCTTCGCAAAACAGCGGGCGTACATAGGCGGGTACAAAGCCGGGGAAGTCGAACGCATTTTTTACGCCTTCTTCCAGCGCCATTTGACGGATATTATTGCCGTAGTCGACAGTCGCCGCGCCACGCGCTTGTAAATCCAACATCGCTTGTACTTGCTTGGCCATCGATTGTTTGGCGGCTTTGGTCACGCCTGCGGGGTCTGATTTTTGCGCCTCGCGCCATTTGGCAATATCCCAGCCCTGTGGCAAATAGCCGTGTACAGGGTCGTGAGCTGACGTTTGATCGGTGACAACATCGGGGGTAATGCCACGGGCGACTAGCTCGGCAAACACATCGGCCGCATTGCCTAAGAGGCCAACGGATACAGGTTTGCCGGTTTCTTTTGCATCGGCCACGATGGCCAGCGCTTCATCCAAGGTGGTCGCTTTGCGGTCTACATAGCGCGTCTTCAGGCGGAAATCGATGCGAGTTTCGTCGCACTCTACGGCTATCATCGAAAAACCTGCCATGGTTGCGGCCAAAGGCTGCGCGCCACCCATGCCGCCCAAACCGCCAGTCAAGACCCAACGCCCCTTGGCTACACCGCCAAAATGCTGCTTGGCCATCGCCACAAATGTTTCGTAAGTGCCCTGCACAATGCCCTGGCTGCCGATGTAAATCCAGCTGCCTGCGGTCATCTGGCCGTACATCATGAGGCCTTTTTTATCCAGCTCATTAAAGTGCTCCCAATTGGCCCAGTGAGGCACCAGATTGGAGTTGGCCAGTAGCACGCGCGGTGCATCAGGGTGCGATGGAAATACGCCAACCGGCTTGCCGGATTGAATTAGCAGCGTTTGATCGTCGTCCAGCCGTGTCAGTACTTCTAGAATCTTGTCGTAGCATTCCCAATTACGCGCCGCACGGCCAATCCCGCCATAAACGACAAGTGATTGCGGATACTCGGCCACTTCGGCGTCGAGATTATTCTGGATCATGCGAAAAGCGGCTTCAGTTAGCCAGCTTTTACAAGTCAACTCGCTACCGCGTGGCGCGCGAATAACGCGGGAAGGATCATGGCGTGGGTCGGTCATTTTCAGGCTCCAAGATATAGAAGGTCAAAAAGGTCTGTAGACACAGAGAACACGGAGTTAAAAACCAGAACACAGAGAAAACCTTGAGAAATATAAAGTTATTTTTTTACTTTGTTTTTCTCTGTGTGCTCTGTGTTCTCCCTGCTCTCCGTGTCTACAGAACTTAGGTTTTTAAAGGTTTAAAGCTTCTGGTAATGGCCCATGCCAGCCTAGCGGCGGCTTTTGCGCCGTGGCTGTCGGTGTCAAACAGCGGGTTGAATTCCACTAAGTCTGCTGCGACGAGTTTTCCGCTGGCAGCCAGCAACCTGCTCAGGTGCTCGATCATGCTGATTTCCACGCCAAATCCTGCCGGGGCGGAGACGGCGGGCATTTGCGCTGCGGGCAAGACATCCAGATCAATTGTCAGATACAGCACATCAACTTGATCGATAAAAGCTTGTAACTGAGCCTCGGTTTCTGTCAGCTGCCACGGTGTCATATCGGTGTCGAGCCGCCATGAGGCTTGCAATTGCCGCGCTTTATTAAATAGCGCCTCGGTATTGGCGGTTTCGGCTACGCCCATGCAGAGGTATTTAAAATTTTGGCCACGTTTGGCGCATGCAGCAGCGATCTGGGCAAAGGGAGTGCCGGATGTGGCTTCGCTTGCCTCGCGTAAATCAAAGTGCGCGTCGAAATTGACAATACCGATGCACTGGTTTGGGTGCGCGTTGGCAATCCCTAACCAGTGGCCGAAAGCGGTTTCATGCCCGCCACCGAGTACGAGTGACAAGTGACCAGCTTGAATATTTTGACTCACTGCAGCGGCAAGGCGCTGGTGGGCGGCATCTAAATCGCCATCTTCACAGGCTATATCACCAGCATCATAAAGCGGCAGAGTGGGGTGATAAGCCAGATTCGCCAGCGCCTTACGCAAAGCCACTGGCCCCGCTACAGCACCCACCCGCCCTTGATTGCGGCGCACGCCTTCATCACAGGCAAAGCCAAGCAGAGCAATCCCTGCTGGCTGATTTGTGGCGAAGGGCTGCACCACTTGATGCCAGCGCCGAGCTGCATCGCCTTCAGCAGCATCAATACGCCCAGTCCAAACGGTCATGGTTTTATCCTGATCAAGTAAACCTAAATCTTGAACCACGGAGGACACAGAGAACACGGAGTTTCACGGAGGAAATCTGATTTGTAATGCTTTTCTCTGTGATCCTCCGTTTTCTCCTCATCTCTGTGGTTCAAGGTTTGGGTGTTTGTTAAAAAGAGCCTCTAAATACTCGCTGTTTGAGCAGGGGCGTGCCTAGGCTGTAGATGATTTCTGCGGGGTGGTCGATGTTCCAGACTAAAAAGTCCGCGACAAATCCCTCTGCTAGCTGGCCGTGAGTGGCTGCGCGCCCCAGTGCTTGGGCTGCGTGGCGGGTGGTGCCAGCTAAGGCTTCTTCTGGGGTAAGGGCAAACAGCACACAGGCTTGGTTCATCGCTAGGCGGATAGAGGCGAAAGGGCTGGTGCCGGGGTTGAGATCGGTTGAAACCGCCATCGGCACGCCTGCGGCTCGTAGTGCTGCGACTGGGGGCTTTTGTGTTTCGCGCAAAAAGTAAAATGCGCCGGGCAAGAGCACCGCTACCGTGCCAGCGGCTTGCATCGCGGCAATCCCTGTCTCGTCGAGGTGCTCGATATGGTCGGCGGATAAGCCATTAAACTCTGCTACCAGCGCCGCGCCGTGCAAATTAGATAGTTGCTCTACATGGCCTTTTACGCGTAAACCATGCGCTTTGGCAGCTTCAAATACGCGGCGAGTTTGGGCTGGGCTAAAGCCAACACTTTCGCAGAACACATCAACGGCCTCGGCCAAGTCTTCACTGGCAGCAGCAGGTAGGATGCGCGAAATCACATCATATATATATTCATCGCTGCGTCCTGTAAATTCAGGTGGCACAGCGTGCGCAGCGAGGAGAGTGGTGGCAATTTCTACTGGATAGTTGTCCGCAAAGGATCTCGCCACCCGCAGTTGTTTTAGCTCGTCGTACAGGCACAGCCCATAACCGGATTTAATTTCCAGCGTGGTTACGCCCTCACTCATTAAAGCTTGCAGTCGTGGCAGGCTGGCGGTGCTTAAATCGGCCTGCGATAAATCTCGCGTAGCGTTAACGGTAGAAACAATGCCGCCACCTTCGACTGCAATCTGCTGGTAGGGCACGCCGGTCAGACGTTTTTCCCATTCAGCCGCGCGGTTGCCGCCATAAACCAGGTGGGTATGGCAATCGATCAGGCCAGGGGTAATCCATTGGCCTACTGCATCAATCACTTCACCACGAGAGCCAAATTCAGCCAGTGCCTCTTCCTGCGGCAAGATGGCATGTATCTCTTCGCCCCGAATCCATAGCGCGTGGTCATGTATAGCGCCATAGGCTTCGGGGTGTCGCACGTCCATGGTGGCAAGGCGGGCATTAACCCATAGCGATTCGGTAGGCTGGCTCATGTAGGACTCTGTACGGTGAGTAATTGTATATACATTTACTCATTCTAGACTTGATGTCAAGCAGGGAAAGCCGCGTTAGCGCTATTTAGTGATAGATTCAAGGCAACAGAACGTGGGATATTTCGGGTCGCAGCTAGTGATTTGCTTGGGTTGCGCTTGAGTGTGTAAGAATGGATTTATATAAAACAGTGACTTAGCCATTTATTGCGCTTTTGTTGCTAAACCTTGCTTGACCTAGTTGCCGATGACCCGTATATTTCGGCCTCTCGCTGCAGCGCGCACAGCAACACGGTGTTCTAGCAGTAGCGAATGATCTTTAAAAAAATACAGTCGATGAGTGTGAGTGCTTGATTCGGAAGCGAAACAAGTGCTTACATGAGTGATGAATATCCAGCGATGGATGTTCAAAATAAAGTAAGCCAGTAAGTACTAGCTTAGCGATTAAACTAAAGAGTTTGATCCTGGCTCAGATTGAACGCTGGCGGCATGCTTTACACATGCAAGTCGAACGGTAACAGGGTGCTTGCACCGCTGACGAGTGGCGAACGGGTGAGTAATATATCGGAACGTACCTAGTAATGGGGGATAACTATCCGAAAGGATAGCTAATACCGCATACGCCCTGAGGGGGAAAGAGGGGGATCGCAAGACCTCTCGTTATTAGAGCGGCCGATATCAGATTAGCTAGTTGGTGAGGTAAAGGCTCACCAAGGCAACGATCTGTAGCGGGTCTTAGAGGACGATCCGCCACACTGGAACTGAGACACGGTCCAGACTCCTACGGGAGGCAGCAGTGGGGAATCTTGGACAATGGGCGCAAGCCTGATCCAGCAATGCCGCGTGCGTGAAGAAGGCCTTCGGGTTGTAAAGCGCTTTTGTTCGGGAGGAAATCCTAGGGGCTAATACCTCTTGGGGATGACAGTACCGGAAGAATAAGGACCGGCTAACTACGTGCCAGCAGCCGCGGTAATACGTAGGGTCCAAGCGTTAATCGGAATTACTGGGCGTAAAGGGTGCGCAGGTGGTTGATTAAGTGTGATGTGAAAGCCCCGGGCTCAACCTGGGAATTGCATTGCAAACTGGTCAACTAGAGTATGGCAGAGGGGGTGGAATTCCGCGTGTAGCAGTGAAATGCGTAGAGATGCGGAGGAACACCGATGGCGAAGGCAACCCCCTGGGCTAATACTGACACTCATGCACGAAAGCGTGGGGAGCAAACAGGATTAGATACCCTGGTAGTCCACGCCCTAAACGATGTCTACTAGTTGTTGGGGAATTCGTTCCTTAGTAACGCAGCTAACGCGTGAAGTAGACCGCCTGGGGAGTACGGCCGCAAGGCTAAAACTCAAAGGAATTGACGGGGGCCCGCACAAGCGGTGGATGATGTGGATTAATTCGATGCAACGCGAAAAACCTTACCTAGCCTTGACATGTCAAGAATCCCTGAGAGATCGGGGAGTGCCGCAAGGAACTTGAACACAGGTGCTGCATGGCTGTCGTCAGCTCGTGTCGTGAGATGTTGGGTTAAGTCCCGCAACGAGCGCAACCCTTGTCCTTAGTTGCTACCATTTAGTTGGGCACTTTAAGGAGACTGCCGGTGACAAACCGGAGGAAGGTGGGGATGACGTCAAGTCCTCATGGCCCTTATGGCTAGGGCTTCACACGTCATACAATGGTCGGTACAGAGGGTTGCCAAGCCGCGAGGTGGAGCTAATCTCATAAAACCGATCGTAGTCCGGATTGGAGTCTGCAACTCGACTCCATGAAGTCGGAATCGCTAGTAATCGCGGATCAGCATGTCGCGGTGAATACGTTCCCGGGCCTTGTACACACCGCCCGTCACACCATGGGAATGGGTTTCACCAGAAGTAGGTAGGCTAACCGTAAGGAGGCCGCTTACCACGGTGGGATTCATGACTGGGGTGAAGTCGTAACAAGGTAGCCGTAGGGGAACCTGCGGCTGGATCACCTCCTTTCAAGAGAAAAGTCTTTTGGATTGAGTACTCACACTCATCGACTGTAGGTTTAAGGATTGTGATTGAAGGATTGAGCACTAATGCGATTAAAAAGTCACATTAGTTCTGATTGCTTCACAGCAAGCCAGTACATTGATCTTTAAAAAAATAGAAGAAGTAATACTCAAATTTAGAAATAAATAAGGGTAGATTGTATCAAAACTTAAATCTCGAAGTCAGAACTGAGGTTTAAGTGTCGCAAACAAAGCGAAATCAGATACTTTAAAGATGTGATTGGTTTCGGCCATAAAAATCTTTGTCAGACGTGGCGAGAAGTGCAAGGACAAGGCAAAAAAAGACGAGAAACCGGAGTTTACGTATGTAAATGAGGATTTCGAGTCGTTTTTTAACGCAGTCATTGTACTTCGCAGTAGCTTGGCGAATATTTTTCACGTGTTTGAGGTTATAGGATCAAGCGACTAAGTGCATCTGGTGGATGCCTTGGCGATGATAGGCGAAGAAGGACGCGTTAGCCTGCGAAAAGCACGGGGGAGCTGGCAAATAAGCATTGATCCCGTGATATCCGAATGGGGAAACCCGGCCCTTTTGGGTCACTCATCACTGAATACATAGGTGATGTAGAGCGAACTCGGCGAACTGAAACATCTAAGTAGCCGAAGGAAAAGAAATCAACCGAGATTCCCAAAGTAGTGGCGAGCGAAATGGGAAGAGCCTGCATGTGATAAATCAAACTTTAGTGGAACAGTCTGGAAAGTCTGGCGACAGTGGGTGATAGCCCCGTACACGAAAGAGATTGGTTGGTACTAAGCATGCGACAAGTAGGGCGGGACACGAGAAATCCTGTTTGAAGATGGGGGGACCATCCTCCAAGGCTAAATACTCATCATCGACCGATAGTGAACCAGTACCGTGAGGGAAAGGCGAAAAGAACCCCGGGAGGGGAGTGAAATAGAACCTGAAACCGGATGCATACAAACAGTGGGAGCCCTTGCAAAATGGGGTGACTGCGTACCTTTTGTATAATGGGTCAGCGACTTACGTTCAGTAGCAAGCTTAACCGAGTAGGGGAGGCGTAGGGAAACCGAGTCCGAATAGGGCGCATAGTTGCTGGGCGTAGACCCGAAACCAAGTGATCTATCCATGGCCAGGATGAAGCTGCGGTAAAACGCAGTGGAGGTCCGAACCCACTAATGTTGCAAAATTAGGGGATGAGCTGTGGATAGGGGTGAAAGGCTAAACAAACTTGGAAATAGCTGGTTCTCCTCGAAAACTATTTAGGTAGTGCCTCATGTATCACTGACGGGGGTAAAGCACTGTTATGGCTAGGGGGTCATCGCGACTTACCAAACCATGGCAAACTCTGAATACCGTCAAGTGCGAGCATGGGAGACAGACTGTGGGTGCTAACGTCCATGGTCAAGAGGGAAACAACCCAGATCGCCGTCTAAGGTCCCAAATAATCAGTTAAGTGGAAAACGAGGTGGGAAGGCATAGACAGCCAGGATGTTGGCTTAGAAGCAGCCATCATTTAAAGAAAGCGTAATAGCTCACTGGTCGAGTCGTCCTGCGCGGAAGATGTAACGGGGCTCAAACTGATAACCGAAGACGCGAATATGCACGATGTGCATATGGTAGAGGAGCGTTCCGTAGGCCTGCGAAGGTGTCTTGAGAAGGATGCTGGAGGTATCGGAAGTGCGAATGCTGACATGAGTAGCGATAATGCGGGTGAAAAGCCCGCACACCGAAAACCCAAGGTTTCCTGCGCAACGTTCATCGGCGCAGGGTGAGTCGGCCCCTAAGGCGAGGCAGAAATGCGTAGTCGATGGACAACGGGTTAATATTCCCGTACCGATATAAAGTGCGATGGGGGGACGGAGAAAGGTAGGTCAGCCCACTGTTGGAATAGTGGGTTTAAGCGAGTAGGCGTGTGGCTTAGGCAAATCCGGGCTGCTATAACGCTGAGACGTGACGACGAAGTCCTCGGACTGAAGTGATTGATCCTATGCTTCCAAGAAAAGCCTCTAAGCTTCAGCTTTATATTGACCGTACCGCAAACCGACACAGGTGGGTAGGAAGAGAATTCTAAGGTGCTTGAGAGAACTCAGGAGAAGGAACTCGGCAAATTATCACCGTAACTTCGGGAGAAGGTGAGCCCATATTAAGTGAAGGCCCTCGCGGCTGGAGCTGAAATGGGTCGCAGAGAAATGGGGGCTGCGACTGTTTATCAAAAACACAGCACTCTGCAAAGTCGAAAGACGACGTATAGGGTGTGACGCCTGCCCGGTGCTGGAAGATTAAATGATGGGGTGCAAGCTCTTGACTGAAGTCCCAGTAAACGGCGGCCGTAACTATAACGGTCCTAAGGTAGCGAAATTCCTTGTCGGGTAAGTTCCGACCCGCACGAATGGCGTAACGATGGCCCTACTGTCTCCTCCTGAGACTCAGCGAAGTTGAAATGTTTGTGAAGATGCAATCTCCCCGCTGCTAGACGGAAAGACCCCGTGAACCTTTACTGTAGCTTTGCATTGGACTTTGAAGTGGTTTGTGTAGGATAGGTGGGAGGCATTGAAGCATGGACGCTAGTCTGTGTGGAGCCAACCTTGAAATACCACCCTGACCCCTTTGAGGTTCTAACCTTGGTCCGTTATCCGGATCGGGGACCGTGCATGGTAGGCAGTTTGACTGGGGCGGTCTCCTCCCAAATTGTAACGGAGGAGCTCGAAGGTCGCCTAGGTACGGTCGGACATCGTACTGATAGTGTAATGGCATAAGGCGGCTTAACTGCGAGACAGACAAGTCGAGCAGGTGCGAAAGCAGGACATAGTGATCCGGTGGTTCTGAATGGAAGGGCCATCGCTCAACGGATAAAAGGTACTCCGGGGATAACAGGCTGATTCCGCCCAAGAGTTCACATCGACGGCGGAGTTTGGCACCTCGATGTCGGCTCATCACATCCTGGGGCTGTAGCCGGTCCCAAGGGTATGGCTGTTCGCCATTTAAAGTGGTACGTGAGCTGGGTTCAAAACGTCGTGAGACAGTTTGGTCCCTATCTGCAGTGGGCGTTGGAAATTTGAGGGGGGCTGCTCCTAGTACGAGAGGACCGGAGTGGACAGATCTCTGGTGTACCGGTTGTCACGCCAGTGGCATCGCCGGGTAGCTAAATCTGGAAGAGATAAGCGCTGAAAGCATCTAAGCGCGAAACTCGCCTCAAGATGAGATTTCCCCAAGGCTTTAAGCCTTTTAAAGGGTCGTTCGAGACCAGGACGTTGATAGGTCGGGTGTGGAAGCGCAGTAATGTGTTAAGCTAACCGATACTAATTGCCCGTAAGGCTTGATCCTATAACCTGAAGCGCGTGTGTGCGACGGTATAATCTACCCAGATTAGAAAACTAAATTTGAGAAACAAGCAATACAAAGCAATATATTACTTCTTCTATTGAACTGAACGCGTTGCAGAGCAATAAGTGCAACGAGTTAACCCGTTAAAGTCTGGCGACCATAGCGAGGTGGCCCCACTCCTTCCCATCCCGAACAGGACAGTGAAACACCTTAGCGCCGATGATAGTGCAGATTACCTGTGTGAAAGTAGGTCATTGCCAGACACCCTAAGCCGTAAACAAAACCCCCGTACTCGAAAGAGGCGGGGGTTTTGCTTTTGGCGGAAGAAAGGCGCAAACATCACTACTTTATTCGCCAGTATTGGCCATGCTAAGAGCTAGTTCGTTCTGTGCTGTAGGGGTAAATGGGTGAAGATGGGTTAGAAATTGCTGGCTTGCTGCGGCCCATGAGAATTTTTTGGCATGTTTACGTACGTCTTCTCGACTGATTTTTAATGAATCTAGACATGCTTTTTGTAAGTCTTCGCAGAGTGCGCCAGGGCCATCTTTGCCGATAACATCGATGGGTCCTGTGACTGGATATGCAGCAACAGGGCAGCCACAGGCCATGGCCTCTAGCAATACCAGCCCAAATGTGTCGGTTTTTGATGGGAATACAAACGAATCAGCAGCGTTATAGACCTTGGCTAATTCTTCTTGGCTTAAGACACCGAGCCAATTGATTCCAGGATATTTGAGGCGCAATTGTGCTGCTGCTGGACCATCACCGCAAACCCATTTAGAGCCAGGTAGATCGAGTTGTAAAAAAGCTTCAATATTTTTTTCAACCGCAACGCGGCCTACATAAACAAAAATAGGATGACGAGTTTGTAGCCGGTCTCTGTCGCTGGGGCTAAATATTTTTAAATCTACCCCGCGTGACCACATTACTACTTTTTTAAAGCCACGCGCTTCTAGATCATTCACAACAACGTGAGTAGGGGCCATGACCGCTTCAGCTGCATTATGGAAACGAGCTAGCCAAGCGTAAGTCCAGGAAAGAGGAATGCCAAAACGAAGCTGAACATATTCTGGAAAACGTGAGTGATAGGCTGTGGTAAATGGAAGTTTATTTTTTATACAATAGCGACGGGCAGCTAAGCCGAGTGGTCCTTCTGTGGCGATATGAATGGCATCAGGGTGAAAGGTTTTAATACGTTGGGCGATTTTCCTGCTTGGAAATAAAGAGAGTTGAATCTCGGGATACGTAGGACAAGGAATGGTGCGAAATTCGAGAGGAGAGAGTACGTCAACGATGTGTCCCAAGTGTTCTAGTTCTTGGCGTGTTTGCTTGAGCGTGCGTACTACGCCGTTGACTTGAGGTTCCCATGCATCTGTCACAATCAGAATATTCATGCTGCAATTCCTTGGAAAAGAGGAGGATGAGGAGCGTATAAATTGATCAGCTCTGCTTGCTGGTCGATAAAGAACTTTTGCCAAGTAATAATCCGTAATTCACCATCAGCTAGCTCAACTAAAGCGGTGAGGCTTTCTACCCAATCGCCATCATTACAGTAAAGAACACCATTAATTTCACGCATCTCTGCTTTGTGGATATGGCCACAAATGACGCCATCTAAACCACGTACTTTCGCTTCACTGGCGACGGCGGCTTCAAAATTAGAAACAAAGCTAACTGCTGTTTTGACTTTATGCTTAAGAAATTGTGAAAGTGACCAGTAACCTAATCCTAGGCGAGCGCGAGCTCGGTTAAATAAATGATTCAGTTTTAATGTAATGGTATAAAGGCGATCGCCCACAATGGCCAGCCATTTTGCGCATTGCACCACTCCATCAAATTTATCGCCGTGCAGCACCAAGAAGCGTTTACCATTAGCCATGGTATGAATCACTTCATCTTCAATGATGATGTCGCCAAACATAAGGCCTAAAAATTGCCGAGCGCCTTCGTCATGATTGCCGGGGATATAAGTTACTTTGGTGCCTTTTCGGGCTTTTCTAAGAATTTTTTGGATCACATCATTATGGCTTTGTTGCCAAAACCATGAGCGTCTTAAGGCCCAGCCGTCAATGATATCGCCCACTAAATAGAGATGGTCTGAATCGCAGTGTTTTAAAAAATCAAGTAGGTGCGCAGTCTGGCAGCCTGAGGTGCCTAGATGCAAGTCAGAGATCCATATACTGCGAAACTTGAGAGTGCTCTCCGACATGCTAGTAGCTCAGCTAGGTGATTTTGTCATAGTGCCGACGTTTGATGACAGATTCGGGTACTTTATGTGACAGTTTAATTTATTTTAAATTTGGCGCTGGCGAAGCTGCCGTCAGCGGTTCATTGTGGAGGGAGTATGTTAAAAAAAGAGCGCCCTAGCTCACCTTGTATCGCTGTTTGCTCAACGGCACTAGGGGATGAGATATGCCGCGGCTGTGGACGCAGTGTTGTAGAAGTATCAACGTGGGTGATGATGACTGAGGAGCAGAAGGAGAAAATCTGGGCTCGCTTAGAGCAGCAATGGCTCCGAGGAGGTAGAATTGCACCATGGTTAAGGTGAGTTTTTTGCAGCTTTAAATAAGAATGCGCAGCGTAAAATATTTTTTATGATGCGCATTCTTATCTCAAGCACATGATTTCAAGTTGAATCGATGTTAGAAAACTAGTTGCGTTGTTCCCACACACCAAATTCCATGCCATTTTCTGCCAGCAGTATACGCCATGCATACTGTGCTGTTAGTTGCTGACGCAGCAGGGCAAAAGCCGCAGGGGAGCGAGCTTGATCGAAGCGGCTCCATACAATGTAGCGAATATTTTGGCTGACTAGCCAAGGCCCAGCATCGGGTAAATTACCGTGATAAAATGCCCTAATTTTATCCGCTTGGGCTTGAATAAAGGGCGCTTGATTACGCCACAAGCTTTCATGATCTGGCCAACCTAAGGCGGCAGCTTGGCCGCTATGCAGGGCAAAGGCGCTAGCTGCTGTATAAGAGCCAGCATCTAAGCCCTCTAAGACCAAGCCTTTTTCGGCGCTGCGCAGATGTTTAAGAATCGCCCAATGGGCAACATCATTTTTTAGCCAGCCATCTCCGGCTAATTGACCAAGGCTTGTTTTGGGCTGATAAAGCCAATATTGTGCTTGGGGTAGAGCATAAGTACAGACGGCAAGCAGGGGCACGGCGGCAAGGCAACGCCGCCAGTACGCTTGGCTGCTTAGGTTGATTGAGCCCAGTAATAAGAGGGCCGCAGGATAAAGCCAAGACCACCATTTTAATGTGGAATTAAACCGGTTATAGCTGCCAGAAAGGGGATCATTGATATAGATGAACTCCATACCTACAAGTAAAAGCAGTACGCCAGCCGCGCACCATAATGCGAGTTTATTTTCTTTCCCTTGGCTGAGGGCGAGGGCCGCTAACCATAATACTGGCCACCAAATAGCTAAGCCTTGGCGTAACGGGGTGTGATCTTCGCTCACAACAAAGGCAAATCCCGCTGAAAGCGCGTTGGGTGCATAGCTATTAATGAAGGGGTAAAGCAGTAGTAAGGCTAGACTTGCGCCAAAGATCAGATGTTTAAAATAGCAGCTTTGCCCTGAGTGGCGACGATAGCCACACCATGCCAGAAGCAGCAAACCTTGCAAGGGTAGATTCCAAGCATTAACGGCCAATAGCAGCGGCAGGCTTGCCCCAAGTGCTATAGAAAGTGGCTTTGCTTGCTGCGTTCTTTCTAACTTAATCATCAGCGCTAGCGCAAAAAATAGCAGCGCAAACCCTGCTAGCGGCGGATGCAAATCGCCCAAATAGACATAGTAAGCCAGTGTTTCAAGTGGAAGCTCGCGTGGAGCACTCTCTGCCACCTTAGGAAATAGGGCGGCTCCGGCAGGGGTATTGATTTGCTGATCGTAAAGCCCAGTAAAGCGCGTGTTGGCCCAGAGTTGATTTACGGCAGCCTGCGTATTGGCAATTGGGCTAGCGTCAGTTTGTGAGTAAAGTATCGGTACGAGTGGAGAAACGCCTGTACCACCCATTAATAAGGCTGCAATAACTAGGAATTTTTTCCAAGTTATTGAACAAAAATGGTACACAACACTCCAAGCTAAGCTCATGCTAAAAGCAATCGTTAAGCAAAAACCTAGGTTCATGGCGAGGCCAGCAGGTAGGGCGAGTATTCGGCCCGCTAAGGCTGTGGCGTAATGCAAGAAGCCATAATAGATATCAAACTTGTAGGCAGGCAGCCAAACATCGCTGGGGGGAAGGCGGCTGCCACTGATGTAATTGGAGATAAAGGCTAAGTCGGTAAGATGTTCAGATTGCCCGTCAATATCGGGGAACACAAAGCGCCAAGCAAAGACGTAGAGAAAGGGCAGCCAAAAGGGTAGCTCAGCGCGCCAGCCCCCTGTTTTCCAGTGTTTGAATAGAATTGCAATACTGCATAAAGTACTCAGTGGCCAAACCCAGTTGAGTGATCCAAGCCCCACGAAATGTTCAATAAAGAATAAGCTAGTGAGTAATGTTAACGTGCCGCTGGCTCGTGCAATCTGAGCATCGGCAAAGTAATAAGTAAACACACGACCCAATGCTGCTAAATTGATCAGCAAGATAAAGACCGTTAATACTAAGTAAATCAAATACATATCGCACTCCCACATCGTCATCAGGGTGATGATCTGATTTTATTGGCTTGATTGTACATAAGGGAAAAATAAAATGGGCTATTCTAGGTGCTAATTTTGTTTGTAAACGCAGTAGCATAAGGCCTGCAAAATTGTAATAAGTTGGAAAAGGGAAAAGGTGGCTTGCCAACGATGCATGATTCCCGTCCAATTCGTATTGGTTTATTAGAGGTGGAGCGTGCTGTATTAAGTATATGTGGTTTTAAATCTCCACTTTTTGCTGCCTATAAGCTTATTTTTAATATGCAGGGATGTGACGTTTTAATTAATACGCTCTCATATGAATGATATACAAAGAGTCCTGAATGGAAAAAATACTGAAAACAATGCAGGCAACAGCAGTAGATCAAGCTGTTGAACTAATCATCAATTTGATTGCCGCATTGCGTCCCACTAAAGTGAATGACACCACACAAGCGATCAATAATATTCAAGCGCTTTGCTATTTACTAGAGCAAAATATTGAACTGCGCGGTGGGTTACGACGCCACTTATTACATATATTATCGACCAGTAAGCAGGTTCATCTTTATACCGACACGGGTATTCTTTCTAATGAAAGCCTTTATGATGCATTGGTTCGACGAATCGGTCATCGGATTTTGCCCCCAACCATTAATTTATCTTCATTAAAAGATTTATTTGCTGCGGCATTTAATCACCCAGAGGATCATATTTGGTTTGGCAATGTGCCCCATCAAGTTTGGTTTGATTTAGGCCAAGCCTTACATTTTAATGATGAAACGGATAGAGACAGCATCAATCGCACTTTGCTGCAAATGTTAGAGGCGATTCAAGTTTTATCTTGCAGAGTTTCTGCAATTGGGCTTGAGCCTGAAATTGTTAAAAATCATCCTGATATCGAACGCTTTGAATCTCCATTTGTGCGCCAGAATGTAGAAACATTGGCGTGGATAGAGCGCTATCGCCAAGATTTAATCCATGATGGCAAGCCTAGCGAAGATGACTTGCAGATTCGGGTATTATTGGCTCAGTGTGAAGAAGTTATTGCTAGGGTACGTAAAAATGCAGCTAAGAAGGGGGTATCTGTTAGTCTTACCTACTTATTGATTCGATTGCGTCAGCATATTGATAGGCTAAAAACGCTATTAACTTTGGCAAATCCTGAGCCATCAACAGAAAAAGCAAAGACTTTACTCAATACCCTGCATGCTTTTGTATTGGCAGAGAATCGCAAATATAGCTTAAGAGATTTATTTGCTGAAAACACTGAATTACTGGCGTTGCAAGTCACGGAACATGCAAGCCATACTGGCGAGCACTATATTGCTGAAACACGCCGTGATTGGGCTGGCATGTTTAAATCCGCAGCAGGAGCGGGTTTTGTCGTTGGTTTTATGGCGATGTTTAAAATTTTAATTACGAAGGCGCACCTGCCTTTAGTACTAGAAGCAATTGCATTCAGTTTTAATTATGCCTTTGGTTTTATGCTGATTCATATGCTGCACTTTACTGTTGCCACCAAACAGCCCGCAATGACGGCAGCTAAAATTGCCGCATCAATTCATTACTCCTCTAAGCAAAAAGACAGTTTAAACGAGCTGGTTGAGTTAATTGTCAGCGTATTTAGAACTCAGTTTGTAGCGATTGCAGGTAATGTATTACTCGCCATGCCGGTGGCATTGCTGTTGGGGGTGGCTTGGCAGTGGCAATTCGGGGAGCCTTTCGTAGGAGCGGAAAAAGCTGCGCATTTATTGCAAGATTTAAGCCCGATTGCTAGTCTCGCTATTTTCCACGCCGCAATTGCTGGGGTGTGTTTGTTTATGTCGGGGCTGATTTCAGGTTATTATGACAATAAAGCGATTTATAATGAAATTCCTGGACGAATTGCCGCGCTTCCTTGGCTAAAACGCTGGTTTGGTGAAAGCCGAGCCAGCAGTATGGCTAATTATATTGAGAATAATTTAGGCGCTTTAGCGGGTAATTTTTATTTTGGTATTATGCTGGGTTCGATTGGCACCGTGGGTACGTTGCTGGGTTTGCCTATAGATATTCGCCATATTACTTTTTCATCAGCTAATTTTTCTTTTGCACTGGTTGCTCAGAACTTTCAGATGAGCTGGCAAATTGCGGTGATTTCATTGCTAGGCGTGGTTATTATTGGTATGACCAATCTAGTGATTAGTTTTTCCTTGGCGCTTTGGGTGGCATTACGTTCGCGTAAATTATCCTTTAGGCAGACTCGGCCGCTATTGGGCCAATTAATGCGGCGTTTCTTAAAGCGCCCAGCAGATTTCTTTATTCCAACAAGAGACAATACATCGAGTGAAACAAGTAGCAATGAGCATTGAGTTAATGATTGATGGCTTAGTCGAGAAGGGCTTTGCCGTATTGCCACAGTTTTTAGATCAACATGAGGTAAATGTTCTTGCTAAGGTGATGCAAGAGCGGAAGAATTTATTTCATCAGGCAGGGGTAGGCCGCAAAGAAGGGCGTGCGGTGCGGGAGAAAATTAGAGGGGATGAAATTTGTTGGATTGAACCAACAGACCCTCTGGCGGCTACGGCATTAGCACAGTTAGCTGAGGTAAAACATGCGCTTAATGCGCATTTATACTTGGGTTTGGATGAGTTGGAGTGCCATTTTGCCACGTATCCGGTTGGTCGTTTTTATAAGCGCCATTTAGATCAACATCGTGGAGAAGATACCCGAGTTGTGACTATTGTTTTATATTTAAACCCAGAATGGCAGGAAAATGATGGGGGGGAATTACGTTTATATTTAGAAAAAGAGCAATTTATGGATATTGCTCCATTAGGTGGTAGTTTGGTGGTTTTTTTATCTAATCAATTTGAACATGAAGTATTAGTTTCTAAGCGAGAGCGTTTGTCGCTTACAGGGTGGTTTCGTCGCAGGCCTATATGATTCAGTTCATAGGGCGTGTCATTGGCATGCATTACAATGATGAAAGAGCCGCATCGGGCTGCCATTGGGGGAAGTAGTATCCATGCTGCATCATAATGCTCGGCCTATTCATTTTATGGGTGATATGTGAGTATATTTCGTTGTTGCTGTGTTTTGATATTGCTGTTGAGTAGCTCTCCTAGCTGGGCTATTTCGGTTCTATTTATTAATCCAGGTAAAACTAGCGAAGCATTTTGGGTAAGCGTAAGCCAATCCATGGCTGCTGCTGCGCAAGACTTAGGAATGGAGTTACGCATTATTTATGCGGAGCGAGATCATTTGCGTATGCCTTTGTTGCTACAGCAGGCTATTGATCAAGGGGCAAAGCCGGATTATTTAATTGTGGTGAATGAGCGGCAAATGGCTCCACCATTATTAGCGATTGCTGAGCGTGCGCATATTCCTACTCTACTAGCATTTAATGATTTAACCCCTGAGCAACTCATGCAATCAGGATTGCCTAGGGAGAAATTAAAATACTGGATTGGTAGTTTAACGACAGATAATCGCCAAGCTGGCTATTTAACCGGAAAGACGCTATTAAAGCGTTTGGTGCAGAGTAAAAAAATTGGTATAGATGGCCGATATCAATTGTTGGCGATGTCAGGGGATAAATCTACGCCTGCTTCTCAAGAGCGTTTATTGGGTTTGCAAGATGCATTACAAGAATTTCCCAATGTGGAGCTTAAACAAGTCATTTACGGGAATTGGAGCCGTGGTTTGGCTACTGAGCAAATGGCCGTCTTATTGGATCGTTATCCTGATTTAGCGGCGGTATGGTGTTCTAACGACCTGATGGCATTTGGCGTGCTATCTAGCTTAGAGCGTCGATACGGGACTGATCATGGCATTTTTGTTTCGGCAATTAATCATTCTGAT
Source organism: Iodobacter fluviatilis (assembly GCF_004194535.1). Lineage (NCBI taxonomy): Bacteria > Pseudomonadati > Pseudomonadota > Betaproteobacteria > Neisseriales > Chitinibacteraceae > Iodobacter > Iodobacter fluviatilis. The sequence continues at coordinate 497,155 of NZ_CP025781.1, read as the reverse complement.
GATGCAATATCTATGATAAAAAATGGCCGTTTGACAGCTTTAGCAGCAGGGCACTTCCTATTAGGGGCATGGAGTATGGTGCTTTTGTATGATTATGCCCATGGCTATGATTTTTCCGCACAAGGTACTCAGATACAGTTGCCTATGTTTAGCTTGGTGAATGCAAATAATGCGGATTTATTTTTATCGCGTTTTAGCCGCCAAGGTTTAAGCCATTACGATTTTTCACGATACAGCAAAGCCATTAATCCTAAAATAAATAATTATAGCGGGCAGCCTTCGGTTACTTTGGATACTTGCGTCTCAATTGGAATAGCTGGAAAAACAAATAAATCAAGGGCTTGCGCGCAGTATGGTAAGTTGCTTATTGTAAGGAGTAGTATGAAGTGAGTGGCAATTCTTCGACGAAGTTATCTAGATTAAAGCGAAATTTTCAACCGATAGCGAAGCGCTTGAATAAAGTATTACTGCGGATTGGCGGATTATTTATGCTGATTTTGATTGTTGCATATGCAGGTATTGTTTATTTTGATATTTCATCTGGATTACGCACACATCTCAGTAATACTGTTCAAGATCATGGCCCGCGCTTAACGGCTGCTTTGTGGGATATTGATCCAACCACTATTAATGAAGAGCTTGATGCGCTGGCAGCTTTACCCGGTATTGTTGGCGTAGTGTTAATCACGCCAAGTGGTGCTCGATACGAGCGCGGCTTAAGCAATTGGGTTGAAAATAAGTTCAGCTATTCTGTTGCCTTAGTCCATAAAAATAGCAGCAACACGGTTGGCACATTAAGCCTAATTGGTGATGCCTCGGCGGTATGGTCTCAACTGTTATCTCGAGTACTGCCTTTTTTTATTGCACAAATTATTCTAGTGCTCGGTATTTTATTGGTATTGCAATGGTTACTGCGCCGCGTTGTGGTACGGCGTTTGGATGCTTTGACTATTCATACTCATTTATTGCAAGCGAATCGCATCGAAAAAGTACCTGCCCCCCCTGCTTTTGCCACCGTGGTACAAGATGAGCTTGATTGCCTATTAGAAGGCTTTTCTTCCTTACAAGGTAATGTATTAAAAAATGAACAAGAGCGTGAGCAATTAATCCGTGCTTTGGCAGAAAGCCGTGATCAGTTAGAAATTGAAGTGGCACAACGTACCGGCGAAACACTTTACTTATCTGGTTTTTTACATATGCTATCTAAAGATGCTCAGCGTTATTTAGATTTACCATTAGATCAGGCACAGTTTGGATTAGAAGAAACCTTGGCTCAAACTGGGGTTTTGCTAGGGTTCGATGCTTTAGTTGCAGTATGTTTTTCAGATGAAATTTTGCCAGAAGAAGTTTATTTATGGCATAAGGAAGGGCGTAAGCTTCGTGCTGATTTTGTATTGGGAAGGCGTGCTTTATATAAACTGAGTGAGTACAATTTAAATCACCAGTCTGTTTTTTTTATTGATACTGTAGATGAATTGGATGCTGGCTGCGGCGAGGCGGTACTGTGCCGAGACTTAAATTTGGCAAAATTAGTGGCTTTACCTTTTAATTTTAATGCAGAGCGGCTTGGCGTTTTATTTGTTGGTTTAAAAAGCCCGCATCGACAATACTCAAAATTAGAGATGCGTATTTTGCCGATGGTTGTAGGCTTATGCTCCAATGTGTTGGCGCATCATCGCCAACAATTAGCCTTACAAGAGGCTAAAGAAGCTTTGCTTGCTGCCAATGCAAAATTGGCATTGCAGGCCAATCATGATGGGCTTACTGATATTGCTAATCGTCGTGCTTTTGATGAGAGCTTATTACAAGAAATGCGTCGAGCAACGCGCAGTGATCAATCTTTATTACTTATCATTTTAGATGTAGATTTTTTTAAACAATATAATGATTCATATGGCCATGGTGAAGGGGATATTGCGCTAAAGAAAATTGCTGCAATATTAGCTCAATTTGCTGAGCGAGCTGGGGATTGTGCCGCTCGGATTGGGGGTGAAGAATTTGCACTCTTATTACCGCATACGGATATACGTATTGGAAAATCATTAGCTGAACGTGTAAGGCTGGCGATTATCAAATTGGGTTTATTACAGGCTGATGGTCAGCCTCTGACGGTAAGCCAGGGGGGGGCTATTTTTTCTGGGGAGGAAGAAGTCAGCCCCGCTGACTTCTTACGTATGGCAGATCAAGCGCTGTATCGTGCAAAGAATGGTGGGCGTAATCAGGTGTGTATAGCCAAAATGCCTAACGGCCCAAGCGCTGGCATACTGTAGAAACGGCACCGGCAGCATTTAGGGTATAAAAATGCAGGCCGGGTGCGCCTCCTGCTAATACACGGTCTGATAATTCGGTGACAAAATCCAAACCAAAAGCACGAATCGAGGCGGTATCGTCACCAAATGCTTGTAAACGCAGCCTTAGCCAACGTGGAATTTCCGCACCGCACATTTCAGAAAAACGAGCTAATTGGCTAAAATTTTGGATAGGCATAATGCCAGGCACAATAGGGATACTAATGCCACGTGCGTTTATTTCATCCACAAAGCGGAAATACGCATCTGCATTAAAGAAGTATTGAGTAATGGCCGAATCAGCCCCTGCCCGTACTTTATTTACAAAGTTACGAATATCCGCTTCTGCGCTTTGGGCCTGGGGGTGAAACTCTGGGTAGGCTGCCACTTCAATATGAAACCAATCCCCAAACTCTTGGCGTAAAAAGCTGACCAATTCATTGGCGTAACGAAACTCGCCAAAATCCCCCATCCCCGAAGGAATATCACCGCGTAAGGCCACAATATGGCGGATGCCGTGGTCCTTATAGTTTTGCACAATGCTGCGGATGTTTTCTTTGGAGGAGCCCACACAGGAAAGGTGTGGCGCGGCAGCGTGCCCTTCAGATTGAATATCAAGCACAGCATTGAGCGTGCCTTCTTGTGTAGTGCCACCTGCTCCAAAGGTCACGGAGAAAAACTCCGGTTTAAATTGGGCGAGCTGCCTACGCGTATTGCGTAGTTTTTCTGCGCCTTCGGCGGTTCTAGGTGGGAAAAACTCAAAGCTGATAGGGGAAGGCGTCATTTTTTTATCCAAGGCACTAATCGATTCATCTTAACATTGTCGCATTAGAGATTGCATGCAGGCTATTCATTGCAAATATGAAATAAAATAATGATTTTTGTAGTAAATAGGCGAGTTCATTAAATTATATTACAATTATTTTTAATAAAAATATTTTATATTCAATGACTTACATTTTTATTTTTTTGTTGTATGTTGCCGCGGTGCTTATGAGGAATTCATAGAAGGTAGTAGGTACTTTCAATAGACTTAATAAAGATGGAGTTATGACTAAAAAGACTAGCGCTACTCGCATTATCATGCTTATTCCCTCGCTGATGCTGAGTTTCTCCCTAAGTAGTTCGACATAAGTTATCACGCATTTTTAAAGTAAAAAAGATGTGATTTTAGTAGGGTGTGCAAGTGTATTTCTTGCTCGCCAGTCCTTGGTGCGTAACGCCTACGGAGTTTCCACCCTACGAAAAACACATGCTTGAAAAGCATGGGGTAATTTATGCCTAGGCACTTATTTGCTTTGGATAATTGGCAGGAAGGAATTGCCTATAATAGTGGCCTGGAAGTTACTTACGTAGATGAAAAATTACAGGTGCTTGGGACGCATACGGCCTATGTAGCATAAGTATCTACACAACTCGCCCTATGAATTTTGGGGTAGATTTTTTCAATGCCGCCTCTTCACTCTGGTCTGCGGCCATTTCCCAAACGGTCATGCACGCCATGCTGGCCACCATCAGCCGCCTAGCGATCGCAGGGGCAGATTCTTGCTACCAAGACTTAGGTTATGCCCTGCTTTTTTCAACAGTTTAAAGTAGCACTCAATTTGCCAGCGCCAGTGGTATCACAGTGCAATTATGTGGGTGGGAAGATCGTTCACATTGCACAACAACAGCCATTGCGCTGATAAGCACGGTGGATATAAATTCTCTAAATCTGCTACGGCAGCATTGAAAACATTGCTGTAAGAGTAGCAAGCGATGAAGTGATTTTCTCTTATAGAGATCGCTTCAGTGCAGTATTAAACGCAATATTGGGCGAGTTTGCTCTCACTCACAAAGTGATTGCCATCGCCTTGCAGTTTAATAATACGTTGATTGCGTTTTACTTCCCAATCGTCCACCGGATAGGTTTTAGCCCACGCGCACATTAGCTGCTGATCTTGCTTGGAGAGGCTGAGTTGATAGCGCTGATACATATAGAAGTGAATTCGCGCAATGCGGCCACGTACTTCCTCCCTAGGCTGGGCTTTTTTACTTTTAAAATCAACAATGGTTTTACATTGGCCATACATAGGCTCAGGATTATGCGTCCATGCGCTATAGGCAAAGTTACTGCGATCCCCATTCACCTCGCCTACCGATGGTACTAAATTTACGAGGTTACCTTCCGCGCTTTTAAATTGCGGATCATTATCGCTACAGTTTTTGCGTCCGCCATTTTGCCAACATTGACGTTGATGGCCTAGCACCCACGCCGGAACCACATGCTCCCATTCCAAACGTTGGGCTCGAGATTCGTTTTTTCTGGGGGTGTAGCCACAGCTGGCTAAGTCCATTTTTTTGCCCTTATAGGTGCAGCCGCAATAGAAATCGCTTTCCATACCGCGAAATACATCTGGCAAAACTTGCTTAGCACGATTGAAATCCCGCTGGCCAACGGCTGTACGGCCGGTAACCAGCTCAACGGGGTCTGATGAATTGTTGTTTGGATTGGGCGGGGGTGTTTCTTCATTTTTAAAGATTTGCTTAAGCGCGATTTCGCCAAGTTTGGCGAGTGTTTTCATTTCTTGGCTATGCGCTATTTTTTCGGCTTGGTTAATACTGTTAGCGTCACAAGCACTTAAAAAAAGACTACAGAATAAAATAATAATTGAAATTGTATATGGGGCATGCTTTTTATTGGACGGCATTACTTGCGCATATTCCTGTGTTGATTTAAGGCTAAGCGATAGATTGCAAGTGGCCAAGGGCCATTGCCATTTGATTAAATTTTTTTATTGGGGAGTTGTATTAATGCCTTGCAGCTAAGCTCTGATTTGAATAAAACGCTGTTTAAATAAAAAACCTTGCACCATATCTACATTCAGCTGGCGGGCAATTTCTAGCTGTTCTGCTGTTTCTACACCTTCTAATACGGTACGTTTGCCTGTGTCCTTAGCATAACGGATGAGGCTTTCTAAAGCGATGCGATGGTTAGGTAAATAAAGTTGATTAAACCAACTTCGATCAAATTTTAAGCAATCTACAGTGATTAAAATTGGCAGGGATAGCATCGAATGGGGGGAGCCTATGTCGTCCAATGCCAGTTGAATATTTTTTTTATGGAATGCTTGAGCCATATTGGCACTTTGGCGCGCGTCAGAAATATCACTATTCTCTATGATCTCTAATACAACATTACTGCGCTGCTGAAGCATGCTGAGTAAAGGGTTTTCTTCCCCAGTAATATCTGCCACCGCGTAGGCATCTGGGTCTAGATTTAAAAACAACTCCCCGGCTGGTGCATGTGCTAATTGCAATTGCTTCATTGCATATTCCACTTGAAATAAGGTAAGTGGGCTATGGTGCAGTTCATTAAATAAATGATCGGTGTGAAGCAATTGTTCATCGGCCCGATAAAAGCGGGCAAGGGCCTCATGGGCGATTGTTTCTAAATTGTGCGTATGAATTAATGGTTGATATTCAACGCCAAACCGTTGCTGTTGAATCACATCAAGCAATACGATTGGGGATAATTTAGACATTGCTCTGATTTTTAATAGGAATAGTTATCATATTTTATAATGACTTAGTCTGACTATGGGTAATAAAATACTTTCTTTTTTAGTCAGTTTACTTTGGGCGTGGGCTAGTATGCCGCACACCCATCCACTCTATTAAGCAAATAGTGGGGTGAGTAAAGGGGCAATTAGTACCATGACTACGCCTGAAACCATCATAGTAATACAGGCAACTACCCCTTCTTCATTACCAATTTCTCTTGCCTTTGCAGTACCTACGGCATGGGCTGCCGCGCCAAATAAAGCGCCTCGGGCTAGGCGTGAGCGTAGTGGTAAAATCAGCAGCATAAATTCACCAAATAGCATGCCCATTAAGCCCGTAATCACTACAAATAAAGCAGTCAATTCAGGAGAGCCTCCCCAAGTACCTGATACTGCTAAAGCAAAGGGGGTGGAAATAGATCTAGGTAATAGGCTGCGAGTAAGCTCTGGGGATAGATGAAATAACTTAGCCAAGAGTACGCAGCTAAGAAGTGCTGTAAAACAACCAGCAATCACACCAGCAGATAAAGATAGCCAATGTTTAACCATCAAGCCGCGATATTCATAGAGAGGTACTGCAAAAGCAACGGTTGCGGGGCCAAGCAGCCATAATAACCAACGGGTGTCTTTATAATAAACCCCATAAGGAATATGGGTGAACAACATAAAGACAACCAATAGCGTAGGTGTGAGTACTAAGGGGGCTAGCCACCAGCGGGTATAACGCGCATATAAAAATTTGGCCAGCGCATATGCGCCAATAGTAAGCAGCAAGCAGCTGATAGCAATAAAACTCATAGCGTGGATCGCTTTTTGGCACGGGCCAAGCGTAAGTGGTGCTCCCATTTAAAGCAGCGATCAACCACAATCGCCGTCACGCACATCACCAAGGTTGTACCAAGAAAAATCACCACCAATAACTGCCAACCTTCGGCGATAAACAAGGCTTTATATTTGACGAGGGCCACCACGGCGGGCACAAAAAACAACAGCATTTCTGCCAATAACCATTCTGCACCGTATTTCACCCAATTGAGTGGCACACCCAGCAGCAACAGTACAAAAACAATCCCTAAACCCAGTACACCTCCTGGTATAGGTAAGCCTACTTTAAGCACTAGCCAATCAGATGCTAGCCAAATTGCAATGAGTAAGCCAATTTGGGTTAAAACACGGGTAAAGGAAAACAGCTTGCTCGCCACCACATACACTCCTGTCATATTGGCGCTTATTTTACGCGTAATAGATTGATTGCCTGAATGACTTATTGCCATCGCTATGGCTCACGTTGCGATATGAGTGATAAGGGACACGTATGACTTGCTTGGCCGCTTTTATCGCATAGGCAGCTTTAAAGACGGGGTCTAGAATAGAGCTTGATATGGTTAAACGTGAGTATTATTTAATGAGAAGTCTTATCAATACTGGCTTGAAACGCTGCGTACTGTTTTTTGTTTTATTGCTAAGCATCTTCGGGGTGGTGGGAAGCGTTTGGCTGCCTAACTGGATCTTGCCACGCTTAGAAAGCATGCTTTCTAATGAATTGCATAGAAATGTTAGTATTAAAAAAATAGAGCTTAATCCCTTTACACTACAAGCTATTTTGCATGATGGAAAAATTAATGATGGGAAAATTACATTTGCAAAATTTAAATCTTTAACGTTAGATGTTGAGTGGTCTTCTTTATGGAGAAGAGCGCCAATTTTTAATGAGATTACTTTGCTTGAGCCTCAGTTAAATATTGTCCGCATTAATGATCACCAATATAATTTTTCTGATTTATTTGTGAAAAATAATAAAAATGAAAATTGGCCTGATTTTTCATTGAATAATATTAGAGTTATAAAAGGGCTGATTAATTTTGATGATAAACTGCTGCACACGCAGCAAATACTCAGTGATTTTCAATTGGCATTGCCCTTTATATCTACCTTAGAACATCGTGTTGATGAATATATTCAGCCTAGTGTTTCAGGTAAAATAAATGGTGCATCTTTTAATATTGCAGCAACAAGTAAACCTTTTACTCGCCAAAAAGAAACGCGTTTATCATTCTCATTAGATAAATTGGATGTTAATAAGTACGTTAACTACATTGTGTTGCCCAATGAATTAAGACTACTTTCTACTCAGGTATCAGGAAAAATTAATATTGTTTTTAATATGGAAAAAAACAATTCAAAATTAGTACTGGAGGGGCCGCTACAGTTTGATAATGTCAATATAGAGCAAGCTAAAAAACCTTTTGTAAAAATTAATAAATTAACGCTTAAATTAAAAGATTTTGAACCGCTGGCTGCGAAATATCGCTTTGCAGGCATAAAAATAGATACCTTGGATATGGCCTTGGAAAAAGCCCTACAGTTAGTTAATCAGTCTGCAACCCCGCCTAAAAGTCAGGCTAAAATGCTGCTTGATGTTGGCCATTTTCAATTAATTAATAGCCGCGTTACTTATCAAGATCTAGTCTTTGATGCAATCAAATTTGATGTGCATGGTTTTGTAAATAAGGGAAATAAAACACTTCCCGTGCGGCTGGCTGTGAATAGCCCTTACGGAGAACAGCTCTTGGCTGACTTAAGCATACAAACTCAGCCATTCAGCCTAACAGGTAAAATAAATGCTTCAAAATTAAAGCTAACACAATATAGCCAATACCTTGCACCATACTTTAAAGGCGAAATAAGTGATGGTTTATTAGATGTTGAAACAACAGCTTATCTCAGTATAAATCCACTTGTATATACTTTGAAAAATACCGAAATAGGTTTAAGTAATTTAGCACTGCAGCAAACAAAAAAACCTATATTGAAAGTAAATCAGCTGGTTATAAAATCACTTGAGCTGGATTCTGCTCATAAATTCATAAAAGCAACTACTTTAGAAAGCAAACAAGGGCAGTTAGTAGCCCAGATCTTAGTTAATGGGCAATTGAATTTAGCGACGTTAACGCCAGAGTCAGCTATTGCCGCTAAGCCTGCTACTCCATGGCGGGTGCAAGTTGAAAAAATAGATATTAATGATTGGAAGCTTAATCTTGCTGATAAAAGGTTAGCATATGCTCCTACGATTTTTATTCGTGATATTGCTTTGGGTTTTGATCATTTTGATAGTCAACAAGGCAGCAAAGGAATATTAAACTTAACAGGAAAATGGGGGAGTAAGGGCTTAATTAATATAGCGGGCGATGTGGTTCCACTGCCTTTTACTAGTAAAGTAGCTATCGATATGCGTAATGTTGATGCTGCTTTTTTACAGCCCTATTTTACTAAATACATCAATGTTTTTTTGGCTCGAGGGTTTTTAAGTGCTAAAGGGGATTTGCAAGTAGCTACCGAGCCTAAGCTTAATGGGCGCTACCGTGGATTATTGAGTGTTGATAATTTTTATGCCTTAGATAAACAAACCTCTACGGCTTTTTTAAAGTGGAATAAACTAGGATTTAATGGGGTAGATATTAATTTATCCCCATTGCGCGTAGATATTGCTGAGCTTGCTTTAGATAAATTTTACTCTCGATTGATTTTGTCTGCTACTGGGCGTTTAAATTTACAAGATATCTTGGTGCATGATGGTAAACAAGTCTCGGTTGCTGATACACAGCAGGCTAGCTCAGTTGCTGTTGTTGTGCCTGAAGAGGTTGAAAAGTCTGTCTTGCCTATTAATATTAAGAAAATTTTATTTTCTAATGGGAATATTCGTTATAGTGATAATTTTATTAAGCCTAACTTCAGCGCTAATATAACTGGTATGACTGGGATGGTTAACGGTTTATCTAGTGCAGAAAATACTTTGGCACAATTAGATCTGCATGGGTTTGTTGATAAAATTGCACCGGTAAAAGTCAGTGGTTTATTTAATACTCTCGCAAAAAAAATGTTTCTTGATCTTAAAGGTGGGGTCAATAACTATGATTTAACATCAGCCTCTACATACTCGAGTAAATACGCTGGTTATGGAGTAGAAAAAGGTAAGCTATCTATGGATGTTTCTTATAAGGTTGAGAATAATAAATTACTGGCAAATAATAAATTGTTTTTAGACCAATTTGTATTAAGTGATGAAAAAATTACCAATGAAACGGCAACGACACTACCTGTTAAATTGGCTTTATCATTATTAACTGATCGCCGAGGACAAATTAATTTAAACCTCCCGATTGAGGGCTCATTGGACGATCCTGAGTTTAGTGTCAGTGGAATTATACTTCAGGTTATTGCTAATCTTATGGAGAAAATAGTCACGGCTCCATTTGATGTATTGGCCAGCAGCTTTGGTGGAGAGAGTATTACACTTTCACATATTACTTTTAATGATGGCAGTGAAAAATTAGATGCTACGGCTGAAAAAAGTATTAAAAAATTAGCCGAGGTATTGCAGGATAGGCCTGGGTTGAAATTAGATATTCAAAGCTATTTAGATCCTATAGTTGATCGCCAAACATTAAAAAAGAGAATTTTGCAAAGAAAAGTGCTGGGGTTTAAATTGGAAAAATTAGCAGGGAGTACTCAATCATTAGAAGATGATAGCCAGTTGGCAATGAGCAAGGATGAATATCCTTATTTGTTAGAACAGGCCTATAAGAAAGAAGACTTTAAAAAGCCGACCAATCTAATTGGCTTTGATAAAACACTCTCAGTGGTAGAGATGGAAAAATTAATTATGGAGCATATTGAGATAAAAGATGACGATTTACACGCCCTAGGTTTGAGGCGTGCTTTGCGGGTTAAATCATCCTTACTGGCCGCTGGGGTGGAGGAGGCTAGAATGTTTGTGGTGCAAGCCAAAATTAACAACAGTCAAGATAAGCCATCACGGGTGCAATTTGATTTGAAGTAAGTGAGTAGTGCCCTACTATTGTAATCAATATTCGCACTCATTATCATTATCGCTAGTAATTACTGGGGTGCTCAGCGCATTAAATAAATTACCCAACGATTTAAAGTGCTCAATATTTTTATTGTATTTTATAAGCATTTGGATAGCTTACAAATTAATGTAGTTTGTCATGTGCCAGAGGGGTTTTTCTTGAAAAGCTTGCTAAAAACATCTTTACTAAGGCTGTGTGCCTAGCAGCCTGTCGGACTTAGCATCAGTCAGCTGCAAAATCACCTGATCGGCCTATATTTCACCATATTTTTGACCAATAACTCGTTATTGGCGCTGCAAATCCGGCAAAATCTGGTCTCGATCATGCGATTTTTCGCTTCGACCGTCTAAGTCTGACAGGCTTCTAGGGTCTGTTGACGTTTCATTCGCCATTGCGCCGAGCCGGAAAACCGCCAAGCACAAGGTAGGAGGGCGAAGGCAATAACGAGTTATTTCCGAGGAGTATAATGCAGTGAATTGCCATTTTCCGGCCTAGCCCCATTGCTGAGCGAGGAAAAAAACCTCGCACGCTAAGGGTTGGCTACATTTTTGGGGCTGCACGGCTTGCCTTGTTCAGCCCCAAAACTGCAGTCAACGCAGCCGTGAATGAAACATCCACAGACACTAGTGTTTAGCAATTTTCTTTGCCGAGTGATTTTTGCTTCTTCTAACTGAGTGTTTGACTTGTATTGGGGCTGTTATGCTGTTGTACAGTGAATCACCTTCGCAGTTAAAAATTATCTTATTGCTAGGGCAAGATGTAGATAGTGCATCATTGATCCAAGTTATTCATAGTACAGATCTACCATGCGTCATTCAAGAATGCCGTGATTTTCAGCAATTAGATCAGCTTATTAATAATTCACCTGAAGCCTTTGATGCCTTAATTATTGACCTCACAGAAAGCCATCTTAAATATATGCAGCAGCTTGCACATATGATCAATCATTTACCTGTTGTTATATTAGCTCCTACGGGTTGTGAAAATTGGGTAAAGCATGCCGTTCAATTAAAGTGTGAGCATTTTTTAATTAAAGACGCTGCAGATGGTTTTTTATCCTTATTGCCCATGCTATTACTGCATGCAATTAATGATAATAGGGAGCAAATTGCGCGTACTGAAGCTGAGCTGAATATGATGGAGCATCGTTTAAGCTTAAGCCAAATTGTTGAAGGTAGCCCTGTTGCTTCATTTGTGATTGATTGCAATCATATCGTTACCCATTGGAATACAGCCTGTGAGCTTATAACTGGAAAAAAAGCTTTTGAAATGATTGGGACAAAGAGGCAATGGGAGGCCTTTTATCCCGTGGAGCGGCCAGTATTGGCAGATCTAATGTTAGACGATGCTTTAAAGCAGAATGTTGATATTTTATATAAAGGAAAAGTGCAAGTTACTAATAATATTTGTGATGTTTTTGAAGCAGAGGATTTTTTTAGCCAATATGGTGAGCATGGCCGCTGGATATATTTTACCGCCACGCCCATTCGGGATGCCTGCGGTAAAATTGTTGGCGCAATGGAAACCTTGCAAGATGTAAGTTTGCGCCACGAAGTAGAAGAAGCTTTGCAGGCAAGCAAAGCTTTTTTGGCGCAAATTGTAGATGGCAGCTCGGTGGCTACGTTTGTGATTGATAGAAATCATACCGTCACCCATTGGAATCGAGCATGTGAAGCATTAACTGGTTTGGCTGCAAAAGATGTGATTGGAACGCAGCAGCAGTGGCGCGCTTTCTATCCGAGCGAGCGGCCTGTGATGGCTGATTTAATTTTGAATGGGGCGATGGCCGATGATGTTGATCAGTTTTACCACGGAAAATTTCGCTCTTCTCGTTTAATTGATGGCGTATTTGAGGCAGAGGATTTCTTTGCTCATTTTGGTGCCGAAGGTAAATGGGTTTTTTTTACTGCGGCACCTTTAAGAGATTTGGATGGCAAGGTAGTGGGAGCTATTGAAACTTTACAAGATATGAATGAGCGTAGATTAGCCGAAGAGGCTTTAAAAGCGAGCGAGGCACGATATCGAGATTTGAGTATTACGGATGGAATGACGGGATTATTTAATAGCCGGCATTTTTATGAAAGTATTGATAAAGAATTAGAGCGTGCTCGGCGCTATGGTAGATCATTGTCATTGTTGTTAATGGATGTTGATAATTTTAAAAAAGTAAATGATCTATATGGGCACTTAGAGGGTGATAAAGTATTGCAATCATTGGCGCTGGTAATTAGAGACTGCTTACGCGATATGGACAGTGCTTATCGCTATGGTGGTGAGGAGTTTATTGTTATCTTGCCCGAAACACGTAGCGTGGATGCTATTAATGTGGCGGAACGTTTGCGCCAACGGTTTGCCGATCAAATTCAACGGCCCAGTGCCGAATTAGCTATTCATTGCACCATTAGCATTGGCGTGAGCCAATTTGTGGTAGGGGACGACGCTCAAAGCCTTGTTAAGCGTGCCGATGAAGGCACATATCAGGCCAAGCATCAGGGTAAGAACTGTGTGGTATGGGTAGAGCACAAGGGTATTTGATAAAGATGGTCTTGTTATTTAAAATAAGTAAAAAATCTTAGCGTTAGTTGCATAATAACTATTAAACTCTTTGTTCTACTGCATAGGACTAAAGAGAGATTCGATGTTAAAAAAAATCTGCACGCTGATCACCTTTTTTGCCTTGATGGGCATGGCATGGGCCGAATCTGAGGTAGATTTTTTAGAGCCAGAGCAGGCTTTAAAAATGTCCGCTAGCGCCCGTGATGCTCAAACCATTGAAGTGCGTTTTAATATTGCCCAAGGCTATTACCTCTATAAAAATAAGCTTAAGATCAGCGCCGATAATGGGGTAATACTTGGCGAGGCTGATTTCCCTGCGTCTTTGCCGCACGATGACCCTAATTTTGGCAAGGTAGAAACCTACCGCGGTCAGCTTGTCTTGCCTATTGGGGTGCAAAATCCTGCCGCGCAGCAATTTAAATTGACCGTTATTGCACAAGGCTGTGCCGATGCGGGCCTTTGCTACCCACCGATTACTCAAATTGCGCAGGTTAAGCTCTTAGCCGCAGCCAAAAAAATACCGGTGGCAAGTAACGTTAGCCACGTTGCCATCGCGTCTTCTGCTGTAATTGCTTCATCTCCTACTGTCGTGATGGTACCAGTTTTGTTAGCTAGTTCTACGCCTATTGCTGCTTCCCTTACTGTGACGCAGCCCAAGGCTGAAAGCGATAGTGGCAAAATTAATGAATTATTAGGTAGTGGCAATTTATGGCTGATTTTAGCTAGCTTCTTTGGTTTTGGACTCTTGCTGGCTTTTACCCCCTGTGTTTTCCCAATGATGCCCATTTTGTCTGGCATTATTGTTGGTCATGGCGACAAAATTACTAAGCAGCGGGCGTTACTCTTATCTATCACTTATGTGCTGGGCATGGCGGTGAGCTATGCCATTGCTGGGGTGGCGGCAGGTTTATCTGGATCTTTACTGATGGCGGCTTTGCAAAATGTCTGGGTGTTGGGCAGCTTTGCTATGGTGTTTGTCTTACTGGCTTTATCTATGTTTGGTTTTTACGAGTTGCAATTGCCGGCGGCTTTGCAAAGCAAAATATCCGGCAGTGCCAATCAGCAACAAGCAGGGTCGCTCTGGGGCGTGTTGATTATGGGGGCTTTATCTGCTCTGATTGTTGGCCCTTGCGTAGCGGCGCCCTTGGCTGGAGCCTTGCTCTATATTGCTCAAACGCATAATGCCTTGTTGGGTGGGGCCGCTTTGTTTGTGATGGCTATGGGAATGGGTGTGCCACTGATTATGGTGGCCTGCGCTGCATCAGCACTGCCTAAAGCGGGTGCATGGATGGAGAATATCAAAAAGGTATTTGGCGTATTCTTACTGGCGGTGGCGATCTACTTAGTGTCGCCGGTATTACCTGCGCTTTTTGCCATGTTGGCATGGGCGGCTTTACTTATTATTAGCGCGGTGTTTTTACGGGCCATTGATCCATTGCCGGCTGAAAGTAGGGGCTGGCAGCGTTTTTGCAAAGGCTTGGGCGTGATTGCGCTCTTGGCCGGATCGGCTTTATTAATAGGAGCGCTGAGCGGTGGGCGCGATCCGCTGCAGCCATTGCAGGGTGGGGCTGCAATGGTTAAGTCAGCGCATCTTCAGTTCACCAAGGTAGCTACGCTTAGCCAGCTAGAAAGCCAGCTGGCACAAACCAATCAGCCAGTTATGCTGGATTTTTATGCCGACTGGTGTGTTTCTTGCAAAGAAATGGAAAAGCTAACTTTTAGCGATCCTGAAGTAGCAGCCAGAATGGGGCAGATGAAGCTGTTGCAGGTGGATGTCACTGCTAATACAGAAGACGATAAAGCCTTATTAAAGCGTTTTAAACTATTTGGCCCGCCTGGCATTATATTTTTTAGCAAAGAAGGTAAAGAGTTATCTAGCAGTGTTGGCTTTCAATCGGCAGAGCCATTTAAGCAATTATTGGATAAGATACTCGCGCAGTAAATGTGTAGACTTATTCTACTAAAAAGCCCCGCCCTCTCAATGAGTAGGCGGGGCTTTTTAATTTATGGCTTATATTTATTTAATTTATCATAGCTGCATTTTTCTTAGGGCTTATTTATCGTCATCCATGTTTGATTACGTACTTTTACATCACTAAATATGATTTCTTAGTATGGGTGGATAAAAATTAATTTGGAATAAACTTATAAATATTACTTAATAGGTGCTAGCTTTCTTTTAATTATAAATATATTTATTAATTGTTGTATCTTTGCCTATTGATTAATGAATAAATATTTATATATAGATCAGGTACTTAGTCTAATACCTATGTTTTTATATTATCCGTTTGGCATATTTTCTCTTGTTTGTGATACTTTTCGTTATTGATCTATAAATAATATTTTTAATAGCTTGAAGTTATATTTGGCAAGTGGTTTTTGCCTACTCAAGGGGGTGATATGCGTTTCAAACCAAAATTCTTAGCGATGATGATTGCCCAAATAACGGCTTCAGCGCTGAGCTACGCCGAAGAGCCACCAGCCGTCAATAAGGTAGAGCGGGTTGAAGTGGTGGGTTCCAATATCAAACGGATTAACCAGGAAGGCCCTTTTTTGGTTACTGTGTTTAAGCGTGCAGATATTGAAAAAACAGGCGCAACTACGGTAGTAGAGGCCTTGGATCAGTTGATTCCTAAAGCTTCGCTGGAGTTTGCTACTGATGGTGGCCGCTTTGCGCCAGGCTCTAGCACCGTGGGCTTGCGGGGTATGGGTGCCAAAAATACGTTGATTTTATTAAATGGCCGTCGCTTAGCACCCAACGGTTTTGCTGATGTGGATACCAGCCCCGTTAGCTTGAACAATATTCCGCTCTCGGCTATCGAGCAAATCGAAGTGCTTTATGATGGGGCGGCAGCGATTTATGGCTCGGATGCGGTAGCTGGGGTGATTAACTTTAAAACCAAGCGTGATTTTGAAGGGGTGGCACTGACCAGTAAGCTGGGCCAAAACTTTGCAGGTGATGGGCAAAATGTGGTGTTTGGGATTGCTGCAGGGTTTGGTAATTTAAATGAAGACGGGCAAAATTTATTGCTGACGCTGGATGTGTTAAATAAACAGCCTACCAAAGATAGCGAGCACGATGCGACCCGTAGTTTAGATCATCGCAGCCAAGGCGGCGCAGATAATCGATTTACTGGCCTGTATGGTGGCGCTTATAAAATCAAAGGTGGCACGACCACTTTATTACCAGGGTGCGAAGGCCATGGCGAAATTGCTATCGATAAATTTGGCAATCAAAAATGCTTAGCCAATGATAATTTATATCGCACTGCGCATATTCAGCGGATTAGCGCCAATGCACTTTACAGCTATCAATTTAATGATCATTTTTCCCTCTTTGCCGAATTAGGTATTAGCAAAGATAAGCAGGAATTTGAAACCTGGCCTGTGGCTATCCCAACTGCTCAGGCGGTGCTTAAGGAAGGAGACGCAGCCTACCGCGATGTGATCAACGGGGTAAAAACCGATGGCAAAGATGTCACTATATCTCGGCGGATTTATGAGGCTGGTTTGGCGCAAAATGATGTGGATAGCGATTCACTCCGCGCCGTACTGGGGGCTAGGGGCTCGATTTCGGCTTGGGATGTAGAAACGGCACTGACCTATAGCAGTAATAAAAGTAGCCAGTCTAGAGAGCGCGCAGATGCTACAAAAATCAGCAATGCATTAAAAAATGGTGGCTATGATCCTTTTCTGGCATGGAATCCAGAATCGCAGGCTAAAGCGTTGCTAACTCGGCGCAATCATGAAGGCACTGCTTCGCTGCTGATTGCGGATGCCAAGCTCTCACACTCCGCTCTGTTTAGCTTGCCAGCAGGTGATGTGGGTTTTGCCACGGGGATTAACCTATTAAAAGAAAAAGCCGATGAAGATGCCACGGTAGCGAGCAGCCGTTTGGTGAAGTCTATCTATGGCGAGCTGAGTATTCCGCTGCTTAAAAACCTAGAGTTACAAGCCGCATTACGCTACGACCATTACGACGACGTGGGCGGTGCAACTTCACCTAAGTTGGCATTATCTTACCGGCCGTTTGGTACCTTATTACTGCGCGGCTCGGCAACCAGCACTTTTAGAGCGCCAAGTTTGCAGCAATTGAATATGTCCCCAACGCCTAGCTACTATTTTTATAATGATTGGGCTAGATGCCAACCTATGGGCCTAGAGGGTGGCTCATGCTCGGGGCGAGTTGATTTAAACAGCCAGAGTAATCCGCAGTTAAAACCTGAAACATCTAATAACCTGACTTTAGGTTTGGTATTTGAGCCAACTAAAGATGCTTCGGTTAGTGTGGATTGGTATCAAATTAAGCAAAACGATGCCATTGAAAAATTAAGCCCGCAATACGTCATTGATCACGAAGATAGCAACCCAGCCTTGGCTAAATTGATTAAACGCTTCGCATTAGATCCGGATGAAGTAAAGAATTATCCAAGTTTGACTAAAGGCAAAATTGACGTGATTGATTTGCCATTATCCAATATTGGCTAAATTGAAACTTCAGGAATTGATGTGGATTTAAACCTTGGATATAAAACAGATGGCTGGGGTAAATTTACGCTGCGGGATCAGTTTAGCTATTTGCTAAGCTATAAGCGTTCGGATTTGCAAGACACCCCGCCGGTTGATCGCACGGGCGGTTATAATTATCCAGATTGGGAGAACCGCATTACGCTGGCTTATCAATATGCAGAATTTGATGCTACCGTTTCGGCTAAAACCTTTGCTAGGGTAAGGGATGCGGCAGATGATCCTGAAAACAGCAGCAACCCAGATGGCTATTTACCTTCATACACCACCTTTAATTTTGCCTTTGGTTCTAAATTAGATAAAAAGACCTCGTTTGCGATTGGGGTTAATAATATCTTTGATAGAGTGGCTCCTTATTCGGTGGATGGGGGTGGATATAATGGCACCACGTCTGGGCGTTATGGATTTGTGAGTGTTGATTACAAACTCTAAGCGAATAAGAATAATGCACTGATATGGTACTCCTCGACAATAACCAGTTATTGCATGAAGCTAAATCAATGGCGTGCGAAGTATTTTTTGTAGGGGACAGGTTTTTCTGCACACGTTGTGCTAAATCGCATGGTTAAGATAAACCGCCTTTACCCCAACTAGGCGAAGATTTATCTTGTTGCAAAGCTGTATTTGGCTATAGCAACGATTTAACTTAATGCTTGTATCCTTGGCTTAAAAAAATGGCCTTGCATCGTGCAAGGCCATTGGCTGATTGAATTAAATTAAGTGCATCAGGCTTTAGGTTTAAGCAAACCTTGGCAAGTGGCACGTTGTGGATCAGTCGCGGGTAGCTTGCTGCAGATGCCATCTAGCTGAGTCAGCACACGGCTTACTGAGGCTTCGTGCTGCTTGTCTTTATTCCATGCAGAAAGCTTGGTGACGATTTTTTCCAGCGAGCGGCGGCTACGTTCATAAAAAGCATTGGGTGTCACCGCAACTTCTTTCAGAATGCTTTGTGCGGTTTGCTCGATACGCTCATCGCTTTGCGGTGCCAAATCAATCAGTGCGCTGATATAGCTACTCCCCCATTGCACGCGGGTAGCTGGGCCTTCTGATTTTTTATACGCTTCTTCGTACCAGCCTAAGGCTTCATCTTTATTGCCTCGCTTTTTGGCATTCGCCCCCAAGGAGAGCATAAAGTAGTAAGGCGCGTGCGAGCGTTTTAGCTCGGCTTTGAGTAAGGTATCTGATTCATCTAGCAGGCCAGCTTCGCTAAGGGTGTAAGCCGCAGTGCTGATCACCGATTGACGCTCGTAGCCGTTGCTGGTGCTTTTATCGGCATCGCTGACGCGTGAACGTACTTCTTTGAGCAGCGGTTCGGCCAGCTTTACATCTTTAGCCAGATCAAGCTTGGCCAGTGCAACTTGGCTGGTCAGCGCGCTTAAGCGGTCATTCGCAGAGAGGGAAGGGTCTAAAGCTAGTTTTTGCAGTGCGCTGCTCCATGCTGCAGTCAGCTTATTTCTTTCTGCAGAAGTCGCTTTACTCTGCTGGCTGACAATATCGCTGGCGCTATTGACGATCACATCAAAGTTATCGCGGCTAAGCTGCTTATCCGCCAATACTTTATACAGAATTGCCAGCTCTTCAGGCGTGGTGCTGGCTTGCTCATCACCAGCGGCAATAGAAATAGCTTTTAGCTGCAAATGTGTGGCTGCGTAGGTTTCGGTGGCAGGCACGGCTTGGGCCAGCGTTTTAAGTGTGCTGGCTAGTTTGCTTTCCTCGATTAACTGGGCTTGATCAGATTCCCATGAGTAATCTGCAAGTAAACGCCAGTCATCCACGCTAAGCTTGCCACCGGCCAGTGCGCTGCTCAGTGTTTCTTTAACGGGGCGGGCGTTAGAGAGGCCTAGCTCTAGCGTGCTGAGATAGCGCTCCGCATCTACTTCGCCAGGCAAGCGGGTGATTTCTGTGCCGTCTGGTTTAAATAAAATCATGCTGGGATAACCGCGCACCTTAAACTGGCTGGCCAGCTTTTGCGCACTTGGGCTATCGCCATCCACATAGACTGGAATAAATTGTTTGGTGCGATCAATAAAACGCTGTTGATTAAACACGGTGGCTTTAATTTGATTGCATGGCGGGCACCAAGTGGCTCCCCAGTAAAGAAACAGTGGTTTTTTTTCTGCTTTGGCTTTGGCAAAAGCGGCGCTAACATCTCCTTGCTCCCAAGCGATGCCTGCTGGCACGGTGGATGGAGAGGCAAAAGTGTTACCGCTGACAAGGATCAGGGCAAGGGCGTGGGTGAGTTTCACGGTATCCTGTCTTATATTGGTTTGTGTGAGTATATCTTATCTGATATATTTGTTTGGAATAAATGAATCAGGCTAATTTTAACAATTTGTTGTGTTGTGGCGACAGGCTGCTACTCAGCGCGGATGTCTTTTAAGCGCGCCATACGCTTGCCAACCAAGGTTGTTGCTCACGGGGTAAGCCAGCAGGGCGGTAGTAGTGCTCTAGCTCGGTAAAGCCTGCGGCGATTAAATAACTTTGCCATGTTTCTAAGTTGTAATAAGCACCATAGCGCCCTTGATTCCAGCCTTCTTCATTATTGCCGCGTGGATTAGAGCAAAACAGCACGCCGCCGGTTTTGAGCGTGGCGTGCAGCTGGATCAGAATGCGTGGCAGTGCTGCGCTAGGAATATGAAACAGCACGGCATTGGCAAAGATGCCGTCAAAGTGGGCACTGGGTAGATCTAGTGCTAGAAAATCCTGTAGCCATACTTCGCAGCCACTGTCGGCTTTGGCCATCTCAACAAAGCGCGCCGTGCCATCTAGACCAATGGCCCTGTAGCCAAGTGCGCTGAAGCGTTTTAAATCACGCCCCGGGCCGCAGCCAAAATCCAAGATATCAAAAGGCACCGTGCCGCTAATATGGCGCAAAAGTGCGGTGATATTCTGGCTCACATCGTGATCGGCCGTCCCTGTTTTAAACGCCTCGGCGTGGGCTTGGTAGTGGGCCAGTGTTTGTTGGCTAATTAGGGGCTGGGTCATATTGATCTCCGTTGGGAATAACCACAGTTGCCGCATCATGCATAATTCATTACTGTGGCTTGTGTTTATCTAGCTTATTTAGTCAAGTTATTGTAATTAAATGTGCTATTTGTTAGCTTGCTGCCAAGGTGGGGGTGTTGATGGGCACAGCGTGGTGCAGAGACAAGGATAAAACAATGAAAATAATCAGCAGTTTATTAGTGTGTGGCTTCTTTACCAGTAGCGCCTTTGCTGCAGATTACGCTGGCCTTGGCGCAGACAGCATTAGCAAGGAAAGCATAGAGGCGTTTCGCCCCAAGCCGCTAGAGCCTAGTTTATCGCGGCGGATTCAAAGCATGCTGGATATTTCTAGCCCCAGTGCAGGCATGCTTAGCCCCGATGGCGCAAAGCTTTACTTTAGCTGGCGGGTTACGGGTGTAAGCCAAGTGTGGCGTTTGGATGGGCCACAGCGCTTTCCGGTACAGATGACGGGCGGAGAAGATGCCACCCAAATTGCCGGCATCAGCCCCGATGGCCAGACTTTAGTGATTCAGCGTGATCGCAAAGGCGAAGAAAACCCTGGGCTGTATTTGCAGCCAGCGGGCGGCGGGGCGCTCAAAGAAATTCAGCGTATTGCAGGCGTGCAAACCCGCTTTGCTTTTGTTTCTGATGATAATCAATATGTGTATTACAGCGCGAATGATAAGCAAAAAGACAGCTACACCATCTATCGCTACCACATCGCCAGCGCCACCAAACAAGTGGTGTTTGATCAGCCTGGCTTATGGAATATCGCGGATCAGCACCATGGACGGATTTTGCTAGAAAAAACCATTACCAATCTAGCGGCGGAATTTTATGAGCTGGCCGATGGAGAACTCAAGCCCTTGTTTGGTCAGAATGAAAAAGAAGAATATAGCGCCGCCTATGGGCAGGGCCGGATGAGCTGATTGTACAAACATCGAAGTTTGGCAATTTCCGCCGCCTTTACCAATGGAAGGCAGGTCAGTTTAAGCCAGTTTCCCCTGAAATAAACTGGGATGTCAGCAGCTTTGAGCTCGATAAATCACGTCAGCATATTAGCTATAGCGTGAATGAGGCGGGTTATATCCGTAGCTTTGCCTTGGATGCCAGAAGCCTGCAGCCGATAAAACTGCCGCAGTTTAAAGGCAGCGATCATGTGCTGATCAGCGGCCACAGCCCAGATGGCCGCTATAGCCTGATCAGCGTAGAAACCGCCACTTCGCCAAGGCTGAGCTATCGCTATGAATGGAGCACCGGCAAGCTAGTGCAATGGCAGCAGGCCATGAGCCCAGAAGTAAATACGCAGCACTTTGCTAAAGCCAGCTTAGAGAGCTATCCCGCTAGAGATGGCACTACAATCCCGATGTTTGTACGCCGCCCAGCACAATGCGCAACGATGGTTTGCCCCGTGGTCGTGCATTTTCATGGTGGGCCAGAGGGGCAAACCAAGGCAGGTTTCTCTCCGGTGGCGCAGCTGTATGTGGATGCTGGTTTTATCTTTGCCGAGCCCAATGTGCGTGGCTCGGATGGCTATGGCAAAGCTTGGCTTGCGATGGATGACGGCGCTAAGCGCTTGCAAGTGGTTAGCGATATCGAAGACGCTTCGCGCTATATGCGTAGCCAGTGGGCTAAAAATGGCCAAGTGCCTAAGATCGGCATTATTGGCGGCAGCTACGGCGGCTACTCTACGCTGGCAGGGATGACGATGTTTGCGGGCGCTTACGATGCAGGTGTATCTACCGTGGGCATCTCTAATTTTATGAGCTTCTTACAAAACACCGCGCCTTATCGCCGTGCGCTGCGTATTGCAGAATATGGCGATCCGGTGAAAGATCGTGAGGCATTAATCCAGCTTTCGCCGATCAACCACATTGATAAACTGATCGCCCCACTGATGATTATCCAAGGCGTGTCCGACCCGCGTGTGCCGGTTGGCGAAGCGCTAAAAATGTATGAAGCAGCCCAAAAACGCCATGTTCCCGCCGAGCTGATGCTTTTTGCCGACGAAGGCCACGGTGCCGCTAAACGCGAAAATCGCGTGTACTCGATTGGGCATACGATTCGGTTTTTGGAGGCGTATTTGAAGTAGATGAGTTTTTAATTAGGGAAAACGGGCCGATTGGCCCGTTTTTTTATGGATGGAGTGTTTTATTTAAGCAATTAAGGATTAGCAAAGGAGGAGCGGCATAAGTTGCGAATATTTCAAAAATAGCGCTTTCGCAGCTAAAGCCGCTCCTACAAAGTACGCCATGCCTTTACGTTTTGCTTAAGTTGATAGGATTGCTCTGGGAAAATCATTTGTTATTGCATTTTAAAATGCCATATCACTTATATCGAACTACTTAATCCCTTAAGAATAAAAAAATATCCGACAATAAATAACATAATGGCAAAACATTTTTTAAGCACGACGAGGGATAATACATGCGCCGCTTTTGCACCTAATTTTGCGGTAAAAAAACTCATTATGCTAATTACAAAAAAAGCATAAATATGAACAAAGCCAATACTATTGCTAATATTGACCTGTTCTTTGATACCAAAAAGCATAAATCCCAAAGCGCCCGAAATAGCGATGGGTAAACCACATGCGGCGGATGTGCCAACCG
Organism: Iodobacter fluviatilis; assembly: GCF_004194535.1. Taxonomy (NCBI): domain Bacteria; kingdom Pseudomonadati; phylum Pseudomonadota; class Betaproteobacteria; order Neisseriales; family Chitinibacteraceae; genus Iodobacter; species Iodobacter fluviatilis. Next base: position 473,771 of record NZ_CP025781.1, on the reverse strand, counting down.
CTTTTTGCATGATCACGCCATAAAAATTGAGATAAGGGACGGTTAAGCTTCCTCCTCCAATTCCAAAAATAGCAGAAGCCACACCTATCACCGTACCTGCAAATACTTGCTTAGCCCTTGAGGGCAGTACTTTATTTTGATCGACTATTTTTTTTGCACCGACAAACATATTGCGTGCAACCCAAAGCGCAAAAATACCAATAATCAGTCGCAAGTGTTCGCCAGCAAGTAATCCGGCAATTCCCGCCCCGAAAAAAGATCCTATGATTAAACCGGGTGCCAAATTTTTGAATACTGGCCATATAACGGCACCTTTTTTATGGTGCGCAAGTAATGAACTAATAGAAGTGACTATAATAGTCGCCAACGATGTACCTAAAGCTAAATGCATCACTACTTCAGGGCCATAGCTCATTTTCGTAAAAACTACATACAATATGGGTACGATGATAATTCCACCACCCACACCAAATAATCCAGCTGCAAATCCAGCGATGGCACCTATGGCTAAAAAAATGATTAATTCCACGATATACTTACTTTATTAAGTGCTGCAGGTTAAATATTGTGGGTTTACGCTACTTGCGCCTGACCCACATGATGATAAGCACGATTAAAATAAACCAAGCCTTGCTCATATTCGCTTTGCGAAATAGCGACAATAGGGCAAATAAAAATTGTATGCGTGCCGACTTCTTGAATTTGCTCAATCTGACAATCAAAACTCACCAAAGCATCCACTAAAACAGGTGCGCCCGTTTTTAATTCAGTCCAATTGCCATATTGAAAACGCTCTTCTGAATTGATAGGGGATGAAAATGCGCTGGAAATAGACTGATGATGCACACCTAAAACATTCACAGTTAAAATTTTATTGTCTATAAAATGACTGTGTGATCGAGCGGATTTATTCATGCAGACCAATAATGTTGGCGGTGTATCCGTCACGCTACAAACTGCAGACGCAGTAAATCCATGACGACCAGATAGGCCCGTCGTAGTAACCACATTAACCGCACCCGTTAACAACGACATTGCACTTTTATAGTCTGTTGTTTCAATCATCACATTATTCCTAAATTAAACCGTATTTTTAAACATGAAGATGACATGCTACATGCGTGCACTCAGTACATCATCTATCAGTGTGCAGAGTTGAATGCAGTGTTGAATGGAAAAGGACCCAACGCAGAAACGCAGAGGAAGAAAGAATTAAACTGATTCAATTCATTAGAAATCTTTAGGGATAAATCCGATTTCGCTGTTTTTGTCTGCTTCTCTGCGTTTAAATATTTTTGGGGTGGCCAAGTAGAACTAGGGTCTGTTGACGTTTCATTCACGGCTGCGTTTGGCCCAGTTTTGGGGCTGAACAAGGAGAAAATTGCGACATGGTACGAGTACCATCAGCGATTTTTAACGCCGTGCAGCCCCAAAAATGGGCTAAACCCGAAGGGCTGGGCCGGAAAATGGCCATTCACTGCGTTATGCTCCTTGGAAATAACGCGTTATTGCCTTCGTCGCATGCCTTGTGCCTAGCCATTTTCCGGCTCAGCGCAATTGTGAATGAAACGTCAACAGACCCTAGGCCAATAGTTCTTTGCGAATGATTTGCGCTCCAGCAGTTAATGCATTGAGTTTGCCTCGTGCGACTGCACGCGGCAAAGGTGCCATACCACAATTGGTGCTAGGGTAGAGCTTATCCGCATCGACAAACTGCAGTGCTTTTCGCAGGGTATCTGCGACCTCCTCGGGGTTTCAATGGTATGGTTTGCCACATCAATAGCGCCTACCATCACTTTTTTTCCTCGAATCAGTTCAATCAGATCCATGGGCACCCGCGAGTTTTGACATTCTAGTGAGACAATATCAATATTCGATTTTTGCAATTTGGGGAAAGCGGCTTCATATTGGCGCCACTCTGATCCCAGCGTTTTTTTCCAATCGGTATTGGCTTTAATGCCGTAACCATAGCAAATATGCACGGCGGTTTCACATTGAAGTCCTTCAATGGCTCTTTCTAAGGTAGCCACCCCCCAATCATTCACCTCATCAAAAAAGACATTAAATGCAGGCTCATCAAATTGAATAATATCTACCCCAGCAGCCTCTAATTCACGGGCTTCCTGATTAAGAATTTTAGCGAATTCCCAAGCCAGTTTTTCACGACTTTTATAATGGCGATCATACAAGGTATCGATCATCGTCATCGGGCCGGGCAAAGCCCATTTAATTGGCTGCTTGGTTTGTTGGCGTAGAAACTTGGCATCTTCAACAAAAACAGGTTTTGTCCTAGCAACCTCGCCCACCACCGTGGGTACGCTTGCATCATAGCGATTACGAATTCTGACCGTTTCACGTTTTTCAAAATCAACGCCGCTCAGATGCTCAATAAATGTAGTGACGAAATGTTGGCGCGTTTGCTCTCCATCACTAACAATATGAATCCCTGCGTGTAATTGCTCTTGCAGTGACAAACGTAAAGCATCTAATTTGCCGTCTATTAATTCTTGACCTTGTAATTTCCAGGGAGACCAAATTTTCTCTGGTTCTGCAAGCCAAGTAGGCTTGGGTAAACTGCCCGCAGTTGAAGTTGGCAATAGTATTTTCATAATCAATATCCGCGATGTTTTATTAGATTAAAGAGCGCAATTAGCAGCCCATTGCCCAAGAATGTCTTGGTATGGCTTGATGAAATGCTCTTCAACAAACTTTCCTTGTTCAATCGCTAGTCGGTTACGTTCTTCTCGATCATAAACAATTCGGGTTAATGAATAATCTTGGTGCTGTAAACTGGGTTGATAAAATTTTCCTGCAGCAGAATTGGCATTATAAATTTCAGGTCGATAAATTTTTTGGAATGCGCTCATGGTGCTGATGGTGCTAATCAGCTCAAGATTTGTATAATCAGCCAGCAAATTACCGGAAAAATAAAATGCCAAAGGTGCTACGCTATTCGCAGGCATGAAATAGCGAACCTGCATACCCATCTTTTTGAAATATTCATCAGTGAGCGAGTATTTATCCTGGATGTATTCAGCACCTAATACAGGGTGCTGGTTTTCAGTCCGCTCATAAGTTCGACTGCTGGAAACACTTAAACAAATCACAGGCTGTTTTTTAAAGTTTTCTTTGTATGCCTTAGAATTGATGAAACTTTTAAACAGCTTTCCGTGCAGCTCACCATAATTTTCTGGCGTACTAAAATGGGTTTGCTGCTTATTATGTTCCAGCAGCAATACGCTAAAATCATAATCTCGCACATAAGAGGAAAAGTTGTTCCCCACAATTCCTTCTGTTCGCTCCTTAGTTTTATGATCAACAATATTAGTTTTTAATATTTCAATTAAAGGCAAACCCTTAAGGCTCTTTTCAGCATCAATATTCAACTCAACAGAAATAATCTCAAGGTCTACAGAATAACGATCTGATTTAGGGTTATCCCAATGTGCCAACTCATTGAAACGATTGTTAATCATCTTTAAGGTATTGCGCAGATTCTCTTGGCGATGCTCTCCTCTGGCTAAATTCGCAAAATTGGTGGTGATACGCGTATTTTCTGCTGGCAGATAGTTTTCATCGAAACTAATGCTATTAATCGTAAATGTAAACTCTTTACTCATTGTGATCTGGTATCCTAATTTTTGAGATAAAACCTGAATTTATTTCATTCACTGCTTGGAATTTCCAATTTTTTCGGATACTCACAGTCAAGCGTGCTCCAAGTTTTTTCTAATTCTTTCCTAATAGCATGATTAATAATTGGCAATAAAATTACCTAGCCTTCAGAACTCAGTATGATTTATACCTGAATCAAATCATGAATAAAAATGAAGTTATTTCAATAAAAACATGAGAAAAATTCATAGCTAGGTCCTGTGGGGTCAATATCAGAATGAAGGCTAGGCATGTTGTCTAAAATTGAGGGGGGGCAAGAAGCTGAGGGGGCTGATGTTGACGTCGACCGGAAACTGACCCACTACAGCAAGTTCTTCCGATCCAAGATTGTCTCAGATGTTTTACTTGTTCTGCTTAATTATTGAGCAGAGGGTCAAAGGTGGTCACCATGGAAATGATGGACAAAATCCAAAGGATGTATTGTCGCGATAATCTGTCGCTGCATGAAATCTCCAAGCGCACCGAGCTTGCGCAGCTAAGCGCGAAAACCGCGTTTATTCGATTGGGCATACGATTCGATTTTTGTAGCCGTATTTGAAGTCGAGGGTGTTGTAGGTGCGTAAAAAAAACGGGCTGCATGGCCCGTTTTTTTATGGATGGAGTGTTTAATTTGAGTAATTAAGGATCAACGTAGGAGCGGTTTTAGCCGCGAATATTTTAAAAATAGTACTTTCGCGGCTAAAGCCGCTCCTACGAAATACCTGATGCCTTTGTGTTTTACTTAAGTTGATAGGATTGTTTGTAGGGTGGGCAAAGTGTTTTATCTTGCCCACGCGGCAGATATATAAAGTGTTATTGCCTTCCGCGTGGGCACAAAATCGTGCCCACGTTACTTTATTTAATTAATTTCAATTCAGAAGCGCCAAAAAACAACATTCAATCATGGAAAACCTTGGTTTTTCTCCGTGAAACTCCGCGTTCTCTGTGCTATCCGTGTTTCAAGACGTGGGTTTTATCTCCTAAGCCCTGCCTTAATTCAGCCCATTATGTCTCAGCAAAGCTGCCACTTCTGGTTTGCGGCCACGGAAGGCGATGAAGGAGTCGATGGCGGGGCGGCTGCCGCCTTTTGCCAAGATTTCGGCACGAAAGCGCGCGCCGGTTACTGGGTCGAGGATGGCTTGGCCCGCTGCGGCGGCTTCTTCAAAGGCGGAATATGCGTCGGCAGACAGCACTTCGGCCCATTTATAACTGTAATAACCTGCGGCATAGCCACCAGCAAAAATATGGCTGAAGGTGTTGTACCAGCGGTTATAGTCTGGCGCGACGGGGGTTTCAAATTCGGCAACCAAGGCGGCATTGTGTGCTGCGGCGTCGATTACATCTGCGTTGGCGTGCAGGCCCATATCAAATAAAGACAGTAAAACCTGACGCACCATACCGCTGCCGCTCATAAAGTTTTTGGCGGCTAGCATTTTATCGAATAGTGCGCGCGGCAGTGGCTCGCCGCTGTCTACGTGGCGGGTTAAATCGGGTAGAACTTGCCATTCCCAGCAGAAGTTTTCCATAAACTGGCTAGGTAGCTCTACTGCATCCCACTCCACGCCATTGATGCCGGATACGCCGGATTCATCGACTTCGGTTAAGAGGTGATGCAGGGCGTGGCCAAACTCGTGGAACAAGGTGATTACATCGTCGTGGGTAAGCAGCGCAGGCTTACCGTCCACCCCGCGCGCGAAGTTACACACCACCAGCGCCACTGGGTTTTGCTGCGATGCACCCTTACGGCTACGTGAAAGCACATCGTTCATCCACGCGCCGCCTTGCTTGCCGGTGCGGGCGTAAAGATCCAGATACAGGCCCCCCACTGCGCTACCGTCCATATTTTGCAGGGCGTAATAGTTGACATCGGGGTGCCAGACCGGCGCTTCGGCTTTAATAAAGCGTAGGCTGTAGAGCGTTTCGATTACTTTAAATAGGCCTGCCAGCACCGCGTCTTCGGTAAAGTAGGCTTTTACTTCTTGGGCAGAGAAGGCATATTTAGCTTCGGATAATTTCTCGGCTGCATAGCCGTAATCCCACACGGCCAGCGTATCCAAGCCAAGGTGCTCCTTGGCAAAGGCTTTAAGCTCGGCCCGATCTTGTGCAGCAAACGGTTTGGCACCGTGGCCTAAATTTCGTAAGAATTCTGCCACCTGAGCGGGCGTATCGGCCATTTTGGTCGCCAGCGATTCCTCGCCGTAATTATTAAAGCCCAGTAATTGAGCGGCTTCAGAGCGCAGCGCGTGGATGCGGCTGATCAGCGGGCCGTTGTCGCGCTCGGCGGGGCCAAATTCTGCGGCGCGGGTCACGTTGGCGTGATAAACCTTTTCGCGCAATGAGCGATTACTACAAAACTGCATCACAGGGCTTTGGCTAGGCTGTTTAAGTGTGACTTTGTAGCCGGTTTTATCGTCGGCTTCGGCGGCGGATTTAGCGGCAGAAAGCCAGTCTTGTGGTAGGCCATCCAGCTCGGCTAAGTCTTCGATATATAAGGCCCACTCATCGGTAGCATCCATCACGTTTTGGCCAAATTTAACCGTTAGCTCTGATAGCTCTTCAGATATTTCGGCAAAGCGTTGTTTTTGCGCCTCCGGTAGCTCCGCACCAGAGAGGCGGAAATCACGTAGCGTGTCTTCAATAATGGTTTTTTTAGCTGAGTTGTAAGTTGCGAATTCTGCGCTGGCTGCAATGAGCTTGTATTGAGCATACAGCCGCTCATTTTGGCCTAGCTCGGTATAAAAATTAGAGATGCGGGCGATATTAGCGTTGTAAACATCGCGCAGCTCAGGGGTAGTCACCACGCTTTCTAAGTGAGCCACCACGCCCCATGCCAGGCCCAATTTATTGAGCGCTTCATCCAACGGCTCTACAAAGCTTTCCCAGCTTGGGTTTTGGGCTTGTTCGGCCGCCGTGACGGCAGCTGCACTGCTGGCCAGTAGGGTATCAAGTGCTGGGTTGATGTGTGTCGGTTTAACGCTTGGGTAATCAGGCAGTTTGCCGGTCAGATCAAGGAGTGGATTGCTCATGCAGCTGGCTCGCGTATTTAGAATGGTATAGGGGGTAAATGCGCGCAATGGCGTGTAATTTCAAGATGCGTGCTTTGAAAACTCTGGGGGTAAGTACGGTGTAAATCTGTAATATAAAGGCGGCTGAGGTCTGCATTGGTGGCTTTGCGGGCGCTCGCAAGGCTTTCTTCGCTGGGTGCTTTCACGTGCAGCGGCAATGCTAGCGCGATAGCTTGTGTGGACAATGCTTGAGTATTGTTCGAGTGCGGCGCGGGTTGTAATGTCTGTCGCTTGGGATGTTAGGGGTGTCAGCATGAGAGCTACAGTCATGGCGGCGCACCGCACGTGATTGAATCGTTTCATTTCATGATCTCAAGCACAAGTAAAAGGCAGAGGGTGATGATTCCTATGGCATATTCAATACATTATTGAGGGCTGCTAAGTAAAAGCAAGGTGGCTACCGCTTACAATAGATTTTTTAAAAGGATTTAAACTCATGGCAATTGGTGTGTTTGATGGCATTAAACCAGTCTTAGCAGAGGGTGCTTGGGTACATGAATCGGCACGGCTGATAGGTGAAGTGAGCCTAGGAGAGAGTGCTTCGGTGTGGCCAGGGGCGGTGATTCGTGGCGATGTAAATGCAATTAGCATCGGCAAAGATAGCAATGTGCAAGACTGTGCCGTGCTGCATGTAAGCCATAAACGTGCGGATGATCCACTCGGTGCGCCTTTGCGTATTGGCGAGCGCGTTACCATCGGTCATGGAGTGATGCTGCATGGTTGCACGATTGGCAATGAGTGCCTGATAGGTATGGGCACGATTGTGCTAGATAGAGTGGTGATCCAAGATCGGGTGATGATTGGGGCCGGTTCATTAGTGCCGCCAAATCGTGTTTTAGAATCAGGTTGGTTATATATGGGCCGCCCAGCTGAAAAAAAGCGCTTGCTGACCGAGGCAGAGCTCGACAACTTTAATTACTCTGCGGCGCATTATGTGCGCTTGATGGCTAAGTACCGAGATGCAAAATAAGGGTAGTTTATTCTTGCGATATTGGCCTGAATAAAGACTGAGCAAAGAGGCGATGTTGCGCCCCTTTGCTGCTCATTAGCTTAGGCGAAACTGCGTAACAGATGCGCTTAACTGTTTAGCCATATTGTCCAGCCCACCAATGGATGAGGCCATGCTGCGTACTGCAACCGCGTTTTCTTCGGTCATTTGGGCTATTTTCTCAACATTTAAGGCTAAACCGCGTGCTGCGGTGCGCTGTTCTTGCATTTGAGCGGTGATGTTCGTTACTGAGCTAATCACCTCATGGCTACTGTTATCAATTTTAAGAATGCTCTCTCTGGCTTGATTGGTGAGCGTTAAACCATCCCCTACGCGTTTATTCCCATTTTGCATGCTGCCAATTGCATCGTGTGCACCTTGCTGAATAGCACTCACCATCGAGGTGATTTGTGCGGCAGATGAGGTGGTACGCTCGGCAAGCTTTCTGACTTCATCGGCGACGACGGCAAAGCCACGGCCTTGCTCACCGGCTCTGGCTGCTTCAATTGCAGCATTAAGTGCTAATAAATTTGTTTGATCGGCTACTTCACGAATCACCACAACAATACTGCCGATCTCTTCAATTTGTTTACCGAGGCCTGCAATTTTTTCAGAGGCATTACCCACCTCTTTGGCGATCTGATCCATCTCTTTGGCCGCTGATTGCACGTCGGTACTACCTGATTGAGCTAATGCGCCTGCTTCAGATGCTTGGCTGCTTACGTCTTCGGTGTTGGAGGCCACTTGATCCATGCTGGTACTCATTTCTTCCACTGCAGCGGCCATTGAGCTGGCCGAGGACGTTTGTTGATCGGTACTGGCAGAGACTTGTTGTGATGCAGATGTCAGCTCTCTGGCTGCAGATGAAACCGCGTGCGAATTATTGATCATCATTTGAATAATGCCACGGAGATTACTCTGCATCTCTTTAATATCACTTTGTAAATGGCCAATTTCATCTTTATGTATCGTGACGCCTTGCCAGCTATAAGAAAGATTGCCCGCAGCGATTTGTTTAGCTACTTCGGCAACTTGTGTAAGTGGCTTGGTAATTAAATTAGCAATATAAAAGGCCATGAATAAGCCTAAGGCCATGGCGATTAAACTTGCGGAAGTTAGAAAAATCTTGGCTGAGTCATAGCTGGCATAAGCGTCTTCCTTGCTTTTTTTCATTATATCTTCTTGAAAGCTAGTTATTTCTTCCAGTGCTTTTATATAAGCATTATTATTAGGGGCTACTTGATCTTTTATAAATGGCCAAGCTTGAGCGGGGTCATCTGCTATTTTTTGAAATTCATCAAATTTAGTGTCTAATATTTTTTCAGCTTGACTTAGCTTTTCAAACAGCTCTCGCCCCTTGGGGATTGTGCTTCCTTTGTCTAAAATTTGTAATTTTTCTTTTGTTTTTTGGCGATTTTTATTCAGCTTGTTGAGTGCTATTTCATCATCTTCTTTGCTTGGAGAGAGCGCTATATTGCGCACTTGTCTGCCATTGTCGAGAGATAAAATCATTAAGCTATTGGATAGCTCAATTTTGGGGTAACGATCTTCCATTAAATCACGCATAGCATCATCGATTTTGCCCATGCTTCTTAAACTAAGGGCCGCCATGGCGGCAAGCAGAACTAAAACGACAGCAAAGCCAATAAAGAGTTTGTTTCTAACGCTGATGTTATGCATGACGCAATCCTTTAACTGAATCTATTGATCTTAGCGATATCAATAAGGGCGATGAGTAAGGTGTTCACTGCTTTTCCATTCAAAAAAGCTTTGCTAATAGCTACAGAGTTTATAGTGCGATGTAAGGGGTAAATGCAAGATTGGGGAAGATCAAAATAGGGGAAAGCGCTTGTTGGCTTTATAATTACTACTTGTTTTTCGATAGGCTTTAGTCATGTCTCTACACCATATCGCTCCGCCAGGAATCAGCCCTAAAGCTTGGTATTAAGGTACTAGGGTCTGTGACGTTACTATCGGTCATGGCGTGATGCTGCACGATTGGTAATGAGTGCCTGATAGGCATGGGTGCGATTGTGCTAGATAGAGTGATGATCCAAAACCGGGTGATGATTTGCGGCGCATTATGTGTGCTTGATGATGGCTCAGTACCGAGATGCAAAATAAGGGCAGTTTATTCCTGCGATATTGGCCTAAATAAAGACTGAGCAAAGAGGCGATGTTGCGCCCCTTTGCTGCTCATTAGCTTAGACGAAACTGCGTAACAGATGCGCTTAACTGTTTAGCCATATCGTCTAGCCCAACAATGGATGAGGCCATGCTGCGTACTGCAACCGCGTTTTCTTCGGTCATTTGGGCTATTTTCTCAACATTTAAGGCTAATTCGCGTGCGGCAGTGCGTTGTTCTTGCATTTGATCGGTGATGTTTGTTACCGAGCTAATTACGTCATGGCTACTATTATCAATTTTAAGAATGCTCTCTCTGGCTTGATTGGTGAGCGTTAAACCATCCCCTACGCGTTTATGCCCATTTTGCATGCTGCCAATTGCATCGTGTGCACCTTGCTGAATAGCACTCACCATTGCGGTGATTTGTGCGGCAGATGAGGTGGTACGCTCCGCGAGTTTTCTGACTTCATCGGCGACGACGGCAAAGCCACGGCCTTGCTCACCGGCTCTGGCTGCTTCAATTGCAGCATTGAGCGCTAATAAATTTGTTTGATCGGCTACTTCACGAATCACCACAACAATACTGCCGATCTCTTCAATTTGCTTACCGAGGCCTCCAATTTTTTCAGAGGCATTACCCACCTCTTTGGCGATCTCTTCCATCTCTTTGGCGGCTGATTGCACGTCGTTACTGCCTGATTGAGCTAATGTTCCTGCTTTAGATGCTTGGCTGCTTACGTCTTCGGTGTTAGAGGCTACTTGATCCATGCTGGTACTCATTTCTTCTACTGCAGCGGCCATTGAGCTGGCCGAGGACGTTTGTTGATCGGTACTGGCAGAGACTTGTTGCGATGCAGATGCCAGCTCTCTGGCTGCAGATGAAACCGCGTGCGAATTATTGATCATCATTTGAATAATGCCACGAAGATTGCTCTGCATCTCTTTAATATCACTTTGTAAATGGCCAATTTCGTCTTTATGTATCGTGACGCCTTGCCAGTTATAAGAAAGATTGCCCGCAGCGATTTGTTTGGCTACTTCGGAAACCTGTGTAAGGGGGGTTGTAATTAAATTGGCTATATAAAATGCCATGAATATGCCCAAGACGATAGCAATGATGCTGATACTAATCAAAACTGATTGGGCTGAGGCATAGCTTGCATAAGCGGCTTCTTTGCCTTTTTGCATTAAACTTTCTTGAAAATCTGCCAGCTCTTGGAGTGTTGTTATAAAAGTATTATTGGTAGGTGCCACTTGGGTTTTAATAAAAGGCCAAGCTTGAGCAGGGTCATCGGCTATTTTTTGAAATTCATCAAGCTTATTACCTAAATTTTTATCAGCTTGATTAACAATATCAAAAAGTTCACGCCCCTTAGGAGTGCTAAGTCTGTTACGTAAGTCTTGTAATTTTTCAGTTATCTTTTTGCGGTTTTCATTTAGCTTGCTAAACGCTTTATCGTCGTCTGCTTTATCTGGAGAGAGCGCTATATTGCGTACCTGCCTGCCGTTGTCCAGAGATAAATTCATTATCTCATTGGATAGTATAATTTTGGGGTAACGATCTTCAATTAAATCACGCATAGCAAGATCGATGTCCTTCATGCTTTTTAAGCTGAGGATGGCCATGATGGCGAGCAGAGCTAAAACGACGGCAAAGCCAAGAAAAAGTTTGCTTTTAACGCTGATGTTATGCATGACGCAATCCTTTAAAAAATCTATTGATCTTAGCGTTATCAATAAGGGCAATGGTTAAGGGCTTACTACCTTTTCATAAGATAGCTTTGTTCGCAGCTACAGAGTTTATAGTGCGATGTAAGGAGTAAAAGAAAGGAGTGTGCGTGTGTTTTTCATATTGCCCTGCCGGACGGCGTAAATGCGCTGCATATTATGTTGAGTGTGGGGAGTGGGTGAAATTAAATGGGGGATCAATGCAAGATTGGTAAAGATCAAAATAGGGGAAAGTGCTGGCGGGCTTTATAATTACTACTTGTTTTTCGACAGGCTTTAGTAATGTCTCTACACCATATCGTTCCGCCCACGCAAGGAACCAGCCCTAAAGCTTGGTATCAAGGTCTTAGTGCTCGCCCTGGTTTTATTTCAGACCCCGCTCAGGCCGAGGCGATTGATCGTCTAGATGCCCTGTACCATCAATTGATCTTCTTTAAAACCAAGCGTAGCCGCTTGTTTGGTAAATCTTTGCTACCGCAGCCAGATTTACCACGTGGGCTGTATTTTTGGGGTGGAGTGGGGCGTGGCAAAAGTTTTTTGATGGATGCGTTTTATGCCGCTTTGCCTTACAAACGTAAGAAACGGCTGCACTTTCATCAGTTTATGCAAGAAGTTCATCATGAATTGCGTCAGCTAAAAGGGGAGTCAGACCCTCTAGCCGCTGTCGCGACAAAAATTGCTAAATCAGTGCGCGTGCTGTGTTTTGATGAATTTCATGTCTCTGATATTGCCGATGCCATGATTCTGGGCCGCTTAATGGAGCACTTATTTAAGCGCGGCGTGGTGCTGGTCACCACTTCAAATTATCCGCCTGATGGCTTGTACCCCAATGGTTTGCAACGCAGTCATTTTTTGCCAACTATTGCGCTGCTCAATAACACGTTAGATGTGTTTAATTTGGATGGGGGCAACGATTATCGTATGCGTACCCTTACCCAAGCTAGAACCTATCTTTCCCCTCATACTGCGGATAGCGTTAGCGAGCTAGATGCTTTGTTTTCGGCCATGGCCACCAGTAAAGATAGCGCGCCACAGCTTAAAATAGAAGGGCGCACGATTAAAGCCAAACGGGTGGCGGCTGGGGTGGTGTGGTTTGATTTTTTTGCAATTTGCGGTGATGCACGCGGCCAAGCAGATTATTTACAAATTGCACATAGCTATCACACGGTGATGGTGTCGGATATCCCTAGGCTGGCTGGCCATCAGGCTGCTGAGGCAAGGCGCTTTACTTGGTTGGTTGATGTGTTTTATGACCACCGCGTTAAGTTGATTATCTCTGCCGAAGTATCGGTGGATTTGCTTTATCAAGCAGGCGTGCAGGCGAGTGAGTTTTTCCGCACCACTAGCCGTTTAACTGAGATGCAAACTGAGGAATATCTAGCCTTGCCACATCAATCGATTGAAGTGCAATTAACGGGGATTGCAGAAACGTAATGTATGGCGGCTTACGCTTCTTAGCCTAAGCCGCCATGCGGTTGTTTTATTCAAATGCGCCTAAGCGCTTTTGTTCTAGTGGGCTGAAGTTGGCATCGCGTAGCTTTTGGATGGCGCTGTTTTGCTCGGTAGTGGGTAGCTTATTCATGGCGTTGGCGTTGGCTTTGGCAATGAGGTAGTGATCAATTTTTGCCTGCCATTGGTTTTCTTCCTGATCTAAGGCAGCGAGCCGGTCTGCCGCAGGCTTACCCACGCTAGCGCTGCGGAGTGCATGCAGTTGGTTTGCCGTTGCACCTTGTGCTTTTGCGGATTGTACGTTTTCGGCCAAGCTTAGGTGTGCAATCAAATCCGCGCGTGCTTGCTGCTCGGCAGGACTTAGTTTTGCATCAAGCGCTGCTTGTTTTTGCGCTTTTTGCGTGGTGTTGAGTTGAGGATCTTGAGCAATCATCAAGCGATTCAAAAGCAGCTCATCTTGTTCATCATCGCTGGCAAATAAAGCGCTGATTTCTGCTCGGTTAAAAAATCGGCTGCGGGTGTTTTGGATAGCTGCAAGCCGTAAACGCATGGTGGCAATGCTTTGCCCTGCCATGGCGGGGTTGTGGGCGAGCTCGCTTAGAGCGTGTTTAAATTGAAGATATTGCGCCAAGATTCGCTTGGCTTCTTTGGCGGCAGCGGGTTTTAGCTCACGGTCTAAATCTTGGCTGATTTGCGCCATGATGTCGGATAAAGAGCGCTCACCAACGGTAGCTAAGTAATAATCAAAGCGACGCAGCAAGGCTTGGTTCAGTTGCAGCTCGCCCTTAGCTTGATCCATATCGCCATCGGGTAAGGTGCCAAATAATGAGGGTGCAAAGCTCGGCTTTGCTGCAATGGCTGCGACCGGAGCGGCTGCCGGTGCTGGCTTGAGTGACCAAGCCGCAGCAGCCACCAAAAATACGGTGGCTGCCATCGCCGCAAAAATCCAACGCAGCATTACAAACCTGCGTTCTTTAAACGATTTGCGTGCTGCCTAAATACACTAATGGGATTGGTTTCAAACAGGCTGACAATCCCGATAAACTGATTGATCTCATCTAAGTGATTCATATTGTAATCATCACGTAGCACTTGGCCTAAATGGCTAGAGCAAGATGAAACCAGCCCGTCGTTTTTTTCTTTAAATGCCAATGAAGTTAAGCCCATTGCTGCGTCGCTTACATCAAAAGCATTGGTCAGTGGGCTGGCACCGCTCCAAGAGTAGTAGCGCACGCCATTTACCTGATAGGCGCCTTCATTACAGGCCGCTAGCGGGAGGCCTTCCGGGAATTTAGCATTGAATTTGGCTGTGCCTACCGTGGTCAGCGCATCCAGTGCCGCATTGGGGTTTTGAGGTAGATTGCCATCCTGAGAGGCAAGGCCAATCAGCGTTGATAGGCCTTGGGCAATCAGCATGGCCACGCTTTCATTCACGGTGCCTGGTGCCGCTACTTTTCTGACTATATCGGCCACTACAGAGCCTTTATTCACCCCCGCAATATTGGTTACTGAGGCAATAAGATCAGGCCGCACCGATGCCACATAGCGAGTTGTAGGGCCACCATGGCTATGGCCGATGAGGTTGACTTTGTTGGCGCCCGTAATGGCTAAAATTTGCTTTACCTGTGCCAATAATTGCTCGCCTCTAAGCTCACTAGAATGGGTGGCAGAAACTTGTGCAACATACACTTTTGCGCCATCTGTTTGCAGGGATTGTGGCACTTTGTAAAAGTAATCAACACCCAGAGCTTGATCAAAGCCAAATAGGCCGTGGACTAAAACAATCGGGTAGCGGGTCTCTGTGTAGCCTGCCGCCATGGCTGGGGCGGCTAGGGATATAAAAAGTGCAAAGCATTTTAGAAAAAATTTCATTCCAAATTCCTCATGGCTTTTAATCAAACGTATAGAGCGGTGTGGCGCTCTTTGTTTCGCCAATCAAATATGTGTTTAATTTGGCTTACATACGTCCTAGCTCATTTGTGGAATGAATCCCATTTCAAACAGTGTTTATTTTGGTAGGGAAATTCCCCTAAGTGTTGTTTTATGGATTTGAAATGACCTTAGTTGATTCTTGGTAAACCTCATTGTTGAGGTGTAAAACGGCCTAGCAGCCTGTCGGACTTAAGACTGATCTACTACGGAAAAGCCGGATAAAATGATGCTGGCGATGGCTCCAGCAATCAGCCCCCAAAATGCTGGGCCAATTCCCATTAAGGTAACGCCGGATAGGGTCACTAAAAAAGTAATAACGGCGGGTTCACGAAATTTTTCATGGCTCATTGCCACGTTTAAACTATTGGCAATGGTACCGAGCAGAGCAAGGCCTGCAATGGCTAAAACCAAAGCTTTAGGCAGTGCGGTAAATAGTGCACCAATCGTGGCACCAAACAACCCGAGTAATAAATAAAAGCAACCTGCGGCAGTGCTGGCTTTATAGCGCTGGGCGGGGTCTTCGTGCGCTTCTTTACCCATGCAAATCGCTGCGGTAATAGCTGCTAAATTGAGCGAGAAACAGCCAAATGGCGCAAGTATCAGCGTGGTGAGGCCTGTCCAAGTAATCAGAGGAGAAACCGGTGTGTTGTAGCCATTGGCCCGAATCACGGCAACCCCCGCCATGTTTTGTGAAGCCATGGTAACTGCAAACAGCGGAATCCCAATGCTGAGCATGGATTGCCAATTAAAAATGGGCATCATCCATTCTGGTGTGGCTATGGCGAGTTTTACGGCTTGTAAATGTAATAAATTTTGAGCCGACGCAATGCATATCCCAAGTGCCAATACCAGCATGATGGCGTAGCGAGGCCAAAGTTTTTTGCAGATTAAATAAGCGGCAAACATGCTAAAAACAAGGGCAAATTGGCTTTGCATTTCAGTAAAAATATTAATGCCAAAACGGGCTAAAACACCCGCCAGCATCGCCGCCGCAATCGGCAATGGAATCCGCCCCACAATCCGTTCAAACCAACCTGTGATACCGCATAACGTAATAAGGGCGGCGCAAAACATAAAAGCAGCAATGGCTTCTCCCATCGGTACCCCCGCTAAGCTGCCTGCCAATAATGCAGCGCCAGGGGTAGACCAAGCAGTGACAACGGGATCTTTATAGCGTAGCGATAAGCCAATACAGCTTAAACCCATACCCAGCCCTAAGGCCCACATCCAAGAGGCTAGCTGCCCTGCCGTAGCCCCCGCACTACTTGCCGCCTGAAACACAATTGCTGCTGAACTGGTATACCCAACCAAGACAGTGATAAAGCCAGCAGTTAATAAAGAAAGGGAGAAGGATTTATTCATGGGCTAGGCTCGGTAAGGGGCGAGCTTTTAATCATGCCTTTTGAGTGGTTGCTTGGCTAGCAACGCTTTGAGTGTTGATCGCTCTTTTACAAAGAGCTGAGTCGCATAGGCATAAGGGCATTGTCAAAATATAAGGCAATAAGCTGCAGGCCAAATCCAGCTTTTCCGTAGTAGATCAGTCTTAAGTCCGACAGACCCTAGTAACTACGATGTGGGCACCGCTATTAAAAGCTGATCTTTATCAAAAGGGCTGATCTTGTAAGGGATATCCAAGGTATTAAATGCACGGCTAAGGCAAGACGTGGCTAAATAGGGGCTGTTACAATTTGACTTTATTTGCCGGAGTAACGGTTTTGCTTGCCCAATTTTGCTTGCCCATTGATTTAGCCTCCTTATCTAAGCGCTTTAATGCTGATGGCGTGGTCGTTTTGCGTGGCTTTGTTGCTCTGGAGCGAGTCGGCCAAATTCGCAAGGCCGCGATGGATGCGGTAGTTCAGCGTATTCCCCCTTTTGAGTTAGAGGCGGAGCTGGGTTATCCAGGTGCTCCCGCTTCTACCGCCGATGTGGGGGGCGGTACGATTCGGCGTTTAAGAAATATGGCAGGGCGAGATCCGATATTTGCTGAGTGGGCAGGCGATATAAAACTACTTACCATTATTAGTTGCTTGCTAAATACACCGCAAATCACCCTTACCCAAGCGCATCACAATAGTTTAATGAGTAAGCAGCCCAGCTTTAGTAGCGATACGCGTTGGCATCGTGATGTACGTTACTGGCACTTTAGCCGCCCAGAGTTAGTTTCTGCATGGCTGGCTTTAGGTGATGAAACCACAGAAAACGGTGGCTTGGGCTTTGTGCCTGGCTCGCATCGAGTTGATTTCCCTAGTGATGCTTATGATGAAAATGAATTCCTGATGGCCGATCACGCCGAAGCGGCCCCTTGGGTGGCTTTGGCACAATTTCCTGCTTTAGTTGCAGGCGATGTGGTGCTGTTTGATGCACGTACTTTTCATGCAGCAAGCCGTAATCGCACCGCGCAGACCAAATATTCTTTGGTTTATAGCTATCACACCAGCAGCAATACCCCACTCGCGGGCACTCGTTCATCTAGTCAAGCGGGGTTGGTTTTTGAGTTAGCAAGCGCTGCAGTTATTGCTTAATTTAAAAAAAAATCAGTCGATTACTGGTTAGGGATGACCAGTAATCGACTGATTTTTATGAATTATTTCCTAAGGCGAAGGAACTTAGTAGCGCGCGGCACTTCGCGTGGTACAATCGCGCACTTTTTTACAAATCTGCAGCCCAGACAATGACAACCCGCGCCATTCGTAATATTGCAATTATTGCCCACGTTGACCATGGTAAGACTACCCTCGTTGACAAACTCCTCCGCCAGTCCGGCACTTTCCGCGATAACCAACAGGTTACAGAACGCGTGATGGACAGTAATGATATCGAAAAAGAGCGCGGTATCACTATTTTGGCCAAGAACACCTCCCTTCAATACGAAGGCTACCATATCAATATCGTAGACACTCCAGGCCACGCTGATTTCGGTGGTGAAGTGGAACGTGTTCTAGGTATGGTTGATGGTGTCTTGCTGCTGGTTGATGCTGTTGATGGCCCTATGCCACAAACACGCTTCGTGACTAAAAAGGCTTTGGCTCTTGGCCTGAAGCCTATCGTGGTTATCAATAAAGTTGACCGTCCTGGCGCACGTCCGGATTGGGTTGTAGACCAAACTTTCGATTTATTCGACAAGCTCGGCGCGACTGATGAACAGCTCGATTTCCCTGTTATTTACGCTTCTGCTCTGAATGGCTACGCTAAGCTCGAACTCGAAACTGAGTCCGACAATATGCGTCCATTGCTAGACACTGTACTGACACACGTTCAAGCGCCAGTTGGCGATCCTGATGCACCATTGCAATTGCAAATTTCTGCTCTGGATTACTCCACATACACCGGTCGCCTTGGGGTTGGTCGTGTATTGAATGGCCGTATCAAGCCAGGTCAAGCCGTTGTTGTGATGAATCACGAAGACCAAGTCGGTCAAGGCCGTATCAACCAAGTATTGGGTTTCAGTGGTCTGGAACGCGTTGCAGTTGAAGAAGCACAAGCTGGCGATATTATTATTATCTCTGGTCTGGATGAAATCGGTATTGGCGTCACCATCTGTGATAAAGACTTGCCGGTAGGCGTGCCGATGTTAACCATCGATGAGCCAACACTGACTATGGACTTCATGGTGAACACTTCACCATTAGCCGGTACAGAAGGTAAGTTTGTTACCAGCCGTCAGATCCGTGATCGCCTGACTAAAGAATTGCTGATCAATGTGGCTCTGCGGGTAGAAGACACTGAAGACGCTGATATTTTCCGCGTTTCAGGTCGTGGTGAATTGCATCTGACTATTTTGCTAGAAAACATGCGCCGTGAAGGCTTTGAAATGGCCGTGGCTAAACCGCGCGTTGTTTACAAAGACATCGACGGTGTGAAGTGTGAGCCTTACGAAAATCTGTCTATCGATCTTGAAGATGAACATCAAGGTGGCGTGATGGAAGAAATTGGTCGCCGCCGTGGTGAGTTGACCAACATGGAATCCGACGGTCAAGGCCGTACCCGTTTGGAATACCATATTCCAGCTCGTGGTTTGATCGGCTTCCAAGGTGATTTCATGACCATGACTCGCGGTACTGGCTTGATCGGTCACGTGTTTGATGACTACGCACCGGCTAAAGCCGATATGCCAGGTCGTCATAACGGCGTGTTGGTTTCCCAAGAAAACGGTGAAGCTGTTGCCTACGCGCTGTGGAAACTGGAAGACCGTGGTCGTATGTTTGTAGCTCCAGGCGACAAATTGTACGAAGGTATGGTTATCGGTATTCACACCCGTGATAACGACTTGGTGGTTAACCCTGTTAAGGGTAAGCAACTGACTAACGTTCGCGCATCCGGTACTGACGAAGCGGTTCGTTTGACTACAGCGATCAAAATGACGCTGGAATCAGCAGTTGAGTTTATTGATGATGATGAATTGGTTGAAATCACACCAACAAGCATCCGTATTCGTAAGCGTTACTTAAACGAAACAGATCGTCGTCGTCATTTCAAAGCAAAAACACACTAAGCTTCGTTTGAATGATTGCAATACAACACCCCGCCATGCGGGGTGTTTTTTTTGCTGGAGCGTAAAATGGACAGTATAAAAGCTGTACGAATTGATAAATGGCTGTGGGTGGCACGGTTTTTTAAGACGCGCTCTTTGGCGAGTGCCGCGATTGATGCAGGGCATGTTCATTTAAATAAAGAGCGAATTAAACCTGCAAGAACGGTAAAATTAGGGGATCAACTGCGTATTCATACTGAGCAGGGGGAGTTTGAAGTGGTGGTAATCGGTATTTCTGAGCAGAGAGGCCCCGCTACTGCTGCACGGTTACTCTATTCAGAGAGCTTGGCAAGCCAGCAGAAAAGGCAGTACGAGCGTGAAGCACGGCAACTAGCCCCTCGATTTGAGCACCCTAGTGGTGAAGGGCGGCCAAGTAAAAAGTGGCGGCGGCAATTGCATGAATTTGAACGTAAAAATAACGGTGAAATTTAGTAATGGTGACACATGCATTTGTATTTTCAGCTATTTTATAAGGACTAGGGTACGTTGACGTTTCATTTGTCATTGCGTTGAGCCGGAAAACGGCCAAGCACAAGGCATGTGACGAAGGCAATAATGGGTTATTGTCGAGGAGCATCACGCAGTGAATGGCCATTTTCCGGCACAGCCCTTCGGGCCAAACGCAGCCGTGAATGAAACGTCAACAGACCCTAGCAGCCTGTCGGACTTAGACAGTCGAAGCGAAAAATAGCATGGTCGAGACCAGATTTTGCCGGATTTGCAGCGCCAATAACGAGTTATTGGTCAAAAATCTGGTGAAATATAGACCGATCAGGTGATTTTGCAGCTGACTGATGCTAAGTCCGACAGGCTGCTAGGTAAATTTAGGTGTATTGAATAAACAACCGCTGAAATTTTAGTTTAATTAAGTGTGAAACTGGATTCAAAATGAGTGAAAAATCAATAAAGCCCATCGTTTACGTTTCTGCCAGACAAGTGCATGGGGGCGCTGAATTAGCGAGACAGCTTACATTTTTTGGTTTTGAATGCCATGTCTTTTTAAAGAAAAGTTCCTTTTTGGCTGCCATGCATACTACTGCGCCGTTTGCTGTTGTGTTAAGTGAGGCAGGCTTGGAGGATTGCTCAGCCGATGAAATTTTGCCTTTTGTAGTTAAATTGTCGTGCGGGCCTATTTTATATCTGACCTCCACT
This sequence comes from Iodobacter fluviatilis, assembly GCF_004194535.1. NCBI lineage: Bacteria > Pseudomonadati > Pseudomonadota > Betaproteobacteria > Neisseriales > Chitinibacteraceae > Iodobacter > Iodobacter fluviatilis. Next base: position 453,145 of record NZ_CP025781.1, on the reverse strand, counting down.
TTAAGTATATCCCAGCAAATAGAGCTGATGAATAATGGGATTACAGATTTTATTTATTTTCCATTAGATATTCAGAGACTTATTGATAGATTAGATAGTCTGCTAGAGCGCTCGCATAACACTCCTTATCGAGTGTTAATCGTTGATGATTCAGACGCGATGGGGAGATTCAATGCCGATGCACTTGGCCAAGCAGGCATGCAAGTACAGCTTTTAAAAAATCCTTTAGAAGTATTTTTACTATTGGAGCGGTTTGTTCCCGATATTGTGTTGATGGATGTGTATATGCCGCAATGCTCGGGCAATGAAATTGCCAAAGTGATTCGCCAATACACACAATTTGACAGTATTCCGATTGTTTTTTTATCTACAGAAACTAATCGCAATAAACAACTTATGGCTCGTAGTATGGGTGGGGATGATTTCTGGGTTAAAAGTATGCCCAGAGAAGAGTTGGTTGCCTCGGTTGGCATTACCTGTGCGCGCTATCGCTCATTACGGCGGTGGATGACTTGTGATAGCCTCACTGCATTGCTAAATCATACTAATGTTATTGAATTACTTGAGCGTGAAGTAGCTCAGGCAAAAAAAGAATCGCTTTCTCTCTCTTTTGCCATGATTGATATTGATCATTTCAAAAAAATTAATAACTCTTATGGGCATGGAATTGGCGATCAAGTGATTAAAAGCTTAGCGCGCTTATTACGCCAATCTATTCATAATGATGGTTCAGTTGGACGCTATGGAGGTGAAAAATTTGCAGTACTTTTTGCAGGAACAAGCTTGATTCGAGCAGCTCAAAAGCTGGATGAGTGGCGTATGCGTTTTGCCGAATTAACCCAATCATCCGGTGATATCCAATTTAACGTTACATTTAGTGCGGGTATCGCTGCTTTGAAAAACAATATGGATGCTCAGCAATTGATTGATGCCGCTGATCAGGCGCTTTATCAGGCCAAGGGTGCAGGGCGTAACCAAATTGGCTTGCATAATAATTAATTTATGTTGACTTGGTTGCGCATTAAGCACGGTTTTTTAGATACTTTGTTTAAAGAATAATAATGAACATTCTGTATAAAATTGTTCCAGCGTCTTTGCACGCCCATCTTTTTCATGTTTCTATCACCATTAATAAGCCAGATAAAAATGGTCAGTGTTTATACTTAGCTGCGTGGATTCCTGGTAGTTATTTAATTCGTGAGTTTTCTCGTAATATTGTTGAAATTCGCGCCGAATCAGCTGGTAAGCCGGTCATGCTAAATAAGTGTGATAAGCATACTTGGCAGGCAGCTAGTGTCAAAGGCCCTTTAGAAATTCATTATAGTGTTTATGCCTGGGATTTATCCGTACGTGGTGCTTATTTAGATCAAAGCCGTGGTTTTTTTAATGGCACCAGCGTGTTTTTGGCGGTATCAGGCCAAGAAAGCAACCCTTGTTACGTTGATATCGTGGCGCCTGAAGGTAAGGCATATAAGCAGTGGAAAATAGCCACGACTTTAACGAAAGACGACGCCAAAGTGGGGCAATTTGGCCGTTATCAAGCCGCTAATTATGATGAGCTTATTGATCATCCTGTTGAAATGGGCGAATTTAGCCAGATTAGTTTTAAAGCGTGTGGTACGCCTCACGATATCGTTATTGCTGGGCGGCATAATGCCGATTTAAAACGCCTAAAAAAAGATTTAAAAAAAATTTGCGAATATCAAATTAAGCTTTTTGGTGAGCCAGCACCATTTGATCGGTATTTGTTTATGACGATGGCGCTTGGCGATGGTTATGGTGGATTAGAGCATCGATCATCCACGGCACTAATGTGTAATCGGGATGATTTACCTTTAGCACATGAAACACAAATCAAAGCGGGCTATCGCCAGTTTTTAGGCCTTTGCAGCCATGAGTATTTTCATAGCTGGAATGTGAAAAGAATAAAACCAGCTGCGTATGCGCCTTATGATTTAAGCCAAGAAAATTACACCCGTTTATTATGGGCATTTGAAGGGATTACCTCGTATTACGATGATCTCACCCTGCTTCGCACGGGCTTAATTAGCCAGCAGGATTATTTAGATTTATTAGCGCAAACCATTACAGGGGTGGAGCGGGGGAATGGCCGCACTAAGCAAACATTAGAGGATTCTAGTTTAGATACATGGGTTAAATTTTATCGCCAAGATGAAAACAGCCCAAATAGCTTGGTGAGTTATTACACCAAGGGAGCCTTGGTGGCTCTCTGCCTCGATTTATTAATTCGCCAGCAAAGTGCCGGACAAAAATCCTTAGATGACGTGATGCGCGCGCTGTGGCTGCGTTATGGTCAAGATTTTTCCTCCGCAGGTTTAGGCGTGGCAGAAGCAGATTGGGAGCGTTTAGCCAGTGAAGTTACCGGCCTAGATTTGCAAAGCTTTTTTGATTTAGCCCTACGCTCCACGCAAGAGTTGCCACTGCAAACGCTATTGGCTGAATTTGGTGTGGAGTGGCAAATGCGTGCAGCTGTGGGCGCAAGTGATAAGGGGGGCTGGTTAGATAAAGTGTTACCGCCAAGTAATAGCCTCGGTATACGTAGTAGCAGCGACGGTAGTTTTGTAAAGCTTAGCCATGTTTTAGATGGTGGAGCTGCGCAAGCTGCGGGTTTATCTGCAGGTGATTTGTTGATTGCAATAAATGGCTTACGCGTGACCAGTGGTAATTTAGAGGCACAGCTTGCTAGTCAGCCGATCAATGGCGAGCTGGATGTCTTGGCATTTCGCCGTGATGAATTAATGCGCTTTAATGTGCGTTTGCAGCATTCTGCAGAGAATACCTGCGGATTGAAGCTAAAGGCGCTTGATGCTGAAAAAAGTATGACAAGAGACGCATGGCTTCTTGGGTAATATATTGGGTTTGCCTTGCATGCATCTGACTGCTATCAATTTGGGATGACAAGGATTATAAAATGTCACTCCAAATGGGTTCTTATTTTTTTCAATACCGTTTTAGGCGGATCAATACAGCACGAGTAAAAATTTTACTCGTGCTATTGGCATTGAATCTGCTGCTGATGCTTGTGTTCACCATGCTAATTCAGTGGGTGATGAGCACAGAGGTACGCCGTGATGCAGATAATCGCTTGGCTGTTGCGGTGCAAACTTTGCCGATGCTGTTGCCGCCTGATTATCTTCACCGTGCTATGGCGGGTGCAGCGGTTTCTTCTGCCGAATATCTCAGTATTGCTGAGCGATTGAATCAGTATTGTCAGATTGCTGGGATTCGTTATCTTTACGTATTTAGATTAGTGGATGGGCACGTCAGCTACATGCTCGATAGTGCCCCGCCTGCTGAGCTAGCTGCAGATCGCTACGGCCATTATCAAATCAAATATCAAGATGACGAGGGCTTGGTGATGGCGGCTTTGCTCGATGGTAAAGCGCGCAAGGGCACGGTGAGTAATGCTTACGGTAAGTTTTACAAATTGTGGGCGATGCCCATCAAAAGCCGCTCTGGCGTTGATAAAGGCAGGCATCAATTCGCTGGGCAGCCCTAAATAAGCTAGACGCAGGGAGGGAAACAGCACTTTGCTAAAGGTGCCGACATACAGCGTTCTGTCTGTTTTATCTAGCGCATGTAGCGTGGGGAGCGGGCGCTGGTCGTAGTAAAACTCGCTGTCGTAATCATCCTCAATAATCCATGCGCCGTGCTGCTCTGATCTGCTTGAGCGAGTAGCGTCATCCGGCGCGATAAACTCATTGCTAACCCCAATGGATATTGGTGCGATGGTGTGGTGTAGATAAGCTTGGGCGGGCTTAAATTTTGGCGGAGGGTGGTGTTAAATTCTTTTGCATCAAACGGCACCGGCACAATCTCTGTACCAGCGGTCAGCATGGTGTTTCTTGCGCCTAAATTACCCAGCTCTTCTAACCAAACCTTATCCTGTGGATCAATCAAGAGCTGCGCAATCATTTGCAAGGCTTGCTGCGAGCTATTTAAAATCAAAATTTGCTCATCAAACGGGGTCGGCATCGGCATCATTTCCAAACGCTCTTGCTCCAACATCTCGGCAATGCTCAGACCTTTGAATTCGGGATGCCTAAGCACTCCCCATAAGGCGCGACAACGCTCGGCCAGCCACGCATTCAATGCGTCAAAGGTACTGAACTTGATGCTTTGCGCCTCCAGCCAGATTCGCCGCCGACTATCTTGGACATTCTTTTCAACCACGCCTTTTTCCCAGCCAGAGGCGACATTGCAGAAGTCGGGATCAAACAAATAATGGGCGCACATCACCGAGAATCGGGCATTCACGATCCGGCCTTTGCCTTTGAGCACCTTATCAACAGCGGTCTTCATATTGTCGTAAATGCCTCGGCGCGGCACACCCCCTAAAGCCGCAAAGGATCGAGTATGCGCATCGAACAACATTTCATGCCCTTGGCTGGGATAGGCCACTCACCAGAAGGCGCGACTGGCACACCATTTCAGATGGGAAACTTGAATACGCCGATAAATACCACCGATAAGCAGATGCTCCTCACTCCAATCAAATTGAAAGACTTCGCCCAAAGCAAATTGCAAGGGCACAAAACCCTGTGGGGTCTTACCGGCTTTGCCACGCCAAGCACGAACGAAATCAGTGACGCCACTGTAAGCCCCTGTATAACCCTCAGCCTGAATTTGCTCGAACAAGGCTTTGGCGTGCGACGATTCTGCTTGGATCGGCACAACTCGTTGTAGTTGGTCAGTTTTCGGTCGGCGTCAACCTATTTGGCGATCAAGCTTGCGGTTAAAAACCAGCAATACACTGGTGAAGTACAGGGCATTTTGACTTATCAGCAGGGTAAAGTTTTGCGTTTGCAAGAGTGGCTGCATGGGCAGAATGAAACGCTGCTGGGTAGCTATGGATATAGCGATTCAAGCAACGATATTCCGCTGCTTTCTGCCGTTTGTCTGGCTTACGTGGTGAATCCCGACCAGCGGTTAAAGCAATATGCCAATCAACAAGGATGGGAGATGGTGTGTTGGAAAAACGTAAAATGAGCTTGTTCTCATAATAAATAATCATTTTAGTGGAAAAATTTCATGTGATTTATCCGCATCAATTGCAGTAAGTAAACCACAAAAAAATAGCGTTGTTTTAAAGTTTTTAAATGAATTTAATCTGTATTTTGTAAGGTGTTTTTTAATGCTTGGCATTTGTGACTACGGATATCTATACCTTAGAGAGGCGCTTGGACTCGGTGCTATCGTTATGTGGCAATTTAGCTAGTCAGCAGTGTGTAATTTGCTGAAAATTATTTACAAACAAGGGATTGTGTTGCCATCCACGTTTCATTTGCTTGAGTGCATATTACTGATTAGTGGTGAATGCAAAACAAAAATACAAGCGCAAAATATATATTCCATTGGTATTTTACTTACAAGCTATTTAGGTTGTGGGTTGCTTATCTGTTTGACATAAAGTTATTAAAGTTTTTGTCGATACATCATTACCAGTCCGGACGGGCCGTTTTTACGGTTGTTGGGTAGGCCGATTTCAAAGGTTATGCATCGGTGTTGTGTATTAGAACTAGCTAAGGAATACATAAAATGAGCTTCGTTACGGGTCTGACAACAAGTCAAATTGCTGCACTTACCACCCAGCAAATTGCTGGTTTTAATACAGCAATTATAGCGGAGCTCAGCACAAGCCAATTTATGGCGCTGACTACATCACAAGTGGCGGTACTCACTACCGCCCAGATTCGCGCTTTAACCAGTGACCAAACGGTTGCCCTGACCACAGATCAAGCTTCAACGCTGTCATCCAGCCAAATCGCCGCACTCTCTACTAACAGCATCGCTGCGCTGGAAACTACGGATTTACAAGTATTAAGAACCAGCGGTATTGCGGCGTTAAGCACCGCCCAATCCAAAGCCTTTACCACCGCCCAAGTGGCCACTTTAACGACCGATCAAGTCGTGGCGCTGAGCACCAGCGTGGTGGCCAGTGGCTTAGGCACCGATCAAGTAGCCGCACTCACCACGGCCCAAGCCGCGGTATTGACATCTCGCCAAGTAGCGGCGCTCACCACCAGCAATGTGGCCGCGCTAGAAACCCGCGACTTAGCGGTGATCAGCACCAGCGGCATCGCCGTGCTATCTAGCGCACAGGTCAAAGCGTTGACGACTGATCAAGTGGCGAACCTGACCACGGATCAAGCGGTAAACTTAACTTCGAGTTCCTTAGCAGGCTTAACCACCGATCAAGCCGTGGCTTTAACCACCGCCCAAGCGGCTGTCTTGACCACTCGCCAAGTGGCTGCGCTGAGCACCAGCAATATTGCAGCCCTAGAAACGCGTGATTTAGTGGTGATTAGCACCAGCGCCGTTGCCGTGTTATCCAGCGCGCAAGTCAAAGCCCTGACTACTGACCAAGTCAATAACTTGACCACGGATCAAGCCATCAGCCTAAGCACCGGCTCTTTGGCAGGCTTAACCACCGATCAAGCCGTGGCACTGAATACCGCGCAAGCCGCCGTCTTAACCTCACGTCAAGTGGCTGCGCTGAGCACCAGCAATATCGCCGCGCTAGAAACCCGTGATGTGGCCGTACTGACAACAGGCTCGATTGCCGCCTTGTCGACCAGCCAAGTACGCGTCTTGACCAGTGATCAAACCGTCGCGTTGACCACAGATCAAGCCGCAACGTTGTCATCCAGCCAAATCGCCGCACTCTCAACTAACAGCATCGCTGCGTTGGAAACGACGGATCTACAAGTATTAAGAACCAGCGGTATTGCGGCGTTAAGTACAGCCCAATCCAAAGCCTTTACTACCGCCCAAGTGGCCACTTTAACGACTGATCAAGTCGTGGCGCTGAGCACCAGCGTGGTGGCCAGTGGCTTAGGCACCGATCAAGTAGCCGCACTCACCACGGCCCAAGCCGCCGTACTGACATCTCGCCAAGTGGCGGCGCTCACCACCAGCAATGTGGCCGCGCTAGAAACCCGCGACTTAGCCGTGATCAGCACCAGCGGCATCGCCGTGCTATCCAGCGCACAAGTTAAAGCGTTGACGACCGATCAAGTGGCGAACCTGACCACTGATCAAGCGGTGAGCTTAACTTCGAGTTCCCTAGCAGGCTTAACCACCGATCAAGCCGTGGCTTTAACCACCGCCCAAGCGGCTGTCTTAACCACTCGCCAAGTGGCTGCGCTGAGCACCAGCAATATTGCAGCCCTAGAAACGCGTGATTTAATCGTAATCAGCACCAGCGCGATCGCTGTGCTATCCAGCGCGCAAGTCAAAGCCCTGACCACCGACCAAGTCAATAACTTGACCACGGATCAAGCCATCAGCCTAAGCACCGGCTCTTTGGCAGGCTTAACCACCGATCAAGCGGTGGCACTGAATACCGCGCAAGCCGCCGTCTTAACCTCACGTCAAGTGGCTGCGCTGAGCACCAGCAATATCGCCGCGCTAGAAACCCGTGATGTGGCCGTACTGACAACAGGCTCGATTGCCGCCTTGTCGACCAGCCAAGTGCGCGTCTTGACCAGTGATCAAACCGTCGCGTTGACCACAGATCAAGCTTCAACGTTGTCATCCAGCCAAATCGCCGCACTCTCAACCAACAGCATTGCTGCGCTGGAAACGACGGATTTACAAGTATTAAGAACCAGCGGTATTGCCGTATTGAGCACAGCGCAAGTGAGCGCCTTTAATACTTCACAAATTAGCAATCTAACCACAGATCAAGTGGTGGCCTTGAGTACTAGCGCGGTGGCTAATGGCCTGACTACTGATCAGGTGGTCGCTTTAACGACAGCACAAGTTGCTGTGTTGAGTTCTCGCCAAGTTGCCGTGTTATCCACTAATAACGTGGCGGCTTTGGAAACCCGTGATTTAGCGGTACTGACAACCTTGCCTACCGCAATATTGTCGAGCAGCCAAGTTAAGGCGTTGACCACAGATCAAGTGGCTAATCTTACAACCGATCAGACCATCAACCTGAGCAGTAGTGCCTTGGTTGGGCTGCGTACAGATCAAGTGGCAGCTTTAACCACCGCACAAGCCGCGGTCTTAACTACGCGTCAAATTGCAGCTTTTAGTACAAGCGATATCGCAGCACTAGAAACGCGTGATTTAGTGGTAATCAGCACTAGCGCCATTGCCGTGTTATCCAGCGCGCAAGTCAAAGCCCTGACCACCGACCAAGTCAATAACTTGACCACGGATCAAGCCATCAGCCTAAGCACCGGTTCCTTGGCAGGCTTAACCACCGATCAAGCGGTGGCACTGAATACCGCGCAAGCTGCTGTCTTAACCTCACGTCAAGTGGCTGCGCTGAGCACCAGCAATATCGCCGCGCTAGAAACCCGTGATGTGGCCGTACTGACAACAGGCTCGATTGCCGCCTTGTCGACCAGCCAAGTGCGCGTCTTGACCAGTGATCAAACCGTCGCGTTGACCACAGATCAAGCTTCAACGTTGTCATCCAGCCAAATCGCCGCACTCTCAACCAACAGCATTGCTGCGCTGGAAACGACGGATCTACAAGTATTAAGAACCAGCGGTATTGCGGCGTTAAGCACAGCCCAATCCAAAGCCTTTACCACCGCCCAAGTGGCCACTTTAACGACTGATCAAGTCGTGGCGCTGAGCACCAGCGTGGTGGCCAGTGGCTTAGGCACCGATCAAGTAGCCGCACTCACCACGGCCCAAGCCGCCGTACTGACATCTCGCCAAGTGGCGGCGCTCACCACCAGCAATGTGGCCGCGCTAGAAACCCGCGACTTAGCCGTGATCAGCACCAGCGGCATCGCCGTGCTATCTAGCGCACAAGTTAAAGCGTTGACGACCGATCAAGTGGCGAACCTGACCACTGATCAAGCGGTGAGCTTAACTTCGAGTTCCCTAGCAGGCTTAACCACCGATCAAGCCGTGGCTTTAACCACCGCCCAAGCGGCTGTCTTAACCACTCGCCAAGTGGCTGCGCTGAGCACCAGCAATATCGCCGCACTAGAAACGCGTGATTTAGTGGTAATCAGCACCAGCGCGATCGCTGTGCTATCCAGTGCCCAAGTCAAAGCCCTGACTACCGACCAAGTCAATAACTTGACCACGGATCAAGCCATCAGCCTAAGCACCGGCTCTTTGGCAGGCTTAACCACCGATCAAGCGGTGGCACTGAATACCGCGCAAGCCGCCGTCTTAACCTCACGTCAAGTGGCTGCGCTGAGCACCAGCAATATCGCCGCGCTAGAAACCCGTGATGTGGCCGTACTGACAACAGGCTCGATTGCCGCCTTGTCGACCAGCCAAGTGCGCGTCTTGACCAGTGATCAAACCGTCGCGTTGACCACAGATCAAGCTTCAACGTTGTCATCCAGCCAAATCGCCGCACTCTCAACCAACAGCATTGCTGCGCTGGAAACGACGGATCTACAAGTATTAAGAACCAGCGGTATTGCGGCGTTAAGCACAGCCCAATCCAAAGCCTTTACCACCGCCCAAGTGGCCACTTTAACGACTGATCAAGTCGTGGCGCTGAGCACCAGCGTGGTGGCCAGTGGCTTAGGCACCGATCAAGTAGCCGCACTCACCACGGCCCAAGCCGCCGTACTGACATCTCGCCAAGTGGCGGCGCTCACCACCAGCAATGTGGCCGCGCTAGAAACCCGCGACTTAGCCGTGATCAGCACCAGCGGCATCGCCGTGCTATCTAGCGCACAAGTTAAAGCGTTGACGACCGATCAAGTGGCGAACCTGACCACTGATCAAGCGGTGAGCTTAACTTCGAGTTCCCTAGCAGGCTTAACCACCGATCAAGCCGTGGCTTTAACCACCGCCCAAGCGGCTGTCTTAACCACTCGCCAAGTGGCTGCGCTGAGCACCAGCAATATCGCCGCACTAGAAACGCGTGATTTAGTGGTAATCAGCACCAGCGCGATCGCTGTGCTATCCAGTGCCCAAGTCAAAGCCCTGACTACCGACCAAGTCAATAACTTGACCACGGATCAAGCCATCAGCCTAAGCACCGGCTCTTTGGCAGGCTTAACCACCGATCAAGCGGTGGCACTGAATACCGCGCAAGCCGCCGTCTTAACCTCACGTCAAGTGGCTGCGCTGAGCACCAGCAATATCGCCGCGCTAGAAACCCGTGATGTGGCCGTACTGACAACAGGCTCGATTGCCGCCTTGTCGACCAGCCAAGTGCGCGTCTTGACCAGTGATCAAACCGTCGCGTTGACCACAGATCAAGCTTCAACGCTGTCATCCAGCCAAATCGCCGCACTCTCAACCAACAGCATTGCGGCGTTGGAAACCACGGATCTACAAGTATTAAGAACCAGCGGTATTGCGGCGTTAAGCACCGCCCAATCCAAAGCCTTTACCACCGCCCAAGTGGCCACTTTAACGACCGATCAAGTCGTGGCGCTGAGCACCAGCGTGGTGGCCAGTGGCTTAGGCACCGATCAAGTAGCCGCACTCACCACGGCCCAAGCCGCGGTATTGACATCTCGCCAAGTAGCGGCGCTCACCACCAGCAATGTGGCCGCGCTAGAAACCCGCGACTTAGCGGTGATCAGCACCAGCGGCATCGCCGTGCTATCTAGCGCACAGGTCAAAGCGTTGACGACTGATCAAGTGGCGAACCTGACCACGGATCAAGCGGTAAACTTAACTTCGAGTTCCTTAGCAGGCTTAACCACCGATCAAGCCGTGGCTTTAACCACCGCCCAAGCGGCTGTCTTGACCACTCGCCAAGTGGCTGCGCTGAGCACCAGCAATATTGCAGCCCTAGAAACGCGTGATTTAGTGGTGATTAGCACCAGCGCCGTTGCCGTGTTATCCAGCGCGCAAGTCAAAGCCCTGACTACTGACCAAGTCAATAACTTGACCACGGATCAAGCCATCAGCCTAAGCACCGGCTCTTTGGCAGGCTTAACCACCGATCAAGCCGTGGCACTGAATACCGCGCAAGCCGCCGTCTTAACCTCACGTCAAGTGGCTGCGCTGAGCACCAGCAATATCGCCGCGCTAGAAACCCGTGATGTGGCCGTACTGACAACAGGCTCGATTGCCGCCTTGTCGACCAGCCAAGTACGCGTCTTGACCAGTGATCAAACCGTCGCGTTGACCACAGATCAAGCTTCAACGCTGTCATCCAGCCAAATCGCCGCACTCTCAACCAACAGCATCGCGGCGCTGGAAACCACGGACTTACAAGTATTAAGAACCAGCGGTATTGCGGCGTTAAGCACAGCCCAATCCAAAGCCTTTACCACCGCCCAAGTGGCCACTTTAACGACTGATCAAGTCGTTGCGCTGAGCACCAGCGTGGTGGCCAGTGGCTTAGGCACCGATCAAGTAGCCGCACTCACCACGGCCCAAGCCGCCGTACTGACATCTCGCCAAGTGGCGGCGCTCACCACCAGCAATGTGGCCGCGCTAGAAACCCGCGACTTAGCCGTGATCAGCACCAGCGGCATCGCCGTGCTATCCAGCGCACAAGTTAAAGCGTTGACGACCGATCAAGTGGCGAACCTGACCACTGATCAAGCGGTGAGCTTAACTTCGAGTTCCCTAGCAGGCTTAACCACCGATCAAGCCGTGGCTTTAACCACCGCCCAAGCGGCTGTCTTAACCACTCGCCAAGTGGCTGCGCTGAGCACCAGCAATATTGCAGCCCTAGAAACGCGTGATTTAATCGTAATCAGCACCAGCGCGATCGCTGTGCTATCCAGCGCGCAAGTCAAAGCCCTGACTACTGACCAAGTCAATAACTTGACCACGGATCAAGCCATCAGCCTAAGCACCGGCTCTTTGGCAGGCTTAACCACCGATCAAGCCGTGGCACTGAATACCGCGCAAGCCGCCGTCTTAACCTCACGTCAAGTGGCTGCGCTGAGCACCAGCAATATCGCCGCGCTAGAAACCCGTGATGTGGCCGTACTGACAACAGGCTCGATTGCCGCCTTGTCGACCAGCCAAGTACGCGTCTTGACCAGTGATCAAACCGTCGCGTTGACCACAGATCAAGCCGCAACGTTGTCATCCAGCCAAATCGCCGCACTCTCAACTAACAGCATCGCTGCGTTGGAAACGACGGATCTACAAGTATTAAGAACCAGCGGTATTGCGGCGTTAAGTACGACTCAGGTGAAAGCCTTTACGACTGCCCAAGTGGCTGTGTTTACCACAGACCAAGTGGTAGCCTTAACTGCAGCAAGTTTTGCGACTGGCTTCACAACCGCTCAAATTGTCGCACTAACCGCCATACAGACCGCTGTGCTCAACTCTAGCCAAGTTGCTGCGCTTTCTACTGACAATATTGCAGCTATGGAAACCACAGACTTTGCTGCCTTAACGACGTCTTCTCTCGTCGGGCTAACCACAAAACAAGCGAATGCCTTGACCTCAGCACAGGCTGTGGCGCTAACCACGGCACAAGCGGCGATATTAACGTCAAGCCAAGTGCTTGCGCTGTCGACCAGTAGTATTGCCGCCCTAGAAACGACAGATCTGGCGGTCTTAAGAACCGGCGCGATTGCTGTGCTTAATACTCAGCAAGTGGTTGCGATTAGCACCGTTCAGATTCAAGCGCTGCTAACGACCCAAGTGGCAGCAATGACGACCACACAAGTGATGGCGATGACATCGTCACAAATTGGTGCCTTTACCACCGATCAAATTTCTCACTTGGCCTTGGGTAGCCCAATCATTCTTGACTTGAATGGAAATGGCGTAAGCACCAGCAGTATTGAGAAAGGTGTGAAATTCGATCTCTTTGCTAGTGGCGTTGAAACCCAAACTGGTTGGGTGGGTGGAGGAGACGGCTTGCTTGTAATGGATCGCAACCATGATGGCAGCATTAATGATGGTAAAGAGCTGTTTGGTACCTCCACAGTGATGGCAGATGGTAGCAAGGCAAAAGATGGTTATGCGGCGCTTACCGAGCTTGATAGCGATGGCAATGGCGTAGTTGATCGTAATGACGCTCAATTCTCTGATTTGCGTGTTTGGGTGGATGGCAATACGGATGGGGTGAGCCAAGCTGATGAGCTGAAAACACTTGATGCCTTGGGGATTGCTAAACTCAATCTGGATGTAAGCAAAACCAGTGAAAAAGACAACGGCAATTACATAGGCTTGAAATCTACTTACGAGACGAATGATGGTGCTAGCCATTCAGCGGCCGATGTTTGGTTTGTTGCGGATACCTCTAACCAACCACCTGCGGTTGAGCCAGATATGCGCACTAGAGTTGTTGATTTTGTACAAGCGATTTCAGCCTTTGAAGAAAGTGCTCAGTCAGGAGGGGGGCAAGATGCTACTAAATTACAACTTGATGCAGCGCTTGATGCACCTCCAGTGATGGCCTTGGGTACCGCGGTCAATCAAATGAGCGATGTGTTGAAACAGTTTGATGCAAATGGGCAACAGATTGGAGGGGCGCTCACGCCAATGGCCTCTAGCGATCAAACGCTACGCTTGAATGCTTTGGCAACGCCTCAGGCAGGGGGAATATTGGCTTCTAAGTAGCTTATAGGGGGTGATTTTTGCAGATTTTGCCCTAATACAAAAATGGCAAGGTGTTGATCATCTTGCCGTTTTTTATTTTTATGCAATAAGCAGAGGTGTTAGTGATAAAAATTAATTTTTATAACTAGCCTCTAGATAATCTATGCTAAATTGTTACAAATAAAAATAAATAGCGTTTTATAAAAATAAAAATACTTACTCTTCTCGTTATACCTTCTCTGTTAAATCATCTAGCGTTTTAAAATGCCAATTAACGCACAACATACCGTTATCCAGTGCTTAGCCGCAATTGCTCAGCATCATGGCTTACAAATCAATCCTGAACGGCTGATTGATGAATATGCTTTGGGTAATGAAGAGCCAGCCCCTGCAGTACTGGTACGTATTGCGAGTGATATTGGGCTTAAGGGAAAAAATGAAAAACTAACTTGGGATGGATTATTGGCGCAAACAGGCGTTTTCCCCCTGATTGCGCGTACGGTTTTTGATCACGCGGTGATTGTGGTCGGTATTCGCCAAGACAGCGATGGCTTAAGTAAAATTGCCTTGATTGACCCCGCAGCTAGCCAATCTGCAGTGATATTAGAAGATCAAGCCACCTTTTGCGCACGCTGGGAAGGAGATGTATTTTTTGCTAAGCGTCAGCACAAATTAGCAGATCCAAATCAGCCCTTCGGTTTACGTTGGTTTATTCCTGAAATACTGAAGCAAAAAGCCGCATTTCGCGATATTTTTATTGCGGCATTAGCGATGCATTTTTTGGCGCTTGCATCCCCGATATTTTTTCAATTAGTCATTGATAAAGTGCTTTCACATCAAAGTGTGGCTACCCTATGGGTATTGGCTGCTGGTATTGTGCTGGCCTTGTTCTTTGATTCTACTTTTGGATTTTTAAGGCAAATCATTACGCTGGCCGCAACAAATAAAATCGATATGAAGCTTACCCGGCGCACCTTTGGGCATTTGCTTTCTTTACCTATTGATTATTTTGAAAGCACCTCGGCAGGCGTTGTATCGCGGCATATGCAGCAGCTCGAAAAAATACGCAGTTTTTTAACGGGTAAATTGTTTTTTACCAGTCTAGATTTGTTGTCTTTAATTATTTTTGTACCCATTTTATTCTCGTACTCAAGCAAACTAACCTTGATCGTATTGCTATTTACGGTGCTTATTGCGGGTATTGTAATGGCGATGGTGCCGCCTTTTCAAAGGCGTTTAAATGCACTTTATGCCGCTGAAGGCCAACGGCAGGCCATGATGGTGGAAACCATTCATGGTATTCGCACGGTCAAGGCCTTAGCGATCGAGCCTATGCAACGCCGCCTATGGGATCAACGCTCCGCAGAAGCGATCAGCATGCATTTTAGAGTGGGACAGATCTCTATTGTTGGGAATTCAATTACTGATTTTCTAGGCAAATTACTACCTGTAACCATTATTGTAATTGGTGCTCAAGATGTTTTTGATCAAACCCTAACGGTGGGGGCTTTGATTGGATTTCAAATGTTATCTGGGCGAGTTGTGCAGCCGTTGATTGCGCTGGTTGGCTTGGTTAACGAATACCAAGAAACCTCTTTAGCCGTAAAAATGATGGGCGAGGTGATGAACCGCCAGCCAGAAGGGCGCGTGGGGGCGGGCGGATTACGGCCACAATTAGTGGGTGAAATAAAGTTTGATGAAGTGAGTTTTCGCTACCCAGGCGCTACGGCTACCGCGCTAAACCATACCAGCTTCACGATTCCTGCAGGCGCGGTGGTGGGGATAGTTGGGCGCAGCGGCTCTGGAAAAACGACCTTAACTAAGCTTATTCAAGGGCTTTATCCCTTACAAGGGGGGATTGTGCGTTTTGATGGCATGGATGCGCGGGAGATTGAATTGCCCCATTTACGCCGGCAAATTGGCGTGGTGTTGCAAGAAAACTTTTTATTCCGTGGCACCGTGCGTGAAAACCTGATTGTGACTAAGCCTGATGCCTCGTTTGAAGATATTGTCGCGGCATGTGAAGCCTCTGGTGCGGCCGAGTTTATCGAACGTTTACCGCAGGGCTACGACACCTTGCTAGAAGAAAACGCATCCAATTTATCTGGTGGGCAAAAACAACGTTTGTCTATTGCGCGCTCGCTACTGGCTAAACCTCGGATTTTGATCCTAGACGAAGCCGCCAGTGCGCTGGATCCAGAGAGTGAGGCCATTTTTATTAGTAATCTTTCGAAGATTGCTGTGGGGAGAACCGTGGTGATGATTTCTCACCGCCTATCTACTTTGGTTAATGCGCACACGATCTTGGTGATGCAGCAAGGTGAGCTGATGGATAGCGGCCGACACGAAGAACTACTGACTCGATGTGAGACATATCAACACTTATGGCATCAACAAACAAGCCACCTGTAGTTAAAAAAGGCAAAAAAAACTCGACGGTGATCGAGTTTTTACCCGATGCCGATGAAATCGAGCAGAGCCCCTTGCCGCGCTATGTGCGCAGCACCTTGCTTGTGTTATTAGCGGCATTGATCAGTGCTATTTTATGGGCCAATTTTTCTGAGGTAGAGAAAATTGTGGTGGCGCACGGGCGGTTGGTGAATCCATTACCTAATATTGTGGTGCAGCCGCTTGAAACCTCGATTATTCAAACTATTGAAGTAAGGGTGGGGCAAGTAGTAAAAAAAGGTGAGCTATTGGCCACATTAGATCCCACTTTCGCCCATGCCGATGATGCACAGCTACGTACTCGCTTACAAAGTTTGGATACTCAGATTGCCAGCTATCGAGCAGAGCTTTCAGGAAAAACCACTAGTAATGCAAATGTAGATGCTGACACCTTGTTGCAAGCCAAGCTTTTAACTGAACGCCAAGCTAATTATCGCTCTCAGGTTTCTAAATTAGAGCAAAACGTCGCTCGCTTGGCTGCAGCAATTGAAACCAATCGAAATGATAGGATTGTCTTATCGAAACGGCTGAAATCGATGAATGAAATCGAGGCCATGCAAGAAAAAGCCTTGCTGCAGCAATATGATTCAAAGCTGCGCTTGCTAGAAGTAAGAGACCGGCGCTTAGAGGTTGAGCGTGATTTGGTGCAAATACAAAATAAAGAAAATGAGCTGCTGCGTGAAATGGGCGCTTTACGTGCAGATAAATCAGCGTTTTCAAATAGCTGGCGGCAAAAAGTGATGGAAGACTTACTCGCCGCAACCAGAGAGCGGGATGGCGTGAATGAGCAGCTCCAAAAGGCAGATAAGCGTAAGCAATTGGTGACATTAGTCTCGCCAGTAGATGCCGTAGTTTTGGATGTGGGTAAGCTTTCTCAGGGGTCTGTGCTTAGGGAAGCTGAGCAAATGTTTACGCTGGTTCCATTGGGGGCGCAGCTGGAGGTTGAAGTTAAAATTGATTCAATGGATATTGGTTATATAAAAGAAGGTGCTCCCGTTCATATGAAACTAGATGCGTTTCCGTTTCAAAAACATGGCGCATTAGAGGGAAAAGTACGCACAATTAGCCAAGATTCATTTCGTAATGAATCCGCTGCAGCTGGGCAAGAGGCGTTTTATATTAGCCATATTGTTTTTGGCGATGCCAAATTAAAAAATATGAAAGATAAATCTAGGCTATTGCCAGGGATGACGCTTTCTGCAGAAATTGTGGTAGGGAAACGCTCGGTTATTTCCTATCTGCTTTGGCCTTTAACTAAGGCAATGGAAGAGGCAATTAGAGAACCTTGACTCGTTTTATGGCATAGAAAATTGGACCATAGTAGTAAACCCATTTAAATATAATCACTTTTTATGAATGCAAAGAGTCTAACAATGCCCATTTCTGAAAAACTGCATAGTGCAATCAATTTTCAAAATCAAGGAAATGTTGAGGCAGCTCGAGTATTATTTAATGATATCTTAGATTTAGAGCCAAATAATGCGGCAGCATTATACTCATTAGGGTTAATTGCATTGAATGCTGGCCAGTTAAAGCAGGCCTTGCAACTCAGTGAGCGCGGCATAGAGGCGGCCCCCCAGTTTGCTTTGCTAAGATATTTGCAAGGCTCGATTGTACAAGCCATGGGGGATAAAGAAGCGGCTTTAAAGTGCTTTGATGCTGCTTTAGAGCTAGATCCAAATGATTTAAGCGTTTTACTTAATAGCGGTGTGTTGCTTAGAGGCATGTATAGGCATTTAGATGCATTAGCAAGATTCCAAAGAATTTTAGCTATCAACCCAGATCATGTTTCTGCTCTAGGTAATAGCGGTATTATGCTTACCGAGTTTAAGCAAAGCGAGCAGGCGATTGCCTTATTTGAGCGCCTACTTAAAATCCAGCCCGATTACAATTATGGCTTGGGTCTGCTATTTTATGAACGCATGCATATCTGTGATTGGCGCGATTTCAAACAATCCTGCGAGCAAATTACTAATGGCCTAAGGGCAGGTAAAACTGCGTGCAAATCGCTTGCTTTTATGTCGGTATCCGATAGCGCAGCAGATCATTTATTAGCCGCGCAAATTTTTGCTAATCAATATTGCCCAAAAAATAGCAAATCATTTTGGCAGGGGGAGCGCTATCGGCATAAAAAAATACGCTTAGCCTATTTATCTCCAGATTTGCGTGAGCACCCTGTTGGACATCTTATGGCGGGGGTGTTTGAGCAGCATGATAAATCGCGTTTTGAAATCATTGCTATTTCGCTAGGGATTGATGATCAAAGTCGCTTACGCTCGCGAATGTTAAATGCATTCGATCAATTTATTGATGTGCGAGAAATGGGCTCAGAGCAAGTAGCCCAAATGCTAAGGGATATGGAAATTGATATCGTGGTGGATTTGGGTGGCTATACCTCGGATACTCGTACCGATATTCTGAGCTTTAGACCCGCTCCTATTCAAGTGAATTACTTGGGTTATCCAGGCACAATGGGCATTGATTATATTGACTATATCATTGCCGATCGCCATATCATTCCGCCAGATCACCAGCCTTTTTATACAGAGAAGGTGGTTTATTTGCCCGATACTTATCTGCCTACCGATAGTAGTGTGCAAATAGCCGAGCGCACCCCTACGCGGGCTGAATGCGGCCTGCCAGAAACAGGCGTGGTGTTTTGTTCATTTAGCCATGATTACAAAATTTCCCCACCGGTGTTTGATGTTTGGATGCGGCTACTAAGCCAGGTTCCTGGCAGCGTGTTGTGGCTGATGTCTAGAGGGGAAATATCCCAGCGCAATTTACGTAAAGAGGCAGAGCTAAGAGGTGTGGCGGCAGATAGGCTGGTGTTTGCCAATCGAGTTCCCTTGGTTGAAGACCACCTTGCCCGCTATCGCCAAGCGGATGTGTTTCTCGATACCCACCCTTATAACGCGCATACCACCGCCGCTGACGCTTTGATGGCGGGGTTGCCGGTGGTTACATATATGGGTAATTCATTTCCATCCCGTGTGGCAGCTAGCCTGTTGCATGCCATTGGCTTGCCAGAGCTTGTTACGCATTCCCTAGTAGAGTATGAAAGTCTTATTTTGCAATTAATAAATAAGCCTGAACAATTAACTAGCGTAAAACAAAAATTGATCAATAATAAAGCCAACTTCGCTTTATTTGATACCAAAGGGCTTTGTCAAAATTTAGAAAATGCCTATATTGCCATGTGGCGAGCGCAGCAGCTGGGCGAATACCAAGATGAATTAAGTCATTAAGCGGCAACACTGGGTCACTTTATAGTCAAGGTTTAAAATAATAAGGAGGCAATATGTCACGAAGCCTAGATATTGGTTGTGGGCCCAGCCCTAAAAACCCGTTTAATGCCGACGAAGTATTTGGTATCGATGTAAGGGAAGATCTAGATGCCAATATTAAATGCGCAGATTTGGTGATAGAGCCTATTCCATTTGAAGATGGCTATTTTGATTTTGTTACCGCCCATGATTTTTTAGAGCATATCCCCCGCGTTATCTACGTACCTGATCGTAGAAATGCTTTTGTAGAAGTGATGAATGAAGTTTATCGGGTATTAAAAGTGGGCGGGCAATTTCTGTCTTTTACTCCCGCTTACCCTCATCCGGAAGCATTTCGCGACCCAACCCACGTTAATATTATTACTGATCAAACATTTCAGGCCTATTTTGATAATGTAAATCGGTGGGCTGCTGCTTATGGGTTTAATGGTGCTTTTGAAATTAAATTACAAGAATGGCGTGGCCCGCATTTACTTACGGTGATGCAAAAAGTAGAAATTCCAAAATAAATAAATTACTTAATTTTGAATTGATGATGATATAAAAGGCTGCCGCTATGTCAATGAATGAGATCCATGAAAAGCATTGGGCTGAGTTTATGACCGATGCACATCATCGTACATTATATGATTCATGGTGGACTTCAAGCAGCGTGGGCTATTGGCGGCAAACCCGTTTATATGCGGCGGTATTTGAAGTATTAGGCGGCCTAAAAGATTTTTCATGGCTTACCGTGGGCGACGGTGCAGGCTACGACGCCTGGCGCTTATTGCAAGCGGGTTATCGTGAAGTCTTGGCAACTGATTTGGATGATGCTGTATTGGCAGAAACAAAAGCAGCCGGCTTAATTCAGAATATTTCAATTGAAAATGCAGAATCACTAAGCTTTGCTGATGATTCATTTGATTTTATTTTATGCAAAGAAGCATTGCACCATATGAGCAGGCCCTACGCTGCTATTTATGAAATGTTTCGCGTGGCGCGCTACGGCGTGGTAGTGATAGAGCCACAAGACCCTTGGGTAGATTACCCCTGCCGCGTGGATCAGAGCCAGCCTCATTATGAATCAGTTGGCAATTATGTTTATCAGTATTCCACTAGGGAATTAGAAAAAATTGCCTATGGTTTAAATATAAGAGGCATTGCCACTAAAAAAATGATGGATGTCTATACAACGGGTTGCGAATTTGCCATGTGTAACGATGGCGATCCAATTTGGGAATCAACACGCACGCGCACCGAGCAATTAACCACGGCAATGCATGCGGGTGAAGTAGTGGCAAGCTATGTGCAGGCAGTTTTTTTTAAAAGCACAGTGACTGTTGAGCTTTTTGATCTACTGGCACAGCAGAATCCGGAATGGCGATTTCTTCGCACGGATACAAACCCGTATTTAAATGGCTCTAGCGCATTTTAATCGATGCTGGGCAGGGAAAAGCTGATTTGCTATGAAGGAAATATAATGAATGATGTTTATCAATTGATTGAAGGTTTGGCAGAAAGCGCCACACAGTTTTCAAATTTTTTGCAAGACCCATTGTTAGATTCTCTGGTGTATAGTAAGAAAATAAATTTGGAAAAAAAACTAAATCAATATGATTTTTCATGTTTTACAAAGGTTTATTTAGGAAACCATCTGAAATTTGCCCTGCCAGTTAGCCATGGTGCAGAGTTTGTTTGTTTAGAGGCTGATTTTTTTCAGTCTCTACCACTTGATGTACCCGCTGGCTCTGTATTTATTTTGTTAAATAACGACATTGGTAAAATGTTGCCAGCTTATGTGGATTTTTATCAAAAAAATCCACAGGCCATCTTTGTGATTTGGGATTGGGATTCGCAGCATTGGTTACAAATGAGCGCGCTTTGTGCAATGCATTGCGATTTTTATATTCCTGCAACATCTGAAATAAATTTTACATTGTCTCATTTTAATTCATGCATTCTTGGGCCGGTTTTTCCATGTGTTCATCAGTGGTCGCGACAATATATATTGAATCATTTAGATGTTTTATTGGTGGAGCGTCAGAACCAGCCTTTCGGTATGCATGTGCATTACGAAAAATATGCCAAGAGAAATCGGGTTGTAGCCTCCGTCATGCAGCATTTCCCATCTGTTGGCTTTACAAATAATGATTTCAAAGAACGATCAGATTTAGATAATTTTCAAGAATGGGCTGCTTATAAATCGCATTGGATTGCGCCTGTTTTAGGCGGGGTTCCAATCCGCGTTTATAATGCATTACTGACTGGGGGTATTCCTATTGTTCCTCGGTTTTATCAGAATCTACCAGAAGTTGCATATCTAGGTGCAACCCCGCTTTATTATGATGTTAATGATTTGATAGAGCCTCAGCGTATTGTTCAAACAGCAATAGATTTATTTGATGCATCGGGGGAGGGGGGGCTTATTCAACGGGTTAGTTCTGGTTTGGCTAACCATCATGTTGATGTACGTTGTAATGAAATTTTGCAGCGCTTACAAAGAGCAATATCCACTTTATTAAAGCAGGATCATTCTTTTCATGATCAATATTTCAGGTTTAATGAGAATGGGCTTGGAGGCGTATAAATTGTAAATTTATAGCTTTGGATGCTTTTGTGTTTCTTTCAATAAAGAGGCCATTTAATGCTAATTAGACTGATTCAGCTACAAAAACACGGTGATGATCGCGGATCATTAGTGGCTCTGGAAGAGCAAAAAAATATCCCTTTTCAGATAAAGCGTGTTTATTATTTATTTGGAACCAAGCAGGGTGTTCGCCGTGGGCTACATGCGCACAGAAAATTGAAGCAGCTTGCTATTGTGATGCGTGGTTCTTGCCGGTTTCTTTTAGATGACGGTAAAGAGCAAATTAGTTTATTACTGGATGATCCTGCTCAGGGGCTTTTGATTGAATCTCCTATTTGGCGGGAGATGTATGATTTTAGTGAAGATTGCGTATTGCTGGTTTTGGCAGATAGTTACTTTGAAGAAAGTGATTATATCAGGAGCTATGAAGAGTTTTTAAGGGTGATTACGGATGATTCATAATCTTAGCGATGTTCAGTCTAAAAATATTGGATTGAGCACAAATATATGGCAGTTTTGCGTTGTGCTGCCCGGCGCAAAAATTGGTATGGATTGTAATATAAATGCCCATTGTTTTATTGAAAATGATGTTGAAATTGGCGATCGGGTTACCGTTAAATCGGGAGTCTATTTATGGGATGGTACTCGGCTTGAAAATGATGTCTTTATTGGGCCCAATGTTACATTTTCTAATGATAAATACCCTAGATCAAAACAGTACCCTCCTCAATTTGAAGGCGCGATTGTAAAGTCTGGCGCGTCTATTGGGGCGGGAGCTGTGATTTTACCTGGCATCATTATTGGTGAGAATGCAATGGTAGGTGCGGGGGCCGTCGTAACAAAAAACGTGCCTAAAAACGCTGTCGTGGCGGGGGTACCCGCTCGGCTTATAAATATAAAAGATGCTGAAAATGATTCCCTTTCTTGATTTAAAAAAAAATAATGAAACATATCGTGCAGAGTTAATTGAGGCTTGTACTCGGGTTATAGATTCTGGGTGGTATATTTTAGGGAAAGAATTGAAATGTTTTGAAGATTCATTTGCTCAATATTGCAAAGTGCAACACTGTGCAGGTGTGAGTAATGGCTTGGATGCTCTGCATTTAATTTTGCGTGCTTACGGCATTGGTGTAGGTGACGAGGTCATTGTGCCCTCGAACACTTATATTGCCACTTGGCTTGCTGTTACGTATGCCGGAGCTGATCCTGTGCCGGTAGAGCCTCTTGAATCTAGCTATAATATTAATCCTGCTTTAATTGAAGCGGCGATTACGCCACGTACTAAAGCCATTATCGCCGTGCATTTGTATGGGCAGCCTGCCGATATGGATGCAATTATGGATATTGCCGGTAAATATAATTTAAAAGTGATTGAAGATGCTGCCCAGGCGCACGGTGCCGAGTATAAAGGTAGAAAAGTAGGGGGGCTGGGGGATGCGGCGGGGTTTAGTTTTTACCCAGGTAAAAATTTAGGTGCATTAGGGGATGCTGGGGCTGTAACAAGTAATGATGCTGAGCTGATAGAAAAGGTGCGTATGCTTTTGAATTACGGTTCAAAAGTAAAATATTATAATGAGGAGCAGGGGTTTAATTGTCGTTTAGATGAATTACAAGCGGCACTACTTAGTGTGAAGCTTCCCCATTTAGATATAGAAACTCAGCAGCGTTGCCGTATTGCGCAGCAATATACTGAAGGATTGCAAGGTCTGCCATTATATTTGCCCAGCGTAGAAGAAGGTATTTCAGCTGTTTGGCATTTATATGTGTTGCGCTCTGAAAAAAGAGATGAATTGCAAAATAAGCTTGCAGAGCTAGGTATTGCCACCATGATTCATTACCCTATTGCTCCTCATCAGCAAAATGCCTATAAAGAATTTAATCAATTATCCTTGCCCATTGCAGAGAAAATTCATCATCAAGTGCTAAGTTTGCCTTTAAGCCCAACAATGAGCCAAAGCGATGTGAATCAGGTAATTGCCGCGGTAAGGGCATGTGCAGTGTGATTTTTTAATTTGGCTATTAGCCAGATCAAAAGGGTTTTTTAATGCAAGAACCAGTCATTGTGCTTATTCCACTATATAAGTCTACGCTTGCAGAAATAGAGAAATATTCTCTGGATTTTTCTTTGCGAGCACTTACTGGGCGAAAGGTGCAATTTATTGCACCAGAAAATATTGAGCGTGCGTACTATCTAGAAAATTATCCTGATATTCCCTTTTCTTTTTTTGAAAATCACTATTTCGAGAGTATTACTGGCTACAATCGCTTGTTGTTGGCTGATGATTTTTATCAACGGTTTGATGCTTATGACTTTATTTTAATCCTACAAACAGATGCCATTGTTTTGCGCGATGATTTGGATGTATGGATGAGCAAACCTTTTGATTACATCGGTGCGCCTTGGCCGGATGGTAATGAGCTGTTTGTGAATCTTGGCCGGTTTGAGGGCGAGTTTGGGAAGCGGGTTAAGGTTTATGTAGGTAACGGTGGTTTAAGCTTGCGCAGAGTAAAAAAATGCCTCTCTTTATTAAATGAGTTCCCTGTGGCGGTTTCTGTATTTTTAAATACAGGATCTAGTGAAGATTTGTTTTTTTCCTATATGGGGGCTTTGTCTGCTGATTTTATTATCCCAAATGAAATAACTGCTTCTTTATTTTCGATGGAATTAAAACCTGCCTATTATTACCAAGTTAATGGCGGTATTGTGCCTATGGGCGGGCATGCTTGGTGGAAATATGATGTGGCATTTTGGAAAGCCTTCTTGCCTCCAGCTGCGCTTTTAGATGATTTAATTTAGGGACACTCAGATCTGTTTTGTTTTGCCATACCTGCTCTGGACCTCCGACAAAAGCATTCGGGGATGACGAATTAATTGGAGCTTTCTCGTTTTAGCCTTCTGCATTATTAATGCCTCGTTGTTCCAAAAACGCCTGCGTCACCGCTGCCGCATCTAAGGTCATCCTCGGTAAAATCGCCTCAATCTGCTCAAAGCGAAAGCGCTGAAAACCTGCGACTTCGCTGTCAGTATTCTTAGGTAGAAAATCATCAGCTAGCTGTAAATCGTAGGTGTAGATGATTTCATCATGCCAGCCATCAGCCTCTTGCCGAGTGGTGCGCAGCTTGCCGCTGGAAACAGCCTTGCTGGCGAGTTGGGCGGGGATGCCCGCTTCTTCGCTTAGCTCTCTGATTACACAGTCCCAGATGTTTTCACCGGCGGAGATGCCGCCTGCGGCGAGGTTGTCGAGCTTATTAGGATCGATGGCTTTATTGCTGGCGCGCTGGGCGATCCATAGCTCAGCCTTGGCTGTGTAGCCGTTGATATGCACGGCGCGGCTGGTGAGGCCAAAGCGGCGAAAGGCGGCGCGTTCTAGCTGAAATAGCGGCTGGGATAAATCTAGATCACCCGCTTGATCGCGTGCAAACACGGTGTAGCGCTCGTTACGCCAGCCGGTAATCCATCCTGAGTCCCGCATCTTGATTGCGGCCTGCTCTAAGGCGTTTTCAAGCGTTTTTGCATCGATACTTGCGTCTATGCAGATCGCTTCCTCGCTGATCTGCACCGCAGCTGGCCCCAGTGTGCTTTGCAAAAACGGCAGGCTGGCGTCTTCCATCCAACCTAATGCTTGGTTTAGGGCAATGAATCGGCGTAAGGGCTTGGGTGTCATGGGCATCGGTTTAAAATGTTTCGGCTTCTAAATAAATTTGCACCGCATCGCCGGTGAAATGGGTAATGCCATACTCAATAATCTGGCTGTCTGCATCACTGTAAACGCTTTCTACGCAAAGAAGCGGCTGAAATTTGGTTTGTGATAAAAGCTGTGCCTGGCCACTTTCTGGCAGGCGTGCGCTGATGCGGGATGATTTACGCTGGCATTGGTGAATGCCAAAGGCTTTGAGCGCTAGCAGCCTGTCGGACTTAAGACTGATCTACTACGGAAAAGCCGTATTTGGCCATACTTCACGCATTTTCTCGTTGAATAGCCAGCTATTCGCCTCAAAAACCCGCGAAATCTGTCTCAAACCGGTCTTTCCCTCGCTACGATCGCTTAAGTCCGACAGGCTGCTAGGTTGATATTGGGGTGGCTGCTTCAGTTTTAACGTGTAAAACTTGGCTTTGTCCCGCAAGGTACTGCTTTTGTAAGCTATGCGAAAAGCGTGTGCGGCGGCCAAGCTGGTAATCAATCAGCTCTTCTTGAACAAAAGTGCCACGTCCTTGCTCAATTCTGACTAAGCCCTGCGCTTCTATGGCTTGCAAAGCTCGGCGAATCGTGTGGCGATTGACGGCAAAGCGTGTGGCTAGATCGGTTTCATTGGGCAGGCGATCGCGCAAAATTTTATGGCCAAATCCGGCTTTTCCGTAGTAGATCAGTCTTAAGTCCGACAGGCTGCTAGGATTAACTCAATTTGTCGCCAGAGGGCGGTGCCAGAATCTCGATCAAGCATAGGCATTTAGCTTGTAAGAATAATAAAAGGTATTGTAATGGAAGTGTATTGCATCTAGATGATATTGGGGCAAATTTAGCCTTGGCTGTTTGTGCTAATATTTTTCATTGGCAGGCTTGCGCTACAATTGGGGCTTCTTAGTAAAAGCCCGAGCATATAGGGAGCCAAGAGATGACGACGATACGCCAGCAAGATTTAATCGATAGCATCAGCGATAGCTTGCAATATATTAGCTACTACCACCCTAAAGACTATATCCAAGCCTTAGGCAAAGCTTACGAGAAAGAAGAATCGCCTGCCGCAAAAGACGCTATTGCGCAAATCCTAACCAATAGCCGCATGTGCGCCGAAGGCCATCGCCCTATTTGCCAAGATACCGGCATCGTTACCTGTTTTGTACGCGTCGGCATGAATGTGCAGTGGGCCGATGCGACCATGAGCCTCACCGATATGATTAACGAAGGCGTGCGCCGCGCCTATCTGCACCCAGATAACAAGCTGCGTGCGTCTATCTTGCAAGACCCAGCAGGCAAGCGCCAAAACACCAAAGACAATACGCCGGCGGTGATCCATTACGAGATTGTTGAGGGTGATAAAGTCCACGTCGATATCGCGGCCAAGGGCGGCGGCTCAGAGAATAAATCTAAATTCGCCATGCTCAACCCTTCTGATTCGATTGTGGATTGGGTGCTTAAAACTGTGCCGCAAATGGGCGCAGGCTGGTGTCCGCCAGGCATGCTAGGGATTGGCATCGGCGGTACGGCAGAAAAAGCCATGCTGATGGCCAAAGAAGCGTTGATGGAATCCATCGATATTCAAGAGCTGATCGAGCGTGGCGCACAAACCCGCAGCGAAGAATTGCGCATCGAGTTATACGAAAAAGTAAACGCGTTGGGTATTGGCGCACAAGGCTTGGGCGGCCTCGCCACCGTGCTGGATGTCAAAATCAAAGACTACCCAACCCACGCCGCCAGCTTGCCGATTGCTATGATCCCCAACTGCGCCGCCACTCGCCATGTGCATTTCACCTTAGATGGCAGCGGCCCAGCCGTATTGGAAACGCCGAAGCTGGAAGACTG
Source organism: Iodobacter fluviatilis (assembly GCF_004194535.1). Lineage (NCBI taxonomy): Bacteria > Pseudomonadati > Pseudomonadota > Betaproteobacteria > Neisseriales > Chitinibacteraceae > Iodobacter > Iodobacter fluviatilis. Next base: position 425,840 of record NZ_CP025781.1, on the reverse strand, counting down.
GCCCGATGTAACGTGGACACCTTCGGCAGAATCGATCCGTATCGATCTGAACACTGTAACCCGTGAGGATGTTGCCAGCTGGAAGCCAGGCCAAACGTTGCTCCTCAACGGCAAAATGCTCACCGGCCGCGATGCCGCGCACAAGCGTATGGTGGAGATGCTCAATAAAGGTGAAAAACTGCCGGTTGATTTTGCTGGCCGCTTTATCTACTACGTAGGCCCCGTAGACCCAGTGCGTGATGAAATAGTCGGCCCAGCCGGCCCAACCACCGCCACGCGGATGGATAAGTTTACCGAGCAAGTGCTAGCCGAAACCGGCCTCTTGGGCATGATTGGTAAGGCAGAGCGCGGCCCAGCAGGGCTGGAAGCCATCAAAAAGCATCAATCGGTTTACCTGATGGCCGTAGGCGGTGCTGCTTATCTGGTATCTAAAGCCATCAAGGCCAGCCGCGTGGTCGGCTTTGCTGATTTGGGCATGGAAGCCATTTACGAGTTCGATGTCGTCGACATGCCGGTTACTGTGGCGGTAGATTCGCAAGGCGTTTCTGTACACGCCACTGCGCCAAAAATCTGGCAGGCTAAAATCGGCAAGATCCCAGTGGTGGGTTGATTGATTTAACTACAGTAAGGTTTATGCAAAGTAATCACCCCAAGCGTATGGATACTTGTCTACACGCTTGGGGTGTTTTTACTTGTAAAAATGTAATGCAGACTTAGGGTGTGATAGAGGGCGCTTTGCGGATTGGCTATTGGGATCCGCCTTATTTCTTTACTCGTGTTTGCGAGCGTAGCTTATAGCTGCTGCCAGGGTGGAGCAGACGGCTAAAGCTAACCAGATGTTTATGTGACCAAGTACGGCGCAGTACGCGCAGGCAGGGTTCACCTTCGCTGATATTGAGCAGTGCTTGCTCGGCCGCCGTAGGAAGAACTGCTTCTACAGTGTGCTCGATGTCAGATAACGGGCAGCTACGCATTAGATAGGCGTTCGGTGTTTCATTGCTAAAATCTTGCTGCAAGTAATCAGGAGCAAAGGCTGGGTTAACGTAGCGGTCTTCAATCTGAATGGCCATCTCGTTTTCAAAATGCACAATGATGGAATGAAACAACTCGGTACCGCTCGCTAACCCCAGCCAGAGCGCCACTTCTGTTGAGGCCGGTTCGGCGCGCAGCAAGATAATAGCGGCGCGGTAGCGATGCCCACGGCCTTGGATTTCTTCAGCGATATTATTGACATCCAATAGCGGTGATTCAGCCTTGCGCTCGGCTACATAAGTGCCATCCCCAGCAAAGCGGATTAGCACGCCTTCAGATGCTAAATCTCGGACGGCTTTATTCACGGTCATTCTGGATACCCCAAATTGAAGCACCAGTTCGGCTTCGGTAGGGATTTTTGCGCCAGGTAAAAAGCGGCGCTCTTTAATGCCGTCCAAAATAAATTGGCGGATGCGTAAGTGAATGGGTCTGTTCATGGCCGTATTGTAGCGTTAGCAAGGGCTGCGCAAACAAAATACTCATGAAAAAGATGAAGCGCTTGCAGATTATGTCCCAGAGTAAAAATTACAATGCAAGTTGTGGCTGTGGGGTGAAATCGCCAGAGCAGTGCCTCGCGTTTCGGCGTGGGCAGGTGCAAAAATTTAATGATGACTCAGCCTTAGACGTGTGTCGCTATATGCGTGGCAGGGAAAGTGGCGATTGCTCGGCTGTGTGTATTCCGCTGGCCAGTATTGGCCAAGCGGTGGGTGTTTTGCATATTGTTGGGTTGGCGGGGCAGTTGCCAGATGAGGCAGAAATGCTGCGTGCTACTGCGATTGCAGCCCATGCAGGCATGCGTTTGGGGTGTTACGGGTCATGAGCGAATCGCAATTGCAAGCGCGTACCGATCCTTTAACGGGGTTACTGAATCGCCGCAGCTTAGAAAACCAAGCCGCCCGTGCACTGGCTTTACCCGAGCAACTTGTGTTGCTTTTGCGGATATTGATCATTTTAAGCGTTTAAATGATAGTTATGGCCATGATACGGGTGATAGAGCTTTACGCTTATTTGCCAGAGTACTGCAAGAAGCATTACGTCCTGGCGATATGGTGGTGCGCTTTGGTGGTGGTGTTTCCAAATACCGATGAGGCGGGCGCGTTATGTGGCTTAGAAAGGGTCCGTGCTGCCTTGGAGTGTCGAATTGCCATTGCGGGCTTACCTGTATTTACGGCAAGTTTTGGTTTGGCAACGGTGTTTGGCCCCATAGAATTTAATGAGCTGGTGCATACCGCCGATATGGCCTTGCTAGAGGCCAAACGCACTGGGCGTAATAAGGTGTGAATCGCTGGTAAACCACAGATGGCTCAGGAGCCCATTGTGCCAGTCGTTGAAAGCAACAAGCTTGAAGTCAGCTCCTTGCTAAAGGTGGATGTGCTTAATGTTAAAGAAGATATGCGCTTGAAAAATGAGTACTGATTGCATGCAAGAAATTTAATTCATTCAGAGCCATGCGCTTTAGTCATATATGGTTTAAGTAGGGCGAAAAATGAAATCATTCCAATTGTATTCATTTATGTATTTGCAAAGCGGGCTCGTTTATCCTTGTAGGTGTTTGGCATGGAAAAATAAACCCCCTTTACCTTCTTTATAGAGGATTTCCCATTCTTTAGTAACAGGACGGGGAGTCATTAAAAAATAGCGGCTAATGCGATACGGTTATTTTTTAAGTAAATCTCTAATCTCACGTAATAGCTCGATATCTTCTGGTGTGGCAGCAGGGGCGGCTGGAGTAATTGTTTCTTCACGTTTCATATTGTTTATGCCTTTAATGACTAAAAAAACAGCGAATGTAACGATGATAAAGCTAATCAATACATTGATAAATACGCCGTAATTAAGGGTCACGGCTCCGGCTTTTTGTGCGGCATCTAGTGTTGCATAAGGGGCGGGTGTTTTACCCTCAGAAAGCAACAAATACAAATTAGCAAAATCAACCTTACCCATCAGCATCGCAATGGGCGGCAAGATGATATCTTTAACCAGTGAATCAACAATCTTGCCAAAAGCCGCACCAATGATAATACCGACGGCTAAATCGATTACGTTACCGCGGATTGCAAATTCTTTGAATTCTTTAAACATGCGATACCCCTGTTGCTTAGTGACTAACAATGAAGAACTCACTTAAAAATACTTGATCCTGATTATGTCTCTTGCTCAGGCAAGCGCCCATACGGGCGTGGTTTGGCTTGAGTAAGGTATGCAGCATGTGTTGACTAAGCTCCCCCTAATTCAAAACCGCTTAGACCGTCTGAATTTATGTCATACGGATTATCAAATCAAGGGTACCTGAGCAAGAGACCTAATCAGGTAAAAATATAAATTAAAAAATGCTGATTAGCAGATCTATTATTGTATTGTTTTGTAAGTATAGAGGGTTTCTTACTGAGCGCCTGCGTATTGAGTAGCTAGCCTATATTATATTATATTTAATTAATAAATAAGCTGTAGCGTGCATGCTTGATGGCATAGAGTGCCCAGCAAAGGTGTTTTGCAAATGGTGCTAATTTGATTGCGTTACTTAAGCGATTCCAAGACGGGAAAAACGGTGTTGGGTGCCAACTTGCTGGGGAATAAAATCTCGCTTGTTGGGCAAGTTTTTTTGGTGGGTATTTATAGGCTCCAAACGGAGCAGGGCGCAGCAAGCTGCGCCCTTAGCTAGTTTTAGCGTTTGATTTTGCTTAGATAGCAGGTGACTTCTTCGCGATCGTGATACAGATGGCGAGCACGGAATTGATAGCGAATTCCTGCGCCGCCCAGTGCATCATCGATGATTTCCATGCAGCGCTGCAGCTCGTTCCAGCGCTTTTTCATGGGTAGTTTAAAGTTAAAAATAAACTGGCGTGCGTGGCCTTTAATCATCCAATCGGCCATCAGTGCAGCAATGCGAGCAGGTTGCTCCACCATATCGCAAACTAACCAATCAACGGGGCTTTTGGGGCGGTATCTAAAGCCATCTTCGCGTAGATGCTTAACGTTAGGGTGGATCGCCATACTGCCTTTCATTGGGCCGTTATCAATGGCAAAAATCTTAGTGCAGCCACGGCTTACCATTTGCCAAGTCCAGCCGCCAGGCGCTGCGCCTAGGTCAACCGCGCTCATGCCTGGTTTAACTTGGGCAGATTCTGGCACCAGCATCATAAATGCTTCGGCAAGTTTTAGCGTGGAGCGGCTAGGAGCATCTGTTGGCATACGCAGGCGAGGAATGCCGAGTTGCCAGTTCACAGAAAAGTCTGGGCGGGTAAAGCCAATATAAACGCGTTCTAGTGTTGGGAAAAATAAGTGTAAACGGGCGGTTGCTTCTGGTTGATTAGCCCAGCCTTTGGTGGCTAATTTGGCATCCAGTAGTGCGCCAAATTTGCGGCTAAACGAGGAAATTTCTTTGCCATCGTTGGTATCTGGGTATTCAATCCATACATCACGCCAAGGGCCTTTGTGTGTTTCGTGTAAGCCATCGAGTGCATTTAAGATTGGGGTGAGCCGATCTTTTGGGGGCAGATCAAGGGCTTCAGCCACAAATACGATTTGGCGCGGAAAAACCCAATCACCACATTCTAGTGTGCGATAAAGCTTGTCCCAATCGGCGGGGCGCTTCGGTAAAAAGAGGCAAAAACCTTGGCCGATTTCCCATTTGCCGGGAATATCTGCTTTAAAGGTGAATTCGGCCTCCACATCGGCTTCAAAACCGGGGCGGCAATAAAATAGGATGGCATGTTTCATCGGCGTAAGGATACCAGATTATGGCTGTTTCTAACTGGTTTTGCTTTCTTTAGCTTGGGGGGCAATGAGTGGGAAGCAGGCAATAAAGCTTGTGCCTTTGCCTAGTTCTGAATGAACTATCAGCGAGCCACCCAATGTTTGGGTGACGAGGTTATAAACCACGTTGAGTCCTAAGCCGCTACCACCGCTACCGCGTTTAGTGGTAAAAAATGGGTCGAAAATCTTTTTAAGATGCTCAGGAGGAATACCTCCTCCGTTGTCTTCAAAACTGAGGGTGACATTATCATCGCTGCGTGTTGCGCTCAGCGAAATGAGTCCTATCTGGCCTTCAGCAAAAGCGTGTGCTAAAGCATTGGTTAAAAAGTTAGTGATCACTTGCGAAATCGCGCCAGGGTAGCCGTCTAAATTTATTTTTTCAGGGCAGCTGACTTCAATCATAACGGAGGTTCGTTTTAGCGTGGGCTTGAGGCTCATAATTACCTCGTCCATATATTCGCCCAATTCAAAACTACGGCGAGCTTCTGAGGTTTGATCCACTGCAACTTGTTTAAAGCTTTGTATAAGCTGTGCCGCTCGTTCTGCATTGGCTAAAATTAAGCGGCTGGATTCAATCGCCATTTCTGAATAGCGCATGACTTCCGACTTTTTAATCGCACCAGCATCTAAACTATTTTTAAACAAAATGGTTTCTTCAGATAAAACCGAAGCACTGGTCAAAATAACCCCAACAGGCGTGTTGACCTCATGGGCTACCCCAGCAACTAAGCCCCCTAAAGAGGCCATCTTTTCTGCTTGAACAAGATTATTTTTTGTTTCATTGAGCTGCTTAAACGCAGTTTCGGTGAGGTCCCGAGCCTGACGCATGGCAAGCTCAGCGGCTTTACGGCTTTCTAAGTCATCACATAGCCTACGCGTGATTCTTTGTACGGCATCAGCAACATCGGCAAATTCATCTTTTCTATTTTGGGGAAGGATAATGGTATTTAAATCAAAATCTTTGGTGTCTGACGCTTGGATAAGTGACTCTCTGAGCTGATCTAAAGGCCTAATCACCACTAATAACAAGCTATGCGAGAGCGCCATAAATAGGAGTAAATCAAGTAAAATGACTTCTATTATTTTTGAAGCTACCATTTGATTTAGGCGAGCGGTGATTTTTTCCCGTGAAAAAACATAATAAACTTTGCCCATAGGCTTAGATTTTTCATTGGCAGGGTAATAAATAGGGAAGGTTTGTGCATCTGTTGTGGGGGGGCGGCATGTACCGTGGTCATCTTGCCTTGTACATTGATGCGGCCATCGACTTGTTCTTCGTTGTTGTAAACCAGCAGCATGGATAAATCTGCGGATTGCATTTCTGCTTCTACAACGAGGCCTAATTGGGTGCTGTCAAAGTTCCACAAGATGCCTGGCAGTACGGTTTGCAAGCGCTTTTGCAAGGCGATCGCAGAGTGCCGCATGTTGTTTTCTAGCTCTTGCTGGGTTTGCCAATAAGAAATAACACCAGAGATAGCTAGAAAAAGCGTCACGATGGCAAGGAAGATCAGATTGAGGCGTGAGCGTATGCTGTGCATGCAATGTTGAAGCGGTGTGATTGGCTATTAACAATAGTCTTTAATGTAATTAAAGAGCAAGTTAGCTTGCGAAACATTCGTCGTTTTCTTCATAAAAAATAAGCAGCCGTGTTGTGTATGGTATGGGCTTAGTTTTTACGTGTTAAATAAAAAGCATCGTTAAAGGTGCTGACCCATTCTGGCCGCCAAATAACCAGCAGGGTCAGATAAATACCACTACTAAATCCTTCGGGCCAGCCTAATAAAAAATAATAGGGCAGTTGTTCTTCTAGTAAAAAATCGAGTGGATACGCACCGCTTGCCGCCAAGAGGCTGCAGGTGAGTAGGCCTACGCTCCACATGGATAAGGCACTGGCGGCAAAGCAATTTACAAAAATATAAATAAAGTAATTGGCGGCTAGGGTGCGTTGTGCCCAAATAAATAAGCCATGGGCAAGTGTGACGGGGATAAAGGCAATCATCAGGTAAGATAACCCAAAGCTGGCCCATTCTCCGTGACCATAGGCGGTATCCGCAGCTAATACGGCGAGCCCTAGCAGCGCTTTATCTCGGCCGGCAATCATGGCTAAGGCGCTGGCACCGAGTAGATGAAATGACAGCCCCGGCTGAATATTGGCTTTCATTTGCCAAAACCCCAGTACAACTACGCTGGCCCCAAACCAGCCTGTTAATTGCTCTTGGCTAAGGGCAAACCAAGCAATCCGGGTTGCCGCGTGCAAAATAAGCCCAACACTGATGAATAGTGCAATCAGAAGTAGCCAGTGTGCAAAGGGGGCGGCGATTAGATTCATAGGCTTACGCTAAAACTATTGAGGTGCTGTGTAAGGGCACGGTATGTTGTGGCCCTAGGTTTTTTAAATCATATCTGGCAATGATTTGGGATTAGCTTCGATTGCGCCATTCTTTGTTAATCCAATCCGCCAATTGGGTGAGCTTGCCGTGGAAATAATGCCCAACGCCGGGGAACACCACTACGGGTAGTGATTGTGGCCTTGCCCAATTGAGCACGGTAGCAAGACTAATCACTTCGTCTTCTTCACCATGAATGAGCAGAGTACTGTGATTGGGAACGGGGGGAAAGTTATGTCGGCTTACCGCTGGCCCAATCAAAATCATTCCTTCCACTTCATCATCGCTTAAGCGCTGGCGTAGTTGGCTTTGCACAAAAGTACCAAAAGAAAATCCTGCCAGCGTAAGGCGGGTGAGCGTTGGATTTTCGGCTCTGGCAAAGGCTAGTACCGCCGCCATATCGTCCACTTCGCCAACGCCATTCTCAAATGCGCCTGCTGAATGACCCACACCGCGCAGATTGGGGCAATAGGCGATATAGCCGAGGCGACTTAATGTTTTGGCGAGGGTATGTACGATTTTATTATTGAAGGTGCCGCCTTCGGTGGGGTTGGGATGTGCAACAAGTACGACACCCACGGTGTGTTCTAGTGCGGAGGGCAGGCGCAGACATTCGAGCTGGCCTGTTGGGCCGTTGATGGCAATCAGTTCAAAACTAGGGGCTTTGCGTGGTGTGGTCATTTTTTATGGAACTCTGGGTTTAGGGCTAGGGAATAGTGCAGGCTTAAAGCTTTAAGCGCTCTACCACTCTGCCATTTACGATATGCTCATCGATGATTTCATCAATGTCGCTTTTATCGATATAGGTATACCAAACCGCTTCTGGGTAGATAACTAATACGGGGCCTTCTTCGCAGCGTTCCAGACAGCCCGCTTTATTAACTCGCACCTTGCCTGGCTGGTTTAAGCCGAGTTTTTTAATCCGGCCTTTGGCGTGTTCCCACATCTCTACCGAACCACAGCTGGCACAGCTTTGGCGCTCACTCGGCTCGCGCTGGTTAAGACAAAAAAACACGTGATGTTGATAGTGGCTCATCATTTTCTCTGTAGGTTCGCTGATGATTGAGAGTAGCGTATGGCTAGGCAAACACGCCACACGCAGGCTGTTTAATGCTGCACAACCGCCGGAATATGCGCTGTTACAAAGAAAGGCAGTTGATCGCTCTCATCCATATTGGGCTGTACGTTTTCGATGATGCGGAGATCGGTCACCATACATTCGCGGAATAACTCAACCGCGTATTGATGAATTTTTTCTACATGATCCCAAGCCGATAGTGGCCAAACAAAACCTTCCCAGCGCTCTTTGTCTTCAAGCGTCGAAAAGGTCATGCGAATTTCGGCGTTTTCATGCGCAGCAATACAGATGACCGGTGTGCGGCCTTTGCTTCGGATGCTGCGCAAGGCATTGCTGGTCATGAGCTGCAAACGGGTTTCTAGCTGAGTTTCACGGCCTGCTTCGCCAGCGGTGAGCCATGGCATTGGGGTGCGTGGAATCGGGAATAAAGTTACGCCATTGGTTTTAAGTTGCTCACCAATTAGATTGGCTAACTGCATACCCCAAGCACCTAAATTGCCGCCGAGTTTAATCGCTGGTGCCGCATCTTTTTTCTGCATCGCCACGCCAACAAGATAGCGTAAAAATACGGCTTCATCTTTAAGTGGCATTGGGGAGGTGTTTAAATCCAGCGGCAAGCCACCAGAGGCGTATTGCAATTGATCACGCCATTGGCTGAGTTGTGATGGATTAACGCTCGCCAGTGTTTCGGCGTGTACTAGTTTGGCTGATAGCCATACATCGGCGTCTGGGCTGATGACTTCGTGCTGTTTTAATAGTGCGAGTACGGCATCGACATCGGATAACTGGCCAGCTAGCTCGGTTGTGCCTTTGAAACCCGCCACTAAAATCACTGGAATTGCAAAAGGGATGGCATAGTGCTCGGCATTTTTTGGCGCGTTTTCAACGGTATTGCGTAAGAGTGCCCACAGCTCTAGATAAGCATCCAAAGACGGCGCTTGGGTCATGGCGGCATTTAAAGCGGCATGATCTTGAATGGCGAGGGTATCGGCCAGTAGAGTGGTGAGCGCTTCACGTTTTTGCTTAACCACTTCGCTGGATGATTCTGTCAGTAGCGACATCAGTAGTCGAATAATGGGGTTTTGTGCGTTAACTCTAGCGTAGAGGCGAGGATCTGGTAGGTACATGGCTGGCCTGTACGGAAGGTGGCAAAAAAGTGATTATACCGACAGTGGCGGTGTTTGAATTATTTGCCTTGTCGCCCAGTGATATAAGGGTTTATTTCACTCCCTAAGTGAATGTTTGGGGCATAAGTGCGAAGGGTTTATGAGCTGGACACACCTTGCAAGGGCTTATCCAGCTATTGCTCCTTGAATTAGTGCGGTTTTAAACCACTGGCCGGCTAGGCCCAGCTGATGCCCTGGGTGCCAAACTAGCTGAATACCCAGCTGCAACTGACTTTCGCTAAACTGGATGGGAAGCTGAATAATATCTTGCTCCTGTGTAACATCGGCAAAGTGTTTGGGTAAGCAAGCCCAGCCCAAGCCGCGGCGCACCAGCTCGAGCACGGCCCAATCGCCTTCTACCCACCAAACCGAGGGTGAATAGCGAAAGCGCTCTTTTTCAGCTCCGCTCTGTCGACCCGTGACCATCAATTGCCGGTGGCTTTGCAGCATGGCGAGGCTCACATTGTGGGCTACGGCTAGCGGATGTTGTCTAGATACGACAAATTGCACTTCGCATTGTTTGAGCCAGTGAAAGGCCAATTCTTTGGGTTGCTCAGCCGCTTCATAGCTGATGCCTAAGTCAACTCGCCCTGATTGCAGGAGCTTGTATAAATCATCCATGATGGGGAATAACAATTCCACCTCTAGCTGCGGAAATTTCGTGGCTAATTGCTCCAGTAAATCCCCCAGCCAGGGCATCTGAGCTGAATCATCTACGGCCAAGCGTAGCTTGGCTTCTTGCCCCGCATTCAGGCTATGAGCAATGCCGCTGAGCTGCTCACAGCGCTGCAAAATAGCGATGGCCTCGGGCAATAAGCGCTTACCTTCAGCACTAAGTTGGGGGTAGCGCCCTGCGCGGTGAAATAAGCTCACTCCCAGATCAATCTCTAAATTGGCGATGGCAGTGCTAACCAAAGACTGAGCTTTACCCATGCGCCGAGCCGCCGCGGAGAAAGAACCGCACTCGGCAGCGGCTTTAAAGGCACTTAACTGATCTAATGAATATTTCATCTATCTGCTTTTAAGATGGTTACCAACTAACAACTATCATAGAAGCTGGGTATGCTAGTAGTCATTGTGAATAAGATGAGCACCTTAAAATGCAGATGAGAAATCGGGCCGATCGTATCCGGCATGTGATTGGTTTTGAAGTGATTGGCTTGTTGCTATTTGTCCCCCTTGCTAGGTTAGCCTTTGGTTTTTCAGTTGGAGAACTTGGGGTGCTAGCGGTGGGGATCTCGATTATTGCTACTGTATGGAATTATGTTTACAACGTGGGTTTTGATCATTTATTGGCGCGCTGGAAAAAACGCGTGAATAAAACCCCAGTAGAGCGAGTGATGCACGCTATTGGCTTTGAAGGTGGGCTGCTGATGGTGAGTTTGCCGCTGGTGGCGTGGTGGCTGAAGGTTGGGCTTTGGGATGCTTTTATTATGGATCTTGGTTTTGCCGCTTTTTACTTGGTTTATGCCTTCATCTATAACTGGGTTTACGATAAAGTTTTTCCTTTACCTGTATGGAAAGCGGCGTAAGTTGATATTGTTTAATGCATATCTAACGTTGCTTCAAGGATCCTATGATTAGTCTAATTAATACAGAAACATTGGCTGAGCTAACCCAAGGGGCGAAAGCCAGCCCACGTTTGCGCAAGAATTTTAATTTTCACGCCAGTAATGAATCCAGTTGTCATCGCTTATTGAATGCTTTAGAACCTGGCACTTATGTGCAGCCGCATTGCCATTTAGATAGCGAAAAAGACGAAACCATGATCGCTTTGAGTGGTCGATTTGGTATTCTTATTTTTGATGCTCAGGGTGAAATTATCCAGCAGGTGGTTTTGAGTGCGAAAGAGGGCAATGTGGGGATTAATATTCCTGCCGGTGCGTTTCACAGTATGGTGGCGCTGGAAAGTGGCTCGGTGTTTTTTGAAAGCAAGGCGGGGCCATATGTGGCTCTGGCTGCGGCTGAAAAAGCCAGCTGGGCTCCAGCCGAGGGCGAGGCAGGTTGTGCGGCGTATTTAGCTAAGATGGTGGCGGTTTTTAGCGCGGGCTAAGGCTGTTTTTGCTCGGGAAGTCACTTAAGGTATCCGTTGGATGGCTTTAAAATAAATAGGGGCGCTGCTTGCAGCGCCCCTATTGTATTAACGTCTTGCTAAGCCAAAACGGTAGCCCAGGGATAAATCTAAAACGGGGCTATTGAGTTCACCCTTGAATGATTTTACGATCCCTGCGCCGGCTTTGATTTGCCAGTTTTTAGCAATAGGGTAGCTAGCATAAGCCATAGGCTGCATGATGGCACCGCCATCTGAATCCACCCCTCCGCCGCCTGCAGCACCGATCAGCATTTCTGCACTAAGGCGTAATTTGCCGAGCACTTCTGGGCTTTCCCAGCCTGCACCAACTAGGCCGACTGAATAACCACCTGCACCGCCAGCTAAGGCGCTATGTGCTTGGCCGCTAAGGTAAAATCCGTTATCAATATGACGGTTCAGCTTAAAGCCAATGTTTTGCATGCTGCGTTTGCTGCCATCGCGGCGTGCGGCGCTGGTGTATTGTTGTACGCTAGCATCCCATTCCCAACCTTCTATTCGGCTAAGAATATCGGTACTAGCATGAGGGTGATCTAGTGCCATGCCGAGCTGCAAGCTGGCGTAGCGAGCACTAAAACTGCCATCAAAGGCTTTAGATACACCGGTTTCTAAGGTTAAGTCTAAATCACGGGTGAGTTGATACGTGCCAAAAATGGCCGCTTTTCCCAAGCCGCCACCGCCAGTATCCACAGCACCGCCGCCACCCATCCCTAGCGAAACACGAGAGCCTGCGCGTAAAGAGGGGTTAAATGTGTACTCCCAACCGAAGGTGCCTAATACTTCAGCATAACCATCGGATTCGCCTTTTACGGCACCAGCTGCTTCAACGCCCCATAGCCAGCCATTGGCTAAAGACTGGGTCATTAAAAAGCCAGCGTAGGAGGTGCTATCGGGTGCAGGTGCGCCTGTAGTGGTTTTTACATCGCCTTGCGGCTTAGATTGCGCAGCCACAATGGCAATCCGATCAAAGCCCACGCCACTGCGTGTGCTGCTACTTAAATATTGGCCGATTCGGCTAGCATCGCTATAGCTAAAGCTATCATCAAATGACAGCATGAGCCCTAGTTGGCGGCTATTAAAATGACCGCTTGGAAAGCGTACTTCAGAGGCCGATATCCCCGCTCTGATCCCGCCAAAGTCCCAAAGTAGATCGATATGCGGGCGTAACATCAGCCCACCGCCCACGCCCGCTGCGCCGCCACCGCCGCCACCCAGATAAAAGCCGCTATCCACACTGAGGCGATTGTTAATGGGGAGGCGATAGGTGATTTCCGCCCCACCGGTAAAAAATCCACCGCGCTCTCCTGTGATCGCGCCATAGGCCGCTGGGCCAAGGTAGAGGCCGGGCAAGGTTTCAATTAAGTAACTCCCCCCAATCATGCCCATATTTTCATCATTGGGCAGGGTGATGGTTTCAAAACCTAGCTTAAATGCGGCAGGATTTTGATTTAAGGATTCGCCTGGCTCGGCGTAAGCCTGACTGGCGATTAGCAGGGCGATAGGAAGAAGCTGTTTGAGCATAGGTTTCTTGTGTAAAGAGAAAAACCGCCACGAATGGCGGTTGATTTAAGGGCGTCTCGAAATATCCATCTTCGCGATAAAGCGCGCTTTGTTTTATTGAGTCGATCGGCTTTTGATGCTCCCTTAAGCAAGTTTATTTCACACGCATGCCAGGCTTTGCACCGGTATCTGGGCTCAGGAGATATAATCCACCGTCTCCACCTGCAGCCAATACCATGCCTTCGGATACACCAAATTTCATTTTACGCGGGGCTAGGTTGGCGACCATCACCGTCATACGCCCTTGCAGATCTTCCGGTTTATAAGCGGCTTTAATGCCTGCAAATACATGGCGGCTTTCATTGCCGATATCTAGTGTTAAAGAAACCAGCTTATCTGCACCTTCTACGGCCTTTGCTTCGGTAATCATCGCTACACGTAGATCGATTTTCATAAAGTCATCGATGCTGATGGTTTCCGCAATCGGCGGGATCTCGTAGTCAGGCTTGGCTGTCGTTGGCGTGGCTTCTAGGTTTTGCTTGTTTTCTTCGACCATGGCTTCGATATTTTTAGGATCAATTCGGGTCATGAGGTGCTGGTAAGGCTCGATGGTGTGATCCAGCAGTAATACCTGTGCATCGGCCCATGTAAATGGTGCGACATTAAGAAAGGCTTCAACATCGGCAGCCAGCTTAGGTAGTACAGGCTTCAGGTAGATCGTCAGAATACGGAAGGCATTAATCAAGAAGCTGCATACCACATGTAAATGCAAGCTTTGCTCAGGGTCTTTCGCCATTACCCAAGGCTTGACGCTATCTACGTACTGATTGACCTCATCGGTTAAAGCCATGATTTCACGAATGGCGCGGCCATATTCGCGTGCCTCATAGAGGGCCGCCAGCTTCTCGCCAGCGCCCTGCAGCTGAGCTTGCAGAGCCACGATTTTGTCCATTAAAGGGTAATCATCGGCAGTGAAAATACCATCGTGCAAACGGCCTTCAAAGCGCTTGCTGATAAAGCCTGCTGCGCGGCTAGCGATATTAATGTACTTGCCGATCAAGTCAGAGTTAACGCGGGCACTAAAGTCTTCTAGGTTTAAATCCAGATCGTCCACACCGCTGCCCAGCTTAGCGGCAAAGTAATAACGCAGCCATTCTGGGTTCAGATGTTTTAAGTAAGACTCAGCAGTAATGAAGGTACCGCGTGATTTGCTCATTTTTGCGCCATCTACGGTTAAAAAGCCGTGGGCGTTAATGGCGGTTGGTGTACGGTAGCCTGCGTATTCCAGCATGGCCGGCCAAAATAGTGCGTGGAAATACAGAATATCTTTGCCGATAAAGTGATACAGCTCCGCATCAGAATCTTTATTCCAATAGCTATCAAAATCTAAGCCGAGGCGATCGCAAAGGTTTTTATGGCTGGCCATATAACCAACTGGTGCGTCGAGCCAAACGTAGAAATACTTACCTGGTGCATCTGGAATTTCAAAGCCAAAGTAAGGCGCATCGCGGCTGATATCCCAGTCTGAAAGGCCAGATTCAAACCATTCTTGCATCTTATTAGAGGCTTCGCTTTGCAAGCGAGGGCGCTGTTTGCCATCTACTAGCGTGGTTTCTTTAGTCCAAACTTTAAGGAATTCTTCGCAATCGGCAAGCTTAAAGAAATAGTGCTCGGAGTCTCTTAACTCCGGTGTTGCGCCAGAAATGGCCGAGTAGGGGCGTTTTAGCTCGGTAGGTGCGTAAGTGGCACCGCACACCTCACAGTTATCACCGTACTGATCTTTGGCTGCGCATTTCGGGCATTCGCCTTTTACAAAGCGGTCGGCCAGAAACATGTTTTTTTGCGGGTCAAATAGCTGGCTAATGCTGCGCTGAGCAATTTTTCCATCCGCTTTCAACTTGTTGTAAATCTCACAAGCCAGTTGTTTGTTTTCTGGGCTGTTGGTGCTGTAGTAGTTGTCATAGCTCACATGAAAGCCAGCAAAATCACTCATATGCGAGCGAAGTGATTCAGCAATCAGGGCTTCAGGCGTAATTCCCAATTTTTCTGCACGCAACATAATCGGCGCGCCGTGGGTGTCATCCGCACAAACACTATGACACTCATGGCCACGTTGTTTTTGAAAGCGTACCCAGATATCAGTCTGAATATGTTCGACCATATGGCCAAGGTGAATCGCACCGTTGGCGTAGGGAAGGGCGGAGGTAACGAGAATCTTGCGCGGCATCGTGGCTAAACCGGAATTTAAAGAGAATAAGGAATTATCCCCAATATTGCATCTTACTGCGAGGTGAATAGATAGATATTTGTGGGATTGCTGGCAAATAGCCACTTGTGAGTGTAAATCTGCGGATTTATATCGCTTTATTACGGAGTAAAAAATGTTTTTTTGTCTTTTTATTACACATGTAGCAATGTCTTTGTCATTTAATTTGTGTTTGACTGGCAACACGCTATGCAGCTCATCTATATTGAGTTGCATGTAGATGCTTAGGTCAGAGCGGTAATGAAGTTATTTTGGTCAAGAATGTACGAGTATAAAACGGTATGGCAGGGCCCCATGTGGCTTGGCTTATTGGGGCTGGTGTTCAGTATTGTTGTGGCTTTGTTTGTAGACCGAGCCGAAACTGAGCGCGCAGATGCAGCTTTTCTACAAATGAGTGATCGCTTAGTGCAAGCCACACAAAGCCGCCTGTCTAACTACGCCGTAAGTTTAAGATATGCCCATGCTTTTTCAGGGGTAAATAGAAATAATATGATCGAGTTTTCTCGTTATATCCAGTTCTTGAATTTGCCTGCTGCCTTACCTGGGGCTTTATCTATTGGTTTGATTAGGAAGGTGTCCGCTGAGGATTGGGATAAATATTACGCGCAGAGCCGGCAGCATTTGCCCATTACGCAATTTAAAGTGCAGAGTTTAACTGATGCTTTTATTGTTGAGGCATTAGAGCCAGGTATTTTAAAAACGGAAGTATTGGGTTACGATTTTGCGCAGGATCCAGAGTTAGCCAAGCGCTTGACCGCCGTAATGGCGCATGAAAAAGAGCTGATTATTCGCTCTGCATCTATCGGCGCGCAGCATCATGCCGATTTTTTTGTATTTGTGCCTTGGTATAGCCTAAATTCAAGAGGCAACAATATTTCAAGTAAAGGGGGAACGGTTTTAGGTTTTTTTTATATGCCAATTGATGCAGAAAAAATGATGGCAAGCATAAATAGTGAATACAGTAATTTTTTAAATTTTAGTATTTATTTTGGGAATGGGAAAAAAGAAGAAAATAAAATATTTAGTTTAGATAAAAATAATAAGCAGTCTTTAGATACGGCTAGCTTGGGTAGGGAATTTTTGATTAATTATGCAGGTTCAAATTTTACCTTTATGATTAAAAGTGGTCATGACTTTGATAGGATTTATAAAAAAAATGATTATGCGTGGTGTTTGCTGTTTGGAATGCTGATAAGTGCATCTCTTACCATATGTTATGGTTTGTTAAAAAAACATAAAAATATTAAAGATGAGTTTAATTTTTTTTCGCAGTCAAAGCAAAATAATAATGATAAATATGAATGTGTTATTGATGCTGTGGGTGATGTAATATTTACGATTGATTATAGCGGTAAAATATTAAAAGTTAATAATCAAGCAGAAATGGTTTTTAAATATAATGAAAGCGATGTAGTTGGAAAAAACCTAGCACCATTCCTGCTTGACCTTAGTCTATCCGAGCTTAATAAGCATATTGAGCACTGCATAAATATGCAAGGTAGTAAATCAGACTCTACATTAATAAAAGTGCAGTGCAAAAATAACCAAGGTGTTGGTTTTTTTGCATGGCTACATTTGTATGATTTAAAAATTGATAAAACATTGCTCTGCGTTTTAAGTAAGCCATCGCACAGCTGGTTTGCAGATACAGAGGCTATTCAAGAGCGCTTACAATTGGCTGTTGATTCTGCAGGGTTGGGTATTTGGGAGTGGCAATTAGCCGAAAATAAAATATTTTGGGATAAGGTGATGTATGCCTTGTATGCATTAGACCCTACTCGATTTGAAATAAGTTATGCCAGCTGGTCGGCCTTGATTATTAATGATGATTTTGCTCAATTTGATGGTGCAATCCATGCGATGCTACAGGATGGGGACCCATTGCATGAAACAGTTAGAATTCGCCGCGCTGATGGTGAAATTCGTTATATATCAATGCATGGTAAATTAATTATTAATGAAGAAGATCAATCTGAGCGTGTTATTGGCGTTAATTTTGATATTACTCCATTAAAAGCCGCTGAAGCTTTATTAAGGGAATCGGGAGAGCGATTCTCTTTGGCGGCACAAGCGGCACAAGAAGGTATTTGGGATTGGAATATGCAGACGGGTGAGGTTTGGTTCTCACCTCAGTGGAAAGCTAATTTTGGTTATCAAGATGGTGAATTAGCCAATAATTTAACGACATGGGATCAATTAATTGATTCTGAAGATAGAAAAAGCTTTTTACGTTTAACTCAAGAATATAATGATGGTACAGTGGCGCGCTTTGAATTGACTCTACGTTTTAAACATAAAGATGGGCACTGGGTAAGTGTGCGCAGCCGTGCTGTGCATTTGAAAAATGCGCAGGGAGAAGTGGTGCGGATGGTTGGTTCGCACGAAGATATTACTGAGATTTTAAAGCATGAAGCAGCGTTAGATGATAGCCGAAAACGAATGGATTTAACTATCCAGTGCGCGGGTTTGGGCGTGTGGGACTGGGATATCACGAGCGATGAAGTTTTATTTGGTGGTAAATGGGCAGAAATGCTGGGCTATGACGAATCTGAAATTAAACCGCATATAGAAAGTTGGGCATTGTTAGTTCATCCCGATGATTTTGCTGCAGCAAATAAGATATTACAAGCTCACTTTGATGGCATCGTGCCCGTTTATTCTGCAGAATTTAGAATGCTGGAAAAAAGCGGCAGTTGGCGGTGGATTTTGGGTGTAGGCAGGGTGAATGCATTTAATGATGATGGCAAACCTTTACGAATATTAGGTGTGAATATTGATATTCATGAAAGAAAAATGAATGAAGCTGCTTTGCAAGAGGCAACCGCAATGGCAGAGGCGGCTAATCGAGCCAAAAGTGAATTTTTAGCTAATATGAGCCATGAAATTCGCACTCCATTGAATGCTGTACTTGGATTTTCTTCGTTAATGCGTACAGGAAATTTAGAGCCACAGCAACGTGATTTTGTAGATTCCATTCACACCGCTGGGAATGCTTTATTGTATTTAATTAATGATTTATTGGATTTTTCAAAAATTGAAGCCGGTAAGTTAGAACTTGAGAATATTCAATTTGATTTTCGCCAAGTATGTGAAGAAGCTTTTGAGATGATTGCCCAAAAAGCAAATGAAAAAAGATTAGATATTGCTTCTATTGTGGTGCCATCCGTGCCTGAATGCTTGATAGGAGATCCTGGCCGAATTAGGCAAGTGTTACTTAATTTATTAAATAATGCCATTAAATTTACCGAGCAGGGCCAAGTGCTGATGCGGGTTTATAGCGAAGCTGTTGTAGATCATAAGGTTAACATTCGCTTAGAAGTCGAAGATAGTGGTGTGGGTATTTCTGATAAGGTAAAAAAAGTATTATTTAGTTCATTTACCCAAGCGGATGCATCAACAACACGCAAATTTGGAGGTACGGGATTGGGTTTATCTATTTGTAAAAAATTGATTGAGGCCATGGGGGGTAGGATTGGTGTTGATAGCGTGGAAGGAAAAGGTGCCTTATTTTGGTTTGAATTACAATTAGCGACTGGAAATGTACCAGTACCTATTAACATAAATTATTCTGACCGATCGAATAAAGTGCTTGTTATTGATGCCTTTGCTGCTCATGCAGAAGCATTATGGATATTACTAGGGCGGCTGGGCTTGGTGGCTGATTGTTATAATGATGTGCAACGTGGTTTAGCTGCCTTGAATGCTGATGATGCAAATTTTATGCTTGCAATTGTGGATAATCGATTTGAAAGTATGAGTTTTACTCAAATAGTTGATGTTATTCGATCGAATAAAAAATGGGCGGATCTACCCATTATTATTCTTTCAGATTGGAGCTATTCTGATAATACTTATTTAAAAGAACACGCTGATTTTTATTTAGCTAAGCCTGTGCAAGAGCGAGCATTGCGCCTCTGTATTGATGCAGCTTTAGATTTACCTAAAAAAGTGATGCCCCTTCAGCAGGATTTATCCTTAAGCATTGAATCTATTTCCGATTTAAAATTATATATTTTGGTGGCTGAAGATAATCCCATTAATCAAAAAGTAGCGGTGTTAATGCTGCAAAATTTGGGTTGTAGAGTTGATGTGGCTGCAAATGGATTAGAAGCACTCAATGCAGTGCAAAAGGGTAATTACGATCTGGTTTTTATGGATTGCCAAATGCCAGAGATGGATGGCTATACTGCGGTGGCTCATATTCGCTCGCTTGTAGGGCCCCAATCCAAGGTGCCAATTGTGGCGTTAACCGCTAATGCGTTTAAATCAGATCAAGATCGTTGTTTTGCCATAGGAATGAATGATTTTATTGCGAAGCCTATTAGTGTGGAGCATCTCATCCGCGTGCTCTCGATTTTTTTCCCAAACCAGCAAACGGGGCCAGCGGTGCTTGCCCAAAGTAGAGGAAATATGTCCTTACCTATTGAAGCCACTGATGTTGAAAATGAGATGGCCAGCATTTATCAAACTTTTGAAGATTTGAAAAAAATGCTTGGCATGGATATGACCGATGAGTTAATTCAATTGTTTTTGCCCACTTTAGACGAGTGTTTGGCTAATTTAGGCCCTGTGATTGAGTCGGGGAGTGGCGATGCGGTGGTGACTTGCGCACATAAATTAAAAGGAGCAGCGGCACAAATGGGCGCGCAATCTTTGGCTGATTTATGCAAAAAAGTAGAGCAAACTGGGCGAGATAAAAAACTGGAAGAGGCTTGGCCTTTTCATGCAAAAATTGTAGCCTTGGGTAGCGCCGTTGGGCAGCGTTTGCGGGATAAATAGTCTGTCCTCATCTGATCATGAACCAAGATTTTTTATAGGATGGTTGGGGGCTTTAGCCTGCAGTCATCCATGTTTTTATGATTTTTTTTGCACGGTTTCATATACGCTACTCCCCTTTTTTAAGTAGGTATCGTCGTGATCTTGCCAGCCCCCAGCCAGATTCGCTCATGGCTGCAATTAAAACTGAATACTGCTAACAAAATATCTGCCGGTGATTTAGGGGGAGCCCCTTGCATAGTAGCCGTGCTGCCGCTGTTTTGATTCCTTTGGTACTGCACCCTGCAGGTGTAAGTGTGTTGTTTACCGAGCGTGCTGCACACCTCTCTACCCATGCAGGGCAGGTGAGTTTCCCCGGGGGCGCGTTCGAAAAACAAGATATAGATCTAGTGGCCACCGCCTTGCGTGAAACCCAAGAAGAGACAGGTATTCCAATTGAGCGAGTTGAAGTGGTGGCAAGCTTGGCCGAGTATTTTACGATTAGCCGGTATAGGGTAACGCCAGTGGTGGGGCTGCTTCAGCCTGGTTTTGAGATGGCACCAGACCCAAGAGAGGTGGCTGCGGTATTTGAGCTGCCTTTGGAAGTATTGCTCGATGTGCGCCGCTATGAGCGCAGGATGGTAGAGCGCAATGGTCAGCGTGGGTTCACCCATTTTTTGGAGCACGATGGGCGAGTGGTATGGGGGCAACGGCGGGCATGCTGATGATGTTGGCTAAAAGTTTGGAATAAAATGAAGGCCAACACACAGCGGCTGGTGATGGCCTGCGCCCACTGTACTGCTTTTTTGTATTGAGCGGAGTCCCTACTTCTGCTGCTTTAAAGTCTGGCTGTACAAAAAATAAAACGCTGGTTTTGTCTTTTGCCGTGCGGATTAAGTGCAGGCCATGAGTCCATTTCAGTAAGCTGCCGACATAAATCAACAGCTGATGCTCATAAGCTACAACCCGTTCTATGCCAATTTTACTGACGTATTTCAACGCCCCCCTAGCTAGCAGGACTTACTGTTAATGCAATGAGGGTGGGGTAAATGGCTTTTACATTTCGATTGGTAATATTGCATTGTTGTTGTATTTCTGTTTTTTTTGTTTACGCCACTTGACATGCTTTTGTCATAAAAGTAATGATCTATTGCAGAAAGTGATTGATTTTTAACTGTTAATTACTTTTCAAATAAAACGTAGGCAATAAGTATCCCGCCAAATATGGAGATAACGATGACAAAGCAAACTCGATTGGTTTTTGCACTTGTAATGGGTTTAGGCCTTAGCCAGGCTGTAAATGCAGTTACTGTGAGTCAGACTTACATCAATAAAACTGGCTCAGAAATCAGCCAAGAAAAAGGCTCGTATGCACGGCCAACCGTTTATATCGATCAACGCGCTTGTGGCGAGCCTAGCCCAAATGCGATGGCATGTGGCCCAAGCATTATTAGCGTGGGCACACAGTTTTTACAGTCTCAGGAAACGCAGCACGGCAATTACGCCGCAAAAATGGTGTTGGCGCATGAGTGGGGGCATTCTATCCAGTTTGCCAATGGTATTAACCTGCGCGAGCCTTACCAAGAGCTGCAGGCCGATTGCAACGGTGGCTCATTTATTCGCTTTGCTGTAAATAATCTTGGATATCAACCTTTCCTAGAGGCCGCGGTAAGTAGCGCACGGGCGGCCGCGGATTACAGCACGCATGGCACACCTGCTCAGCGTGATGCGTTTACTCGCTGGGGCTATGCTCAGGGTGATCTACGGAAGTGTTTTAATAGTTTGCCAAGATAATTTTTTAAAAAAATCTCCCTAATGTCTTTGGGTATTAGGGAGAATGGAGTGAGGCAAAATATGAAAAAACCAATTCTGCTACTGATGCTGGTATTAGCTGGGGTAGCCATACTCTCTTTCTGGCAATCACCTGCTGCTGTTTTATATAGTTTGGTTGCAGCCGTGAAATCAGCGGCTCAGCCAAATCAGACCGCATCATTGTCTGAAACTACTTTACAAATAAAAGATAAAAACTTCAATCAGTCTGCCATGTTGCAAGCCTCGCCTTTTGCTAAAAACAAAACCATTGATTTAAGTAGTGATGAGGTAAAAACAGATCCCCATTTAAATAGCATCTTAAATACACCAGATAAAGAAATAATTAGCCCTGAAGAAGCTGCACGCCGTAAAAAAATGGAAACTTTGGGTTATATGGTACCCGCGGATTATTTGACTAAAGACTTGCAAAGCTTAAAGAAACTGGCTAAGTCGGGCGATGCCTATGCCATGGTACATTTGGGCGAGAAGTACTATTTCGAATTAAATAAAAACCCAGATAATCCTGATTATGACCCGCAAACAGACTATGCCAATCAGGCTAAATCTACCTTTAAAGATGCTTTAGTGGCGGGCAATATCCGCTCAGCGGGCATTATTGCTGAGCTTTATTTACAAGAAAATAATAGGGTTGATGCCTACGCATGGCATCTTATTTCTGACCGTCTGGGGGACAGCATCAGCGCTGATTGGTTTCGTACAACCAAGGTGTATACCGAAGCTAGTGATCAGTTAAAGCAGGCGGCTAAAGCCAAATTGCCAGTGTTGATTGCGGAGTTGGATAGCCGTAGTAAAGCTGCGAATCGTACGCCTATATTTAAGTCTTGATTAGAGATAAGGTGGCTATTTATTTCAGTAAAGATAACAGAATAGTATTTTATGCAGGAGTAGTTTTAGCTGCAAATGAACCAACCCCAATGAGTTGGGCGGTATAAAAGCTAGGCGTTCAAGGGCTGGGTTCTGTATTGCACAGGACTCAGCCCTTTTATTTTCAACTTGATTCGGTCATGGTTAAGTAATGGGTGTAATCCACGATGCCTTGCCTCAGTTACTCAATGCTGCTGAATTTTTCCGGAGAGAAGCATTCTGACTTCTATGTGCCAAAGAGGCTTTCCATCGCAGCATTATCGTGGCGATTCCATTTTTTGGACAAGCTTTGCCATTTGATACTGCTAATCCTGATCCGAATCATACATCCTAGGATTTTCTTTAGCATTTGACTGACCAGCGCCAATGCTGGGCGGCGCGCCATTTCAATGCGTTGTGTGCTTGGACATAAAAACACCCCAAAAAAATGAACGGGAGTCCAATTTTTGGGGTGCAGTTTAGCGGATGGTCTTTTGCTTGATTTTTTAGCTTATTCGTAATCAGACATCGGTAAGCAAGCGCAGAATAAGTTGCGATCACCGTAAACGTTGTCAGCACGGCCAACTGGTGGCCAGTATTTATTACGTTTTACGCTTTCTAGCGGGAATGCAGCTGTGGCGCGTGTATAGCCGTGTTCCCACGTTTCTGCTGTGAGTACTTCTACGGTATGCGGCGCGTTCACCAGCGGATTATCTGCCAGTGTCCATTCGCCGCTCACTACGCGATCGATTTCGCTGCGGATGGCGATCATGGCGTCGATAAAGCGATCAAGTTCTACTTTTGACTCGCTTTCGGTAGGCTCTACCATTAGCGTTCCCGGTACCGGGAAGCTCATGGTTGGCGCGTGGAAGCCGTAATCCATCAGGCGTTTTGCTACATCTTCATTGCTGATGCCGCTGGCGTCTTTGAGTGGGCGCAGGTCCAGAATACATTCGTGCGCAACCAAACCATCGTGGCCGCTGTAGAGCACTGGGTAAAAAGGAGCTAGGCATTTGGCGATGTAGTTGGCGTTCAGAATCGCCATTTCAGTCGCGCTTTTCAGGCCTTCTGCGCCCATCATGGCGATATACATCCATGAGATAGGCAAAATCGCTGCCGAGCCGTAAGGCGCAGCGCTCACTGCGCCAATACCTTGCTCGCCTCGCACATAGCCGCTGCTTTGCTGATTAGGCAAAAACGGTACTAAGTGTGCTGCTACCGCTACCGGGCCAACACCTGGGCCGCCGCCGCCGTGGGGAATGCAGAATGTTTTGTGCAGGTTTAAGTGGCTGACATCGCCGCCAAACTGGCCAGGTGCGCACAGGCCCACCATAGCATTCATATTTGCACCGTCGATATACACTTGGCCGCCGTGGCCGTGCACGATTTCGCACACTTCTGTAACCGATTCTTCAAACACGCCGTGCGTGCTTGGGTAGGTGATCATAATCGCCGCAATATTCTGGCTGTGCTTATCGGCCTTGGCGCGTAAATCGGCTAGATCGATATTACCTGCTTCATCACAAGCCACCACCACCACGGAGAGGCCTGCCATCTGTGCAGAAGCGGGGTTAGTGCCGTGTGCAGAAGCGGGGATTAACACGATATTGCGCTCCGCATCGTTACGAGAAGCGTGGTAAGCCTTGATAATCAACAGGCCTGCGTATTCGCCTTGGCTGCCTGCGTTTGGCTGCAAGCTCACACCTGCATAACCGGTTGCCGCGCAAAGCATGTCTTCCAGCTGGGCGATCATTTCGCGGTAGCCCGCTGTTTGTGCATTTGGCGCAAACGGGTGAACATTGGCGAATTCTGGCCAAGTGACCGGCATCATTTCGCTGGCCGCGTTCAGCTTCATGGTGCAAGAACCCAGCGGAATCATAGTGCGATCAAGGGCTAAATCTTTATCTGCCAAGCCACGCAGATAGCGCATCATCTCGGTTTCGGAGTGATAGCGGTTAAATGTTGGGTGAGTCAGGAAATCCGTCTGGCGTAATAGTTCGCTCGGTAATGCGCCTGCGATTTCTGCATCTAATGCATCAACCGTTGGCAGGGTTTTACCGCCTGAAAATACATGCCACAACGCAGCGATGTCTTCGCGAGTGCTGGTTTCATCCAGAGAAATGCCGACCGTGCTGGCATCGATATGGCGCAGATTTAGGCCTTGCTCATACGCCAGTGCGTGTACTTGAGTAGCGTCTTTAACGCTAATTGTGAGCGTATCAAACCAGCTGCCGTTGACGACTTTTACATCTAGCTGCTTTAAGCCCGCTGCAAGGATGCTAGTTAAGCGGTGTACGCGATGCGCGATGCGTTTTAAGCCGGCTGGGCCGTGGTAAACGGCGTACATGCTGGCCATCACGGCGAGCAATACTTGTGCGGTACAGATATTGGAAGTGGCTTTTTCGCGGCGGATATGTTGCTCGCGGGTTTGCAGAGCAAGGCGGTAAGCGCTCTTGCCTTGCGCATCAATGGTAATGCCGACCAAGCGGCCTGGCATCGAGCGTTTGAATTCATCGCGAGTGGCTAAAAAGCCAGCGTGCGGGCCACCAAAGCCAAGCGGTACACCAAAGCGTTGGCTATTACCCACCACCACATCTGCACCCCATTCGCCTGGTGCAGCCAGCAGGGTGAGCGCCAGCAAGTCAGCAGCAACAACCACTAAAGTACCCTTGGCGTGTAAATCAGCCACCAGATTGCGGTAATCAGGCACATCGCCGTTTACGCCAGGGTATTGCAATAGCACGCCAAAGCCGTCCCCAGCTTCGCCAAGACCGGTGCGCACTTCAATGCCCAGTGGCGCAGCACGGGTGGTGATCACTTCGCGGGTTTGTGGCAGCACATCGGCGGCGACATAGAAAATGGTCGATTTGCTTTTGCTCATGCGCATTAACAGCGTCATAGCTTCGGCAGCCGCCGTGCCTTCATCTAGCATCGATGCATTGGCAATGGCCATGCCGGTCATATCGCAAATCATTTGCTGGAAGTTAATAATGGCTTCCAAGCGGCCTTGGCTGATTTCTGGCTGGTATGGCGTGTAAGCCGTGTACCAAGCTGGGTTTTCCAAGATGTTGCGCAGAATCACGCTTGGCGTGTGGGTGCCGTAATAGCCCTGACCAATGAAATTCTTCTTTAGGATGTTTTTGCCTGCAATCGCTTTCAGCGTGGCTAAAGCTTCCGCTTCGCTTTTTGCGGTGGTGAATTCACCAAGCGGCAGCGCGTCTGCGCGGGCAATCGCTGTAGGAACGATGTTTTTAATCAGATCGGAGCGTGTTGCATAGCCCAGCGTGGCCAACATTGCGGCTTCTTCCGCAGCGTTAGGGCCGATATGGCGGGCCACAAAAGCGGCGTGATCTTCAAGATGGCTAAGAGATGCAGTGGTCATGGCGGCAACCGTAAGTGTACGTGGGGCAGGTCAAAAGGTAAGTCAAAAAGATCTGTAAACACTGAGAACATAGAGAAGAGCAAAAGCGAGCACAAGGAGGAAGACCTAGCTATAACAGCGCTGTAAGCGATACATTGCTGTTAATTATCTTTTACCTTAAAGGTTTTTTCCGTGTGCTTTGTGTTCTTCCCGATCTCTGTGTCTACAGACGTTTTTATGTTTTATTAGCCGATGGCTTTTTCGTAATCGGCAGCGCTCAGCATAGTGTCGAGGTCGGCTGCGTTGTCTGGGGTGATTTTGAATAACCAGGCATCGTAAGCGTCGGTGTTGACTTGCTCTGGAGCGTTGGTCAAGTCGTCATTGCTTTCAACAATCACACCTGCCAATGGCGCGTAGATATCGCTGGCAGCTTTAACTGACTCAACCACACCACAAGCGTCGTTTTTAGCGTAGCGAGTGCCGGCTGCTGGCAATTCCAAAAACACGATATCGCCCAACGCTTCTTGAGCATGGTTGGTGATGCCGATGGTGATGCTGCCATCCGCTTCAAGACGAAGCCATTCGTGAGTGTCAGTGAATTTCAAATTTGCAGGGATAGACATAATAAAAACTCCGGTATGGGGGTAATTAAATTCAAAAACTTCTGTAGACGCAGAGAAAATATGAGAACTCAGAGAGCACAGAGAAAATCTTTTAAGTAAAAAACTAATGATTCTCTCTATTGTTTTTCTCGGTGTTCTCGTCTTGGTTTTCTCCGTGTTCTCTGTGCCCACAGAATTTAGGTTCTAAGGTTTTTAAAGCTGTGATTTACCGTTGCGCACAAAAGGCATTTTTACGACGCGGGCGGCTAGTTTTTTATCACGAATGGCTACGTGTACGGTGTCGCCAATGGCAACGCCTAGCGGTAAACGCGCCATGGCAATGGATTGTTGCAGGCTAGGCGAGAACGTGCCGCTGGTGATTTCGCCATCTCCCTGTTCGGTATGCACTACCTGGTGGCCACGCAATACACCGCCTTTATCCAGTAGCAACAAGCCCAGGAATTGTTGAGTTTGGCCTTGAGCCAGTAGGGCTTCTTTACCTACGAAATCACGCTCGGAAACGAGGTCAATCGTCCAAGCCAGTGCTGCATTGAGCGGATTCACTGTTTCGTCCATATCTTGGCCGTATAAATTCATACCCGCTTCTAAACGCAGCGTGTCGCGTGCACCAAGGCCACAAGGGCGAACGCCTGCGGCGATCAGTTGATTCCAGAAGTTTTCAATTTGAGTAGCAGGCAGTACCACTTCAAAGCCGTCTTCGCCGGTGTAACCGGTGCGGGCGATCATCACATCGCCAATTTGCGCGGCATTAAAAGGCTTGAGGTCTGAACTGGCAGCTTGGGTTTCTGGCAAAACTTGCCAAACCTTAGCGCGGGCATTCGGGCCTTGTACGGCCAGAATGGCTAAATCATTACGGGAAGTAATGGTGAGGCCGGTATTCCAATCGGTATTAAGCTGCTGCATCCATGCGATGTCTTTGTCTGCGGTGCCTGCATTCACCACAAGGCGGAAGTAATCTTCGGCAAAGTAATAAACGATTAAATCGTCGATCACGGTGGCTTGTGGGTTGAGCAAGCAAGAATAGAGTGCTTTGCCAGAAACTTTAAGCTTAGCCACATTATTGGCAAGGGCGCGGGTCAGAAAGGCACGAACTTGCTCGCCCTTGATATCCACCACACGCATATGGCTGACATCAAACATGCCGGCATCGGTGCGAACAGCGTGGTGTTCTTCGATTTGCGAGCCATAGTTTACTGGCATGTCCCAGCCGCCAAAATCGACCATACGGGCGTTGGCAATACGATGGGCAGCATTGAGTGGGGTAGTGTGGAGTTGGGCGGACATGGCACTCTCGGGCATAGCGCTGCAAGCCGATTAGGCTTTTCAGATGCAGCGGCCCCTCTGTCCTTGGTACCTGAGAGATTCCAAAACGGCTCATGACGATCCGTTTTGTTAGCCCCTTCGGTGGGCGTTTGGCACGCCACTCTCCAGAGTGTTGATGCCAAAGAGTCCTTTTGCCTGAGCGTTCGCGGGCGTTGCGCCTTCGGCGGTAGCTGGGGTTTTCCCTAGCTACTCTCTCCTCTTTGGTCTTCAGAATTTAACCACTTAGTCTGATTTTGTCAATTTTACCTAGCAATAAAAAACGCCCACTTGAAACGGTGGGCGTTTGGCTTTTAGTGTTTAGGCCTTAAGTATGCCCAGGTGCAGAGTTCAGTAGATGGGTGTCTTTATTGTGTACCAAGCTTAGGTAGCGTTCGTATTGTTTTAATACGTCGGCAATGAGCTCTTGCTGAATCATATATTGCACATCGTAGCCTTGGCGGCCGTCTTCAAAGAAGGTGATGGGTACGTAATGATGGGGACGGCTAGACATGGGTAGTGATGCATCACGCAGGGCAAAAGCAGGTACGGGTTGTTTTAATGGCCGCACACCGTATACAAAATTGCGTAGATTGGTTTGTGGCACAATCAAAGAAACAGCTTTATCTTCGCCTATTAGTACAGAGGCTTCTAAGCCTTTCTTTTGCAGCTCGGCGGCTACTTCTTTGAGAGCCGGCTCTACGCTTTTTGCGATAAATTTTTCAACATCGCTTAAGCGAGACTCTTGCAGAATTTGCGCTAGGCGTATGCGCCAGTGTTGGCCAGTCCAAAAGGTTGTGCCAGGTGAAAACTTCTGTGAGAAGTGTTCACGATCAGCAGCTAAGCCTTTACATAGGCTGAAGCAAAGCAGCAGCATAATGGCAGTGAAAGGCAGGGCTGCAATTAAGGTAACGGCCTGCAATGCTTTTAAACCACCTGTTGTGAGTAGGATCGCTGCAGTCACGCCAAGTAAAACGGCCCAAAATAGGCACTGCCAAGCTGGTGATTTCTCTGCACCACGGGTTGCTATGGTATTGAGCACAAAGGCTCCTGAATCGGCCGAAGTGACAAAAAACACTGCAATCAGCAAGATGGCTATTGAAGAAGTCACCTTAGCCAGTGGCAGATATTCAAAGAATTTAAATAGCAAAGCATCTACATGACCCGCAGTTTGCGTTAAAGCGCCCGCAGCAGTATGCATATCCAGCCAGATGGCGGTGTTACCAAAAATAGTCATCCAAACCAGATTAAATAGTGCGGGAATCAGCATCACGCCGATGATAAATTCACGCAAGGTACGGCCACGGGAAATACGCGCAATAAACATCCCCACAAATGGCGACCATGAAATCCACCAAGCCCAATAGAGTAGCGTCCAGCCACTAAACCAGCCTTCTTTTTGCGTTGGTTCATAGGTGTAAGAGCGGAAAGTGAGCTCAACAATGCTGGAAAAATAATGGCCAAGATTGTCACCAAAAGCGCCAAGCAGAAAGAGCGTTGGTCCAGCAAATAATACAAATAGCATCAGGATAATGGCGAGGCTAAGGTTTAGTTCGCTTAAGCGGCGCACGCCTTTATCTAAGCCTGATGCGGCCGAACAGCCAGCTAAACCAATCACGACGGCAATTAAGCCGTACTTAAAGTCAAGCCCAGAGGTGTCCCAGCCGGTAAGGGCGTTAATCCCCGCGCTTATTTGTAAAATGCCAAAGCCTAGGGTGGTGGCGATACCAAAAATGGTGCCACAAAGGGCAAATACATCGACGGCGTGCCCAATTGGGCCGTTGATTCTGTCTCGCAAAATGGGGTAGAGGCCGGAGCGGATCGTCAATGGCAGATTGTAGCGAAAGCCAAAATAAGCCAGTACTAGGCCTACCAAGCAGTAAATCGCCCAAGCATGAAAGCCCCAGTGAAAGAATGTCATATTCATCGCTTCACGGGCGGCAGCCATGGTGCTGCCTTCGGCCAGTGGTGGCGATAAGTAATGCTGCATGGGCTCGCCCACGCCAAAATACATCAGGCCAATTCCCATGCCTGCGGCGAACAGCATGGCGACCCAAGAGGTGAAATTATACTCAGGCTTAGCATCGTCTGGGCCAAGGCGGATATTCCCGTATGGGCTGCAGGCGATAGCGATAAGGGTGATGATGAAAATGGCAACGGATATAATGTAGAACCAGCTGAAATTTTCCGAAATCCAAGCTTGGCCATGCGAGAATATTTGTTCTGCTGCGGTGGGGTTGAGGGTACAAATGGCGAGTAAAACGCCGATTAAAATCATGCTGGGTAGAAATACCGGCATGCTGAGGGTGTGATGAAAACGGGATGGAGTGATGGTACTCATGCGTCTCCTATAATGGCCAAAATCCGTGGCCTTTTATGGTTGAGAAAGCGAATGTACGCAATATGCCCTTGTATTTAATGGGCTATTGTCTTAAAACGTCGACTTTACTCTAGCAATAATTGCGATCTTTGTAATGTTGAATAAGCACAAATACGTGACTAAATCACATATGTCCTAAGTGGGTGTTTCTTTTGAAGCTAGGGGAGTACAAGTGAGGAGTTGCTCCGCTAGAGTCCAAGCACTATTTCTATCGGCAAGAAGAAATTCTTCGCCTAATTGTTGATCAAAACCAGAGCGGTGAATAAGGGAGGTGGGCTGAATTCCCGCTGCGCAAATAATCAATACACCTTGTTGCCGTTTAAGTAAATGTTGCAGGGTTTCTAGCGCTTCAAGCCCTGTGGTGTCCATATTTAGCAGTGGTGATAAATCTAAAACTAAGATTTTTGGCTGAGTTTTATGCGGATTGAGTAGTGCTTCTATTTTAGCAATCGAGCCAAAAAATAAAGAACCTTGAATACTCCACGCTTCAATACTTTGATGGCTTAAAGCCGTGGGTAATTCCAGTTTATTTAAGTGGGTAAGGCTGGACACGCGGGTAATAAAAAACACACAGGCTAACAGTAAGCCTACTTCCATTGCCACGGTTAAATCTACCACAACGGTAAGGGTAAAAGTAGCTAGTAAAATGGTTCGGTAATTCGCCGTAAAATGCTGTAAACGGCGAAACTCTTCCCATTCGCCCATATTCCATGCCACATATAATAAAATGGCCGCCAAAGTACTGAGAGGCACTAATTTAGCAAAAGGCGCGGCAATTGCCATAATGAGAAAAATTGATAAAGCGTGAACCATCCCCGCAATAGGGCTATTGGCACCACTATTAATATTGGTAACGGTGCGTGCAATCGTTCCGGTTGCACAAAATCCCCCAAATAAAGGGGCGACAAAATTGGCAATGCCTTGGGCCATTAATTCTTGATTTGGATTATGCCTATCGTTAATCATGCTATCGGCAATGCGGGCACAAAGCAACGATTCAATCGCACCCAAAACGGCAATGGTTAATGCGGGCTGAATGATGGCTGCAAGCGAATGCCAGGTAAAATTAGGAAAGGTGGGGCTGGGTAGATACGAAGGAATATCACCAAAACGGCTACCTATAGTGGCGATATGCAGCTCTGGCCATTGGGAAAGCAAGGTACCTATGACTAGGGCCAATATACTACCAGGGATGCGCTGAAACCCTGAGGGTAGATATTTATTAAGTATGGGCCATACAATTAAAATGGCTAAAGAAAAAATGCCAATGGAAAGGGTGGCTAAATGGATTGTAGGGAGCGCGTGGGCAATCACATTTGTTTTCGAAAAAAACTCGGCAGGTAAGTCTGTAATAGCTAAGCCTAAAAAATCTTTTAGTTGTGATATGGCAATAAGTACGGCAATACCATTGGTAAAGCCAATCACAATAGAAACGGGGATATGCCTAACCAAGGCGCCAAGGCCAAGTAGCCCTAATAGAAACATAAAAACGCCTGCTAGCATGGTGGCGAGTAATAAATTACCCACGCCATATTGCTGCACGATGGCGTAAACCACCACAATAAATGCACCTGCAGGGCCACCAATTTGTACTTTTGATCCTCCTAATAAAGAAATTAAAAAGCCTGCAATAATTGCAGTACTTAAGCCTGCAGATGGGGGAAGCCCGCTGGCAATCGCAAATGCCATTGCTAAAGGAAGCGCTACAATCCCTACACAAATCCCAGCCGTAATATCGGCTTGTAATCTTTGCCTATCGTAATTTTTAAAGATCTCAAGGGAGCGCGGCTTGAAGTTTATTAGCATGATGATATGGATGCCGAGCTAAAAATTTATTATGGCTGTGATTTAGACAAGGGGCATTAAATTAAAAAATATAAAAATATAGGGGCATTGCAAGCCGTGTGAGCCCTAGCAGCCTGTCGGGCTTAGCATCAGTCAGCTGCAAAATCACCTGATCGGCCTATATTTCACCAGCTTTTTGACCAATAACTCGTTATTGGCGCTGCAAATCCGGCAAAATCTGGTCTCGACCATGCGATTTTCCGCTTCGACCGTCTAAGTCCGACAGGCTGCTAGGATGGGCCGCTCTTTTATTATTGATTAAATGTACTAGAGCTAATTGCACACTGTACTTGATTGCGGCCAGCAGCTTTTGCGGCGTACATCGCTTGATCGGCCCGATTTAATAGATGGTCTAAGCTGCTGTCGTTGTCTTCTAGCATGGCCACACCCACGCTGATGGTAATACGAATTTTATGTCCATGGTATTCCACTAGGGCTTGATTCTCTACCGCGATGCGTAATTTATTGCCCGCTAAAATAGCCTCTGCCTGCGTGGTGCCAGGGAGTAACAGCACAAACTCCTCACCACCCCAGCGGGCAAAACTATCGGATGCACGTAGCTCAGCAGTGCAAACGCGGCATAGCTCTTTTAGGGTTAAATCACCTGTTAAATGCCCATGTTGATCATTAACGTTTTTGAAGTGATCGATATCAATGAGCAAAATAGACAGCGGTTGCTGATAGCGGCGAGCATAAATAATGGCTTCATCACAGCGGCGCTGCCATTCACGCCGATTGGCAACGCCGGTTAGCTCGTCTGTGGTGACTAATTCTTCTAGGCGCTGATTAGCGGCGGCCAAGGCTTCGGTTCTGAGGGTGACTTCTGTTTCTAATTGTAGGTGGCTATGGCTGAGTAGCTCTTGTAATAGCGCTAAGTAATGCAAAGTTAGCCCAATTGAAAATAGGAATAATTGTAAATTAAGAAAAGAAAGTGGGGGGTTGTTGGGGCTAAAAAAAGGCCCGAGGTGATGAGTGGTGCCTGTCATTAAAAAGGTAAAAACAATCAGCAATGCCACTGAGGTTCCTGCCAATCGAAATCGAATTGCAATCAAAAGCAAGATAGGCAGAATAAGCATCAGTAAATAGCTATAGAGCAAAAACCCTAGGGTAACGATCAAGATTAAAGCAAAAAAATAAGGGATGGCGGGGCGGATTCTATATTTGAAGACGTTAGATTTCCAGCTAGCGTAAATCGGAGCGATGATAAATAGCCCCGCGGTGTCCCCCATGATGAGCATCAACATTTGCTGAATATTTTCGAGCCAATCCTGCGTGCTAATAATACTGGCTAGGCTGAGCAAAATATGGGTGAGCGTCATGCTAAATAGGGCAGGGATAAAGCAAATTTTCCCCCAGAAATAGGGGAGGTCGGTGGGGTTTTGTAATGGGGGACGATCATGTTTTGTAACAAAATATTGCCAAGCTTTGGTGGCTATATGCGCCTGCCATACATCGATAAGTGCCGTGCCGATACCCACACTTAGCGATGTGATCAATGGGTAAGCATTGTTTGGGGTGTTGATATAGTAATAGGTTGGGGCGTTGAGGGTGAAGCTTGCAAAAAAAATAAGGATAAATGCGGCAGGGCCAATTTCTAGCGCCATTAATAAGCCTATACCTGCGGGCAGCCAAATAACAGCAAGATGGCCTAGGGATAAATGCGCTTGCTGAATATGAATAAACCCAATGCCCACATAGCTGATAAACAGTATAAAGGCGATAAAATATCGCTCTGGGTTAAGCAATGTAAGTGCCTGCTTCATTACATTTTTTTCAAGGTTTGATCGTTTAGCTTATCGCATAATGAAGATATTTGTGAATAATTTACAAAAATATGAGCGTTGAATAAAAACGCGATGTTTATCGTAAACCGTGTTTTTTATAAAACATTGGATCAGTAATGCTACGGATAAAAACGGCGACCCTCAGGTCGCCGGTTCTGAGCTGCTATATCTGAGCGAATGAGTTACTCGGATTGCTTAAAAAATAGTGCATCATTGTCAACATCAATGGTCAGTACATGCCCCGCGCTCACTTTCCCCTCTAGGATTGCCTTAGAAAGTGGATTTTCAACTTCAGTTTGAATAGCGCGTTTTAAAGGCCGTGCTCCATAAACGGGATCAAACCCTGCTGCCGCAACCAAATCAAGCGCTGCATCGCTCACACTTAGCTCAATTTCCATATGGGCTAAACGTCCTTGCAAGCGATTAAGTTGAATACGGGCAATATTTCTAATTGCCGCTTGATCTAGTGAATGAAATACCACCATTTCATCGATACGGTTTACAAATTCTGGCCTGAAATGGCTTTGAACCTCTGCTAATACTGCCATTTTAATGAGCTGATAATCCATGCCGGCCATGGCTTGAATTTGCGTGCTACCTAGATTACTGGTCATCACAATCACGGTATTTCTAAAATCAACCGTTCGTCCTTGTCCATCAGTGAGGCGGCCATCGTCCAGCACTTGCAGCAGGATATTAAATACATCCGGATGCGCTTTTTCGACTTCATCCAGCAAAATCACGCTATAGGGTTTGCGGCGCACGGCCTCGGTTAAGTAGCCGCCTTCCTCATAGCCTACATAGCCTGGAGGCGCACCCACTAAACGGGATACGCTGTGTTTTTCCATAAACTCGCTCATATCGAGGCGAATTAAATGATCCGGCGAGTCGAATAAGAATTCCGCCAATGCCTTGGTCAGCTCAGTTTTACCCACGCCAGTTGGGCCAAGAAATAAGAAGCTGCCGTAAGGGCGGTTAGGGTCTGAAAGCCCTGCGCGGGAGCGGCGAATGGCATCGGATACCAAACGCACGGCTTCTGATTGCCCCACTACTTTTTGATGCAGGGCGTTTTCCATGGTGAGCAATTTTTCGCGCTCGCCTTGCAGCATGCGGCTGACTGGGATGCCCGTTGCGCGGCTCACGACTTCGGCAATTTCTTCTGCGCCCACTTGGGTACGTAGCAATTTGAGCTTGCCGCCGGTGGCCTCGGACGCTTCGGCGGCTTTGAGTTTGGCCTCAAGCTGCGGTAATTGGCCGTATTGCAATTCGCTGGCTTTGTCCCACTCACCACGGCGTTGGGCGGCATCCATCGCGGTTTTAACGCGCTCAATTTCTTCCCGAATCGCTTGGCTGCCGAGTACGCTGGCTTTTTCTGCTTTCCAGATTTCTTCTAAGTCTGAGTATTCTTTCTCTAAACGTGCACTTTCTTCTTCGATTAAGGTGAGGCGTTTTTTAGATGCTTCATCTTTCTCGCGTTTCACGGCTTCGCGCTCAATCTTGAGCTGAATAATCCGTCGATCTAGCTTGTCCATGACTTCGGGTTTGGAATCGATTTCCATCTTGATACGGGCTGCGGCTTCGTCGATTAAGTCGATGGCTTTATCGGGCAGGAAACGGTCGGTGATATAGCGATGGCTTAGCTCAGCAGCGGCCACAATCGCAGGATCGGTGATTTCTACCCCGTGATGGATTTCGTATTTTTCTTGTAAGCCGCGCAAGATGGCGATGGTGGCCTCCACGCTAGGCTCGTTCACCAGTACTTTTTGGAAGCGGCGTTCTAGCGCGGGGTCTTTTTCAACGTATTTGCGGTATTCATCCAGCGTAGTTGCGCCGATGCAATGCAACTCGCCCCGCGCCAGTGCGGGTTTGAGCATATTGCCCGCATCCATCGAGCCCTCGGTTTTACCCGCACCCACCAAGGTATGCAGCTCGTCGATAAAGATAATGGTATTGCCTTCGTCTTTGGCTAGCTCGTTCAGCACGGCTTTTAGGCGCTCTTCAAATTCGCCACGGTATTTGGTGCCCGCCAGCAAAGACGCCAGATCGAGTACCAATACGCGCTTGGATTTGAGCGATTCTGGCACTTCACCATTCACAATCCGTTGGGCGAGGCCTTCTACAATCGCAGTTTTACCCACGCCCGGCTCGCCAATCAATACAGGGTTGTTTTTGGTGCGGCGTTGCAGCACCTGCATGGCGCGGCGGATTTCATCGTCGCGGCCAATGACGGGGTCTAGCTTGCCTGCTTTGGCTCGCTCAGTCAGATCCATGCAGTATTTATCTAGCGCTTCACGGTTTTGATCCGCTTCAGAGCTATCTACACTCTGCCCGCCACGCACCGCCTCAATCGCAGCAGTAACAGCCTCTTTATTCGCGCCGTTTTCTCTTAATAGGCGGCCTGTTTCGCCTTTGTCGGCGCTTAAAACCAGTAAGAACAAATCGCTGGAGATAAACTGGTCATCACGTTTTAGCGCGGCTTTATCGGTTAGATTGAGTAAATTACTTAGCTCTTTAGAAACGCTGATATCACCATCGTTGCCGGACACTTTGGGTAGGCGTTCAATGGCGGCGGTGAGGGCGTTTTTGAGTGGGTTGACATTCACCCCCGCCCGCGCCAGCAGGGCAGGCGTGCCAGAATCGACATCGGCGAGCAGAGCTGCCAAAACATGCTGGGGTTCGATATAAGGATTGTCATGAGCATTGGCACTGCTTTGCGCATCACCAATCGCCTGTTGAAATTTTGTGGTCAGCTTATCGAAACGCATCTTGAACACCTCCTCGTATTAGTTCTTACTTTAGAGATGGGGGTGGGGCAGGGGGATTTCAAGTGCTAAAAGATGATTTGAATCATCTTACGAGCAAATGTAGTTGGCCGAGGGGGCGCTAAAAAGCGATAGCGGTTCGTGCTTGGCAAATTTGTAGATGTTTCAGAAGAGCAGCCGTGTTGGCGGATATAGCAAACAAGGCAGCTGCTCCTTTGTATTTTCTCGTTTAAATGACGCTTTATCCGATTTCTTTTACGGTGTCATTTAGGGATAAATGTTGTGGTTTTTCTGATGACAAGCTGACGAGTAGATCAATTCTGCGTTTGATTTGGGTGAATATTTTACTATATGAGGCGCGCTTTTCCTCTTCGGTATCGCCGTGTGGGTCTTCGTAGCCCCATTGTGCGCTGATGGGGTGGCCTGGCCGTGTGGGGCAAGCTTCACCGTGGGCTTTATCGCAAACGGTAATGATAATGTCCATATGTGGCGCGTTGCTATGCTCAAACGCTTGCCAAAATTTTGAGTGCAGCTGGCTGGTTTCATAACCCATTTTTTGCAGTAATTCTATGGTGTAAGCATTAAAGCGGCCTTGGCCTAGAATGTTGAGCAGACAATAAAAAACGGCTCCTTAAGGAGCCGTTTTGGGGTTTAATCAACAATGAGCTTGTTGTTTTGTAGTAGGTTTTTGACGATATCTGCATCTGTTGCACCGGTTAAGTCAACGCCCTGCAAAATAATGGTTTGGTCTTCTTTACCGGCGCTGTAGCCAGTATTAAATTCCCCTGCGGTGCTGACGTGAATCACCGTGCTACCCCTGGTTTTTTCAACGTGCAGATAGTTGAGTAAGTTACCAATATCGTTGCTGCCATGCGTTTCACCAATCAGCAGGTCACGCATGTCGAGCTTATCGTTATTGCCCGCTGTAACATTTTGATTAAAGTCCATTACCACATCGGTAGCGGCTTTTACCACGTTGACATTGGCACCCACTCCAAACTCGTTGCCTGTGCCAGCGGCTGTAGCGCCTCGTGCAACGGCTTGGTCGCCTGGCATCCAGAGGAAGACATCATCACCGGCATCGCCTCTGAGGACATCGTTGCCCGAGCCGCCACGCAGTACATCGTTACCAAGCCCACCGCGTAAGGCATCGTTTTCGTTGCCGCCATCAAGGTAATCATTGCCGGTATGGCCATAGAGCAGATCCACACCTGATTGACCAAAGATGGCGTCATGCCCGCTCCCACCGTTCACCACGTCGGCCTTAGGATTGCTTACTCCTGCAGTGGCGCTAAACAGCTGAGTGCTGGAGTCTATTAAAGAGCCTAAATCCAGCGTCATTAGCTTCTGGCCCAGAATATCTGCAAACTTGTAGCCTGCAGAATCGCTGTCCCCAGCATAAATCACATCATCGCCGCGGCCTGATTCAACGTAATCGTTGCCGCCACCTGCATCAATGACCTGATCAATTGACTGGGTGTACTGGAAGCGCTGGCTAGGGTTTGGATTAGGTGCACCTGCAACAGAGCCGCCGCCCAATTGCAGATCAATCACCGTGCCTTCTGTTTTCTCATTCGTCCACAGATTGTTTGATTCACCAAACAGATCGCCAATCTGGTCATTAAATCTGGAGCCCATAATCACCACCGGATCGGTATGGCCCTGAATATTAATCGTGAGTGTGGCTGTAGATGTGCCGCCTTTACCATCAGATACGGTGTAGGTGAATTTTTCGCTTAAGGAGTCGCTGTCGTTAAGTGCATTTACACGCGGGTTGTTATTGTCCAGTGTGTAGCGATAGTTGCCGTCCAGATCGATCGTGAGCTGGCCAAATTGGCCGCTGATGGCTTTACCTACATTGGCGGCGATGTTGTTGATGGCCTGAACCACCAGCTTATCGCCATCTACATCGCTATCGTTGCTCAGCACATTACCGGTAATTGGGTTCGGTGTGCTGTCTTCGCGGATGCTTGCGCTATCGTCGCTGGTCGTAGGCGTATCGTTGGTATTGGCGACTTGAATCGATACAAAGGCGTTGTTGGTTGCTGTTTCACCCGTGCTGTTTTCTACGCTCACCGCTTGCAGGCCAACCTTGTATTCGCCAAAGAAGTTACGGGGCGGTCTGATTTGCAGATTGTTTAAATCCCAACCTTTTAGATTGAGAGCCGAACTATCGCTAGGCGCGTTATAGGTATGCACACCATCAAAAACGGTGCTGCCGGCTTTAAGCTCGGTGAGTGAAAGGCTTTGCAGGGTTTCAGAGTCATCGGTATCGCTGAGTTTTGCCGCCAAGCCAAACAGCTTGATAAAGCTGTCTTCCTGCCCGCTAATGCCTTGTGGGTAGTAGCCGCCATCGCCTGTAGCCACCATATTACTGTGCAAGCCGCCGGTGCTTTCTAGCTGAGCTAAATTGCTAAAGAGCGGGAAGTTGCTGGTATTAAAATCGATGGCTTTTGCGCCATTGACGCTTACATTTAGATCCATCGCACCTACGTTGGATGCGTTGTAAACGAGAAACTCAACGGTGTAGTAGCCTGATTTACTAGGGACAAATGGCGTAGCGGTAAATGTGCCATAGCCATCGTAAGGGCGATTCATTAGCTCTACGCCGCCAATTTTAAGTAGGGAAGTATCGTCAACATAGCCGCTGAACGTATAGTTTTTGCCTTCTTCTAAGAAAACTAAACCGCTGACTCTGTAGGCAGAATCAGTAGCGATGCCGCTTGGTGCAGATGCGCCATTATTTATATACACATCGGCTGAGCTCACCAGTGTGGTGCTGGTTGGCGTTTTGCCTTCAAGTGCTGTTTCGATCAGCGTTGGCGTTCTGGCCGTGGTGGTGTTTAGATTGTCATTTGTGTTGGGTGCGTAGTACTGCTGGATTAAACCATTGCCTTTTGGTGGTGTAACGGTGGTTGTGGTGCCATCAACTATGCTGATCCCACCAATCGAAATGACCGGCATATCGGCTACAGGCTTGATGTCTACCACCATGCTGACTTTGTCGCTGCTGGCGCTGCCATCATTCACTTGATAATCAAATTTCGCATAGTCCGATTTCTGATCACCAGTGCCAGCCGTGTTAAAGCTATTGTTCCCCGATTCATTAGCATCTGGCACAAAGGTCAGCTTACCCGCATCAATATCGGCCTTGCTGATGGTGAATTGGGCTGGGTTAGTAATGGTGAGCCCATTAAATTGCAATATTCCGTCCGCAGGAAGCGAGCTTAATTTGATCGAAAGGCTGCTTGCCGCTGTATCGCTATCGACGGCATTAAAGTCATTCCATTTAAAGGCGTAAACCGTATCTTCGGAGCCGGTTACCGCGCCACCCGTGCTGCTTGGTGCATCATTCGTGCCGATCACGGTGATGCTGACCTTGCCTGCCGTGCCATCCAAGCTCGTTACGGGTAGATCAAACTTAGCCTGCTCGCCTTCTTTCAGTGCTTGAACCGTAGTGCTGCTGTTGTCGATATCGAACTTCCAATCGCCATTGGTTTGCAGGGTGAAGGTACCGTAAGCGTTCTTCACGCTTTGTGGCGTGAAGCTGGCTTCGCTGGCGTCTTTGTCAGTAACAGTCAGATGGCCGCTTGCGGTGGTTTGCGCTGGTGTGTCTTCTTTGACGATACCTGCGCCGACATCACCTTGGCCTTGACCAATGATGGCCGCATCGTTGGTGCCGATGACAGTAATGCTCACTTTACCAGTGGTGCCATCCAAGCTCGTTACGGGTAGATCAAACTTGATCTGTTCGCCTTCTTTCAATGCTTGAACCGTGGTGCTGGTATTGTCGATATCGAACTTCCAATTACCATTGGCTTGCAGGGTGAATGTGCCGTAAGCGTTCTTCACGCTTTGTGGCGTGAAGCTGGCTTCACTGGCGTCTTTGTCAGTAACCGTCAGATGGCCGCTTGTGGTGGTTTGCGCTGGTGTGTCTTCTTTGACTGTACCTGCGCCGACATCACCTTGGCCTTGACCAATGATGGCCTTGTCATTCAGACCCTGCACATCGATGGTGATGGTGGTTTTGGTGCCGTCGCTCAGCGTTACGTCGAAGGATTCGGTTTTGGATTCGCCAGTTTTAAGGGCTTGAACATTGTCAGCGTCGTTATTGAGTATGTACGTCCACTTGCCATCGCTGCTCAGCGTCAACTTGCCGTAAGTGCCTGCGGCATCGGTTTGCGGCATAAAGGTCGCGCCACCGGTGGCAGTCAGCGTGCCTGTGCTGCTTTGAACAGTGTCTTCTTGTACTGCGCCGTGGCCGACGCTGGCGGATTCATTGCTTCCGTTGACCGTCACGGTAATCGTGCTTGTTGTGCCGTCTGCCGATTTAACGGTGAAGGTTTCAGTCTTTACATCGCCGTCTTTTAGCGCCTGAACGATAGGATCGTTATTGTTCAGCGCATAAGTCCACTTGCCATTTGCATCAATACTGAATTTGCCGTAAGTGCCAGCCGCATCAGTTTGTGCTTGGAAGCTAGATTGGCCTGCATCTTTGTCGTTAACGAGCAAGGTTCCGCTGGTCGTCAGCGTTGTATCTTCTTTGACAGAACCTGTGTCATCACCCAGCTTGCTTGGTGTGATGATGGCTGCATCATTGGTGCCGATAATTGTCACAACCACATTGGAAGTCGTGCCATCAGCAGACTTAACGGCAAAGGTTTCGGTCTCGGTTTCGCCTTCTTTTAACTCTTGAACATTGGTGGCTGAATTATTCAGCGCATAAGTCCACTTGCCATTTACATCAACACTGAACTTGCCGTAAGTGCCAGCCACATCAGCTTGTTCTTGGAAGCTGGATTGGCCTGCGTCTTTGTCGTTTACGAGCAAGGTTCCGCTGGTAGTCAGCGTTGTATCTTCTTTGACAGAACCCGTGTCATCACCCAGCTTGCTTGGGGTGATGATCGCTGCATCATTGGTGCCGACAATTGTCACAACCACATTGGAAGTCGTGCCATCCGCTGACTTCACCGCAAAGGTTTCAGTCTTGGTTTCACCTTCTTTCAACTCCTGAACATTGGTGGCTGAATTATTCAGTGCATAAATCCACTTGCCATTTGCATCAATACTGAATTTGCCGTAAGTGCCAGCCAGATCAGTTTGTGCTTGGAAGCTGGATTGACCGGCGTCTTTGTCGTTAACAAGCAAGGTTCCGCTGGTAGTCAGTGTTGTATCTTCTTTGACAGAGCCTGTGTCATCACCCAGCTTGCTTGGGGTGATGATCGCTGCATCATTGGTACCAACAATTGTCACAACCACGCTTGATGTGGTGCCATCGGCAGACTTCACCGCAAAGGTTTCAGTCTTGGTTTCGCCTTCTTTTAACTCTTGAATATTGGTGGCTGAATTATTCAGCGCATAAGTCCACTTGCCATTTACATCAATACTGAATTTGCCGTAAGTACCCGTCACATCAGTTTGTGCTTGGAAGCTAGATTGGCCTGCATCTTTGTCGTTAACGAGCAAAGTGCCACTAGTCGTCAGCGTTACGTCTTCCTTCACTTGGCCAGCGTCATCACCTGGTTTATTTGGCGTAATGATCGCTGTATCGTTCGTGCCTATGATCGTCACAACCACATTGGAAGTTGTGCCATCCGCTGACTTCACCGCAAAGGTTTCGGTCTTGGCTTCGCCTTCATTCAGTGCCTGAACGTTAGCCGCAGCGTTGTTTAGCGCATAAGTCCACTTGCCATTTACATCAATACTGAACTTGCCGTAAGTACCAGCCACATCAGTCTGCGCTTGGAAGCTGGATTGACCGGCGTCTTTGTCGTTAACGAGCAAAGTACCGCTGGTAGTCAGCGTTACGTCTTCCTTTGCTTGGCCAGCGTCATCACCTGGTTTATTTTGCGTGATGATCGCTGCATCATTGGTGCCAACAATTGTCACAACCACGCTTGAAGTCGTGCCATCAGCAGACTTAACGACGAAAGTTTCGGTCTTGGTTTCGCCCTCTGCCAGAGCCTGAACGTTAGCCGCAGCATTGTTCAGCACGTAAGTCCACTTGCCATCCGTACCGATGCTGAATTTACCGTAAGTACCGTCGGTGTCAGTCTGCGCTTGGAAGCTAGATTGGCCTGCATCTTTGTCGTTAACGAGCAAAGTGCCACTAGTCGTCAGCGTTACGTCTTCCTTCACTTGGCCAGCGTCATCACCTGGTTTATTTGGCGTAATGATCGCTGTATCGTTCGTGCCGACAATTGTCACAACCACATTGGAAGTCGTGCCATCAGCAGACTTAACGACGAAAGTTTCGGTCTTGGTTTCGCCTTCTTTTAACTCTTGAACATTGGATGCAGCATTGTTCAGCACGTAAGTCCACTTGCCATTTGCATCAATACTGAACTTGCCGTAAGTACCAGCCACATCAGTTTGTGCTTGGAAGCTAGATTGACCTGCGTCTTTGTCGTTAACGAGCAAAGTGCCACTAGTCGTCAGCGTTACGTCTTCCTTTACTTGGCCAGCATCGTCGCTCGGCTTGCTTGGGGTGATGATCGCTGCATCATTGGTGCCGACAATTGTCACAACCACATTGGAAGTTGTGCCATCAGCAGACTTAACGGCAAAGGTTTCGGTCTTGATTTCGCCCTCTGCCAGA
Source organism: Iodobacter fluviatilis (assembly GCF_004194535.1). Taxonomy (NCBI): domain Bacteria; kingdom Pseudomonadati; phylum Pseudomonadota; class Betaproteobacteria; order Neisseriales; family Chitinibacteraceae; genus Iodobacter; species Iodobacter fluviatilis. The sequence goes on along the minus strand of NZ_CP025781.1, from coordinate 382,483 downwards.
GCCTGAACGTTAGCTGCTGCATTGTTCAGCGCATAAGTCCATTTGCCATTTACATCAATACTGAACTTGCCGTAAGTACCAGCCACATCAGTTTGTGCTTGGAAGCTAGATTGACCTGCGTCTTTGTCGTTAACGAGCAAAGTGCCACTAGTCGTCAGCGTTACGTCTTCCTTTACTTGGCCAGCATCGTCGCTCGGCTTGCTTGGGGTGATGATCGCTGCATCATTGGTGCCGACAATTGTCACAACCACATTGGAAGTTGTGCCATCAGCAGACTTAACGGCAAAGGTTTCGGTCTTGATTTCGCCCTCTGCCAGAGCCTGAACGTTAGCTGCTGCATTGTTCAGCGCATAAGTCCATTTGCCATTTACATCAATACTGAACTTGCCGTAAGTGCCAGCCAGATCAGTTTGTGCTTGGAAGCTGGATTGACCTGCGTCTTTGTCGTTAACGAGCAAAGTGCCACTAGTCGTCAGCGTTACGTCTTCCTTCACTTGGCCAGCGTCATCACCTGGTTTATTTGGCGTAATGATCGCTGTATCATTGGTGCCGACAATTGTCACAACCACATTGGAAGTCGTGCCATCAGCAGACTTAACGACGAAAGTTTCAGTCTTGGTTTCGCCTTCTTTTAACTCCTGAACATTGGTGGCTGAATTATTCAGCGCATAAGTCCACTTGCCATTTGCATCAATACTGAACTTGCCGTAAGTACCATCGGTGTCAGTCTGCGCTTGGAAGCTGGATTGACCGGCGTCCTTATCATTCACTAGCAAGGTTCCGCTGGTAGTCAGCGTTGTATCTTCTTTGACAGAGCCTGCGTCATCACCCGGTTGGCTCGGGGTGATCACAGCCTTGTCGTCTAGACCTTGCACGTCGATGGTGATGGTGGTTTTTGTGCCGTCGCTCAGCGTTACATCGAAGGATTCGGTTTTGGATTCGCCAGTTTTAAGGGCTTGAACATTGTCAGCGTCGTTATTGAGTATGTACGTCCACTTGCCATCACTGCCTACAGTTAACTTGCCGTAAGTTCCCGCCGTATTGGTTTGCGTCACAAAGGTCGCGCCGCCAGTGGCGGTGAGCGTGCCGCTGCTGCTTTGAACGGTGTCTTCTTGTACTGCGCCGTGGCCGACGCTGGCGGATTCATTGCTTCCGTTGACCGTCACGGTAATCGTGCTTGTTGTGCCGTCTGCTGATTTAACGGTGAAAGTTTCAGTCTTCACATCGCCGTCTTTTAGCGCCTGAACGATGGGATCGTTATTGTTCAGCGCATAAGTCCATTTGCCATCCGTACCGATGCTGAATTTACCGTAAGTACCAGCCAGATCAGTTTGTGCTTGGAAGCTGGATTGACCTGCGTCTTTGTCGTTTACGAGCAAGGTTCCGCTGGTAGTTAGAGTTACGTCTTCCTTCACTTGGCCAACGTCATCACCTGGTTTATTTGGTGTGATGATCGCTGCATCATTGGTGCCAACAATTGTCACAACCACGCTTGAAGTGGTGCCATCAGCAGACTTAACGGCAAAGGTTTCGGTCTTGGTTTCGCCTTCATCCAGTGCCTGAACATTGGTGGCTGAATTATTCAGCGCATAAATCCACTTGCCATTTGCATCAATACTGAACTTGCCGTAAGTACCATCGGTGTCAGTCTGCGCTTGGAAGCTGGATTGGCCGGTATCCTTGTCATTCACCAGCAAGGTTCCGCTGGTAGTTAGAGTTACGTCTTCCTTCACTTGGTCAGCGTCATCACCTGGTTTATTTGGCGTAATGATCGCTGTATCGTTCGTGCCTATGATCGTCACAACCACATTGGAAGTTGTGCCATCCGCTGACTTCACCGCAAAGGTTTCGGTCTTGGCTTCGCCTTCATTCAGTGCCTGAACGTTAGCCGCAGCGTTGTTTAGCGCATAAGTCCACTTGCCATTTGCATTAATGCTGAATTTACCGTAAGTGCCAGCCAGATCAGTCTGCGCTTGGAAGCTGGATTGGCCTGCATCTTTGTCGTTAACGAGTAAGGTTCCGCTGGTAGTTAGAGTTACGTCTTCCTTAACCTGGCCAGCATCGTCACCCAGTTTGCTAGGGGTGATCACGGCTGCATCGTTGGTACCGACAATTGTTACAACCACGCTTGATGTGGTGCCATCCGCAGACTTAACGATGAAAGTTTCAGTCTTGGTTTCGCTTTCTTTTAACTCTTGAACATTAGTGGCTGAATTATTCAGCGCATAAGTCCACTTGCCATCCGTGCCGATGCTGAATTTACCGTAAGTGCCAGCCAGATCAGTCTGCGCTTGGAAGCTGGATTGGCCGGTATCCTTGTCATTCACCAGCAAGGTTCCGCTGGTAGTCAGCGTTACGTCTTCCTTCACTTGGCCAGCGTCATCACCTGGTTTATTTGGCGTAATGATCGCTGCATCATTGGTGCCGACAATTGTCACAACCACGCTTGAAGTGGTGCCATCAGCAGACTTAACGGCAAAGGTTTCGGTCTTGGTTTCGCCTTCATTCAGTGCCTGAACGTTAGCCGCAGCGTTGTTTAGCGCATAAGTCCACTTGCCATTTGCATTAATGCTGAATTTACCGTAAGTACCAGCCAGATCAGTTTGTGCTTGGAAGCTGGATTGGCCGGTATCTTTGTCATTCACCAGCAAGGTTCCGCTGGTAGTCAGCGTTGTATCTTCTTTGACAGCGCCTGTGTCATCACCCAGCTTGCTTGGGGTGATGATGGCCTTGTCGTCTAGACCTTGAACATCGATGGTGATGGTGGTCTTTGTGCCATCACTTAGCACAACATCGAATGATTCGGTTTTTGTTTCGCCGGTTTTAAGGGCTTGCACATTATCCGCATCGTTGTTCAGCGTGTAAGTCCACTTGCCATCGCTGCCCAGTGTCAATTTGCCGTAAGTGCCTGCGGCATCGGTTTGCGGCACAAAGGTCGCGCCGCCGGTAGCAGTCAGCGTGCCAGTGCTGCTTTGAACGGTATCTTCTTGTACTGCGCCGTGGCCGACGGTGGCGGTTTCATTTGTGCCGTTTACGGTGACGGTAATCGTGCTTGTTGTGCCGTCTGCTGATTTAACGGTGAAGGTTTCAGTTTTTACTTCGCCGTCTTTCAGGGCTTGAACTATCGGGTCATTATTATTCAGCGCATAAGTCCACTTGCCATCCATGCCGATGCTGAATTTACCGTAAGTGCCAGCCACATCAGTTTGTGCTTGGAAGCTAGATTGGCCTGCATCTTTGTCGTTAACGAGCAAGGTTCCGCTGGTAGTCAGCGTTGTATCTTCTTTGACAGAGCCAGCATCGTCGCTCGGCTTGCTTGGGGTGATGATCGCTGCATCGTTGGTGCCGACAATTGTCACAACCACATTGGAAGTCGTGCCATCAGCAGACTTAACCACGAAAGTTTCGGTCTTGGTTTCGCCTTCTTTTAACTCTTGAACATTGGTGGATGAATTATTCAGCACGTAAGTCCACGTGCCATTTGCATCAATACTGAATTTACCGTAAGTACCATCGGTGCCAATCTGCGCTTGGAAGTTGGATTGACCTGCGTCTTTGTCGTTAACGAGCAAAGTGCCACTAGTCGTCAGCGTTACGTCTTCTTTCACTTGGCCAGCGTCATCACCTGGTTTATTTGGCGTAATGATCGCTGCATCGTTCGTGCCGAAAATTGTTACAACCACGCTTGATGTGGAGCCATCGGCAGACTTAACGGCAAAGGTTTCGGTCTTGATTTCGCCCTCTGCCAGAGCCTGAACGTTAGCTGCTGCATTGTTCAGCGCGTAAGTCCACTTGCCATCCGTGCCGATGCTGAATTTACCGTAAGTGCCATCGGCGTCAGTCTGCGCTTGGAAGCTGGATTGACCTGCGTCTTTGTCGTTAACGAGCAAAGTGCCGCTGGTAGTCGGCGTTACGTCTTCCTTCACTTGCCCAGCATCATCACCTGGTTTATTTGGGGTGATGATCGCTGCATCATTGGTACCGACAATTGTTACAACCACGCTTGATGTGGAGCCATCGGCAGACTTAACGGCAAAGGTTTCGGTCTTGATTTCGCCCTCTGCCAGAGCCTGAACGTTAGCTGCTGCATTGTTCAGCGCATAAGTCCATTTGCCATCCGTGCCGATGCTGAATTTACCGTAAGTGCCAGCCACATTAGTTTGTGCTTGGAAGCTAGATTGGCCTGCATCTTTGTCGTTAACGAGCAAAGTGCCGCTGGTAGTCAGCGTTACGTCTTCCTTCACTTGGCCAGCATCATCACCTGGTTTATTTGGGGTGATGATCGCAGCATCGTTGGTACCGACAATTGTTACAACCACGCTTGATGTGGAGCCATCGGCAGACTTAACGGCAAAGGTTTCGGTCTTGATTTCGCCCTCTGCCAGAGCCTGAACGTTAGCTGCAGCATTGTTCAGCGCATAAGTCCACTTGCCATTTTCATCAATGCTGAATTTACCGTAAGTGCCAGCCACATCAGTTTGTGCTTGGAAGCTAGATTGACCGGCGTCTTTGTCATTAACCAGCAGCGTGCCACTAGTCGTCAGCGTTACGTCTTCTTTCACTTGGCCAGCGTCATCACCTGGTTTATTTGGTGTGATGATCGCTGCATCATTGGTGCCGACAATTGTCACAACCACATTGGAAGTCGTGCCATCAGCAGACTTAACGGTAAAGGTTTCAGTCTTGGTTTCGCCTTCTTTTAACTCTTGAACATTGGATGCAGCATTGTTCAGCACGTAAGTCCACTTGCCATTTGCATCAATACTGAATTTACCGTAAGTACCCATCACATCCGTTTGTGCTTGGAAGCTGGATTGGCCTGCATCTTTGTCGTTAACGAGCAAGGTGCCGCTGGTAGTCAGCGTTACATCTTCTTTCACTTGGCCAGCGTCATCACCTGGTTTATTTGGCGTGATGATCGCTGCATCGTTTGTGCCTATGATCGCCACAACCACATTGGAAGTCGTGCCATCAGCAGACTTAACGGTGAAGGTTTCAGTCTTTACCTCGCCGTCTTTCAGGGCTTGAACATTGGATGCAGCATTGTTCAGCACGTAAATCCACTTGCCATCTGCATCAATACTGAACTTGCCGTAAGTACCATCGGTGTCAGTCTGCGCTTGGAAGCTGGATTGACCGGCGTCCTTATCATTTACTAGCAAGGTTCCGCTGGTAGTCAGAACGGTGTCTTCCTTCACTTGCCCAGCGTCATCACCTGGTTTGTTTGGCGTGATTTTAGCGGCGTCATCTTGGCCTTTGATTGTTACCACTACATCATGTGTTGTGCCATCGAGTGATTGCACGGTAAATGTCTTGTCAAAGCTGTCTTGGCTGGTGAGGGCTTGTACTTCTTTGGCGTTGTTATCCAGCGTAAACGACCACTTGCCGTCTTTATCTATTGCAAAGGTGCCGAATTCGTTTTGGATGAAGGCTGGTTGCATTTCAGACTGACCGGCATCTTTGTCTGACACATTCAGCTTGCCTTCTGCAATCAGCACGCCATCTTCTTGAACAATGCCAAGATCTGTGCCGCTGATATTGGTTGGGTCTTCAACTGGTGTGATGCCTACATCAATAGTAATAATGGCCGTGCCGCCTTTGCCATCGCCCACAGTTACCGTAAAGCTATCTTTGCCGTTGTAATCAGGAGCAGGGGTGTAAACGTAGCTGCCATCCGGCTTAACGGTGACCGTGCCGTGTGTTGGCTGATCTTTGGCTACAAAAGTCAGTGGATCGCCGTCTTTATCACTTGCGATTAGCTTGCCGGTGATTGGGGTGTCTTCTGGCGTAGTAACGCTCTGGTTGTTGCCTACTGGCGCGTCATTAACGGGGTCAACGGTGACATCCACAACGATGATGGCCGTGCCGCCTTTGCCATCGCCCACAGTTACCGTAAAGCTATCTTTGCCGTTGTAATCAGGGGCAGGGGTGTAAACGTAGCTGCCGTCAGGGTTGACGGTTACGCTGCCGTGTGTGGGTTGATCTTTAGGGGTGAAGGTGAGTGTATCGCCATCAGGATCTTTGGCGTTTACTTTGCCAGCAATAGGGGTGTCTTCTTTGGTACTGATTTGTACGGGGGTGCTCGTTGGATTGCCGTTGTTGTCAACTTGAGTAGGCAGATCATTCACGGGGGTAACGGTAACCGCAACCGTGGCGCTGCTGACAGCACCATTTGCATCGGTAATGGTGTAGGTGATTTGGTCGGGGCCGTTGTAGTTTGCGTTGGGTTTATACGTGATTGTGCCGTCAGTATTGATTACAACCGTGCCGTTGCTTGCGCTTGCGCTACTTACTGTGATGTTGTTGCCGCTGTCGTTACCTAGCACATTAATGCGGCTTTGGCCGTCTTCTTCTAAGGTAACTGCGTCATTAACGGCCAGAATGCCTTGCTCTGCAACGATGATTGCTTGAGTAGGGGGGGCATCGTTAGGTGTGGTTTCAAAGTTTGTGGCGAAATTAAAAGCGAGGGGGTTAACACCTTCGGCCACGCGCAAGAGTTGCACAAAGGAATGGCCTTCACCTTGCCCAGTGCCGCCCAATCCCGCTGCCGTGGCTTCTAATTCGGTGCTTAAGTCTTGCCCATTATTGATTGCAGTGGCAATTTTAGCGGTGGAGGCCGCTAAATCGTTAATCGCTGCGGTCGCGGCATCAAAGGTGGCGCTGCCCAGCATCTGTGCATCGATTTGCACTGTGCGTGTTGGGCCAATATCGATGAGCTGGCCATTTGGTATTTGTAATTGCACATACCCATCGGCATCAGTTACTAAGATTTGTGCTTCATTTAATTCTTGGCCCTTTTGGAGGGGAACAGTTTTTCCACTTGCATCACGCAAATATACCTTGCCATCGATTTGAACGATTGTTGCATGCGCTTGAGTGGTCTTGATCTGTTCGGCCATGAGGTATTAACCAGAGTTAAATGAGGATGACGCGGATTGTAAGCAGGTTTAGTAAATTCTAATACTGTACTGAAGTACAGGTAAGCTAGCGAGGCTGGGCGTAGATTGGGTTTAAGAGCTGAAGCGGGGTGATTGAAAGGGGGGTGAAAGGCGAGCTACTTAGCATTTAGCTTAGTTAGTATTGTCATCGCCTGTTAGGAAGTGATTTGGGTGTGTGGTGCAGGTTTTTGCAATTGCTAGCAGGGGGCATTATTTAATTACCAGCACTTGTATTAACTGCCTTTAAGCGTCGTTTGCGACTAAATCTTTAGAAATTTTAATGACCACTTTTTTAATTAATAGTGGCTCCTTCACCGCTCGGCATGGCTTATGCAGCTCACCTGGGTAAAAAATGGCAAACATCCCTAGTGTTAGCCTTAGCCTAGCAGCCTGTCGGACTTAGCATCAGTCAGCTGCAAAATCACCTGATCGGCCTATATTTCACCAGATTTTTGACCAATAACTCGTTATTGGCGCTGCAAATCCGGCAAAATCTGGTCTCGACCATGCGATTTTTCGCTTCGACCGTCTAAGTCCGACAGGCTGCTAGATTCGTGTTCAATGGGGGCGACAAAAGCAATATCTCTTTCAGCGAGCTGATCGTATTTTTTGCTGAGTGTATGATCGCTAATGGCATAGCCAATGAGCTCTTCGCCCTCTAATAAATATTGAATATCAATATAGCGGGAGTGAAATTCTGGCTTTCCGGCATCCCAGCCCTGAGTGATCGGGCTCTGAACGAGGGCAAACATCTGCTCGCCATCAATGGGGTAGCGGCCGACGGCCATGTGCGAAAAATCGGTGTTACGCAGGTAATGAAGTGCGGCTTCTATCGCAGGGGGGAGTGGCAGATTAGGAAGGTCTAAATGGTAGGGTCTGTTGACGTTTCATTCGCCATTGCGCTGAGCCGGAAAACGGCCAAGCACAAGGCGTGCGACGAAGGCAATAACGGGTTATTGTCGAGGAGCATCACGCAGTGAATGGCCATTTTCCGGCTCAGTCCTTCGGGTTTAGCCCACTTTTGGGGCGGAACGAAAGTTAAAAATCGCTGATAGTACTCGTGCCATGTCGCCATTTTCTCCTTGTTCAGCCCCAAAACTGGGCCAAACGCAGCCGTGAATGAAACGTCAACAGACCCCAGAAACATACTGATCTCAAATGTTTAATATCGCTACAGTATAGAGCTTGTGGGCTTTGGGTTCACTGCAATGGGGGGGATGGGTTGCCCCTTTATTGCTCGGGTGCGTGGTATTTTGTTGGGCACTGTAGCTGCGTGAATGTTTTACATTGGCAAATCTTGTGTATGTTGCATGTTTGGTGTCAGTATTGTGTTGGGTATGTGCTGCAAGAAAAATCCTTTTTACTCTAGAGCTTTGCGCTAAAAGCGAATTTATGGCATAAGGCAGCTTGCTGTTTGCTAATACCGGACTTTGGAAAATGAAAACCCCGAAAAGATTAGAACCTCTTGTTCAGAATGGACTTGTTGATGAAGTACTCCGCCAGCTGATGAGTGGCAAAGAAGCCGTGGTTTACGTAGTGCGCTGTGGCGACGATGTGCGCTGCGCCAAGGTTTATAAAGAAGCGAACCAGCGCAGCTTTAAGCAAAATGCCGCGTATCAAGAAGGCCGCAAGGTTCGAGGCTCACGCGATGCCCGTGCCATGGAAAAAGGCAGCCGCTATGGCCGCAAAATGGCCGAAGAAGTCTGGCAAACCGCCGAAGTAGATGCTTTGCACCGCTTAGCTGCTGCCGGCGTGCGCGTGCCTCAGCCATATAATTGCTTTGAAGGCGTGCTCTTGATGGAGCTGGTTACTGATGCCGCTGGCCATGCTGCACCACGCTTAAATGACGTTGTATTAAGCGCCGAGGTGGCACTGGCGTATCACGCGATGCTGATCAAGCAAGTGGTATTAATGCTGTGCGCGGGTGTGATTCATGGCGACTTATCTGAATACAATATTTTGGTTGATGCTGATGGTCCTGTGATTATTGACCTGCCCCAAGCGGTAGATGCGGCCGGTAATAATAGCGCTTTTAGTATGTTGGAACGTGATGTGGGTAATTTGGCCGCGTACTTCGGGCAATTTGCCCCTGAGTTACTGAATACGGATTACGCCTTTGAGATTTGGAGCCATTACGAGAAAGGCGAGTTGCATCCAGAAGTGGTGCTCACTGGCCGCGCAAGACGCAGCGAGAAAAAAGCGGATGTACGTGGCTTAATGCGTGAAATCGATAGCGTAAAAGAAGAAGAGCTCAGCCGTCGCCGCTTTCAAATGGAAGAAGATTAATCTTGAACACCTTGCTTTTGAATACTCGCCCTGCGGTTCCATCTGATATTGCAGAGTGCATTGTCATTAGAGGCAAAACGCGAGAAAACGCGATTTCTAAAACCCGTTTAGCCGAGCTTGGTATTACCGAGGCTTCATGGGCGGCTCAAGTCGAATCGGGCGAGCTGTTAGGTTACGTTTATCACGTTGGTGGGCAAATGGCGGCGTATTGCTTTGGCTCAGTGAGTACTGGCGAAATTGTGGTTTTAGCGCTGTTGCCAGAGCATGAGAACCAAGGCATAGGCAAAACGCTGTTGCAAAATGTGATGTCAGATTTGAAATCATTAGGCCACGGTCGGCTTTTTCTTGGCTGTGCGGCTGATCCCAAGGTGAGGTCCTTTGGCTTTTACAGGCATCTGGGCTGGCGCGCCACGGGGCAGCGTGATAGGTATGGTGATGAAGTGCTTGAGTATGTTTTTGTAGCGAGCGCTCAGGCCTGATTACTTAATCTGGTGTTTATATCTTTAGGGCGGGCGGAGCGGAGCTCTTATCGCTGCTTGCCCGCATCTTGTTGTAAAATCCCCTATGCCACTTCATCTAGTTATTCCTTATGCCGACTGGCCCGATGCGGATCAGTGCCGGTTTATTACTACGGGCTTAGAGCTACCTGCGCTGGCCATGTTATGTGGGCGTGGCCAGCGGTTGCCTTCCCAAAAGCAAAGCGTTGAAGAATGGCTGGCTGGCTTGGTTGGCCTACCGTCGTTGCCCGCTGCTGCTTTAAGCCTTGGCCTAGATCATCCCACCGCTAGCCCCGGCTTTTGGCTGCGCGCTGATCCCGTGCATCTTAAGATTGAGCGAGATGGTCTGCTGCTGTTTGATGCGCACCAGTTTCGGCTAGGCCAGGCTGAGGCCGATTCCTTGGTGGCGGGGCTTAATAGTGTGTTTGGAGAAGACGGCATCTTATTTGTGGCGGCCACGCCGACACGCTGGTATTTGCGCTTGCCGCTAGACCCAAAGCTAACCTGGACCCCACTAGATGCTGCGATTGGCCGCGATATTGATACCTTGCTACCCAAGGGGGTTGATGCGTTGAAATGGCATCGCCTGCTCAATGAAATTCAGATGTACCTTTATACCCATAGCGTGAACGAATACCGCGAGCAATCGCAAACCATTAACAGCCTGTGGCTTTGGGGTGGATCGGCATATCCAATCGTGGAAACGCCGGTATTGCCTGCTATTAACGTGTATAGCAATGAGCAGATGTTGGCGGGCTTGATGCATTTGGGGGGCGAGAGCGTACAGCGCCTGCCGCCAAGTGCAGAGTCTATGCCGGTGGGAGATGGGCTGGTGATGCTCGATCAGCTGCGCCTTGGCGCATGCTACGGCAATGCTTATGACTGGCGCGAGGGCTGGCTAAGCTTAGAAAAAGACTGGTTTGCGCCGCTACTGGCTGATTTAAAATCTGGTAAAAGAAGCTCGCTGGCGATGACTTTTCCAGATCTTGGCCTCGCCTTACAGATTGATCGCTCCTTACGCTGGAAAATCTGGCAAAAGCCGAAATTCCCTTGGGCATTCATGTAGGGTGATGTGCCCACGCGTGCAAGAGACTTATCGCGGCTTGTGCAAGTGGCATATCTCTATGCGTAGCAAAGTTAGAGATTTCCGCGTGGGCGCACCCCCTACAACTGTCTTACTCGGTGGCGACAGAACTTTTAGCCCCATTGCACTTTTTCATTGAGCCAAAATGACCACCATCTCTCCCCGCATCGTCCCTTCCGCTGCCGAATCTCTTCTTTGCCAGCAGGGCTACACGGCGCTTGAAGCGCGTTTATATGCAGCGCGTGGTATTCATAGCCGCAGCGAGCTGGAGCACGAGCTAGCGCATCTTTTACCCTTTCATGGTTTAAAAAACATCACCGAGGCAGGTAAGCGCCTTGCCGATGCGATAGCCGCCAAAGAGCGGATTCTGATCGTGGCCGATTACGATGCCGATGGCGCAACGGCGTGCGCGGTGGGGATGCGGGGCCTTGCCATGCTGGGCGCTGTGGTCGATTTTGTGGTGCCGAACCGTTTTGAATATGGCTACGGCCTTACGCCAGAAATTGTTGAACTGGCAGCGCAAAAATCGCCTGATTTAATTGTAACGGTAGATAACGGTATCGCCAGCGTGGCCGGTGTGGCGGCGGCGCAAGCGCGTGGCATTGATGTGCTGATTACTGATCACCACTTGCCTGGGGACGAGCTGCCCGCCACGCTGATCGTGAATCCTAATCAACCGGGCTGCACTTTTGCCAGTAAGAATCTGGCCGGTGTAGGGGTGATGTTTTATGTGCTGATGGCGCTGCGGGCCGAGCTGCGCGAGCGGCAAGTTTTTGCAGGGATCAAAGAGCCTAATTTGGCGACGCTGCTGGATTTAGTAGCGCTGGGCACGGTAGCCGATGTGGTGAGGCTGGATGGCAATAATCGCATCTTGGTGGAGCAAGGCTTAAAGCGCATGAGGGCAGGGCGGGCCAGTGCCGGTGTGCTGGCTTTATTTGCCGCCGCAGGGCGTTTCCCTTTTAAGGCATCGTGCTTTGATCTGGGCTTTACGCTGGGGCCACGGCTCAATGCCGCAGGCCGCTTGGACGATATGAGCTTAGGCATCGCTTGTCTTCTGGCCGATTCAGAAGCCGCCGCTACGCCGCTTGCTAAAGAGCTGGATGGTATGAACCGCGAGCGGCGTGAGATTGAAGTGGGCATGCGTGCCGAGGCGGAAGCCATTTTGGCAGGCATCGCTGTGACAGACGCTTACAGCATCAGCCTTTATCAGGGCGATTGGCATCAGGGCGTGGTGGGGATTATTGCCTCCAGAATGAAAGATCGCTTTCACCGCCCAACCATCGTGTTTGCTGATGGCAACGATGATGAAATCAAAGGCTCGGGCCGCTCTATCCCTGGTTTGCATCTACGCGATGCGCTGGATTTGGTCTCCAAACGTCACCCTGATTTAATCCTGAAATTTGGCGGCCACGCAATGGCTGCGGGTTTAAGCCTGCGTCAAGCTGACTTTGCGCGTTTTAAAACCGCGTTCGAGGTCGTGTGCCATGAGTTGATGGATGCCGACACGCTGGAGCGAAAAATTGAAACCGATGGCGAGCTGGCCACCGAATCTTTTGCGCTAGACGTGGCTGAAACGCTGGACAAACAAGTCTGGGGACAAGGCTTCCCCGCGCCGATGTTTCAGGGCGAATTCACCGTGGTTGAGCAGCGTTTGGTGGGCGAGCGGCACTTAAAGCTCAAACTCGCCAATCCGCACGGCTTAGTGCTGGATGCCATGCGTTTTGGCCATGCCGACCCGCTGCCGTCCAAAATCATGGCCGTGTATCGCATCGGCGTAAACGAATTTCGCGGCAACCGCGTGGTGCAGCTGCAAATTGAACATGTGAGTGAGTAATGGTTTGTCGTTGAGGTGCTAGTGTAAGGTGGGCAAGCCTTCATGCCCAATCCCCCTTTTTGATCCGCCAATGATTCCCTGCTGAGCAATCGTCTGTTTGCTATGGTAAAGAGGGGGCGCAGCTTTGCGCTAGGGCGTGTTTGGGTGGGAATAAGGGGCTGGCTGAATGAAACCAACTTTGCGGTATTTATGGTTGTTGGTCTTGATCGGTTTAACGGCCTGTGGAGGGGGAGGGGGCGGCTCTGCAGAGAGTGTTTCGCCAACGCCCGTTTCGCCAGTCGTGACGGTGACGCCTATCCCCACTGTTTTACCCACCGCCATTCCTACCGCAGCGCCTCAGCCCAGTGCTGTCCCTACCTTTTTACCCAGCTCCAGCCCTAGCCCCACGCTAACCCCTACTTTGGCCCCTATCCCCACTTCGCAGCCCAGCCCCGTTCCTACGCCTGCGCCCGTTACGGCGGCCAATGCGGGCCTATTAATCAGCGAAGTGTCTAGCAATGATTGGACCAACGCCGGTGCGTGGCTAGAAATTCATAATCCAAGCGCCAGTGTGGTGTCACTTAGTGGTGTAAGCCTGCGCACCCGCTCTGGCCTGCGCTCATCGCCATTTACCGTTTCCACATCGCCAGTCAACTTTAGCCTGCCTGCCGTTACGCTAGCAGCGGGCGGCTATTTTGTGCTGATTGCCAAAATCGACGATAGCGTGAGCGATAATAGCCAAGTGGCCTATATCAAAAATGGCGAAGCCGTGCCTTTTTGGGATGCCAATGGCGCTGTGGAGCTGACTTTTGCTGGGGCCACTTTAGATTTTGTGCGCTTTGGCAACAGCAGCCATGCACCCTTAAGCAGTAGCACATGGGCAGGAGCCAATGTGGCCTCCATGCCCGCCACCGCACAAGATTATGGTAAATCGCTAGTCAGGCCGCTTCCGCTGCAAGCCAATAGCCATAGCGCGGCAGACTGGCTGCAGGTTGCCTTTGCCACGCCCGGCGGCAGAAACGATGTGCCCGCCACGGCGGTCGATAGTGATAACGATGGCATCCCCGATAGTGCAGAAGTTGCGGGCGGCACATTTGGCGGCCTAGATTTGTTCGCGATGGGGGCGAGAGCCAATCAGCGCGATATCTTTGTGCAAGTCGATCATATGGTTTCTAGCGATGCAGGCATTACCCCGCGTAAAGAAGCATTGCAAAAAGTAGCCGATGTTTTTGCCGCCAGAGGCTTTAGCATTCATTTTGATACCGGCAGCCTGTATGCCGCCAGCTTTAACCCCGCCTTATTTAACCTAGGTGGCGGCTTGGCAGGCGGAGCAAATGCGCTGAGCTATGCCAAATGTTTAAGTTTAGATAGCCAAGCAGGCTGCGCTTCTTTATATAGCTATAAATCTGCGAGCTTAGATATTCGGCGTAAAACCATCTTTCATTATCTGATTATGGCCAATTCGCAAGAATTAGACGGCTCGGCAGGCTCATCTGGCATTGCTGAAGTGAATGGCAATGATTCAATGGTGACATTGGGTAGTTGGGGGTTATCAACTGGCTCAGGCAGTAATATTAATTTATTGCTTAATTATCAGGCCAGCACAATTATGCATGAATTGGGTCACAATTTTGGCTTAGAGCATGGCGGTAATGAAGCTAATAATTACAAACCTAATTACTACAGCGTCATGAATTACCTCTACCAATTACCGGGCCTAGGCTCTGATCCTAAAACAAACAGCGCAGTGCAGCGCTATTATTTAAATAATAACGCGCTAGGTTTTAGCTGGGGAAACATTTGCAATATTGACGCCAGCCCCTGTGGTACAGATTATAGAATGGATTACTCCGATGGCAGCGGCATCAGTTTAAATGAAAATAGCCTACTTGAATCCGCCATCATTGGTCGTGGAAATAATGGCGGGTTTTATGCCGATTGGAATACCAATGGCACACAAAATGCTAGTGCCTATTCAAGAGATATTAATCAAGATTCTAGTTTTTCAGTATTAAGCGATTATAACGATTGGGGGAACCTCAATATCGCCTTTGCACGGCAGAGCACGGGCAATAGCGGTGCCAGCTTATTATCTAGGCGTGTATTGATCCCCCTGCGAGTGCTTAGCCAAGACAGGCAAACCGCAGCAATTGAGCAGCGCCCTGCTTTAGAATTGATTCGAATGATGAATAGTCTTAAACCGAGGGCTAAGTAATCGGCGGGCTGGGTATTTGCTTTCAATTGTGTAAGTTATTTAATGGTGTGATTGAAGCGAAGTGCATATATAAAAATGACAATAAGATATTTATTAGTATTGTTCGGGTTTTGCATTACTTATAATTACATACTAATTTCAAATTTATTGATTTTATTCTTTGCTTTTGTTTGTTTTAAATTGACCATTTTATTTTAAATACTTACTATTTGCTTTTGAAATGCATATAGTGAAGTAAAGATGAAATATCAAGTTGTCGGCGAATTACTTACAAAGTACCGGCAAATTTTTGCTGCAGCGTGGCAAATCCGCAAGCAGCAAGATCTACCCCCTAAAAGCGCTGACGAGCTTGCCTTTTTACCCGCAGCGCTAGAGCTGCAAGAAAATCCCCCTCACCCCGCCGCCCGCATCACCCTTTGGGCCTTGCTCGCTTTCATTCTGATTGCGCTTGCATGGGCCTGCCTTGGCAAGATTGATATTGTGGCCGTGGCACCCGGCAGGTTGATTGTTTCTGATCGCAGTAAAACCATTCAGCCCTTAGAGGCAGGGGTGGTGAAATCCATTCATGTGCAAGACGGGCAAATGGTACAGGCGGGGCAGCTGTTGATCGAGCTGGATGCCACCGTTTCTGGCGCAGAAAACACCAAGCAGCAAACCAATCTGCACGATGCAGAATTAAACGCGCTGCGCGCCAAAGCCTTGCTTGCCGCTTTAGAGAGTGGGCAATTGCCTGTATACAGCCATGTATATTGTGTTCTTGATAATTATCTAGTTGGTGTTACATGATTTTTTTATATAAAAACCGTTACGATATTAAGTTGATTTTAATTGATTTAATTATGGTCTCTTTTTTTATTTTTTTCCCAAATGTAATTGTTATTTTATTTAGCAAGGTGTTTGGTTATCTAAGTGGGCCAGTATGTGATGTTGGATTGATAATGTTTATATATTTTATTTTTGTGTTTTTGTTTTTTACTTTTGTAAATATATTTAGGATGAAAAACCATCAATCTAGTTGCAGTATTATGGATCTTGTATTTGTTGCTGTTTTTATTTTTGCTGCAGCAAATGAAACATGGTTTGCTAGTAAATACTTAAATATTTCTTGTCATTCGTATGTGGAATCATTGCGTTTGATGGCGTTGAATATAAATGCAAAATCTACTTTGTTTGTAATTTGGTCTTACTCTTGCTCTTGGATTTCTGCTTCATTTTTTTTAATTTTATTAAGGTGGCGTTATGTGTAGTTATTCTATAATTTTTGACTGGCTTGTTAAAGCGAACCTAAATGAATAAAGAAATAACTGGGGTCAGATTTAACTGTACTCTGACCCCAGTTATTTTAAGCGTGTTAGGCTTTGCAAGCTTAGTCACAAACTACATAATCCAACGTACGTGCTCAGAACTTTGCAAGAGGATCTATTGCTATGGTTAATTTTTCGTTTTATTGTAAAAAGTACTTTGAAGTGACGTTGTTTTTTCTAGTTTTTTTCTTTTGGTTTTTTACAATTTTATTAGGAAATAATGATTTTTTCTCTTTTCTATCACGATTAATTGATTCGAAAAAATGTGGATTTGGTTTTAGATATGACTATGCTAGTGCCTCGTCTTTATGGGTGTCATTTGTAGGGTTTATTCTATGTTTTGTTTTTTATTTTAGACATCGAAGTGGATGGATAAAAACTATTGGTTTTTATGAAAGATCTAGAGGTCAGCTAGGATACTTTTTCGGCTCAAGTTGTATATTCACTATTTTATTTTCATATAGCATTATTTCTCAGTGGCTTGGGGCTTGCTATGTCGGAAAACTTGGTGTTGGACTAGTTGATCAACTGCATTCTGTACTTGCGGTTTTAGCTTTTGTGTGTTTTTTATTTTCTTTACTTTTAGTGTTGTTGGCTATGAGTGAACGCCTAAATGAAATGGAGAGTAGTGATAATGAGTAATTTAAACAATAGCAACCAAAATAAAGAAGTCGCAGGTAAATCTGAGGTTATATCTGCGGTAGACTCATACGAATAACTGAGGTCAGAACAAAATTAAATCTTACTATGCTTAATGCTCTTAGAGCCAAAGAAAGCGGATTTAACTGTACTCTGACCCCAGTTATTCTCTGACCCCAGTTATTTTTTAGGGAGAGATGATTTTATAAGAATATTCTTGGTGACTTATTTAATAAAAAATAAATTAAAAAATAATGGATCAGAATTTTATTTATTTTTTAAGGAGGCTGTATGAGTGGGCTTATTGTTTTTCCTATTCTTTTTGTTTGGATTTATATCTCCGTACGGCTGAGCCTGTTAATTACCCATTGGCTGCCAGATGTATGGTGGCGAGGTGTTATTTCAACTGTATTGTTTTTTGTATTATTACCTATGCCACTAATGGATGAAATAATTGCAAAAAAACAATTTGAAAAGCTTTGTAAAGAGAATGAATCAACTTATTTTGATAAAGAAGCGGTTGGAAAAACGGTGTATTTAGATTCTAAGCCAGAGATTAAAGTTCAAGGCACCGCAGTGCCTATTGCGTTACACCCGTGGCGATTTATAGATGCAAGCACAAAAGAGCTGCTTGTTAGTTACAACACTTTGCGTGCAGATGGGGGATTTTACTACGGGTGCTGGGTGTTCCTCCTAGTGATGGGCCAGTGACATTTAAATCAACATGTAGACCTAAAGAGCACGCATCTTCAATTGAAGCATTTAAAGAATTAGGCATTAATTTAATAGATCCGCCAATTAAACAAATCGGAGAACAGAAATGACCATCATTCATGACGCATATATCAACGCATTATTGGCAGACGCAGCTTATGTCAGTGACCTTGATAAAAATGATACGGGCCCTCAGCTAGCAGGAAAACTCAAACCCCGCATGACGACTACCCTTGCAAAATACATTGGTGATCATTTTACCGTTGTCACGCCAGCCAGCAGCCCTAATTCCAGCTTTAATGTCACAGTGTGGAAAAACAATGCCAGCAGCCAGCTCACCGTTTCTATGCTTGGAACACAGCAAGGGACAGACTTTGTGGTTGATGGTGATTTGGTATTAACAGGTAATGGGCGTGCGTCAATAGATAATACGATTATTAGGTGTGCTCTATGATTGGGTTGTTTTTTTTTTACTTTTATTTGTTTGGATGTGTATTGCAATAGGGGTAAGTTTATTGAGTATGCGTTGGATTAAAATAGAATGGTGGAGATGGGTGGGTGCAAGCTTTTTATTTTTATTTTTATTGCCTTTGCCGTTAATTGATGAAATTGTTGCATCAGGAAGATTTGAAAATCTTTGTAAAGAGAATGAATTTATTTTTTTTGATAAAAAAAATGCAGTAGGGAAGACGGTGTATTTAGATTCAGTTGCTAATCATAGTACTGAAACAAAAATTGCATTTATCCCTATTAGATTGCAAACCTTTCGGTATGTTGATGTTAAAACAGGGGGGGTGATCATTAGTTATAATATTTTACATGCAGATGGGGGATTGTTAGTTCGTGTTTTTGGTGTTTCTAGTCATGGGCCAATTACCTTTAAATCATTTTGTGAGCCCAAAAATGCGCCATATTCCATTGAAACGTTTAAAAAATTAGGCATCTATTACATAGAGCCTCCTGTTAATTAAATCAGAGAAAATAAAAAATAACTGGGGTCAGAAGTTCGCAGTAACAGTAATTTAGCTAGCGGGTTAAAGTCCCGTCCGAGGAATTGTCCATACGCCTCGGTAGTACGAAAGAGCGGCGTTTGAGTAATCAAGGGTCGTGAGTTCTTTACGACAAAGAGGCAGACCGTAACGAAAGTGAACCTAGAAGTAGCCTCGTTAACATTGCAGTTGCCGACCTCGTTTCTGTATAGGGAAGGCCGTTGTGCTGATGTGTTGGCAATGGAAGCCACATCCGCGAGCTGTCGGGGTAGCAGGGGCGGTATGTTTTGGAAGTTAAATTACCCAGTGCTGGAGATCCATCACGGTGGCAGGGAGACTGCCAAGCGCAAGGTATAAGGAAACGAAATCAGTGCGTATCGTGATGGAAGTCGGAGGGGTTCATAGTACCGTTTGAGATTGAGGGACAACATAACCCCAGTCGAGGGAAGGGACCCTGCTTTGTTCATGCAACTGAAGAGCTGAGGATCAGGAGATTGCCATGTTGCTAATCACTCCGAATGAGATCAGGACGCTACAGAGGAAGCTGTACATCAAAGCCAAGCAGGAACCAAACTATCGTTTCTACGCACTCTACGACAAGATTTACTGTGCTGACATCCTCAAGTTAGCGTGGCGACTGGTCAAGGCAAACAAGGGCAGTCCTGGGGTTGATGGGATTGACTTTGCTGCCATAGAAAGCGGCGAAGGGGTAGATTGCTACTTGTCGGTAATTAGTCAGGAACTGCAAGATAAAAGCTACCGGACTGGGGCAATCAAGCGCGTCATGATTCCCAAAGCGGATGGCAGTTTGCGTCCACTCGGGATTCCGACGATACGAGATCGCGTGGTTCAGATGGCGACCAAGCTGGTGATGGAGCCTATCTTTGAGGCGGATTTTTGCGAGCACTCCTATGGGTTTCGCCCAAGGAAATCAGCACATCAAGCAATAGACGCCATTGCAGAAGCTTTGTGGCAAGGTAAAACGCAGGTCATCGATGCTGATTTGTCGAAGTATTTCGACAGCATTCCTCACGCTAAACTGATGGCCACGGTAGCTGAGCGCATTGTGGATGGGGCTGTACTGGCCTTGATTCAACAATGGCTTAAAGCGCCGGTTATTGGAAAAAGTGAGAATGGAAAAGCGGCAACGGTCAGTGGAGGAAAAGGGCAGCGCAAGGGCACGCCGCAAGGTGGGGTGATTTCTCCGTTGCTATCGAACCTTTACTTACATCTACTGGATAGAATCTGGCATCGCCACAATATAGGGAAGAAACTACAAGCGAGCTTGGTGCGGTATGCCGATGACTTTGTAGTGCTCTGCCGTGGCGAGACCCAAAGCCCGCTGGCGCATATGAAGTGGATATTGGATCGGCTGGAATTGACGCTTAACGAAAGCAAGACAAAAATTGTTGATGCTAAAGCCGCGTCATTTCTATTTCTGGGATTTGATTTGCGCACGAACCTATCCGCTAAAGGCACTCGCTATCCCTATATTGAGGCCTCAGCTAAATCGGTAGAGAAAATCAAGACGCGACTAAATGAAATTACTGGAAGAACCCAAACATGGCGACCAATTGAAGAGGTGGTGCGAGATTTAAATCAAGCATTACGCGGTTGGTCGAGTTACTTCCATTACCGGAATTCATCCAAGCAATTTTATAAAGTGAAGCGTCATTCAGAAGAACGGCTAAGGATACATCTTCGCAAACGGCACAAAGTCAGCGATTGGAAAACGAGCATGCTCCGTTATCCAAGGCGGGTGCTAAATGAGCGATACGGTTTGTATTCATTACCGACAGCAGCAGGTTGGAAATCAGCGCATGCTTGATGTGAAGAACATCGGAAAGCCGTGTGCGGGAAAATCGCATGCACGGTTTGATGAGGGAGGGCAGGTGAAAACCTGCTCTCTACTCTACCAAAATTAAATCCTACTATGCTTAATGCTCTTAGAGCCAAAGAAAGCGGATTTAACTGTACTCTTACCCCAGTTATTCCTTACTTTCTGTGGAGCTGTCATGTTTAGGCTGTTATTTATATCTGCCTTTTTGTGTGTTACGTCTGTTTTTTTTATAAAACATTTTTTAGCGGGTAATGCGCCTGATTTGAATGAAGAATCAATAAATGCTGCATATATTGTAGCAATACAGAAGGTTTTAAATGGTTATCCACAGGCAATTTCCGTTAGTCATGGAAGTCACAGGGGGTTTAAATCAAATAACGAGAGTTGGCGTACAGATTGGTTTTGGCCGGAGAAGCCGATTTATTATTTAAATGTGAATGATTTTATAATGATAAATGCGAATTGTTGTCATGTGACTGGGTACATGCCTTTTGATTACCCCAGTGAATTTATCGTTTATTTTTATAAAAAATCAATTGATTTTGTTGAAGTTAAAAAGTGCCGTAGGATTAATGTGGTTGTTGAGTTTTATATTAATTATTTTGGTGTTGATGGTTTGTCTTATTCAGGGGTTGGGGACGATGAGTTAATGTTAAGTAATTGTGGTGAAGGTTGGGTTGTTGAGGAAGTTTAATTTTACATTGATGAGGGTTTTATATGCGCACTACTTTACCTGACCCCATGCTTTGCGTATTGATCCCCCTGCGAGTGCTTAGCCAAGACAGGCAAACCGCAGCAATTGAGCAGCGCCCTGCTTTAGAGTTGATTCGAATGATGAATAGTCTTAAGCCGAGGGCTAAGTAATCTGCGTGCTGGGTATTTGCTTTCAATTGTGTAAGTTATTTAATGGTGTGATTGAAGCGAAGTACATATATAAAAATGACAATAAAATATTTATTTGTATTGTTCGGGTTTTACATTACTTATAATTACCTACTTCTTTCATATTTATTGATTTTAGTCCTTATTTTTGTTTGTTTTAAATTGACCATTTTATTTTAAATACTTACTATATGCTTTTGAAATGCATATAGTGAAGTAAAGATGAAATATCAAGTTGTCGGCGAATTACTTACAAAGTACCGACAAATTTTTGCTGCAGCGTGGCAAATCCGCAAGCAGCAAGATCTACCCCCTAAAAGCGCTGACGAGCTTGCCTTTTTACCCGCAGCGCTAGAGCTGCAAGAAAATCCCCCTCACCCCGCCGCCCGCATCACCCTTTGGGCCTTGCTCGCTTTTATTTTGATTGCGCTTGCATGGGCCTGCCTTGGCAAGATTGATATTGTGGCCGTGGCACCCGGCAGGTTGATTGTGTCTGATCGCAGTAAAACCATTCAGCCCTTAGAGGCAGGGGTGGTGAAATCCATTCATGTGCAAGACGGGCAAATGGTGCAGGCGGGGCAGCTATTGATCGAGCTGGATGCCACCGTTTCTGGCGCAGAAAACACCAAGCAGCAAACCAATCTGCACGATGCAGAATTAAACGCGCTGCGGGCCAAAGCCTTGCTTGCCGCTTTAGATAGTGGGCAATTGCCTGTAGTTAATCATGTGGCGGCAGGTAAGGAGCTGCAATCTCTGCAAGCCAGCCGTTTGGCGCTCAGCCAGTGGCAAGAATTGCAAGCCAAGCTATCTACCCTAGATAGTGATACTTCACGTAAGCAAGCCGAGCGGGCTGGGGTGCAAGATCAGATCGCCAAATTTGAGCAAACCTTACCGATTATTAAGCAGCGCGAAAAAGATTTTCAGGATTTGGCGCGGCAAAACTTTGTTTCCAAGCACGGCGTGCTAGAGAAGCAGCAGGCCAGAATAGAGGCCGAGCAAGATTTAGCCAACCAGCGGCATAAAAAATCAGAGCTGGATGCGGCTATTCGCGGTAATGCCCAGCAAAGAATCGCCATACAGGCAGAGTTTCGCCGTACCCAGCACGATTTGCTTAGCCAAGCCAGCGAGCAAGCCCGCTCGTTTACCCAAGACGTGGTTAAAGCAGGCCAATTACAAAAACAAACCCGCCTAACCGCGCCCGTAGCCGGAATTGTGCAGCAACTGGCCGTTCACACCGTAGGCGGCGTAGTCACCCCCGCGCAAGCCCTGCTGGTGATCGTGCCAAAAGATGAAGCCGTAGAGGCCGAAGTGGTACTAGAAAACAAAGACATTGGCTTTGTCAATGCCGGGCAGGCCGCCGCCATTAAAATTGAAACCTTTAATTACACCAAATACGGCTTAATTGAAGGATTGGTGAGAAACGTTTCATTTGATGCCGTACCAGATGAAAAATTAGGGTTGATATATCAGGCCAGAATTAAATTACACAAAAATAAAATGAATGTTGATGGTAAATGGCTAAAGCTGGCACCGGGAATGGCGGTAACGGTAGAGATTAAAACGGGGCAGCGTAGAGTAATTGAGTATTTCTTATCGCCACTGATGGCGCATGTTTCAGAAAGTGCACGGGAGAGGTGAATGCTTAATAGCATGAGTTGGGCAATTTCACTAAAAAATTTTTTAAGTGATCACTCAATAAGCTGGATTTAGGTACCCACAGCAATTCTTATGAAGCCTTTGGCAGGAAAAATTATAAATGCAATTACACCTATATCTCTTTATAATGCCGCATTTCGTTAAGACAATTCATCATGCAATAAGTGCAGAATGGCTTTTAAGTGGATGAAATTGTGAATATGGGGAGCAGGCCATGTATATGTTTTTGTTGATAAAGAAGGGCGATACATGATCACGATAAAAAAATGTTTTTATTTTATTTTGTTTGTTTTTGAACCACTGTTTTTCAAGGGACGCTGGATTATGTGGTTTTTTGCGTTTCTACTGTTGATGATGATGGGAAACACTATTACAGCGATTCGGATGGAAATTCCAAATATTGAAAAAGTTAATCGTATTTCTGGGAAATTTATCAACACCGGCAAAGGTTATCACAAAGGTGTGTTATTTAATATCGGCATTGAAGATGCATATGGAATAACCCATATGTGTGGTTGCGAACCATTGGAATTCTCTAATTGTTTAGGGCGGAAGCCATCCGATCACAGGGAAATACTGGATCAACTTGATGCTGAAATATTAAAGAAATACGTGGCGCAAATGGCAATCGTTAAGTGGCTGGCGGGTCAAGATGGAGAAGTGTGGATGTATCCTAATCGGGGTTTATTTAGCTCTCTAAATTCTTGCTACCAAATATCAACTAATGCCCACACTCTCAGGTCATTTGAGCAGTCTGTTCAGGAATACTCAAAGGTAAAAAACGGGGTCAACGTTTATTCGTTTTGGATCATCATGTTATCTGGAGCAGTGGCTTTACTGATTTTTTTTATTATTCGGATCAATGCATATTTTAAGGAGTAAGACATGGCTAATCGAGGAATTGAGACTCTAAGTACAGTTCTCGCAACGTACCAAAACGGAGGAAATGTCACTCAGACAGTAGTGGCGGCAACAACAGCAGCTCAAAGTGATAAACCTCAGGATGTGGTTAACGCCTCTCTGGCAGCGGGGCAATTGGTTGACAGTGTTGTTAGCTCCATTGGAAAGAATTTGCCAGTGGTAATCCGCACTGTTGACGGAAAAATACCTGTTGCTGGCGTTATTCTATCAACAATCTCCGCATTGAATAATGCGCAGCAAGTGATTAAAGCGATACCTTCAGGGAAAATCCCTCAGTCCCAAGTGTTTGGGGTGCTTGGTGATACGGCAGGTGTAATTGGTGGGGCCGCTTTAGCTTTGGCTGCGGTTGGTGCAGGGACTGTTGGAGCTATTCCACTCGTCGCGACACTTGGTGCTGCGCTAACTGTGGCAAGCATTGGTCTGGCGATTGCTAGCGTTGCCGTTGGCACTGACACTCTTGATGTGCCGGATGCACTCAAAGGTGCAATCGATGGATTGGATAAACTCCGCGACACGGTGGGAGGCGCTTTTGACTCTGCCTATGAATCTATCAAAGACACCGTTGCCAAATCCTTAACGGAGTTAGGGGATTTTGCCGATAATTTGAAGAATCACTTTGATGATCTCCTTAAAGATGTCGCCAACTTCTGGCTTCCTGAGAATACCCTTCCCGATGATATCCGCGATTTTTTCAACAATGCCGTACGCTGGCAACCGCGCCGTGATCCGCTCACCCTCGACCTCGATAATGATGGATTAGAAACAGTCGGCACTAAGGATGGGGTGTTTTTTGATCATGATGGGGATGGTCTTAAAAATAAATCAGGCTGGGTGAAGCCCGATGATGGCTTTTTGGTGCGTGATATAAATGGCAATGGCAAGATTGATAATGGTAGTGAGTTGTTTGGTGATGCTACCCGCAAGCTAGACGGTAGTTTGGCCAAAAATGGCTTTGATGCGCTGGCAGATTTGGATAGTAATAAAGATGGCAAGGTGGATATCAATGATGCCGCATTTGCATCGCTCAAAGTGTGGCGGGATATCAATGGTGATGGCCTCACGGATAGTGGCGAATTGTTCACCTTGCAAGAGGTGGGTGTTGCCAGTTTTAATACGGCTGAAAAAGAACATAGCCAGATTCTGGAAAATGGTAATCGCTTAGCGAATACCGGTAGCTTTACCCGCACAGATGGCCAGACCAGTACGCTGGGTGAAGTGGGCGATATGGGGGATATTGATTTAGCCGAAGATAAATTTCATACCAAATTTGCCGACTCAATTACCATTGCTGACGATGTGAAAGCTTTGCCTGATATGCAGGGCTCTGGCTTGGTACGCAGTCTGCGAGAGGCGGCCAGTTTGGATAATGAAGCTGGAAAAACATTGAAGGCGAAGTTGGCACAATATGGCCAGCTAACAAGCCGTGAAGCACGTTTGGCTGCCATTGATGGCTTGATTGAAGCTTGGGGTGCGACGAGCACGATGGCCACTTCAATTAAAAATAATCATTTAGAAACACAAATTTCTACAAGCTTCAGCCCATCTCACTCGGGAGTAGGGGCTATAGAATCATTTGCAAGTAGTGCTTCAGATTCTTATAAGAAGATCACTGCACTTGAGCAATTTAATGGGCAGACCTTTATTGATCGTTTTGTTGTTCCTGTTATGGGAAGTTATTACGATAAACAAAAGCACCGGTATTCCTCATATATTGTTGGCTATACGGTAAGCATTTCATCTGACCAAATTGCTTTTTTAAATGAATCATTTTCCTCTTTAAAAGAAGCTGTTTATGGTTCTTTGGCAGTACAAACAAATTTAAAACCTTATCTTGATCTTATTGCTGTGAAAACTAACAGCGAGCTAGGCACTATTAACTTTGATTGCTCAGGAATATATAGTTTATTTGCGAAACAAATGAAGGAAAGTCCAAAACAAGCCTTAATAAATTTGATTGAAATTAATCAATTTGCATCAAAAACACTTATGTTTACAAGGTTTGATGGTTTACATTTGTTAGATTCTTATCTAAACAGCCCTGAATATAGCTCTGTAGTAACGGAAGTAATTGCATTATCAGGAATACATAAAGTTGATGGGGTATGGGAAGGCAGCCGTAGGTCGGATGTTGTTTTTGGTGGTAATGCGAGTGATCGGTTATCTGGTAAAGAGGGTGATGATTTTATAGTGGGTGGCGCAGGGGAGGATGAATTATATGGCGGTGAAGGTAATGACATTCTGGGTGGGGGAAACGGTAACGATTATATGGTGGGCGGGGATGGCAATGATGAGCTAGATGGGGGGAGTGGTAACGATATAATGGAAGGTGGTGCAGGTGTAGATACTTTCTTGTTTGATAGAGGGTCTGGCCAAGATGTTATTCGACTTAGTAGAAGCGAGTTAGATAATAGTGGCGATTCTATTGTGCTTGGGGCTGGTATTACTCTTGCGGATGTATCCCTGACACGGAGTAGGGGAGGCTACTTTGGAGGTGGGAGAGATAGAGCGTATGAGTATGGATATTGGGATGATCGTCTTGTACTCAAAGTTAACGGTAGCAGCGATCAATTAGATGTGCATTCTTATTTTGATAACGATGGCAAGGCCGCTGCAAATTTTGGAGTTATTCAATTTGCAGATGGCTCAATCTTGGACGTGGATACGGTTAAGAAGATGGTACTCACTGCCACGTCGGGGAATGATGAGCTAACGGGATACATGACGAATGACATCATTAGTGGTGGAGCTGGTAATGATGTCATTTATGGTGAAGCGGGCGATGATGTGCTCGATGGTGGCTCTGGTGATAATACTATTCACGGTGGGGATGGCAGCGACACCATAATTACTGGCAATGGCAAGGATTATTTGCTTGGTGGACGTGGTGACGACATTTTAATGGCTGGTGATGGCGACAATGTTCTTGATGCTGGTGATGGTAACGACCGGCTCGAAAGTGGCAGTGGAAATGATTCTCTGAAGGGCGGATTAGGCAATGATATTTTGGTTGCGGGTTCTGGCAATGATGAATTGATTGCTGGTAGTGGGAACGACATTTTGGATGGTGGTGCTGGGCGCGATAAACTCAAAGGAGGCGATGGCGCAGATACTTATTTGTTTAATAAAGGGTCAGAGTGGGGTGTTATTGATAACTTTGATGATGATGCTTTGGGAGTGAATGCAGATAGTATTTTACTGGGTGAGGGGATTCGCCCTCAGGATGTCACGCTGACACGATTGGAAGAGTCGCTCATTCTTAGTATTAACGGTACTAATGATCGTATGGAAGTACTGAAATACTTTAGCCAAGATGGCTTATCTAGTTACAGTATTGAGCATATTAAATTTGCTGATAACACGGTATGGGATCAGTCTGTGGTGATGGAAAAGGTGCTTATTGCTACGAGCGGAGATGATTTTTTGCATGGTGATGATAAGAATGATGTGATTAATGGTGGAGATGGTAATGATCGCATCTTTGGTGCTTCGGGAAACGATGTACTGGATGGGGGAAATGGTGCTGACACTCTTTTAGGAGGCGATGGGGATGATCTACTCAAGGGGGGGGAGCAGAACGATACGCTTGTGGGAGGTAGCGGTAATGACATACTTGATGGGGGAGGCGGAAATGATCTGTTAGGCGGAGGAGATGGCGCTGATACGTATTTGTTTGGAAGGGGAGCTGGTCAAGATGTTGTTTCAAATGGGGATTCTGATGTTGCTGGTAGCAATCCTGATGTGATTCAACTTACAGGCGGGATTACCGCAAGCGATATTGTACTGACGCGATTAAATAATAATTTGATTCTGAGTATTTCCGGCGCTGAGGATCGTATGGAAATGATTAATTTCTTTGATTTAAGCCGTGGATATAACGTTGCATTAGATGGAATTAAGTTTGCGGATGGCAGTAGTTGGGGGCGTGCAGAGATTGATGCCAATCTAAACCAAAGTACGGATGGGGACGATCACTTATTTGCCGGTGCAAAAGATGATGGCATTGATGGGAAAGGTGGCAATGATGTCATTGATGGTGGTTTTGGTAATGATGGTTTGAATGGTGGTGAGGGTAATGACGTTATTTATGGTGGTTTTGGTAATGATGGTTTGAATGGTGGTGAGGGTAATGACACTTTGGATGGTGGTGATGGTAATGACGTTATTTATGGTGGTGATGGCAATGACACTTTGGATGGTGGTGCAGGGCATGACAAGATGCAGGGCGGGCTGGGTAACGATATTTACTATGTGGATACAGCCAGAGATATAAATGCAAACTCAATAGATGAAGCAGGGGATATTGTTGATGAAAAAGCTGACGAAGGTAACGACACAGTTCTGAGCAGCATTAGCTATTTCTTAGGCGATAACGTAGAAAACCTGACTTTAATTGGCTCGGCTGCAATTAATGGAGTAGGTAATCGGCTTGATAATTTACTCACAGGCAATGCTGCTGCAAATTACCTCTATGGTGGAGGCGGTGCCGACATCTTAAAGGGTATGGAGGGAGACGACGAATTGAGCGGTGACGGTGATGATGTTCTGAGTGGTGGTTCAGGGAATGACACTTACATGCTGTTTAAAGATTCAGGTAAAAACGTTATTGATGACCAAGACACGACACTGGGCAAAGTTGATGTTATCCAATTTGGCTCGGATGTCCTTTCAAAAGAAGTTGCATTGAGCCGTGTTGGCGATTCACTTTTGATATCCTTTAAGGGCTCGACCAGTAGTTTGACAGTTAATAATTATTTTATAAATGATGCAGCTGGCGGGTATCAGGTGGAGCAAATAAAGTTTGCGGACGGCACAGCGTGGGATGTGGCTGCAGTGAAAAGTAAGGTGATCGCGGCATCTAATCTTGCTTTGCTTGGCTACGACGAGATGTTGGAGGGGGACCTTGCTGCTAATAAATTAATTGGCACTGAGGCCCGTGAATTAATGCGTGGTTTTGCTGGGAATGATCAATTGTTCGGTAATGCAGGCAATGACCTACTGCAAGGTGGCGAAGGCGATGATTATCTGGATGGTGGCGCAGGTAACGATCAATTAGAAGGGGGCGTTGGTAAAGATCAGCTTAGTGGCGGTGCTGGCGATGATTTATTGCTGGCTGGTGCTGGCGATGATAAATACGTCTTTAACGGTCAGTGGGGAAATGATGTAGTTGATAACACCGGTGGTGGCTCTGATTGGTTGTTCTTTTCTGAATTAGAGCGCAGTCAATTGAGCTTTAAGCAAGAGGGTAAAGATCTATTGATTGGCGTAGTGGGCGATGCTGGCCGTAGTGTGCGGGTATTGAATCACTTTAATGGCGGTGATGCGGCGATTGCTTATGTACAGCCTAAGTCTGGTTACGCTTTATCTGCGGTGGATATTGCCAAGCTCTTGGGCGGTGGTGGCAGTAGTACGGGTACGAGTACTCTGAATGGCACGAGCGGCAATGACAATTTATCTGGCACTGCTCAAGTTGATTTAATCACGGGTGCTGCAGGTAATGACACCCTGTTTGGCCTGGCGGGTAATGACACGCTGCGCGGTGATGAAGGCGATGATTATCTGGATGGTGGCGCTGGCAATGACCTGCTTGAAGGTGGTGCAGGTAAGGATCAGCTGATTGGGGGTGAAGGCGATGATCGCTTAATTGCAGGTGCTGGCGATGATAAATACGTCTTTACCGGTCAGTGGGGTAATGACGTGATTGATAACATCGGCGGCGGCTCTGATTGGTTGTTCTTATCTGAATTAGAGCGCAATCAGCTGAGTTTTAAGCAAGAGGGTAATGATTTATTGATTGGCGTAGTGGGCGATGCTGGCCGTAGTGTGCGGGTATTGAATCACTTTAATGGCGGTGATGCAGCCATTGCGTATCTGCAGCCTAAATCGGGGAATGCGTTGTCGGCGGCAGATATTGCTGAGCTCTTACCAAATACCGGTGGTAATACCGGTGGTAATACCGGAGGTAATGACGGTGGGAGTGGTACGGCTAATACGGCTGATTTTGATCAGGTTGTAGATGGTGATGCCGCTAATAATCAGCTTCAGGGTGATTCTGGTCATGATTTAATCCGCGGAATGGCAGGTAATGATCAGCTATTTGGCGGCGAGGGGAATGATCGCTTAGAAGGGGGGGATGGGGATGATTACCTCTCCGGTGGTTTTGGTAGTGGCAATAGCGGCGATGATCTGCTGATGGGCGGTGCTGGCAACGATACCCTGAATGGCGAAGACGGTAATGATCGCCTAGAAGGCGGTACAGGCAACGATAGCTATGTTTTTGATGGTGCATCACAGGATGTGATTGATAACACGGGCGGTGGCCGTGATGGTATTTTCCTTGCCGATGGGATTGGCGCAAGCCGGATTAGCTTTAGCCGCGATGGTGATGATTTATTGCTGATGGTGGATAAAAGCGCAGCAACTTCTGTGCGTGTGCTTAAGCATTTCCTTGGCGGTGATATGGCGATCAGCTATGTGCAGCCTAGTGGTGGCAATATGATTTCTGCTCAGAAAATTGCTCAGATGATCGGTGCGCAATCCATTCCTGGCGGGTATGAAGCGTTGGTGGATGGGGATGCGGGCAATAATAAATTAACCGGCACAGCGGCAAAAGATCTGTTGCGCGGTTTTGCGGGCAATGATCAGTTGTTTGGCGGTTTAGGCAATGATCGTTTAGAAGGTGGCGATGGCGATGATTACCTCGCCGGTGGCTACGGTAATGTGGCCAATACGGGCGATGATGTGCTGATCGGTGGCGCGGGCAATGATCAGCTTTCGGGCGAGGATGGTAACGATCGTCTGGAAGGCGGTATTGGCAATGATAAATACATCTTTGATGGCAAATCACAGGATGTGATTGATAACACCGGTGGCGGTTTCGATGGCGTGTTCTTTAGCGGTACGGTGACTAAAGATCAGCTGGGCTTCTCACGCTCAGGCGATGATTTATTGATTACCGTAGGTGCTAATGCCCAGCAAAGTGTGCGCGTGCTCAATCATTTCCTTGGTGGCGATTGGGCGATTGATTATGTGCAGCCTGGTGGTGGCGTGCCGTATTTAACCACGGCAGCCATTAACGCCAGTGTTGCCGCTGCTGGCCAGCAATTAGTTGGGACTGCAGCTAACGATACTTTAGTGGGTGATCGAGGCAATGACACTTTAAGCGGTGGTGCAGGTGCTGATGCCTTGATCGGTGGTGCAGGCAACGATACTTATGTATTGGCGCGTGGCGATGGCAGCGATACGGTTACCGAGAACGATGCCACAGCCAAAAATACCGACGTTGCTCAGTTTCAGGCGGATATTGCAAGTGATCAGCTTTGGTTCCGTAAGGTGAGCAATCATCTGGAAGTCAGCGTCAGCGTCATTGGCACTGGCGATCAGCTGACCATGCAAAATTGGTATTCAGGCAATGCTTACCATGTAGAGCAATTTAAAACGTCAGATGGCAAGGTGTTGCTGGATACGCAAGTCGATGCCTTGGTATCAGCCATGGCCGCCTTTAATCCACCTGCTGCAGGCCAGCTGACACTCAATCAGCAACAGCAAGATGCTTTGCAGCCGGTATTGGCGGCTAACTGGCATTAAGGCCCCTTGCTAGGTTTTTTATCCGCACTCAAAAACTGTCATTCCCGAGTGGTTTTGTCGGAAATTCAGTGGCATTGCTGCTGAACCCCCGACAAAATCACTCGGGGGTGACGATGCTAAAAGTTCGGACTAGCGATATGGCGCGATATATTTTGATGTAATCAAAAGGCCCAGCCTTGTAGGCAGCCTGTTGGACTGAAGCTAAGTCCAACTGCTAGCAAGGTTGGGTTTCTTCTTTTTTTCTGAAGTAGAAAATGCAATGAAACTCCTAGACTCACCTGAATCTTCTGCAGAAGCACCTGCTTTTGATTCTGCTTTAGCGTGCCTGATTATGCTGGCGCGTTTTCATCAAGTGGCGATTGAGCCGGAACAAATTAAACATCAGTTTGCGGGTGCATCAGGCCTGTTAAGTGAATCCGATGTATTGCGTGCGGCCAAACAATCAGCATTAAAAGCCAAGGCAGTGGATACCCATTTTGATCGCTTGGATCGCACCCCTTTGCCTGCGATGGCGCAGCGCTTAGATGGCAGCTGGGTGATTTTGGCCAAGGTGGATGCCAATAGCGATCCTGCCGTGTTATTTCATGATCCGCAAAGCGGCCGGCCACAGTCTTGCTCTCAGCAAGAGTGGCAGGCTTTATGGTCCGGTCGGCTGATTTTGTTTACATCCCGCGCTAGTTTGGCAGGCGATTTGGCCCGTTTTGATTTCTCATGGTTTATCCCTGCCGTGGTGAAGTATCGAAAATTACTCGGCGAAGTGCTGTTGGTGTCATTTTTCTTACAGCTCTTGGCCTTGGCGACGCCGCTGTTTTTTCAGGTAGTGATGGATAAGGTGCTGGTGCACCATGGCGTTACCACGCTGGACGTGATTGCCATTGGCCTATTGGTGATTTCTTTGTTTGAAGTGGGGATGACTGGGCTGCGTACCTATGTTTTTAGCCACACCACCAATCGGATTGATGTGGAGTTAGGCGCTAAGCTGTTTCGCCATTTGCTGGCCTTGCCTTTGGCCTATTTTCAGGCGCGGCGGGTTGGGGATTCGGTGGCGCGGGTACGCGAGCTAGAAAACATCCGTAATTTCTTGACTGGCCAGGCGCTGACTTCGGTGCTGGATCTGTTTTTCTCGGTGGTGTTTCTGGCGGTGATGGCTTACTACAGCTGGTGGCTCACCTTAATTGTGCTGATATCTTTACCCTGCTATATCGGCCTATCAGTCTTAATTACCCCGATATTAAAAGCCCGCTTAGATGAGAAGTTTTCCCGTGGTGCAGAAAATCAATCCTTCCTTGTAGAAATGGTCAGTGGGATTGAAACCGTTAAATCAATGGCGGTAGAACCACAAGTCACTCGCCGCTGGGATCAGCAGTTGGCGGCTTATGTGGCGGCGGGTTTTAAAGTTGCTAATCTGGCGAATATCGGCAGCCAAGGTGTCAATCTTATTCAAAAAATCGTCACCGTAGCCACTATGTGGATGGGGGCGAAGCTGGTGATTGAAGGGAAATTGACAGTGGGCCAGCTCATTGCCTTCAATATGCTAGCAGGCCGAGTGGCGAGCCCCGTGATGCGTTTAGCGCAGCTGTGGCAGGATTTTCAGCAGGTGGGTATCTCGATGCAGCGCTTGGGGGACATCTTAAATACTCGCAGTGAAATTAATCAGAGCCGGGCGCAATTGCCCGCCATTATTGGCCAGATTGAATTTGATCAAGTGCATTTTCGCTACCGCGCCGATGGCCCGGAAATCTTGCGTGGTATTAATTTAAGCATCAAAGCCGGTGAAGTCATTGGCATTGTGGGGCGTTCTGGCTCCGGCAAAAGCACGCTGACTAAACTCTTGCAAAGGCTGTATGTGCCAGAACGTGGCCGAGTACTGATTGATGGCATTGATTTAGGCTTGGCCGATCCGGCATGGCTACGCCGCCAGATTGGCGTGGTTTTACAAGAGAATCTGCTGTTTAACCGCAGCATTCGCGACAATATCGCCTTGGTTGATCCGGGTATGGGCATGGATAGAGTGATTCATGCCGCCAAGCTTGCTGGCGCGCACGATTTTATCGTTGAGCTGCCAGAGGGCTACGATACCGTGGTTGGCGAGCATGGCAGTGGCTTATCTGGCGGGCAAAAACAACGCGTCGCCATTGCCCGTGCCTTAGTCAGTAATCCACGAATCTTGATTTTTGATGAAGCCACCAGTGCGCTGGATTATGAATCAGAGCGGATTATCCAAAACAATATGAAAGCCATATGCCAAGGGCGCACGGTACTGATTATTGCCCATCGTTTATCGTCGGTGCGGGATGCGCATCGGATTGTGGCAATGGATAGAGGGCAGATTGTGGAGGAAGGGCCACATCAGGAGCTGGTGAAAAAGCCGGATGGTTATTATGCGCGGCTTCATGCGATGCAGGCCGGTTAACTATTTTTGATTTAAAGGTGTTGCCTCTCATTATTCTTTACTTAGGGTAATGAGAGCTAAGGAGAGGGGGATATTGCAATGTGAGTTGATAGTTTGTGATCTGTAGAAAGGTTGAAAGATTTTTGTTGTAAGATCCGATAAGCTGCCACGTTGAATTGCGGCTTTCGTGATTTTAGGATTTAAAATGAGAAATTGTTGTTTGCAGCAAGGCTGTTATCTTTTCATATCTTTAGGTTTATGTTTGATTTTATCTGCATGTGGTGGTGGGGGCACTTCGTCGTCCTCCAGCCTATCCTCTTCCTCTGGTGACTTACCTCGCCCAGGCTCTGTTTTTATTTCTGAAATATCATCTGACCATGCGGATGGTTTAGGGACGTGGGTTGAACTTTACAATAGTGGCCCCTTGGATGTTTCTTTGAATGGTTTTAATGTGCGCGCAACTGGCTTTTCTACGGTTCAATATGATTTTCCTAGAGATATACGGCTTAAAGCGGGGCGCTATTTAGTGCTTGCAGAAAAAAATCATCGTTCTCAAGTCAATACAGATCAAATTGTGTATCTCGATGATTTTAGCAATATATCTTTATCGGGGGGTGATGCTGCTCTTGAATTGATCAAAGACGGTGTTACCCAGGATTTTATTCGTTTTGGGAATAGTAAAGCAATTCCTCTAAGCGCTGGAGCTTCATGGGGCAATCATGTATTGATTCAGCCTTCTTATGGACAATCTTTAGTACGTGAGGCGGGAAATTGGGTTCTTATTCCTTTTTCTACACCTGGCGGCCCTAATGATGTTGCGGTAACGGCCATTGATAACGATAAGGACGGCATTCCAGATAGCGCAGAAGTAGCGGGCGGCACCTATGCGGGGATTGATTATTATGCAATGGGCGCAAGGGTCGCTCAGCCAGATATCTTTATCCAAATTGATCATATGAAATCCACTGATCAAGGGATTTTGCCAGCGAAAGAGTCAATGCAAAAAGTGGTTGATGCGTTTAAAGCACGTAATATTGCTGTGCATTTTGATTCGGGCACTTTATATAGCCATGATTTTAATCCAGCGCTATTTAATTTGGGCGGAAGCCGTATTAGTAAAAATAATAAAGTGGATTACCATCAGTGCTTAGGGATGGGGGATCAATTGAATTGTGCCTCGATCTATGATTATAAAGATAAGAGCATGGATATTTGCCGTAAGCAGGTGTTTCATTATTTACTGATGGCAAATTCCCAAGAAGAGGATGGTAAATCTAGCTCTTCTGGTTATGCTGAGATTGTGGGTAATGATCTTGCCGTCACCCTCGGTGATTGGGGTTTAAATACGTCGAGTGAAAATGAGCTCAATAAATTAGTTAATTTTCAAGCGGCAACCATCATGCACGAGCTAGGTCACAATCTAGGCTTGGATCATGGTGGTCGTGATGCGCTAAATAATAAGCCCAATTACTATAGTACGATGAATTACCTTTATCAATTAATGGGTTTAGGGAGTAATCCTAGAACATTATCAGTGGTAGAGCGTTATTTTTTTGATAAAAAAGCCAATGGGTTTGATTGGAATGACGTATGCAAATTAGAAGCAGGCCCATGCAGCCGAGATTTTCGAATTGATTATTCGGATGGATCGGGTCACCCGTTGAATGAATACAGTCTTAATGAATCAGAGATGATAGGCAGAGGCTCGCTGGGCACTTATGCGGATTGGAATTTAGATGGGCAATTGAATCACTTAAGTTATGCCTTAGACCTGAATGATGATGGCAATAAAACATATTTATATGACTACAATGATTGGGATAATCTTATTTTAGCCTTTGCGCGTGCGCCAAGTGGCAATAGCGGGGCGTCGATGAAGCGTAGTGCAAGCGTAATGGCAATTAATCCTATTTTAAACGACAAGCAGCGCTGGTCGGTAGAAATAGCGCCTTCAGCAGGCTTTATGGCGGCGGTGCGTCGTGTGCATTAAGTGGCTAGCAGGTGTGCCTTGTCTAAAGGCACACCTAGCAGGCTGATGCACTGATTTATTCTTTTTCCTGCTCCAGAAACATTCTTTTGGCGCGTAACTTTCGCCATTCCCATTACATATAAAAATATAGGCAATGTTGTGTTTTTTCTATTTTAAAATATAAAAATAACACTTTATTGTTTTTTCACAAAAAATAAGTATTTATATATTGATGATATGAATAATAATTTGGTTTTGCGATAATTTTTATGTAATCTGATCGTGCATTAGTGAATGCTTAATTTCCTACAACGAGGCTGGTTTTTTTGATCAGCCATTCTCCAGGAGAAGAGTAAATGAATCACGATCGTCTTCAGTGCTATGGTATTTATTTATCCAGTTTATGTTTAATTTTGAGTGCATGTGGCGGTGGCTCGGACGGAGAATCTGTCAGTGCTGTGTCAGTAGTCAGTGCGCCCCCCTCTGTCATTGTCCCAACGCGAACACCTGTGCTTTTACCTGGAAGTATCCCCGAGGTGCTTTCAGGCGCAGCAACGCCTAATCCTGCTGCGGGCCCTCCCTCGCTTGGAGATTTGCTGATTTCTGAGGTTTCTAGTAATTATCAAGATGGGAAGGGCGCATGGCTTGAGATTTACAACAGCAGTACTCAGGATATTTCTTTAGATGGGGTAAGTGTACGGGCGGCAGGGGCTTCTTGGCAGGTCACGATGGAATCGTTTTATTTACCCAATAGAGAGATTAAGGCGGGTGCTTATTTGCTGGTAGCAGGGAAAATACCTCGTGAAACTAGGTTAAATACCCGTCAAATTGTGTATGTTGGAAACGTGACGAGCACACCTTATTGGGATGACAATGGTGCTGTAGAGCTGGTTAATGATGGCGTAACGCTTGATTTCGTTCGCTTTGGCAATAGTTTAGCGGCACCGCTGTCTGCCAGTGCATGGTCTGGTAGTAATGTGGCGGCGATGCCTCTCTCGTATGGCCACGCCTTGGTGCGGCGCGGTGAGATGAAGGTTAATTCGCATAGTAAGCAAGATTGGGCTTTGGTTCCTTTTGCTACGCCTGCTGGGCCTAATGATGTCGCGGAAACGGCAGTAGATCATGATAAGGATGGTATTCCTGATAGTGCAGAAGTCGCGGGCGGCACATTTACAGGGCTTGATTATTATGCAATGGGGGCCAGAGTCGGTCAGCCAGATATCTTTATTCAAATCGATCATATGAAATCGACTGATCCAGGTATTTTGCCTACTAAAGAAGCGATGCAAAAAGTGGTAGATGCATTTAAAGCACGCAATATTTCGGTGCATTTTGATTCGGGCACTTTGTATAGCGATGAATTTAACCCCGCAATGTTTAATTTGGGCGGTAGCCTTGTCAGTATAAATAATAAAGTGGGTTATCATCGCTGTATAGGTTTGGATGATCAATTGGATTGTGCATCAATCTATGATTACAAAGACCAGAGTATGGATATCCGCCGCAAGCAAGTGTTCCATTATTTGTTGATGGCAAACTCCCTGAATAAGGATGGTCAATTTAGCCATTCAGGATTTGCTGAATTGTTTGGTAATGACATGGTCGTTACTTTGGGTGATTGGGCGTTGAATACAGATAGTGTAAATGAGCAGAATGTATTAATAAATTTCCAAGCGGCAACCATTATGCACGAATTAGGTCACAACTTAGGTTTAGATCATGGTGGTGATGAGGTGTTAAATAATAAGCCCAATTACTATAGTACGATGAATTACCTTTACCAATTAATGGGCTTAGGTAGTAATCCTAAAATATTATCAGCAGTAGAGCGTTATTTTTTTGCTAAAGAAGCCAATGGGTTTGGTTGGGATGACTTATGCAAATTAGAAGCAGGCCCATGCAGCCGAGATTTTCGAATTGATTATTCGGATGGATCGGGAGACGATCTCAATGAGAGTAATCTTAATGAATTAGCCATGATAGGTAGAGGCTCGTTGGGTATTTATGCGGATTGGAATTTAGATGGGCAATTGAATCAGTTAAGGTATGCCTTAGATCTGAATAATGATGGCAATAAGACGTTTTTATGTGACTACAATGACTGGGGTAATCTTACTTTAGCCTTTGCGCGTGTTGCCAAGGGCAATAGCGGGGCATCAATGAAAGGGAGTATCAACGTGGCTGCAGTCAATCCGATATTGAACGATAAACAGCGCTGGTCAGTAGAAAAAGCACCATCAGCAAGCTTCATGTCGGCGGTGCATCGTGTGCACTAAGTGGCTGTTTCTTGCTCTTTTTTCAAGCGGTTTTGCCCAAGGGGCGGCGCTGCAAATCAGTGGCGCCAGTACGATGAAGCCCCTCTCGGGGGAGGTGCAATCGGCAGGGCTGAAAGCAGGGGGAGCTTACTTTACGCTGGCGGAAGGCGAGGCGGTGGTCGCGCCTTGGCCGCTGGCTTGGCGTGCCTTGCCTAAAGGGACGCTGCTGCTCGTAGAACGCGCGCCACACCCTGCGGGGCCTGTGAGCCGTTTGCGATTACTAAATGGCGATCAGCCTTGGCTGGAGTTGATTGCGGGCGGCTACGCAGGGACTACCGTGCAAGATGGCTGGCGATTGGGCTTTAAAGATGGCAAGGCGTTGTTAGTGCAAGGTGATGAAAATCAGCCGTTTTTAAGCAAAATGCGGATGAAAGATCAGGCTGGTGCAAGCTGGTGTTTACGCCTGCTTGCAACGCATGAAGCGCCGAAGGTGGTGTCTGGTATGGCGCAAGAAGCACAAATCAAAGCAGACTGGCTGCGCTATTTACCGCGCAAGGGGCGCTGTTAAGTGAGTGTTTGATGCGTATTACGTTTTCTTAGCGATATAAAGCAGCTAATGCCTAACCTTTGAGTGAGCTTTAGAGTAATGGCATAAAATGTGTAATTGATTTATGCCGAAGTTATTTTTGATTAATAAGCATAATTAAGAATAGCTTTTTATTCTAAATGGGTATGGAAAAATAATATTGCAGATAATAGCGTGTATAAATACTGTAATTTTTTTGCAACAAATAAAAAAGATAACACTATTTGTAATAATTACTAATTTGTTACGCATAAACCAATTGCATGTAGTGGCCTGAATACCCCATAAATCATCATTCAATTAAATTGCATGTCATTTTAATTGGCCTGTCTAGCCATTTTTCAGGATATTTGATACTGCTCATATAAATCAATGCTTAAATTAAATCAATACCTAAATACCGATAGTAGAACCTTGTAAAGATATGGCTGCATGATTGCCTTGGTTTATCTGAAAGAGGCATTTATGCAGCATACCCGTGGTTTTACTCTGATTGAAGTCATGATTACCGTAGCAATTATTGGGATTTTGGCGAGTATTGCCGTGCCCAGTTATCAAGATTATGTCATGCGCAGCAGGCTGCTTGAGCCACAAAGTAAGCTGAGCGAGCGCCGTGTGCAGCTTGAGCAATTTTTTATGAATAACCGCACGTATCTTGGCTTTCAATGTAAACAAGATGCGGTGGGCTCAGAAAGTTTTAATCTTGATTGCAGTGATTTACAAGCCAATCAATACACCCTTACTGCTCAGGGTATAGGGAGAATGAACGGCTTTATCCTGAGCCTTGATGACCAAGGCATCAAGGCTACGCTTGCCGCACCCAGCGGCTGGACACCAAGCGATAGCTGCTGGATTAGCAAGAAGTCAGGTTGCTGATGATGCTGATCAATAAGTCATATCAAAATAAGTCATCCCAAGAGCAAGGCTTCACGCTGATTGAGCTGATGATTACGCTTTTGATTTTTGGCATCCTTATTGCGTTGGCGGGGCTTTCATTTCAAGGCTGGATAAAAGGCACTGAGCTGCGTACCTATGCAGAGTCATTTCAAAGTGCTGTGCAGCAAGCCAGATCCGAAGCGATTAAACGTAATGGTTATGTTGAGCTGCTGCTCACCAATGATCAGGTGGGGGCCAACAATCGCCAAGCCAATGCGGTGACTCAAAGTAGCAATGGCAGCGCGTGGTTGATTCGGGCCTGTCCAGATTGCGTCAATATCAATACGGAGCCCACTAATAAAGCCCCCCGTTATCCTTATATAGATGGGAAAAACGTGGCTGAAGGCAATTCGGCGCGCTTTAATTTGCAAGCTGATCAAACGCTGCTTCGCTTTGATGCCTTAGGGCGGGCGCATTCACCGCTCACCTTGATCGTGGCGGATACCGCCCAAAGAGCGTTGCTGGCTGATTGCGATAGAGCCCCCGCCGGTAACAGCACTGTAAAAAACCCTGCCCGTATTTGTCTGCGTGTTGATGAGGGCGGCAATGCTCGCCTGTGCATGCCAGATGCGCCTGAAAGCAATCCTGCTACCTGTGTAAGGAGTTAAGCGATGATGAGTCGTCATCAGCAACGCGGCTCGATGCTGCTTGAGTGCCTAATCGGCATCAGTATTTTTTCATTTGGTGTATTGGCCTTAATGGCCTTACAAGGCAATGCAATGCGCCACGCCAGCAGCAGTAGCACTCGTACTACCGCCACACAGTTGATTCAGCGTTTGGATGGGGAGATGCGAGTCAGTATGGATAATCTGGACGATTTTCAAATGACCAGCTGCAGCGGGGCCAAAGCAGGGCCAGCAGCATTATGGGCAGAGGCCGTGCAGGCTAACCTTAGCGGTGCTCAGTGTAAGGTGGAAATTCAGGCCAATAGTGCGGGCAGTACCCCTTGCTCAAGAAGGGCAACCATCTCAATTGCATGGCCTGTGGCACGCGGGGCCAATACTGGGGTTAAGGAAGGCGAGCTTGCCGGATCAAACCAAGCAATCAGTATTGCCGATATTAAAACGATCAGTGAAAACAATAATCCTTATGAAACAATCCACTTATTGTGTGGTAGCTAAGATGCAGCGCGAATCTGGTTTTGGTCTGATTGAGATGATGGTTTCTATGGTCATCGCTTTACTTGCCTCGGTGGCTATTTATCAAACATTTAATAGTAGCGAGGGATTTCGCCGCTCCACATTAGGTAATGGCAATGCCCAAAGCAGTGGTGGGATTGCTGTTATTCAAATCCAAAAAGATTTAGAGCGTGCAGGTTATGGTATTAGTATAAATAGGGCTCTTAATTGTAATGTGGTATCAATTAATTCACAATTTAGTAATTTTCCACTTGTGCCGGTGCTGATTGACCGTGGTGCGCGTTCAGATCGCATAACTATTTTATATGGCAATTCTAATGCGGGTGGAATGCCTGCTTTATTTGGTGAGGCCACAAATCATAGTAATGGTGATGATCAGTTTGCCAATATACTACTGGCTGGGCAGTATAAAGCCAATGATTTAGTGGTCATTTGGCCGGATTCAGGCTCTGGCTCTGCGGCAAACTGCCCCTTGTTTCAAGTGACTTGCACCAATGGTAATTGCCCCGCTGGCAATCGGCCCATATCTACCAAGGATTTTGCTTTAGGGCATAGGGATAATGCATGGAATAGCCGTAATCAAAATGCGCCATTTCCAGAATCCCTGCCTTTAAGTACCACTCGCTTAATGAATTTTGGCTCTATGGTGCGCAGAAGCTATTGCGCATATCAATCTGGCAATCCAAATGGGTGCAATGGGGCAAGTAATTTGAGCGATGGCAGCTTAATTAGCCAAGATGCCTTAGATGGGAAAACTGCTTTAGATGGAAAGTGGAAAACCACGACTGAAAATATCGTTCAGCTAAAAGCAGAATATGGGCTGGATACAGGCTCTGGTGCTGATCATATTGCGAATACGGTGCAAAAGTGGACCAATACAACCCCATCGGATCATAAAACATGGAAGCAGCTCATTGCAATTCGTTATGCCGTCTTAGTACGCTCCGCTTATGCAGAAAAACCTGATCGAAATGGGCAGTGTAGTGCCACAAAAAGTGGACAAAAATTTAAATGGGCTGGAGGATATTTTTCCGAGCCTGAGAATACCTTGGGCAGTAATACAGATTGGAAGTGCTATCGCTATAGCGTGCATGAAACCGTTGTACCACTGCGTAATCAATTGATATTAAATCAGCCTGATTTAATTAAATAAGCACAAATGAGGCTTTTAGCTACCTAGATTGATGAGGCATGGCAGGCTGAAGTTGCTTCTTTATGGCTTTAAAGTTGTGGTACATCAATAAAATGAGTAGATATAAATGGAAATACTTAATGCCCAAGTAATAATTTAAGCGTTTTAAATATTGCTTATGCAGCACAACTTAATACAAATAGCGAGTAGATATGCCAATTTCATCAAGTGTTAAACGAGGCTTAGTTTTAAAACAAACGGGTTTGGTTTTACTGATTGCTTTGATTGTACTGGTGGTCATGAGTTTAGGATCGATTGCCTTGGTGCGTTCAATGATAGCCACCAATCAATTGGCCAATAATTTAGCTTTGCGCCAAGGAACCACGGCGGCGGCCGATGTGGCGCTGGAGAAAGCAAGATATTGGCTGGTGGCAACGTCAATACGCCAGCCGCGTACGTTAGATCAGGAATCTAGAGCCAATGGTTATAGCCCAATAAATATTGATACCCCTGTTGAGGGTAATCATTGGGCCGATGACGTGGCGTGGGTGTGGGCAAATCCAAGTAGTGGGAATACGGCGCTGGCTCAAAGTACTGGAATAGCTAAAACCAGTAATGCTAATGGCTATAGCGTAGCCTATTTTATTCAAAGAAATTGCAAAACAGCAGGCCGTAAAACCCCAAATGACAGTGCTTGTGATTTGCAAAAAATGTCACCTAGCGCACAAGAAAGTAAGTCTATTTATCAGATGACTTATCAGATTACGGTAAGGGTGCAAGGCCCTAAAGATACCGTGAGTTTTTATCAGAGCACCTTGTATTAATACTGGCGTGCAAAGAAATATCAATGATCGTGGTTTGGTGCTGATTGAATACACTCTAATTATTAAATAATAAATGCTGGAGTTTGTTTCCTTTGCATAAAGATAAAAAAAATTATTTGTGATTTTTATCGGTAGTCGTTATTGCACCCTATCAGTTTATTTAATGCCCCGCTTAGTTTCTACGGAGAAAGTGATGAAAAAAATTGCCTTTTGTATTTTGGGCTTGAGTGTAAATGCACTTGCTGCCCAGACAG
The DNA here is from genome assembly GCF_004194535.1 of Iodobacter fluviatilis. Taxonomy (NCBI): domain Bacteria; kingdom Pseudomonadati; phylum Pseudomonadota; class Betaproteobacteria; order Neisseriales; family Chitinibacteraceae; genus Iodobacter; species Iodobacter fluviatilis. The sequence goes on along the minus strand of NZ_CP025781.1, from coordinate 339,634 downwards.
CAGATCAACCTTTATCCACATTAAGTATCGGGGATGCTAAGCCAAATGTCATGTTTGTAATTGATGATTCAGGCTCTATGGCGTGGAGTTTTATGCCTGATTCGACCAGTTCAAATAAAGGTAAACCCAGTTATAGAAATGCGCAATGTAATACCGTTTATTACAACCCTAGTACGGTTTATGCTGCGCCCGTCAAAGCAGATGGTAGTAGTATGCCCAATGCATCGTTTAATAATGCCTCGTACGATGGTTTTGATACGGGGCGTAGAGGTGGGCCATCAAATAAAATTACATATAATTTAGCAAATCAATTTTTTGCCTATGATAATGTAGGTAGTGGAAATGGTGGTAATGATTCATTGCAAGCTGCTTACTATTATAATTTTAAAAATGGTGCCCCTTCAAAAAATGATTGCGATAGAGCCTCATACAATCAATTGTGGGAAAAAAAGTTAATTAACCCCGCTGAACAGCCGAATTTTGCTAACTGGTTTAGTTATTACCGCACCCGTATGCTGATGATGAAGTCCAGCGTAGGTATTGCATTTGCCCCAGTTGGTGATCGCTACCGTGTGGGTTATTCATCTATTAATAAGCTTTTAAGATCAAATTATGACCGCAATAGTTTTTTAAATATCAATACCTATGACAATAGCCAAAAAAATAACTGGTACAGCTTACTTTATGCCACTCCACCCGTAGGTGGCACGCCATTAAAAAAAGCGCTCAATACCATTGGCCTGATTTATTCAGGAAAAATGCCTTCCTCAAGTGTGACAGACCCTATGCAATACACTTGCCAGCAGAATTTTACGATTCTGACTACTGATGGTTATTGGAATAAATCGGGAGATGAGGTCAATGTTGGGGATACGGATGCAGGAGCAGATATTCCATTGCCGATGAGGGATCCTAACCGGCAGGCTAATACCCTGGCCGATGTGGCAATGCATTATTTTAAAAATGATATTCGTCCAAGTATGGAGAACAACACGCCAGGCGTAGAGGCTTTTGCTGGCGGGGCTAAGGGCCGACAAGTGATGCGCACCTACACGCTGGGGTTGGGCGTGGATGGTACATTAAACCGCAAGAATTACCCTGACCCTTTGTCTGGCTATGTACCTTGGCCCAGGGTGGTGGGGGATACAGACAGCACGATTGATGATCTGTGGCATGCGGCGGTTAATGGCGGCGGGCAATTCTTTAGCGCCAAAGACCCGAGTGCGGTTGCCGCAGGGCTATCGAGTGCGCTGAGTGATATTGAAGCAAAGACTGCCTCCGTGGGATCTGCCGATGTATCTAACTCTTTTATGAGCGCCGCTGATCGCTCTATTTATTACAGCTCCTTTAAAACTGTGGTTTGGTCGGGCAATGTAGTGGCCAATACTTTAAATCTAAAAACAGGACAGCCGGACCCAATGCCACTTTGGTCTGCACAAGATGTACTGGGTGCAATGAATCCAGATAACAGAAAGATTTACACCTGTAGTGCTACAGCCTGCAATAGCTTGACTGATTTCAAAACCAGTAATAGCGCACTTAACAGTGCTTTAAGCAATGGTGTAGCAAGGTTGAATACTAATAATGGCTTAAGCAGTGAGCAGCAAAAAAATAACACCTCTGGGGCATTAATTAATTACCTGCGGGGTGATCAGGGCAATGAGTTTAAGCCCGTAGCACTGAACCCGAGTTCCTTGTATCGCATCCGGAACGGGCGTTTGGGCGCAATTGTGCATGGTGGGGTGAGCTTTGTTAAAAAGCCGAATAAATCATATACCGATGCTGGTTATGTGGACTATGTGCGCAGCAATACCAACCGCCTTGGTATGGTGTATGCCCCTGCCAATGATGGCATGCTGCATGCTTTTAGGGCAGATACGGGGGCTGAAGAATGGGCGTTCATTCCGCCTAGCGTTGTGCCTAATTTATGGCAGCAGGCTGACCGTAGCTTTACTCGTGACTTTAAATACTCCGTTGATGGGGCACCCACCATTGCGGATATTAAAGTGGGCAGTAATTGGAAAACCGTTCTCATCGGAGGCTTAAGAGGCGGTGGCGGTGAGTTTTATGCGCTCGATATTACTAACCCTAGGGTCCCCAGCCTTTGTGGAGCTTTAGTGATGCTCGCTTAGGGCAAACTTATGGGTTTCCAGTGGTAGGTAAACTCAACGGCCAATGGAAAGTGCTGCTTAGTAGCGGTTACGATAATAGCGATGGCAAGGGCTATGTGTTTGTGCTGAATGCGGGCACTGGGGCGCTGGAGCAAACGCTATCAACGTCTTGCGTCAATAGTGGCACTACGGCAGGTGGGCGCTGTGGCATCGCTAAAATTGGCGTATTGATGGAGCGTCAAAATGTGGACGATAGTATTTTGATGGCTTATGCAGGCGATTTGGCCGGTAATCTTTGGCGCTTTAAGTTGGGCGATGGCAGCAGCCAAGCGATCAAAGTAGCCCAAACGGGCACGGATGCACTACGCCAGCCAATTACGACTGCGCCAGTGATTGTTCCTCATGATGTAAATAGCGCTACACCCATGCATTACCTTACGTTTGGTACGGGGCGTTATTTGAATCAGGCCGATATGGTAAGCAGTGATACCCAAACGTTTTATGGGCTGATTGTGAATCCTGCAAGTGCCATTATGGATAACAGCTTTGCGGCCCTGCGGACTTCAACGGCTTTAAGCCCGTTGGTCTTAGAAAAAACCTGCGATAAAACTATTAAAGATAACCTGGGTGGCAGCGTAGGGATGATAGACACGGTAGATACGGGCAATTTATCGGATAAATGCAGCTCAACTTCCGATTATGACACCATCACTTTAAAACGGGCGGCTAATCAAGTGCCAGCCGGAGATTTACTATCATGCAAGCAGCAGCTCAAAGGCTGGCGGGCAGATATGATGTTTACCAAAGAGCGGCTTAGTGTTCACGCCGATTGAAATTTGACCCACCCTGCCGATCGAATTTTGACCCAGGGCCGAGCGTTGCTTTTTATCGGAGCAACTGTGCATAAGTCTAGCAAATAGCGGGCCACTCACCCGCTATTTTTACGCCTTCAGGTTCGGCTTAAAACCGCTCAGCCTCGGTACGCGCTTCCTCCTTTCTGCTTTGCTCCCTTTGTTTTATCTTCGTTTTTGCTGCTAAGCTGCTGTGCTGGAAACGGTAGGAGTCATTCCCCGTTTCTACAATGTGGCAATGGTGCGTCAGCCGATCCAACAACGCCGTCGTCATCTTGGCATCGCCAAATACACTCGACCATTCCGAGAAGTTCAGATTCGTGGTGATGATGACGCTGGTGTGCTCATAGAGCTTCGACAACAAATGAAACAGCAATGCGCCTCCGGCCTGACTAAAGGGTAAGTAGCCCAGTTCATCCAAAATCACCACATCCACTCGCATCAGCGCGAGTGCAATACGACCTGCTTTGCCTTCACGTTTTTCTTTTTCCAGTAAATTGACCAAATCCACGGTCGAATAAAAACGGCCGCGCTTGCCGTGATGCGTGATCCCGCCGATCGCTAACGCCGTGGCCAAATGTGTTTTACCCGTGCCTGGGCCGCCAATCAGTACGGTATTTTGTGCCGTGTCGGTAAAGGCCAATGTCGCCAGTTGATTGACCAGTGCTTGATCTGCCTTGCTCGCGCTAAAGTCAAATCCCGCTAAATCACGATGCACGGGAAACTTCGCTGCGCTCATTTGATGCTGAATCGAGCGCACCTTACGATCGCTGTGTTCTGCTTGCAATAAATGCTCAATCAGCCAGCCACACGTTTCCATACTCTGGCCGCCCTGGCTCTTCAGATCCAGCCAAGCGGCCGCCATCCCATGCAAGCGCAAGGCTTTGAGTTCAACACTCATCTCATGCATGGCTCGACTCCTCGTGGTCGCTGTCGAACTCGCTCGCTGCACGCAAGCCGTCGTAACGCTGGGTGTTCGCCTGCGGTTCTTCTACTAATTGCAGCTGCGTTTCAGCGCTAATAGCGGACGGTGGGTCATTCAATCGCGCCACTACATTTAAAATGTGTTCAATGCTGATGACGCCTGACTCCAGTACCAACTCAACCGCAACCAGTACTGCATCCAAACCCGCCACCGGAACCGTGGCCAGCACTTGCGCCATCACCTTGTCTCCCCCGTTACGCCGTAACAACCTTTCCTTGAGCTGCAATAAGGGCGCAGGCATCGACGTAAAGGGCGCACCATTGCGTAAGGCCCCCGGCTTACGGGCAATCAGCGGAATATAGTGCAGCCAATCAAAGCTCACCTGCTGTTGCCCCGTCAGCCGCTGATGTCGGGCCATGATTTCATTATTCGCCACCACCACAACTTGCGTGGGATACAAGCGCACACTCACACGCTGCCGCGACCATTCACAAGGCACCGAGTAACGATTGCGCGCGACGGTGATTAAACAGGTGCTGGAAACCCGAGCCAGATGCTCAACGTAACCATCAAACGGGGTCGGCATCGGCATCATTTCTAAACGCTCTTGCTCCAACATCTCGGCAATGCTCAGACCTTTGAATTCGGGATGCCTGAGCACGCCCCATAAGACGCGACAACGCTCGGCCAGCCACGCATTCAATGCGTCAAAGGTACTGAACTTGATGCTTTGCGCCTCCAGCCAGATTCGCCGCCGACTATCTTGGACATTCTTTTCAACCACGCCTTTTTCCCAGCCAGAGGCGACATTGCAAAAGTCGGGATCAAACAAATAATGGGCGCACATCACCGAGAATCGGGCATTCACGATCCGGCCTTTGCCTTTCAATACCTTATCAACAGCGGTCTTCATATTGTCGTAAATGCCTCGGCGCGGCACACCCCCTAAAGCCGCAAAGGATCGAGTATGCGCATCGAACAACATTTCATGCCCTTGACTGGGATAGGCCACTAACCAGAAGGCGCGACTGGCACACAATTTCAGATGGGAAACTTGAATGCGCCGATAAATACCACCAATAAGTAGATGCTCCTCACTCCAATCAAATTGAAAGGCTTCGCCCAAAGCAAATTGCAAGGGCACAAAACCCTGTGGGGTCTTACCGGCTTTGCCCCGCCAAGCACGAACGAAATCAGTGACGCCACTGTAAGCCCCTGTATAACCCTCAGCTTGAATCTGCTCAAACAAGGCTTTGGCGGTGCGACGATTCTGCTTGGATCGGAAGGAGTCGGCAGTCAGGGCTTGTTCTAGAGTGGCATGATAGGGCGTCAGTTTGCCAGGCTTACGCTGCCGTACGTATTGCGGCTCAGCCTTGGCAGCGGGTTTGCGAACCCAAGCGCGAATAGTGTTACGCGCCAGCCCCGTGCGCTTGGTGATTTCGTGCAGCGACAGATTATCGCGAAAATACATCCTGCGGATTTTGCCCATCATTTCCATGGTGATCACCTTTTATCCTCTGCTCAAGAGTTAAGCAGAATAAGTAAAGCACCTGGGTCAATTTTGGATCGGCAGAACTAGCTGTGGTGGGTCAGTTTTCGGTCGGCGTCAACACGGCTTAGCAATGATCCCGTTGTTCTGGCAGAAACAGCCCGTTTTTCTACGAGTATTCCAGGTGGTGACGTGTGTACTGCAGGCGGTGTGGGGCGGCAATATACATTGCCTTTAAATATCAGCAAAGACTGGCTGTGCTCTAACCCATCAACCGATCAGTATCTTACCGTTGGCAAAAACCAAAATGACCAAATGCTTGAAGATCCAAAACAAGTGCCTACGATTGTTACGCCAACGGACGATAGCAAGTTGGTTAATCCTGATGGCACTTTAAACAATGGGCCTGCTTTACTTAACTCCCAGCTCAAAGGCCGCCGCAGCTCTTGGACTGAACTAGTACGCTAAATAAAAAACACCACTGTATGAGAATTGCAGTGGTGTTTTTTAAGTGTTAAATAAAATAATTCAATACCCCGTCTAACCCTACCTGATTAATGCAATAGGGCGCTTCACGCTGTACTAACGGTTTGGCGTGGCAGGCTACGCCAAAGCCTGCTGCTTTGAGCATGGGTAAATCATTGGCTCCGTCGCCCATGGCAACCACTTGGTCGCTGCGTAATCCCAGCTCTTCTCGGTATTTGATGAGCTCGGCTTGTTTGCGCTCTGCATCTACAATATCGCCGATGACTTTGCCGGTGAGTTTGCCATTTTCAATTTCTAAAATATTGGCAATGGCGCGAGATAGCCCCAGCCTGCTTTGTAGTTTTTCGGTAAAGAAGGTAAAGCCGCCTGAAATTAATAGCGTTTTGGCTCCTGCGTCCTGAAAGCCTTTGAGCATGGCCTCTGCGCCAGGCATGAGCTTGAGTCGTTCGATGTAAACGCGCTCTAAGGCGCTTTCATCTAAGCCTGCCAGCAGCGCTACACGGCGGCTGAGGCTTTCTTTAAAGTCGATTTCACCGCGCATGGCGCTGGCGGTAATTTCAGAAACCTGCGTTTTTATGCCTTGCATATCGGCAATCTCATCGATGCATTCGATGGTGATCAGCGTTGAATCCATATCCATCACCACAAGGCCAATATCCCGCACGTTGGTTTCCTCGGGGATAAAAGCAAAATCGAGCTGATTGGATTCGCAAAAATCCGCCACAGCTTCTTCATTGCTGATATCTGCACCTTGTAAACGAAACGCTTGCTGGTGGATGGCCTCGATGCTATGCGCACCCGCAAGGCGAGCGAGTTGTTTTAGGTTTTGGGTGGAAATTTCTGGCGCTTGGATAACAAGACGAAACATAGGAGATTCTCTGCAGGTATTTAGCGAGGGGCTTGATTGTAACCTTGCTTGGGCAATGCAGCAAAAAGAGGCTTTATTCTTGGGTGACGTTTTTAAAATGACTAGATTCGCGCACGCGCTCGATATCTTGCCAAATATCTTGGCTTTGTTTGAGTTTGCGCTTTTGATAGTCATGCGAAAAAGCGAGGAATAAATCGCTGACTAGAAAGGGCTGGGGTAATTTTTCTATGGTTTTTGCATATTCTGGATGTGATTTTAGGCTGCGAACGCTCTGGCGTTCTTCAGCTACGGCGATTTGAATGATCCCCATATCTAGTTTTCTGAAGAGGTCATCCACCGATTGCGAGCTATCTTCAATAGGAATTTTTTTTTGCTTAAGGATATTGGCGGCTAAATAACCCGCTTGTACGCCGACAGGGCCTTGCAAGGTGGAGAACTGCTGTCCATCCCAAAAGCTGGTGCTGTCTTTATGCCGATAAACCGAGCGGGTTGTGGTGAGTAGCCGGTATTCGTGCTGCGGTTCTGCTTGATTATTGATGGGGAAAGCTGCAATGCTGCGCCGCTCTGGCAAATAGGCAATGCCAATAACGCCATCGTAGCTGCCCGCTTGTACTTCTTTAAGGCAGCGTTTCCAAGGCAGAGCCTTATAAGTGAAGCTGATATTAAGCCGATCAGCAACCATATTAAGCAGATAAAAACTTAAACCTGTGCCATTTTTTAAGGTGCTGGGATAAGCGTCTTCGTTATCAAAGCAAAGTTTGACGTTTTCTTGGGCTGCAGAGAGTGGGCTATAGAGGGAGAGGGTGAGGCAGCTCAGAAGAAAGAGGCTTTTCATGATAAGGCTCGCTAAATTTCTAGCTTAAGCATAGCGCGCCTCTTCTTCTTTGCTGGATTTTGGCGCTTATTTAGCGGCTTATGCGCCGCAGCACTTTTTGAATTTTTTGCCGCTACCACAGCTGCAAGGGTCATTGCGGCCAATTTTAGGCTGGGTATGCACCACGGTTTCTACTTTGCCAAATTGTTTATTTAGCCACCAGTGCAGCACGTCTTCGATCAGCCAAGGCAGCTCGTCAATCAGCGCATCGCGGGCTTTAATGCTTAATACTTGTTCTTCGTCATCAGGGTGATGGCCTAGTTCTAAGGTCAGAATCTTGGCGACGACTTCGTAAAGGTCTTCGTTTTCATCCAGCGTGTCTTGCCAGAGGTCTTCGCGCAGCAAAATACCCGCTCTAAAGCCAGATGCCCAGTAAGCGCCCAGCATTTCACGCCATTTTTCATCGATGCCTTCATCTTGCAGCACGATCGGTACATACATCGGCTCTTCGGTTTCTTTATTGCGCGCTTTCAGTGAAAACGCGGCTTGAATAGCGGCGTGGTGACGTTGGATCAGGGCGATGATCTCATCTTTTTCTTCCGCGTCTTTAAATTCTGGCGCTTGGCCTTCAAAAATATGCGGCAGCCATTCTTCTTCAGGCGCCTGTTCTGGGCTGATGGCCAGCGCAACAAAGAAGCCATCGAGCATTTCCAAATCCATCGTTTCTGCGCCAGTGGCTTCAGACATTAAAAACGCATCTAGGCGTTCTAGTTCGGCTTGCTTTAGTGCTGACATACTGTATTTCCAATAAGTGTAAAAAATTCTAAAAGGTCTGTAGACACAGAGCTAAATGAGAACACGGAGCACACAGAGAAACCCTAAGGAGAGAATAGTTTTTTCTCCGTGTGCTCTGTGTTCTCCCCTGATCTCGGTGTCTACAGAAGTTAGGGGTTGAAGGGTTTAATTCCCACCTCGTAGCAACCCCAACAACGCTGCGGTATCCATTTTGCCTGTGGCTTCTCCGCCTTCGAGCAGGCTGTCGGCGAGGTCGCGTTTTTCGGCGTGCAGGTTAATAATTTGCGCTTCAATGGTGTCTTTGGCCACAAGGCGGTAAATGGTAACCGGCCTTAGCTGGCCCATACGATGGGCTCGATCAGAGGCTTGGTCTTCCACCGCTGGATTCCACCATGGGTCTAGGTGGATCACATAATCGGCGGCGGTTAGGTTTAAGCCGGTGCCGCCGGCTTTTAAGCTGATTAAAAACACATCGCCAATACCCGCCTGAAAAGCATCAACGCGTTTTTTGCGCTCCATAATCGGTGTGCTGCCATCCAGATATTGGTAGCTGATGCCTTTTTCTTCCAGCCATTCACGCACAATCGCTAGATGATCGACAAACTGGCTGAAAACCAGTGCTTTATGCTTGTTTTCAAGCAGCTCTTCGGTAATTTCTGCAAAGGCGGCGAGTTTACTCGCAGTGAGCGTGGATGTGGGCAGTACCAGCTTAGGATTGCAACAAAAGCGGCGTAAACGGGTGATTTCGGCTAGTACTCGCATGGCGCGGTTTTCATCCCCACCTGCGGCATCGAGCTTTTCTACTGCTTCTTGGCGTAGTGCCTCGTATAAATGGCGCTCATCTTTGGATAGCTCAACTTGCAGGGTGATTTCGGTGCGCGGCGGTAATTCGCTGAGCACTTGCGTCTTGGTGCGGCGCAGGATAAACGGTTGGATCAGTTTTTTCAAATGCCCACGGGCGGTTTTATCACCACGCTCTATTGGGCCGCTAAATTTGGCGGCAAAGCGCTCTTTCGATCCAAGCAGGCCAGGGTTGATAAAACGGAATAAATTCCACAGCTCGCCAAGGTGGTTTTCTACGGGTGTGCCGCTGGCAATCATTTTGAAATCGGCATTGAGCGCCATTGCCGCTTGGCTTCGCTTGGTGGCGGCGTTTTTAATTGCCTGCGCTTCGTCTAATACCACGGTATGCCAGTGCTGAGCCGCAAAGGCCTCTGCATCTTGCTGCAACATACCGTAGCTAGCGATGACTAAATCAAATGAGCCTAAATCGCTGAGGTCACGGTTGGTGTGATAAGTCTGCACTTTTAGCGTGGGTGCAAAGCGGATGGCTTCGGCTTGCCAGTTTAGCGCCACCGATAGCGGGGCAATCACCAGCGCGGGGCCTTGCGGCGCGCGGGTAAGCAGCAGCGCTAGGGACTGTACGGTTTTGCCCAAACCCATATCATCGGCCAAACAAGCTCCCACGCCCCAACGGGCAAGGCGGGATAGCCACTGAAAGCCTTCTAGCTGATAGTCGCGTAGCTCGGCTTGCAGGGTGGAGGGCACTTTTGGTTGGAAATCGGCGAGGGAATCAAGCTTAGCCACTTGTGCTTGCCATTCGGCATCGCTTTGTAAATCGCCCACTTCACCGGCTAGCTCGGCCAGCAGTGGCGCGGTCAGTGCGCTGATTTTTAGCCCGTCTTTGCCCATCTCGGCCAGCACGCGCAATTCATCTAGACGCTTTTTAAAGGCTTCGGTAAGGGCCAGATAATCGCCATCGCCCAATGGCAGGAAGCGGCCTTCGGCTTTATCCATCATTTGCAAGAGTTCGCGCAGCGCCAGTACGCGGCCATCGTCTAGCGTTAGCTCGCCACCCGCAACAAACCATTCGCCTTGTTTTTTAACCGTGAGCGACATTTGCGCAAGGCCACGGGTGCTATTTAGGCGGAAACGCTCGCCTTCAGGCCACACCAGCTGCAGCGTATCGTCGCCAAAGGTTTTTAGCTCGGCTAATAGCTCAAGGCAAAGCTCGGGATGGAATAGCTCCCACTCCAGACCATTTTGCTCCGCTTGCGATAAGGTAGGGGATGCATCAATTACGCGTTTCAGGCGTTTTTTCTCAAGGCTTAAATCCCGCACGGCCTGCACGGCACGGCCTTCGATCTCGCCGAGTACATTTACACTGCCTTTAGCGGGCGTCATCCAGCTGCCACCTGCCATTGGGCGCACTAAGAGCTGCAAACGCAGGCCTTCTTGCAGGGGCAAAAGATGGGCGTAAAGCGTGACATCGGCGGGTACTGATTCCACATGTGCTGCTAGCTCGGGCAGATCAGAGTGAATGGCAATATGCGGAGCAATCGCAGTAATGACATCCACCAGCTGCGCTTTGGCGGCGACGGGAACCGCCAGGCCCGTACCCAAAATGCCTGCAATTTGCTTGATTTCTGGGCTGCTGCTGTAAATCACTAAGCGGGTTGGGGTTTCTTTTTTCCAAATAAATGGCGCGTTGCTATCCATATCAGGATCGAGCTCTAGCGTGATCTGGCCGTTTTTTTCTTTAAGCAGTAGTGCCACGTCGCCTTTGGCAATGTCGATGCGCACATCGGGTGCATCCAGCCAAAACAGTGCAGGATGTCCGATTAAATGTCCCAGCGCTGTTTCGCCATCCAGCTCGTAATCGCTGCCGCCGTAGTAATTGTTGTACGATTTTCTGATGCAGCTGGCCACGCGTTTATCTTGGTCAGACATTCCCGCCAGCGTGCCTTGCTCTTGTAAAAGTCGGCGCAGCGCTACAGCACGGCCTTTGCTCCAGATGCCTTTGGCGCTTTTCTTTTGTTCGCGTGGCTCGATACGGATATCGCCATGGCTTTCTTCAACTAGCCATGCAATCCGGGTATCGCTGGTGCTGGCTGCGCTGCCCGCTTTAAGCTGGCTAAGCGCTACCAGTGCGCGTTGCCAGCCTTCTTCGCGCACGATGGCGGAGACCAGTGGGGTGAGCTGCTGCTGAGCATGCCAGCCGGGAAAGGCCAGCGGCTTAGCAAATTGGCGGTGGATCAGTACATCCAGCTCGGCAGCGATCCATTGGTAGCCATTTTTTTCTGCTTTACTGCGGGCGGTGATTAGCTTTTTACACCAGCTATCGTCTACATTGCTGTCTTGCCAGAAGAGCGCCAGTGCTTCAAAGAGGCCATCGCAATCGCTAGGTTGGTGTACATAGCTAGGTGAGCTGCTGATCAGCGGTACGCCTAGCACCAAATGATCGCTTAAGGGCTTGAGTGCAAGGTAGGCATAAGCATGCTTTTGCTTATGGCCATCGTCAATTTGTGCTTTGGCGAGCTTTAAGCTGGCGGGGCTGTTCAAGCCTAAGAGCGCCACAATATAGAGCAAGCCATCGGTGTTTTCTAAAAAAAACTTACGCTTACCGCTACCTTGTTTGTGAGCTTTAATTAGCGCTTCGTAAATTTCAACAGCAATGGCGTATTCGCCACGTAATGTGGCTAAGGCGGCGAGGTTTTCGGCTAAAAACTGCGCGGGTGTTTTGGCTTGAATTTGCTTGAGCTGGGCCAGATCGCCCCGCAGCAGCGCATGGGCTGCCAGTTGGGCTGAAAGCAGCGGCCAATCGCAAAAGCTGTTTTCAAACATGCTTAAAGCGTAGTGATAAATGCTGTTGCAGTCGCTTAAACTCCATGCGCTATCAAGTAAGGCATCGTGCACAAGCTGGCTTTGGATTTCATCATCTAGTAAAGAAAATAACAGTTGCCCGCTACTACTTTCAAAAAAATGCTGCGTGAGCTGATGCGCCAAGCCAAGGCGCTGCCGCCATTCACCAAGCAGCTCTAGCTGCCCGCAAAAAGCCGCAAACATGACTTCACGCTGGCAAAATTCAGCATCATAGGTTTTCCAAGGCGAGTACTCATGCTGCTGGGTAAATAGCTCACGCAAACTGCCTACCCAACTGGGCAGCCAGCCGGTTTGTTTTAATTTTAATAGCACTGGAAAAGTGTGTTCATCTTCCAGTGCATAGCCCATCCCCACTTGCAGGGCGATTGCTTTTTGCAGCATCAGACGGGCAAGGCATGCTTTGATTTTAGGTGGATCATAAGCCGTGCCATCGGCCATTTTTTCTTTACGTAGCGTCAGCAGCAAGACCAGCCGTGCCTGAGTGACCGGCTCTTGTAGCAATGCCATAGCGTAAAGCAAAGGCAGATCGTCGGAATGAATGGCGGGAAGAGAAGTCGGCATAGTGGCTTGTTGGTAATGTGAGGATTAAAGTGATGGCCAGAGCAGCGCTTGGGCCACGATGACGTTTTGTCCGTTAAAAATTGCAGCAGGTGAGCTGATGCGAGTTTCTTGGGGAGGACACGATAAACCGTTGTAACCGCCCTAAGAAGACATTAGTGTCTTAGCTCCTGCAGCAGCTCTTTCACTCGCACAGCCCGCAAGGCGCTTTCTGGCCAGTTGCCCTCTACGCGTAATTTATCTTGGCCGCTCATTTTATAATTCTTTTTGTTTTGGATGAGTTTGATTATTTTCATCGGCTCGATCACGGTATTGGTGGTAAAGCTCAGCACGATAGCGACATCACTGGCGTCGATTTTAGCAATGCCCAAGCTGCCAGCAATCATGCGCAGGCGGTGGCAATCGAGTAGTACTTTGGCGGGAGCAGGCAATAAGCCGAAGCGATCGATCAGCTCTTGCATAATGTCATCTAGATCTTCATTGCTTTCACAATGAGCAAGACGTTTATAGAGGCTTAAGCGCTCGTTTACATCGGGGCAGTATTCGGCGGGTAGCAGCGCGGGGGCACGTAGATTGATTTCGGTGGTGACCCCCAGCGGCTGAGATAAATCAGGCTCGATGCCTTTTTTAAGTGATTTAACCGCTTCTTTGAGCATCTGGCTGTAGAGCGAGAAGCCGATTTCCTGCATCTCACCCGATTGCGAGTCGCCCAGCACTTCACCCGCACCGCGGATTTCTAAGTCGTGCATGGCCAGATAAAATCCAGCCCCCAACTCATCCATCATTTGAATCGCTTCAAGGCGTTTTTTAGCGTCGCCGGACAGTGCTTCAGGCTCAGGCACCAGCAGGTAGGCGTATGCCTGGTGATGGCTGCGGCCCACGCGGCCACGCATCTGGTGTAATTGCGCCAAGCCAAATTTATCGGCGCGGTTCATCAAAATAGTGTTGGCGTTGGGGATGTCGATCCCCGTTTCAATAATGGTGGTGCAAAGCAGAATGTTAAAACGCTGCTGGGAAAAGTCTCGCATCACGTGTTCAAGATCGCGTTCACGCATTTGGCCATGCGCCACGCCAACGCGAGCTTCGGGTAGCAGCGTGCTGAGTTTTTCGCGCATATTGTCGATGGTGTCGACTTCATTGTGTAAAAAGAATACTTGGCCACCGCGCTTTAGCTCGCGCAATACCGCTTCGCGGATAATGCCGTCGCTAAATTTGGCAAGAAAGGTTTTAACCGCAAGGCGTTTATTGGGCGCGGTGGCAATCACGGAAAAGTCACGCAAGCCTTCTAGGCTCATCGCCAGCGTGCGCGGAATCGGCGTGGCGGTAAGGGTGAGTACATCCACATCGGCACGCAGCGCTTTAAGCTGCTCTTTTTGCCGCACACCAAAGCGGTGTTCTTCGTCGATAATCACGAGGCCCAGCTTGCTAAATTCCACATCCGGCTGCACTAGCTTATGCGTGCCAATCACAATATCGACCGTGCCTTCCGCCATGCCTTTCATGGTGGCAGCGGCTTCCTTAGCGCTTCTGAAGCGCGAGATTTCCGCCACTTTAATCGGCCAGTCAGAAAAGCGATCGCTAAAGGTTTGGAAATGTTGCTCGGCCAGTAGGGTGGTTGGCACCAAGACGGCTACTTGCTTGCCGCCCGCTACGGCAGCAAAGGCGGCACGCAGCGCGACTTCAGTTTTACCAAAGCCTACGTCACCACACACCAGTCTATCCATTGGTTTGTCGACACGCATATCGACCAATACGGCTTCAATTGCAGCGGCTTGGTCGGCGGTTTCTTCAAAGCCAAAGCCTGCGGCAAAGGCGGCATAATCATGGAAATCCCATTCGAAAGCGTGGCCCTTACGTAGGGCGCGGCGGGCGTAGAGATTAAGCAGCTCTGCGGCGGTGTCTCTGACTTGCTCAGCGGCTTTGTGTTTGGATTTATCCCAACTGCCACTGCCTAATTTATGTAGGGGGGCCGCGTCTGCGCTACCACCGGAATAACGGCTGATGACATGCAGCTGGCTTACCGGCACATACAGTTTATCGTTGCCCGCGTATTCAATGACGACTAGCTCGGTTTCGCCCTCACCCAAATCCATGCTGGTTAGGCCGGAGTAGCGACCAATACCGTGGCCTTCGTGCACCACAGCATCGCCAATTTTTAGCTCGGATAAATCGCGCAGCATGGCATCAGTATTACTACGCTTTTGCTGACGCTTACCACGGCTTTGCGCCACCATTTCATACAGATTGGCTTCGGTAATAATCGCCAGTGCGCTGTCGTTTAAGATAAAGCCGTTGTAAAACGGCGCGGCGGTAAGCAGAACCTGCTCTTTACTGGCTTGGATATCGGCCCAGCTTTCGATCAGTTTAGGTTTAAATCCGTACTCAGCAAAAAACTGTGCCATGGTTTCGCGGCGGCCAAGGCTTTCGGCACATAGCAAAATACGTCCTTTAAATTGGGCAATAAAATCTGTGAGCTTGCTGATTGGGTTTTCGCTGCGTCGGTCTACATTTAGAGCGGGCAGGGTGGTGCTGAATGCAGAATCACCGGCAATAAATTCAATACGGCGGTGTTGTTTTAAGCCGCTAAATAGCGCATCGGGCGTGAGGTAGAGATCTTTGGGCGCAAGAATTGGCCGCTCTTTGTCGCCAGATAAGTTTCGGTAACGGTCAGAGGTTTCGGCCCAGAATTGTTCCGCAGCGACAAGTAGCTCTCCGTGTTGGGCTAGAACCGCGTCTTTAGGCAAGTAATCAAATAGTGTGGCCGTTTGTTCAAAAAATAGCGGTAGATAATATTCAATCCCAGCGGGGGTGCTGCCGTTACCTATTTCTTTATAAATGCGTGCTTTACTTGGGTCGCCTTCAAATACTTCTCTAAAGCGTTGTCTGAACTGGGTGCGCCCCTTTTCATCGAGCGGAAATTCACGCGCGGGCAAGAGGCGGATTTCGGGAACTGGATAAAGGCTGCGCTGGGTATCCACATCAAAGGTGCGGATGGTTTCGATAACATCGCCAAATAAATCGAGCCGAAAAGGCAGAGTTGAGCCCATAGGGAAGAGATCAATCAGCCCGCCACGGATAGAAAACTCACCTGGCCCATAAACCTGAGTGACATGGCTGTAACCTGCAAATGCCATATCTGCGCGTAGCTGATCTGTATCAAGCCGCTCTCCTTTTTTTAGGAAGAAGGTGTAGGCGGCAAGGTACTCTACTGGGGGCAAAACGCCCATCGCTGTTTGCACGGGTACAATCACCACATCTGCTTGATTCTGACGAATCTGCCATAGCGCAGCTAAGCGCTCCGAAATTAAATCATGGTGCGGGCTAAAATGATCGTAAGCCAGTGTTTCCCAGTCAGGAAACAGCACGATGTTTTTTTGCGGTGCTAGAAAAGCAATTTCTTCTTTTAAGCGGCTGGCCACCTGCGCACTTGATGTAAACACCACCAGTGGGTGGGCAATATTTGCATAGTGGCTTAAGGCCCAAGCATCACCAGATCCATGCAGGGCATTGATTTGGGTGCGTTGGCCGTTTAAGGGGAGTGCAGGCAGAGTCATGGCAGGTGGCATTCATAGAAAGCGTAGTGGCGGATTATACCCGTCCTCATGATTTAGCCATCGCTTAAAATTGCACTAAATCGCATCTATGCGTGCGTGCAAATGTTTTAGGCCTGCTTTCAAATGACGGCGATAAAATTTAGGCGCGCTAGGGGATTTACGAGGTTTTCTCAAAGGGTTTAGAAAGGTAGTACTTGATTTTTTTTCTCATCTACAGAATGATGCTTACAAAATTAGACATATTTTATTCGCATAGAAAAGAATAAAGATCGCTCAGGAGGGGCAATATTAATGCGTAGGATTTGGCTACAGCAGTTACTTATTGCTTTGATATACGGTATTTCAAGTTTTATTAGCTGGAAATTGTCCTCAGGGCAGCATTTGTTTAGTTTGCATGCAGGAATAGGGGTTGCAGCTTTACTCCTAGCTGGCCCTCGCTCCATCCTTCCTTTGGCGCTCGTTTCTTGGATATTGCCAGTGCTTCAAGGTTACCCACTTCAGGGGGTATTAGCGCTTTCCTTGCTGAACATTGTGCAGCCTCTGCTGGTGCAGGCCTTATTGCCCAAATTTGCTTTGGGTGGAGAGCTACGGGTTAAAGACAGTATGCGGCTACTTTTTGCTGGCCCTTTGGTAGGCGCATTTTTTGCTGCCAGTTGCGGTGTGGTTATTGAAAGTGTGTTTTTTCCAGCCTCAACCACGTTGTTGTTCTTTGATTGGATTTCTTGGTGGTTGGGGGATGCCCTCTTTATTTTAATTGTGGTGCCATTTTGTTTTGGCTTGCAGCATCAGCGTGCCATGATTTGGCCCAATAGACTGGCTGAATTGCTATTGGTGGTGGCGATTACGGGCTTGGGCGCACTATTACTCAGCGAATTTAATGGTCACAAAGAATTGCTGTTTTTATTGTTTCCTTTAATTATTTGGTCTGCATTACGCTTTGGCCACGTTGGCAATGGCGTGCTTGGGATAGTGGTTGCATTGCTGGCGGCGTGTTCGCAATTCGGTAATATATGGCTGGGTGGTGTTTTATCCACTTTGCTGCTTTTATCTGTGGTGGTAACCGGCGTGGTGCTGGCGGCCTCCAATCAAGAAGACTTTGTGGCAGCGAAAGGCACGCGTTTGGCTGCACAGGTTTTTGGTAGTGCCAGTCAAGGCATTTTAATTACTGATGCCAATGCTCGCATTGTGGCTGTTAACGCTGCTTTTTGCCGTATTACAGGATTTGAGCCTAAGGATGCGATTGGGCATATTTCACGCATGTTTAAGCAGCAAGGGCAGCTCGATATCAACCGTAAAATGTTGGATGAATTAAATACTTACGGGCAATGGCAGGGGGAGATGGAGGATAAGCGTAAATGTGGGGAAGTCTATCCTGCGTGGCTGTCGATTAGTGCGGTAAGGGATGAGCAGGGCAGAATGACCAATTATGTGGGGGTTTTTTCTGATTACACCCATAGAAAATCAGCGGAGCAGCGGCTCTATTATCTGGCCAACCACGACCCGCTCACGGGGTTGTATAACCGTATGGCATTGCAAGAAAAGCTTAACCATGCGGTGCTAAGCGCTGATGACAAGCCATTTGCTGTTTTGTTTATTGACCTAGATCGCTTTAAAACCATTAATGACACGCTTGGTCATGAAGTGGGCGATGCTTTATTAGTGACTGTGGCGCAACGCTTACAAACGGTAGTGAGTGAATATGATGTTTTAGCCCGTATTGGCGGGGATGAATTTACTATTTTGCTGGAAGATGCCGAATCCCTAGAGCAAGTAAGCCTAGTGGCTGAGGATTTGCGCCAGGCTTTAATCCAGCCTTGCGTGATTAATGGCCAAGAATTGTTTGTAAGCTGCTCCATCGGTGTGAGTGTTTATCCTTGTGATGGTAAAACGCCTGCGGCTCTACTTAAAAATGCTGATGTGGCGATGTACCGCGCCAAAGAAACAGGCAAAAACAATGTGCAGTTTTTTGCTGCAAATATGAATGAAATGGCGTTTGAGCATCTGATGATGGAAAACGGCTTACGTCATGCTTTAGAGCGCCAGCAGTTTTGCCTGCACTATCAACCCAAAATTGATTTAGCATCTGGTCGCTTAAGTGGTTTAGAAAGCTTGATTCGTTGGAATCACCCAAGCTTGGGCTTGGTTCCTCCGGTGAGTTTTATTCCATTGGCTGAAGAAAGTGGCCTGATTGTGGCTATTGGCGAGTGGGTGCTCTTTGAAGCGTGTCGGCAAATGTGTGTTTGGTTGAAGGCGGGTTTGGATATTCCACACGTGGCCGTCAATTTATCTCCAAGGCAATTCCAAAAAGAAAATTTAGTGCAGCAGGTGAAAGAGGCGCTGGTGCAAAGCGGCTTGCCTGCATCGCGCTTAGAGTTGGAAATCACCGAGAGCATGATTATGCAAGACCCAAAACGGGCCGTGCAGACCCTTAATGAGCTGAAGTTGATGGGGGTGATGCTGGCTATTGATGATTTTGGAACGGGCTATTCATCGCTTTCTAATCTTAAGCATTTCCCGATTGATAGCTTAAAAATTGATCGATCCTTTGTGGAAGGCCTGCCGGAGGACTCGGATAATGCCGCGATTACCGAGGCAATTATTGCCATGGCACGTAAATTACGCCTCACGGTAGTCGGTGAAGGCGTAGAAACGGCTCAACAAATGTTATTCTTGCGCAAAAGCGGCTGCCATAGCGTGCAAGGTTATTTATACTCACGCGCCTTGTCTGCCGATGATCTTGTGGCGTATCTAGCCCATGAAGGGCTGGTAAAGCTAAATCCATCTAATAAAGAACCGGTTTTTTAAGGTGATTTTAATCGCATGCCTAGCTCATTGAGGGCTAAGCACCATTGCGAAAAAACGTAAACAGAGTCTGATATGCAAAAAAAATTAATCCACGGTTTTCATGCCGTTGCGTCCCGTGTTAAACGCTTCCCTGATAGCGTTTTAGAATTGTTCTTTAATGGCAGTCGCGCCGATCCACGTGCTAAAGAGCTACTGAAATTAGCAGAGCAGCAAGGCGTGCACGTGATTATGGTGGATGCCTCGCGTTTGGATGGGATGACGGGTCATGCTCGCCACCAAGGCGTAGCGGCGATGATCGACGCGGGTAAATCTTACGTGGTGCTGGAAGATGTACTGGAAGATCTGACTGAGCCACCGTTTTTGCTAATTTTGGATGGTATTACCGATCCGCATAATCTAGGCGCTTGCTTGCGTGTGGCCGATGCAATGGGCGTGCATGCCGTGATTGCACCAAAAGATAAATCGGTTAGCATTAATGCCACCGTATCTAAAGTGGCTTGCGGTGCTGCCGAAGTGATTCCTTACATCATGGTGACTAATTTAGCGCGCACTTTACGCGATTTAAAAGATCAAAATGTTTGGATTGTAGGTACGGATGCCGATGCCAAAACTGATTTGCATCATTTCAACCAAACCGGCCCATTGGCTTGGGTATTGGGCAATGAAGGTGAAGGCATGCGCCGCCTGACGCGTGAATCTTGCGATACCTTGGTTTCTATCCCAATGTTTGGCTCGGTAGAAAGCTTGAATGTATCGGTAGCCAGTGGGATTATCCTTGCAGAAAGTCGCCGTCAGCGTGAAATGAATAAGTAATAGGTCATCGCTACTTAGGTGGGTGGGGGGAGCCAAAATGGTGGGTTTGGCTTACCCACCATGTACAGCCAAACCGTCTCACACCCCGCCTAGCTTTAAAGAAATAGCTCAAACCACCTGTTGTTTCTGCGGCCACAGTACTGCCAGCGATTCACCCAGCGCATCCACAGGGTTATACCCTTTCTCTTTAGTAAATACCTCATTGCTTTAGCCTAGCTGCTAGGGTTTCTATTGCCAGCACGGTGCGCGCTCAATATGCAGAGACAGGGGCCCAAATGCAAGAGCCGCTAAAATTATGCAGTGTGCCGAAGTCTATTGGCCACAGCATTTACTGCAATCTTTATTTGGCATTCGCAGTAATATTCATGTGGCCACACAGGGAGACGCATTGGTGACGCTGTGGAATGTCAGTGATATGACTGAATACTGGGAGTTGTTAAATGCGATGAATGGAATTAGCCCGTAACTACACAATTTCTGTTTTGTTCTTTGGCTTTGTAAAGTAGCTGGTCAGTGCGATCAAAAAATGATTGGCTATTATCGCTATCGGTTAATTCACTAACGCCAAGGCTGATCGTAATTGAGCGGGGAATAGGGAGTTTAAAATCATGGCTGGCAATAACGGCCCTTATTTTTTCGGCCAATTCGCTGGCAATATGCCTAGGGCAATTATCCAGTAGTAGAATAAATTCTTCGCCGCCCCAGCGTGCCAGCGTATCGCTTGCCCTTGTGGATTTTTTTAAAAGCTGTGCAAGCTGCTGAAGTACTGCATCACCTTGTAAATGCCCGAGTTCGTCATTGATGCGTTTGAAATAATCTACATCGAGCAATACACAAGAAAGTGGGCGTTTTTTTCTGGATATTTCTAATAGTTTTTGGTTGAAAATAACTTCAAAGGCTTGCCGGTTGAGTAAACGGGTAAGTGAATCTGTATTGGCTAATTTTTCAAGATAGCGTTGATTACGGTTAATGCTATAGATCGCTGCAGCAACAACTAAAAATGAAATTAAAACTGAAATGGCTATGTTAATATAAAGTATTTTTTGAACTGGACGTAGGGTATCGGTCTCGTTTTGTTCAACAATTAAATACCAATTAAGCTCTGGGATGTAGCGGGTATTAACTTGAATAAGCTGGTTATTTAATTGGTAGCTTAATTGCTGCGGTGTGGTGCTTTTATTAATAATAGCCGTGGCAATGTTTTGCAGGCCAGGTTGTTTATAAATGGATGGATAAAATAGCTGCGGTTTCGATGTAAGTATGATTTGGCCCGTTTTGTTAACGTAATAAACATTTTTTTGAAAACGTGTGCCGTATTTTTTAAGTAAATGACTCATGGAATTTAGAGTGAGCCCAACGCCTGTTATGCCAATAAAATTGCCTTTATAATCCTTAATTTGATGATTAATAAAAATGGTCATTCTATTTTGGTAGTTTTTATCTGGGTCTACATTTATTTTATACTCAGTCGCCATTTTCTTGGCACGAAAATACCAAGCATCGCGCGGGTCTTGTTCTTTTATTTCTTGGAGAATGCCTGTAGGGTGATAATAATGGCGGGTTTTTTCAGGGATAAGAAAGGTGGTGACGGTTTGATATTTAATTTGAATTTCATTTAAGTAACGGATTAATTGTTCTGGATTATTCTCTCCTTTTAATAGCCAGTCACGTAAAAAAGTGTCTTGTGCCATTTGGGAGGAGATTAAAACTGGGCGAAATATGTCTTTTTGTATTTCAGAATAAATATTGTCGGCCGCAATAGGCAATTCATTGCTAATAATATGTGAGCGAATCGCTTGGCTAGAAACCCAATAGCTGGCAATGCTTGTGCTTAAAAATCCAACGACTAAAAGTATCGTTACAAGAGTTAAGAGCCTTAAGCGTTTTGGGATCAGTGGCATTGTGGCTCAATACATAAAGCTGAAGTTAATATATTATGCTGTTGTATTTATGGTTTGGCAAGGTTTAGCAGATAATCTGTAGTTTTCTAATTAAATATGTATGCAATTTTAATTTTTTTATTGTAGATTTGCCAGCTACTTACAATTTTTTTGTTTGCTGTAATAATTTCCATGCCATTGTGCCTAATACGGTCACTGCCAATACCAGTGCAGCCCATAAACCGTAAGTTCTAGCTGGGGAAGGGGCGCTGGCTATGGTTGTTGTGATGGCAACTTTATTAAGCAAAACGCCTGCTGTGGCGGGTGCAATCTGCTTGCCAATAATTAAATCCTGAGCTTGCATGGCGGCGTTTTGGATTTGAATATTGCCAAAGGCAAGGGTAAATGGCGCTTCACCACGGGCGGCAAAGGCTATTTGCTGTGCTAACCAGCCCACTTTTAATTTGGGCATGCCTTGCCCCAATCCTCCTCCATTTTGTTTAACTTGTAGTTGCCAATAGCGATGATTATTGGGGCTGATTTCTATGCTTGGGCTTTCGCTATTTGCGAGGCGATACACAATCATATTTTGTACGCTTTGCCACGGGCCTTTAGGATTGGCGCTGCTGGATAGGCTTACTTCGGCTACGGTATTTAACTGTGGTAGCGCAAGTTGCACTCTATCAATGGGGGCATGCAGGCCTAGATCAAACAGATATTCGCCCTGCTGAGAGGCGGTGGCAACGATGGGCGTTAGCCATATTCTGTGGGCGATTGGGGCATCTTGCGTAGAATATTGCAGCAGGGCTTGCGTAAGGGTAAGCGGCGTTTCAGGGTTAAGGCGCAGGTACTTTGCTTGAACTCCTGTTAAATCAATTTTGGCCTGCTTTAGAACTTGGCCTTGATAATCAAGCTGCACCAGCGCCGTACTGCCTAGCTCTTGCCATGATTTTAAATCATCGCTAACGGCTAGCTTTATTTGGCTTTGGTAATTACTTTCTTGCCAGCTTAAAGCTAGGGTTTCAAAGCGGCCTTGGATTTGTGATGCATCGACGATATAGCTGCTTTGGCTGGAGCTGGCACTGCTGGTTTGAGCGCTGAGCTGACCATTGCTATGAACTTGTACCGATATTTGCTGAGAGAGTTGTGTATTGGAGTAGGGGAAAAACCGCAGCGCTGTTTGTGCGGATTGGATGGAGGGCTTTGGGCTTATAAAGGCATAAGGAACCACTTCTCCTGCGGCATTAAACACCCGTAGATCGCCTAAATCTGCGTCTTGGCTAAATTGATACACGCTAATGGGTAAATCTAGCCGGTAAAAAGGCGCGGTTTCTTTGATGATTAAGGCTTGCTGATGGCTAAATAGACTGCTTGTTAATATGGCTGGCAACGGCGTAGGCGTGAGTTTTTTTGCGAGGGTAAGAGGGCTGATGCAAAGCAATAAAATCAGCATACGGCGCATGAGGTTTCCTTTTATATGACTGATATTGTTGAGTAGTATTTACCCAATATATGGTCCATAAAAAACACAAAAATTAGAGGCAGCACTTTGCTTTATGGCTATTTTTCGTGATTTTAGTGTTTTTTATGGACTAAAAATGATTGTTTATACATCACCCTCTTTCGATTCTTGCTTGGGCGGTAGGGGTGATAAATAGCCAATGATTAATAGCAAAATCCCTACACCAATAAAGCTTACGATGCGCTCGATGCCGCTGATTCTGGATAAATCGATAATAAATAGTTTGGCCACTACCACCACCAAGAGGGCTGCGCCGCTAAACCATAGCGATCTATCCAATTTACGGGCAGAAAACAACATGATGCTAAAGGCCAGTAGCGTCCAGAAGATTGATAGCGAGGCTTGCACCAGTGTGGAGTGTAGTAGCGCGCTGGCCACATAGGGTACATCAGCCCAATGATGTAGGGTGCGCAGCAAGACGCCATTGAGCCAGACAAAAGCTGTGAAACCAACCCCGATTTTTAGCCACTGCTGCGGTAAACCGCCACGCAGCTTGTCAACGCGATACAGCCACAGGCCGATTAAGGCAAAGATGCCGATTTGGATCAGATCAAGCGGATTAAGCAGTGGCCAACGGCTGCCGCTTTGGCTGAGGTTGGCGTAAAAGGTCCAAAGCCACATGATGAGGATCACGGGGGCTGAAGCAATGGCGCATAGACGCAGCATGCTGCCACGGCGGGTGAGCTGCATGGCGGCCAGCGCAAACAATCCCCATGCCAGCATAAAGATTTGCTGCATATTGCTGGAACGAATCGCTTCCCATACCGAGAAAGGCAAGGCAAGGCCGTGGTGCAGGCCGCGCAATAAAGCGCCGTTAAACCAAATAAATAAGGTGGCAAGCAGGGTATAGGCCAGCCAATTGGGTAAAACAGCATCAGTAAATAGGCTGTATTTTTGATCGCGCCAAGCCATATACAGTGCGCCAAATGCCGCAAGCTGAGCCAGCTCTAGTAGATTAAAGAGTGGCAGATAGCGGATGGGCAAGAGGCTACCATCGTTAAAGTTGGCGATCAGTAGCCAAGCCCATAGCACGGCAAGTAAAGCACGCACGGCAATGCGCGTTGCTAACAGCCCGCCTAAGCGTTGAGCCGCCATCACGACCAAGATGGATGCGGCGCTCCAAAATAGCGCAAACACGGCTTGTACTTTGAGTGAGTTAATTGGGGTAGAGAGGCTGTAATACTCGCCTCCCCAATGGGCAAAGACGCGCAGCAGTATCGCGTTAAGCCAGAGAAACCCCAGTCCAAGTAAGCTAGGGGTCAGCCATTTGGATAGATCAAGCAAGCCCAATGTGCGTAAGCGCTTTATCCACGCCAGCAGCCCAACTAGCCCAAGGCCAAGGGCGATATCGAGTGGATTAAGTAGCGGTATATAAGGCAGTGGCTCCGCATTGCCATCGCTGCCGAGTGCAAATAAGGTCCAAATGAGTAGGCCAGCCGCAATTGGCACCGCACCCGCCACAAAGTAAGCGCGTGGATGACGTGCAATTGGCCAATTGATTTTGCTGCCATATTCGGCCAGCAGCCAAAGTACGGCTGCGCTGATTAAAGGCCACGCTACATTGCGCCATATCCCTTCTGGTACAGCTTGGCGAGTCAGCCAAGCCAGTTCTGTGGCAACTAAAATACTGAGCAGCCAAATGCCCAGCGCATGCAGAATTTCGATGGCTTGCTTGTCTTCTTCATGCCTATGCAGTAGCCATAGCGCCAGTGGTAAGGACAGTGGCCACGCTAGTATGCCCAATCCTGTCATCGCATGGCTGTTATGAATGAGCACTTGCAATAGCATCAAGCCAAGTGCAGGAAAAAGCGCGAGCGCAGGCAGGCGCAGCAGCGGCCAAGCCCATTTTTTGCAAGCTAAGCTGGCCAGTAGTGCGCTAAAGCCGATAAAGATCACCTCGGCTGAATACTGCTCTGAGCTGAGGACAAAGGATTCAATCTCATAAAGGCCAGAACCCAGCCACCAGATTAATCCCCATGCGGCCAGTAACGGTGAGAGGGTCGCTCCAGGTTTAAACCATTCCAGCGCCGCTTTTTTTTGCAATAAATAGCCGCTGAATAGGCTAGATAAAGCCAACATCAGGCCGCCGATATAGCCGCTATTGAGGATGGCAATGGCGTTTTCATTGAGTGGACCAGCCTTATTAAAGAAGGCGATGCCGGCAATGGCCTGCAAGACCAGCGCACAAAGCAGGGAGCGAAGTCTTTGCTGGCGTAAGCTCACCCAGATAATCGCCGCCGCTTCAACGGCCCAGCTGGCGGCGGTGGTGCGGGCATCAAAGGCCAGCGGTATGGCTAGTGTGGCAAACAGTACGCCCAGCGCTAACATGGCCTCAAATAATAGGTGCAGCTCGTCCCGTTTACGCTGCCACAGAGATTGGGCAATGCCGATATAAAAAGCGGAGAGGGCAACGGCGCTGCCCGCCAGTGCAAATTGAATCTCATGCACTAGCGCAGCCTGTAGGCCAAAGGCTGCCAGCGGTGTGCCAAAAATCAGCGTGCCGTCTACATAGCTTTTAAGCGCGATTTGCTGGCGCAGGGCATAGAGCAGGGCAATACCCACATAAAATAGGAAAAACAAAATTAAAAACGGCTCGGTACTGGCCAAGAGCGCAGGCTGGTATTTAAGCGCTCCCCAACTGGTGGCAATACCAAAGGTGAAGACAAAACCGAGTAAATTCAGCGGTCGCCAAGTCTTATACCAAGCAATGGCGAAAATGCCGGCATTTAGCAGCGCAAAATAGCCAAATAGCGCGATATGGCTGCCGCTACCGGTGGAGGTTAAAATTGGCGCTAAAAAGCCGCCGCTAATCCCCATCACGGCCAGCGATCTAGCATCTTGTTTAATCGCCAGAATGGCCGAGAACACCGCAATGAGCACTAAGAATGCCAGTGCAAAGCCAGCAGGAATTACTGCAAACTTGAGTGCGGTAAAGGCAGTGAGGTAAAGCACACCCACCCCACCGCCTTGCATAATCAGCGCGTATTCACGGCGCTTATCCCGTAATCGCCAGCCAATCACCAAGAGGGCAACAGCACCGAGTGCGGTGCCAGCAAAGCGAAACTCCACCGGCAGCATGCTGTTGTCAGCGGCAAATTTTAGTAAAAACGCTACGCCAAAAAAGAGGATTAAGATCCCAACCCGCACCACGGTATTGCCGCCCAATAGCCAGTTTTTGGCCATTTGATAAGCGTTATTCAATTGGGTGTCCAGCCAGCTTGGCCCTGCAGCAGGGCGAGGGCTAGGGATTTGGGGCGGCTCGGCGGCTTGTGAAAGTGGTGTGGTATCTGGCTTAGATGGGCTTGTTGCTATGCTTGGAAAAATGTTAGTGGCGGCTTCAGAAAGACTGATGTTGCTAGGCTCTTGCAGAAGTGCTTCAGCCGCCGTGCTCATGCTTGGTTCTGATGTTAGTGCTTCAGACGCAGTCATTATTGAGCTGCTTGGCTCAATAATGTGGGCTTCACGGTCTGACATGCTAACAAGGTCTGTGGTTTTTGCGGGGGCTGAGGCTTTCATTTGCGCAACTTCTGCCTGCAAAGACGCCAAGGATTGCTCTAGCTGATCTACCCTTTGCCTCAGGCTCAGCGCGCTGGCGTTAGCCACTGGTGCTGTCTGCTCTTGGCTACTTGCCTGGGCTGGGTGGGTAGATTGCTTGCTTATAAAAATGTAAATCACAAAACCCAACAGGGCGCAGCCGAATGCGCCTTCCACGCCAAATTGAAATCCACCCCAAATCATGGCGATCAAAATAAAGATGCTGGCTTTCATGCGGGCCCTTGTTGTGCATGCATTTGGGCACGGCGTGCCCGTTTGTGCATCAATGTGAGAATGGTTTTTTTGGGTGTGTATTGCGTGTCTAGCAGCCTGTCGGACTTAGCATCAGTCAGCTGCAAAATCACCTGATCGGCCTATATTTCACCAGATTTTTGACCAATAACTCGTTATTGGCGCTGCAAATCCGGCAAAATCTGGTCTCGATCATGCGATTTTTCGCTTCGACCGTCGAAGTCCGACAGGCTGCTAGGCCAATCCTTAATACTTTGTTTAAAGCATTAGCGTTAGCCCTACCATTTTTTCTTGGCCGGCTTGCTTGTGGGTTTAGCTGGCCTTAAATCATCGCCTTCTTGATAGCTTTTTAAAATGCTTTCAGAAAGTTGCAGCACGGCCGTCGCGTAGAGCGTGCTTTTGTTGTAACGGGTAATCACATAAAAATTATTAAAGCCTAAAAAGTGGCGGGTAAAACCAGGCTCGGTTTCTAGCGAGAACAGCACGGCTTTTTCTGCGGTATCTAGCTCGGTGATCGGTACCACGCCTTTTTGCATGAGATCGCCCACGCTGTAGTGCAGATTAAATTTATCGGCGAAAACTTCACTTAAATCGGCATTGATATTAACGGCGGTGTAGGCGGTTTTACCCTGCTGCCAGCCGTGCTCTTTTAAATAATGGGCAACACTAGCGATGGCATCGTTGGGGTGGTTCCAGATATCGCGGTGGCCGTTTTGGTCGTAATCAACGGCGTATTGACGAAACGATGAGGGCATAAATTGTGGCCAGCCCATGGCTCCAGCGTAAGAGCCTTTAAAACTCAGGGGGTCTTCGTTTTCTTCGCGTGCTAAGAGCAAAAATTCGGTGAGCTCTTTTTGGAAGAACTCGGCACGGCGTGGGTAATCAAAGGCAATGGTGGTCAGTACGTCCAAAATATGAAAGCTACCGGTGTTTTTGCCGTAATTGGTTTCGGCCCCTAAAATCGCCACGATAACTTCTGGCTCTACCTCATAGCGCTCGCTAATTTCTTTGATCGCAATGGCGTGTTCACGCCAAAATTTGGCTCCCGCTAGGCTGCGCGCTGGGTTTACAAAATTCACCCGAAAGGTATACCAAGGCCTAGCGGTAGAAGGGCGATCTAAAACATCTAAAACATTGCTTTTGGGCGTAGCGCGGCTTAGCGTTTGCACTAGCTCTTCTTCGCTAAATTGGTAAGCAGCTGCGGTGGCTTTGATATAGGCCTGCACGTCTTTTCGGGCAACGAGAGCTTCATCGGCTTGGGCAAAACCCATCAGGCTAACTAATAATAGGGGAAGAAATTTATGCATTGTTTTCACTTAGAGAGGTGTGGAAGGGGGCTATGTCGTGCCCCTATTGGGAGAGCGCCGTAGAAAGTAATTGTGCGGTGATATCTACAATTGGAATCACCCGCTGATAATCCATTCTGCTTGGGCCTATCACGCCTAGTGTGCCAACAATCTCACCATTGACGCGATAGGGCGCAGTAATTACTGAGCATTCATCTAGGGGGGCCAAGCCAGATTCATCACCGATATAAATTTTAACGCCATCAGCGTGATTGCCAAGATCTAACAGCTGCAGCAGCGCTGTTTTTTGCTCAAACAGCGCAAACAATTGGCGCATTCTAATAACATTGGAGGATAAATCACCAAAGCCTAAAAGGTGATGCTCACCTGCAATTATCATGGAATCGCTGTGTTTTGCCAAAGAGGCACCGACGGCGACGGCGGCATTCATCAGGCTGACAATATCGCTTTTAAGCCGGACTAACTCGTTTTGTACCAGATGAGTCAGTGCCGAAAGTGTTTTGCCTGAGCAATATTCATTCAGTACATTAGCGGCTTCAATCAGCTCGCTGGCGCTAAACAGCCGCTCGGTTTGCAAAATACGGTTCTGCACATCGCCATCGCTAGTCACTAAAATCAGCAGCACACGGCGCTCTGATAGCTGCATAAACTCGATTTGCTTGAGCAAAATATCGTGGCGCTTTGGGCTTTGTACCATGCCTGCAAAGTGAGTAAGCTGCGATAAAATTTGCGATGCGGCAGCCACGCTGCGCTGTGGGCTATCGATGGGAAGCTGCTCGGTGAGTTCGGTAATAGTGAGTTTATCTAAAGTTTTCACTGTAAGTAATGAATCAACAAATACACGGTAAGCTAGGGCGGTAGGAATCCTACCTGCCGAGGTATGTGGGCTGGCAACAAAGCCTAGTGCTTCTAAATCAACCATCGTATTACGAATGGTGGCTGAGCTAATATCTAGCCCAGAAAAGTGCTGCAGGGCTTTTGAGCCAATAGGTTGACCGTCGGCAATGTAGCGCTCGACGAGGGTTTTAAGTAGAATTTGAGAACGATCGTTCAGCATGTGGGCCAATGGCGCTAGGGTTTATGGCGAATCTTACTTTGTTTTACAAGGACTTTTGCATCCAAGCAAAGTGTGTTGTGTTGTTTTAGTGAGTTTAAAGCAAAGTGCGCGGGTGTTTTTTTATTAAATTTCGGGTCTAATAAGCTTATGCATAGTCTACTGTTCAAAACCATTGCCGTGGTTGGCCGAACCGGCACACCGACCTTAGACGAGCCGATTCGTCGGCTTGCCGCTCTGCTGGCTCGCGCAGGCGTTAAGGTATTCTTGGATCAATCCACTGCGGATGAGCATGGCATCACCGAGCACCAGGCGGTTAGTCGCGATAATATCGGTAAAGTGGCTGATTTGGTGATTGTACTGGGTGGAGATGGCACGATGCTGGGTGTTGCTCGCTTATTGGCACCTTATCGCATTCCCCTTGTCGGTGTTAATCAAGGCCGTTTGGGCTTTATGACCGATATTTCAGTGGATGAGATGGATGAGCTGATAATTGCAATGCTATACGGCGAGTTCATCCCCGAAGAGCGCATCCTGCTTGAAACGACCGTGGTGCGTGATGGCCATGAAATCGATAGCGCTCTGGCGTTTAATGATGTGGTGTTTAGCCGTGGCAATACCGGCGGCATGATTGAGTTTGAAATCTTTATCGACGGGCGCTTTGTATATAGCCAGCGCTCAGATGGCCTGATTATTTCCACACCTACTGGCTCTACGGCTTACGCGCTGGCATCGGGCGGGCCGATTTTGCACCCTAGCCTACCCGCCATTGCGCTTGTGCCCATTTGCCCACAATCCTTGTCTAACCGCCCGATTGTGGTGAACGACACCTGTGCAGTTGAGTTTTTATTGACTCGCTCGGAAGATGCACGGGTTTATTTTGATAATCAATCGCACTGTAATTTGCACGAAAAAGACCGTGTATTAATTAGCCGCTACCGCAATACATTGAGGGTACTACACCCCAATAGCTATCACTACTACGATACGCTGCGCGAGAAACTGCGTTGGGGCGAGCGCTTGTAGGCGAAGATCTACGCACTTTTTAAAAAAGCTTAAAAGATCTATAAACGCAGAGCTAGATAAAGATAAAAGGCAGCAGACAGAGAGAGCCCTTTGGGGGCGATTAACTATTACCTGCCTTAAGACTGTTTCTTTGCGTGCTTCCTTGATCTCTGTGCCTACAGATCTTTTTTCACGCTCATCATCACTTGTAACCAAGGTGTAAACAAAGCGCATGCTGCTTTCTATCTCACTTAAATCATTTGTTATCGTCGACGAGCTTGTCCTCGATTTTACCTCTGGCTTGACGACCTTAACGGGGGAAACGGGCGCGGGTAAATCCATTGTGATTGATGCTTTGGGCTTGCTTTTGGGGGGGAGGGCAGAAAGCGCGGTGGTGCGCCATGGGGCTGATAAGGCCGAGTTGCAAGCGCGGTTTGTCGTGCCTCAAACGGCCTTGGCGTGGTTAGAAGCCGAAGCCTTGCAAGGGGATGAAGGTGGGGAGCTATTGATACGGCGCAATATTGATAGTCATGGTAAATCCCGTGCTTGGATTAATGGGATTTCCGCCACTTTGGCCCAGCTAAAAACACTGGGTGAGCAATTGGTGGATATCCACGGCCAGCATGCCCCGCAATCCTTATTACGCCCCGATGTGCAGCGTGATTTAGTCGATGGTTACGCCGGAGCTGCGGCGCTGGCGCGAGATGTGGCGGGCCTATTTAAAGATTGGAGAACGGCTACCGATGAATTGGCTACGGCCAGCAATAATGCCGAGGCCTTTGAGGCCGAGCGAGAACGCCTGCAATGGCAGGTTGAAGAAGTAGCCGCCTTGCAATTTACCGCTGCAGAATGGCCAGAGCTGCAAGCCGAGCATAAACGTTTACACCATGCTGCCAGCCTGATTGACGGGGTGCAAAGCAGCCTATTGATGCTGGCCGATGGCGATGAAAATTGCCAGTCTTGGCTAGGAGCTGTGGCGACGAAGCTTAGTGCCTTGGCTGATTTTGACGCAGGTATTTCTGAAACTTTAGAACTACTTGCCAGCACCGAGGCGCAGATGATGGAGTCGGTATATGCCTTGCGCCGCTATGCCGATCATCTAGAGCTAGATCCTGCAAGGCTTGCTGATGTAGAAAGCCGCTTAGACGCCATTTTTCGTATGGCGCGTAAATATCGTGTTGAGCCTGCGGATCTGCCAGAAAAACTCGCCAGTTGGCAAGAGCGCTTGGCCGAATTAGGCGGAGCGCAAGGTTTAGATGCCGTGCGCCGGCGTGCGGAGAAGCTAGAAGCCGAATTACGCAAGCAAGCTGCCGTTCTTTCAAGCAAACGCATAGCAGCGGCAAGCAAGCTAGGTAAATTGGTTACTGCAGAGTTACAACTCTTGGCTTTAGTGGGCAGCCGCTTTGAAATTGCCCTACATGTCCACGAAGCCCCTGCAAGCTTTGGTCTAGAAACCATTGAATTTATGGTTGCAAATCACCCGACTACTCCAGCCAGAGCGATGGCAAAAGTGGCATCCGGTGGCGAGTTATCACGCATCAGCCTGGCCTTACAGGTGATTGCCAGCCAAGTTGCTAATGTGCCTACGCTGATTTTTGATGAGGTGGATGTGGGGATTGGTGGGCGCGTGGCTGAGATTGTGGGTCGCATGTTGGCCGATTTAGGTGCAGCGCGGCAAGTGCTATGTATTACCCATTTACCCCAGGTGGCAGCGTGTGGATTTCAGCAGCTACAAGTGAGCAAAACCCAATCCGCCACTGGCGTGCTGAGTACCATCCGCATGCTAAGCATGGAAGAGCGCATCGAAGAAATCGCCCGCATGTTGGGTGGGGTAGAAATCACCGGCACCACCCGCCAGCATGCGGCAGAAATGCTGGGTGTTGCGGTGTAAGTTGCCCTATGCTATTTGGCTAAAGCATGAATCACAGTGTGAATCAAGTTTCCCGGCTTGAGTTCTCTGTAGCTCAGGATTTAGCGTTGTAATTAAAGTTTGAGAATGGATGTGGTGGGGAATAATAAGGTTTTATGAATGATTTAGATTTTATGAATGAGGCACTTCAAGAGGCGCAACGAGCCAAAGAATTGGGCGAGGTGCCGGTAGGTGCGATTGTGGTGCATCGTGGTGAGATCATTGGCCGCGGCTGCAATCAACCTATCCTGCGTCACGATCCAAGCGCGCACGCAGAGATGATGGCGATTCGCCAAGCGGCACAACACTTGGGCAATTATCGCCTGCCTGAGTGCGAGTTATTTGTGACTTTAGAGCCATGCATTATGTGTGCTGGCGCGATCTTGCATTCACGGATTGCCCGTGTTGTGTATGCGGCAACTGATCCTAAAACCGGGGCGGCGGGTAGTGTGATTAACCCTTTTGCCGATTGCCGATTAAATCATCAAACCCAAGTTGTAGATGGCGTGATGGCGCATGAATCTGCGGACATGCTTCGAGCTTTTTTTCGTGAACGTCGGCAAGCGGAAAAAGAGCGCAAGAAAACTGTCGTATAAAGTTCACTGTATTGTTTAATATTTACACTTTAATCTGGGCAGGTCGTAAACTGGACACTCACTCTTTACAGGAATGTGGGGGTGAAGAAATGACTACCCGCGGTTGCAATGACAGTATTGCTTGGTGCTTGTGTAAGCCAGTCTACGTCGCTGGCGGCAGTGCCGACCGAAAAAGCCACACCATCAGATAAATAGAATAATAAACAAGTGGTGGCTTATATCCGTACTTGGCCTATTGGCTCTTCCCTCAAGATATGGATAAAGGCTGCCGCTGGAGTGCTAATGATATTCAAGCGATCAACTTACCACTTTAAATTTAAGTTTTGGTTTGATTCGCAATGAAACTAATGTGTATATTAAAGATCTAGAGCCACAACCTAATTCAGATAAAACAGCTACCATTGCCTCATTTGTGAATATGTGGAGTGAGGTGGAAAAGCTGCAAGCTAAATATCCCCATTTGAAAGTAAACGTCTCTATGGGGTGCAGATGGTTTTTCTCTATTATTTAGAGCGCCAGAATCGCGAGCTAAATTCATTACTAATGTGGTTAAGTTAATAGATGAACATAAATTAGTATGGATTGATTACGATTGGGAATGCCCCGTTGGCCCAGATTGGTTGCCTATTGCAAAAGATCGAAGTGATAAAGAAGATTACCATCTTCTTTTAGAAGAAACTCGGATCGATTTAAATAAATATGGCGCTAAAATGGGTAGGAGTTATCAATTGTCGGTCGCTATACCGCCTACACCTTAGTTTCTGAAAAATATTGATGTGATGCGGGTGGCTAATTTAGTGAACTTTATGCAAGTGATGGCTTCCACCTTTGCCGAATCATAGAGTAAAAATATCAGTCACCATACTCATTTATATCAAAATAAATTAGATCCTGATACTGGCGGCTGGAGTGCCGGTCAAGCGATGAATTTATATATTCATGCAGGTGCTTCGCTGAGCAAATTATTACTAGACAGTACTTTTTATGGCCGTGCTAGGCAAGGTGTTGCCGCTAATAATGATGGCTTATATAACGCTTTCAAGAAAGGCACCTTTGATGAAGGTACCTCTTGGCAAGACATCAAAGCGTTGAAAGCAAAGGGTGCGACACGTTTCTGGGGTGCTGTGGCTAAAGCCCCTTGGTTGCATGATTGTCACTTAATGATGACCTACGAAGATCAAGAAAGTTTGAAGTACAAGCACGGTATGTTAAAAGCAAGCATCTTGGCGGCATCATGGTTTGGGAGTATGGCTATGATATGGATAGCGAGTTAGAAAAGTGATTAATGAGTCATTGATGTAATTGATTAAAATAAAAAACGGCTACTTTCGAGTAGTATTTTTTTGTCGTTTTTTAGAGAAATATCCGATTAATTTGCAACTAAGTTGCTAATGAACCGACTCCTGAAAGTTGAAAATATAATGATGCCTCATTGTATTTTGTATTAAAAAGTTGAATTTTTTAATGGTTGTAAAAATGTGCGCTATGTTATGAGCATAAGCCCTAGTGGGCTTACTGCTTACAAATATGTTGAGTCATCATTGTTGGCATTTTGTTGCGTCGTTATTCACTAATAAATACGGGTTTTTAAAAAAAATACTAAATTAAAATAAATCCTTGATGTTGGTCAAATTTTAGCTAATGATTGTAAAACAATGCCGCGTAAATATAAGTGGCAAGTAATGTCGATACCTTGGGGCGCATTTATCTAGCGTTGACTTAATCCAAAGGGCTTGCGCTCAATATTTATATTGAGGATTGCCTGTGCTTGTTTGTTTTTATTTAGTCATTCTCCTAGGGGTAAATCCCCGTTTAATTTAAAAGGGTCGCTAATAATGAAGAAAGCATTAAATCGCGTAGCTCGTCCTCTACTAATGTCAGTTCTATTAGGTGGAGCATTCAATGCCATGGCTGCTGAACGCGTTGATTTGGATGGATTTGTGGCCCCTGCTGGAATTACAGCCCGTGGCTTAACTGATGATGGAGTGCACAGCTTACTTGGCTTACAGCCTGATGAATTAAAAGTCGCACGTAGTCAAACTTATTCCGACGGTAAAGTGGTCACTCGCTATCAGCAATTCCACCAGGGCGTGCCAGTTTGGGGCGAGGGTGTGGTTGAAAACCGTGCTGCGGGTTTCGCTCAGCCTGCTTTGTCTGGTGCCATGATACGCAATCTAAGCAATGATATTCCAAGTGCTAAGCCTCTATATTCACCAGCACAAATTTTAAATCTGGCCAAAACACAAGCTAAGGCCCTTAAAACTGAAAACGAGCAAGCCAAGCTGTATGTCAAGCTGGGTGCAAGTAATGTGGCGCAGCTTATTTATGTGGTCTCGTTTGTCAATGGCAGCGCCACTAACCCAAGCCGTCCGCACTTTATTATTGATGCCAATACCGGCGTGGTACTCGATCGCTGGGAAGGGATTACGCATAAAGATGCCACTGGCCCAGGCGGCAATACAAAAACAGGGCAATATGAATACGGTACTAAATATGGTCCGCTGGTCGTTACCGATGATTGCAAAATGAATAGCGGTAATGTGATTACGGTCGATTTGAAAAACGGCACATCAGGCACTGCGCCTTATCAATTTACTTGCCCACGCAATACTTATAAGGCAGCTAATGGCGCATTTTCACCGTTGAATGACGCGCATTACTTCGGTAATGTGGTTTTCAATATGTATAACGACTGGTTTGCTCTGCGCCCAATTACTCAAACGCTATATATGAAAGTGCACTACGGCAATAGCTACGAAAATGCATTCTGGGACGGCTCGGCCATGCATTTTGGTGATGGTGCAAACAGGTTCTATCCGCTGGTGTCCTTGGATGTATCCGCTCACGAAGTAAGCCACGGTTTTACCGAGCAAAACTCAGGGCTGGTTTATTCCCAAATGTCGGGTGGGATGAACGAAGCGTTCTCTGATATGGCAGGGGAAGCGGCTGAGTTTTATATGAAGGGCGGCAATGATTTCCTGGTGGGGTCAGAAATCTTTAAGGCCAACGGGGCTTTGCGTTATATGGACGATCCTACCAAGGATGGTCGCTCTATTGGCCATGCCAGCCAGTATAACGATAGCCTTGATGTGCACTTAAGTAGTGGCGTGTACAACAAAGCCTTCTACTTACTATCTACCAAGGCAGGCTGGAATACCCGTAAAGCGTTTGAAGTGATGGTGGATGCGAACCGCTTGTACTGGACAGCCAATAGCACCTTCGATCAAGGGGCTTGCGGCGTGGAAAAAGCAGCATTGAGCCGTGGTTATGTCGTTGCTGATGTGACTGCTGCCTTTGAAGCTGTGGGCGTAAGCTGCATTGTTAAGCCACCACTGCCAGGTCAAGTGCTGGTTAAAGGTGTGCCAGTTACAGGCTTAAGCTTGGCAACAAACGCAACAGTGGCTTACACCATTGTGATCCCTGCCGGTGCTAAAAACCTCACCTTTAAAACATCGGGTGGCACAGGTGATGCTGACATCTACGTCAAATTTGGCACGGCACCAACAACGACTACTTATGACGCTAAATCAGTTGGTGGCACCAATGCAGAAAACATTACCGTTGCAGCGCCTAAGGCAGGTACTTACCATCTGCTGCTAAAAGCGTATACCGCGTTTAGAGG
This sequence comes from Iodobacter fluviatilis, assembly GCF_004194535.1. NCBI lineage: Bacteria > Pseudomonadati > Pseudomonadota > Betaproteobacteria > Neisseriales > Chitinibacteraceae > Iodobacter > Iodobacter fluviatilis. The sequence goes on along the minus strand of NZ_CP025781.1, from coordinate 303,221 downwards.
CGCAACGCTGCTTGCAAATCATCAGTAATTGAGTTGATCTTAGCCCCGCTCCGAATGTGAGTGGGGCTTTTTTTTTGGGATTTATAATCTATTACCAAGGATTTCATACATGAATTACAAAATTCTGGCTGCATTGCTATGCAGCAGCATGATTGCTACGTCAGCTGTTGAAGCTGCACCTAAAAAAGTCTGGATTACTTTAGGGGATGCAGCCTATTTACAGCTGCAAAAATTAGCGCCTAAAACAATTGCCAAAGAGAGCCAAAGCATCCTGCCACAAGAGGGGCTGCTGGCGGCCGAGCGCGTCCATTTGGTTGAGGTGGACGAGAGCCAATTGCTAGGCTTGTCTGAGGCCGTGCACCACGAGCTAAAGCGTTGCGGTGGCTTTATGTTCCACGCTAGCGAAGCGGCTGGGCGTCAGGCACTGCAGCCCACTGCTTCTCTGTTGGCCGCGCTAAGGCCTTCATATGCCTTGGATAATCAAAGCGTGGTGAATGCCTTGCTGCCACAAATGCAAGACAGCAATATTGCGCAAACGATTGTTGATTTATCTGCTTTTACCAATCGTTATTACACCTCCACATCGGGTGTGAATGCCTCTAACTGGATCAAAACGCGCTGGCAGCAAATGGCAGCAGGGCGCAGTGATATTACGGTGGAGCAATTTACCCATGCAGCCTGGGCGCAAAAATCGGTGATCTTAACGATTAAAGGCACAGATAATGCAGACGAAGTAGTGGTATTGGGCGGCCATCTCGATTCAATCAGTAACCAAGGCTCAGGTGAAAGCATGCGCGCACCTGGGGCGGATGATGATGCATCCGGTATCGCCAGCATGACCGAGGTATTGCGGGTGATGGTGGCAGGTGGCTACAAGCCTCGCCGCACACTTAAATTAATGGGGTATGCTGCAGAAGAAGTCGGCTTGCGCGGTTCGCAAGATATTGCCAAAAGTTTTAAAGCGGCTAACACCAATGTGGTTGGGGTGATGCAGCTGGATATGACTAACTACAAAGGCTCGGATAAAGACATTTATCTTTACACCGATTACACCGATAACGCGCAAAATCAGTTTGTAGCTAATCTGCTCACCAGTTATTTACCAAGCATTAAAATTGGCTACGACAAGTGCGGCTATGCCTGCTCGGATCATGCTTCATGGAATGCACAGGGCTATTTTGCCTCTATGCCATTTGAATCGTCATTTACTCAAGATAATCCCTATATCCATACCGCGAACGACACCTATGCCAATAGCGGCAATCAGGCTCAGCACGCTTTGAAGTTTTCTAAAATGGCGCTGGCCTTTATGGTTGAGCTGGGAAGCGATGGCGCTATTGGGCCTGGGCCCGCTGATAAGGTGGAAAACTTCTCCGGCAAGCTGACGGTTGGGCAAAAGCAAAGTTATGGCCCGTTTAAAGTGGGGGCTGGCAGTGATTTTACCGCAGTGCTGAGCGGCACTGGCGATGCAGATTTATATCTGCGTAAAGGAAGCGCCCCAAGCACCAGCGTTTTTGATTGCAAATCCGATGGGGTAAATAGTACAGAAAGTTGCGTACTTAATATCAGCAGCAATGGTGATGTGTACTTGCTGCTTAATGGCTATGCAGCGGCAAATTACACTTTGAAGGTCACTTATCGCGCGCAGTAAAATTTCGTGGATAAAAAGTGCCGCTCGGAGCTTGGCTGAGCGGCATTTTGTGCCTGATGTGGGGCTTAAATTGCTTGTTCATTTATTTCGCCAGTGCGAATACGCACGACATGTTCAACCGGCGTTACAAAGATTTTGCCGTCGCCAATCTTGCCTGTGTTAGCGGCTTTAATGATGGCTTCAATGGCGGTCTCGACTTTATCGTCTTCTAATACCACCTCAATTTTAGCTTTAGGCAAAAAGTCGACTACGTACTCAGCGCCACGGTAAAGCTCTGTATGGCCTTTTTGCCGGCCAAAGCCTTTAACTTCGGTGACGGTTAAGCCTGAAATGCCTAGTTCAGACAAGGCTTCCCGTACTTCGTCGAGTTTAAAAGGCTTAATGATTGCTTCGATTTTTTTCATTTTGCTTATCCTTTGCTGTCGGTGGGTCGCTGCCAGATTATAGAGCGGCTCGTTTATACGCCTAGCTTGAGTTCACGTTGCTCACCGTTCAACGGCATGCGGTTGAGTAATGGGGCAAATAGACTTTCTTTGCCACTGGCGGGTTTGAGTAGCAATGCGCCTTGTGGGCCACGCTGAGGGTCGATTTTACCTTGGCCATTAATGGCTAAGAGTGGGTTTGCCTGTGAAGAGATGTTCCAGTCTAGATTAGGCTGTAGTTTTATTTGGTAGCTACCAAAAGGATTGGCTTGAGGTGTGACTAAGGAGCTGGCATTTTGCCAGGCAATGCCGATTTCACTCGACTGCTTTACTGATATTTTGCTGGCTTCAATTTCCAATAGGCCAGCCAACTGAAAGGGCGCTAGTTTTTTATCTAGGGCAAATAGCGGCGCAGCAGGGAGGGCTATTTTTACGGCCTCTAGCCGATTGCCGCCCAGCCCTAGTAATAGCTGAGCATTGCCGCTGTGGCTGCCGTGGCGGGTTTCTAGTTGCCAAGCCAGTTGCCCAGTAAAGAGCTTAGCGGGCTGCCATTGCCAGCGAACTTCGTCTAGAAGTTGCTGGCCGCTTATGCCAAGAGGGGTAAGCCGCCCAGACCAAATAGTGCCCGAGATGCCGCCTAATTGTAGCGGTGCAGGCACAAGCTTTAAAATAAACACGGCTGGGAACTGTAAAATTAAAAAAACAATAAAGAGTGGGATGAGAAACTTGCTGCGGTGATAAATAAACTGTTTCATTGACGTTCTACCGTGGCGGTGAGTTGCACTAAGCCGTTATGCGTTGTCCCACTGATATTGAGTGCATGAATGCGTGAGCCAGTTTCATTACGTAGGTCTGCGAGTAAAGGTAGAGCATCGGCAAAGCGGATTTGTGCAATTTTAATTTGTAATTTATCTGCGGATAAAGCTTGGATATCTGCGCTGGTGTTTTTAGCATCTAGGCTGGCTTGCACGCTGGCGCGTAAATCACCGCTACGGCTAGGCCCCGCAGGTGTGGCCTTGATGGCAGATAATTGTCTTTGTAGCTCGGCAAGTTGTAGCTGTATTTGCGGAACTTGGCGGCTGAGTAATGCTCGGGATGTGCTAATAGGCTGCCAAATCCCTGCATAGAGAATGGCAAAAGCGGCAAAGCCCGCGCAGGCACTGAGGTAAATGCGCTCACGTGGGTTCCTCTGCTGCCAGAATTCTTTAAATTTGTTCATTTAATGCTCATTTTGCTGCTTGGGTGTGAATAAGGATTTTCATTTGCCCTGTTGAGGCGGGCTGGGTTTCGGCAAAGAGCCCCGCACTCTTGAGTTGTGCTTGCAGGCTACTTGCTTGTGAATCGGGTAGTAGCATACTGAGCTGCCCATTGGCGTAGTCGAGCTGTTCCAGTTGCAAGCCATTGCCCGCAATGCTGGCTACGGTTAGTAGTAGATCTAGGCTGTCGCCATTGCTGCTAGTGCTCAGCCCGCCGCGTTCGCGCAATTTGCTTTGGATTTGCAATACGGGGTCAAACACGGGTTCGCCAGGAAAAGCGGCTGCGTAGGTTTGGCGCATTTCACGTTGCAAAGCCATCTTAGTGCTGCGTAATTGCCACCAATCGCCCATTTGCCCCAAAAGAATCGCTGCAAAAATACTGGCGAGCAGGAGGGCGGGTGTTTGGAGGATTTTCCAATCAAAGCGCCATTGGCTGCGCTGCGCAAAATCACCTTGTAGCAGGTTAGTGCTAGGGGAAGCATCACGGATTAAATCCGCTAGAGCCAAGTCTTGGCGCGGCGCATCGCCAATCAACGCCTCTATAATGCTGGCGTCGTCAAAATGGCTGTACTGGCCGTCAGGCGTGCGTAGTAAGCCCGCTTGACCATCCTGAATCACATAGCAATCTGTGCCTTTTGGGAGTAAGTCATAAAGGCTCCATACCGCGCTGGGGGTGATTTGGTGCTCGCGTAATTGGCTAAGGTAAGCCTCTAGCCATTTACGCTCTACCGCAATTACTTTGTTGCTGCTGTCCGATAGGCCGAAATGAAGCGTAGCCGCGGGGCTCAGTAAGCGATCCTCTAATAGGTGGGGTAATAGTTTGAGTTGCTTGGCTAAGGATTGCTTGGGGAGCTCAGCTATATATAGATTGCTGAGTGCCGCAGGAATAATCAGCTCAATGCGTTGGGCTAGGGGAAGCGCGCTAAGGGGGGCAGAGCCAGATGCTTGCTCTGCAAACCAGCGGACTTCGCTTGTTGCCAGATCGCTGGCAGGAAGAATGCGTAGGAGTGTGTATGTATGATCGTTCACGGGCGGAGTGACGTAAGAGTGTATAAGGGGAAAATCTATGCGGAGTATGACATAAACTTTTTGTGGGCTGTGTAGATTGCGATTATCTTACTGATATATTAAACAAAATCGTGTTGATGCTGCTGCCTGCAAAAAGTATTTTGAAATATTTTAAAAAAAGGCTTGGCAAGGCGAAACTCTTCATCTAGAATGCGGGTCTTCCTTCGGTGCACAACGAGCCGAAGCGAAGTGGGGGGGTTGGCGGAATTGGTAGACGCACTGGATTTAGGTTCCAGCGCCGTAAGGTGTAAGAGTTCGAGTCTCTTATCCCCCACCAAATATTCTGAAAAGGCCGTAAGAGCAATGCTCTTGCGGCCTTTTTCATGCTTGCTATTTATTGAGTTAGGTTTTGTGGTTTAAAAATCGCTCGTTTTTTATTCTGTTTATCGTCCTGTCTCTATTGCCGCTTATTGCGTGGCTGAAGCCCTGCCGCCGCTATGTTTGCTGCTGCCTTGCTGCTGGTTAATAATTCTGTTTGGATTTGCACCCTGATGTGCGCTAAACTTACCGACTTTGTTGGTAAATCACGATAAGTGCTGCGCGTAAAGCTGAGGTTTTCATTGGATACAGGTGATGATCTGAAGCTGAAGCTTTTGGCTGATACAGCCTTGGCGTAGTGTTTTTTGCAGATGAGCTGGCTTATCCCCTATTTATTAAGATGCGTGTACGCGCGTTGATCCCCATAGGAATGGTTTGAAATGCAAGTACAACTAGAAACCCTGAATCAACTCGAACGTCGCCTGTCTATTTCTGTGCCACGCTCAGAAATTACTGAACAAGTTAACGCGCGTTTGAAGCATGTGGCTAAGACTGCAAGAATCGCAGGTTTCCGCCCAGGTAAGGCTCCGATGAAAATCGTTGCGCAAAACTATGGCTTCCGCATCCAAGAAGAAGTATTGGGTGAAACGGTTGAAGCAAGTTTTGGCCAAGCGGTTCAAGAGCAAAAGCTGCGCGTAGCGGGCTATCCACGTTTTGAACCAAAAGATGCGGCAGAAGAAACGGGCGATTTCCAATTCTCAGCTACATTTGAAGTGTATCCAGAAATTGTGATTGGTGATTTGGCGGCTGCGCAAATTGAAAAGCCAGTCTTGGATTTATCTGATGCTGAAGTAGAAAAAACCGTTGATATCCTGCGTCGCCAGCGTACCCGCTTTGAGCGTGTCGAGCGCGAAGCGGCTGATGGCGATCGCGTGATTGTTGACTTTAAAGGCTCAATCGACGGTGTATTGTTTGACGGTGGCTCTGCTGAGAACCACGCTTTCTTGCTGGGCAAGGGCCAAATGCTGCCAGGTTTTGAAGTCGGTGTGATTGGCATGAAAGAAGACGAAACCAAATCGGTTAGCGTTGAATTTCCCGCTGATTACCATGGTGCTGATGTAGCAGGTAAGACTGCTGTATTTGAAATAACGGTTAAAAATGTAGCGGCTGCAATCTTGCCAGAAGTTGATGCAGCATTTGCAAAAAGCCTCGGTATCGTCGATGGTGATGTAGAGAAAATGCGTGCTGAAGTGCGTGGTAATCTAGAGCGCGAAGTACGCTTTCGTCTGAAAGCTCGCGCTAAAGAAAACGTCATGACTGCGCTGATTGCTGCTGCTCCAGTTGATTTGCCTAAGGCTTTAGTTCAGTTAGAAGTCGGTCGTTTGGCCGAAGGCGCGCTGGCGGACTTGAAAGCACGCGGTATCGACCCAAAGTACGTTCCGTTCTCGCCAGAAATGTTTGAAGCACAAGCTCAGCGCCGTGTTCACCTTGGTTTAGCTTTGGCTGAGCTGGTGAAAGGTAATGCATTAGAAGCTAAGCTAGAGCAAGTTAAGGCCGTGGTTGAAGACTTGGCACAGAATTACGAAGATCCAAGCGAAGTAGTGGCTTGGTACTTTGAAGATCGCGAGCGTCTAGCTGGCCCAGAGTCAATGGCATTGGAAGACAATGTGGTTGAGTTTGTATTAGCTAAGGCGCAAGTAACCGAAAAAGGCATGTCCTTTGAAGAATTGATGGGCCAACAAGGCTAATCAATCTCGGCAAATGAGGTGCTACGATAAAGTGCCATCAAGGTGGTGCTTTATCGTTTAAATGACCCTATGGGATCTATTGATGTGTTTTCCAAAAAACAATCAATCGAGCCATTATTTCTGAGAGAAAAAGATGTCGAGACAAGAATTTGACCCACAAAACCTGGGGTATATCCCAATGGTCGTTGAGCAAAGCGGCCGTGGCGAGCGCTCTTACGATATCTATTCACGCCTATTAAAAGAGCGTGTTATTTTCTTGGTTGGCCCCGTTAACGATCAAAGCGCAAATCTGATTGTTGCGCAGATGTTGTTTTTAGAGTCCGAGAATCCAGATAAAGATATTCACTTGTATATCAACTCACCTGGTGGCTCTGTGACCGCAGGTTTGGCGATTTACGACACAATGAATTTTATTAAGCCTGACGTATCAACTATGTGTGTGGGTATGGCGGCGAGTATGGGTGCATTCTTGTTATCAAGTGGCACTAAGGGTAAGCGCTACGCGCTGCCTAATTCACGCATTATGATTCATCAGCCTTTGATTGGTGGTCTTTCTGGCCAAGCTTCTGATGTTGAAATTCATGCGCGTGAATTAATCAAAACCAAGCGTTCCTTAAATGAAATGCTTGCTAAACATACAGGTCAAAGTATCGAAGCCGTTGAGCGCGATACCGATCGTGATAATTTCATGAGTGCTGCAGAGTCAAAAGATTACGGTTTGATTGATGATGTATTGCAGTCTCGTAGCTTGCCAACAGCTAAATAAGCTGGCTTGAGTTGTGACAATGCCGCCAGCGTGCCTGGCGGTTTTTTATTCTAGTGGCCTGTCGGTTTGTGGTTTTAAATAAGACAGGTTGCAATGGCCCGTTTTTTGGGGTGTAGGTTAGGCGATGTCAGAAAAACTCCTTTATTGTTCTTTTTGCGGTAAAAGCCAGCACGAAGTGGTTAAGCTGATTGCTGGCCCGCAAGTGTTTATTTGCAACGAATGCATTGAGCTTTGCCGTGATGTATTAAAAGACGAAGCCGCTGCGGCGGTGGTTGGTGAGGCAGCGCAGGCAGGTGATGGCAAGCGCGTTCCTACGCCAGTTGAGATCCGAACCACACTGGATTCTTATGTGATTGGCCAAGAACGCGCCAAAAAGATTCTAGCTGTTGCGGTTTACAATCATTACAAGCGCTTAACGAGTAATAAGTCTGTTGATAATGATGTGGAGTTGGCTAAATCCAATATTCTGCTGATCGGGCCAACTGGTTCGGGTAAAACATTATTAGCGCAAACCATGGCTAAGCTGTTGGATGTGCCGTTTGTGATTGCCGATGCCACAACGCTGACTGAAGCGGGTTATGTGGGTGAAGACGTAGAACACATTATTGCTAAGCTTTTGGCTCAGTGTGATTACGATGTAGAAAAAGCCCAGCGGGGCATTATCTATATCGACGAGATCGATAAAATTGCGCGTAAATCTGAAAACCCATCGATTACCCGTGATGTATCGGGTGAGGGTGTGCAGCAGGCGTTATTGAAGCTGGTAGAGGGGACGGTTGCATCGGTTCCTCCTCAGGGCGGTCGTAAACATCCAAATCAAGATATGCCGCAGGTTGATACCACTAATATCTTGTTTATTTGTGGTGGTGCGTTTGAAGGCTTAGATAAAATCATCCGCAATCGTTCAGTAAAAAGCGGCATCGGTTTTGGTGCCGAAGTAATGAGCAAGGACGAAAACACCAGTGTTGGCAAAATGCTGCATACGGTAGAGCCTGATGATTTGATTCGCTTTGGCTTGATTCCTGAATTTGTAGGCCGCTTGCCAGTGACTGCAACCTTAGAAGAATTAGATGAAGCGGCTTTGGTCTCTATTCTGACAGAGCCTAAAAACGCCCTGATTAAACAGTATCAAAAACTGTTTTCCTTGGAAGGCGTTGAGCTTGATGTCGGAAAAGAAGCCTTGGCATCGATTGCACATAAGGCGATGGAGCGTAAAATTGGTGCACGTGGCCTGCGCTCGATTGTTGAATCATCTTTGCTAGATATCATGTACGAGCTACCTTCTATGGAAGGGGTGAGCCGTGTGGTGGTGGATGAATCGGTGATTAAAAACGCAACTGCGCCAACAATTGTTTACGCTGATCCTGCTGAAACTGAGTAATAATGTGTAAAGACACCGGCCAAGGTTTGCTGGTGTCTTTATGCAAGCAAAAAGATACTATTTAAGCTTTGGGCTGAAATTTTCAGGTCAGAGTTACTTCTAGGGCATTGTAATTTCTTGCCCAAGCCCCAGCTCTAGGGGGTAAATCCACTTTCGAGGCCCTTTGTTGATGTCACAAACTGTTGCGTTTGCCGACGATGTCCATTTGCCGCTGCTGCCGCTACGAGATGTGGTGGTGTTTCCGCATATGGTTATCCCGCTATTTGTGGGTCGCCCAAAGTCGATTCGTGCGCTAGAAGCCGCGATGGAAGATGGCCGCCATATCTTGCTGGTTGCGCAAAAGAACGCCCAGAAAGATGAGCCAGGCTTGGCTGACATTTATCCAGTAGGTACGATTGCCAGCATCTTACAGATGCTGAAGCTTCCTGACGGCACGGTTAAAGTGCTGGTTGAAGGTGGCCAGCGTGCTGAAGTCACCGATATTGATGAAGAGGCCGGCTTTTATAGCGCGATCGCTCATCCGGTTGATGCCAGCGGTGAGCAAGGGCATGAAGTAGAGGCGATGCGCCGTGCCTTGCTGACCCAATTTGATCAATTTGTTAAGCTCAATAAAAAAATTCCACCAGAAATTTTGACCTCTCTGGCTGGGATAGAAGATGCGCATCGCTTGGCGGATACGATTGCCGCGCATTTGCCTTTAAAGCTTGAGCAAAAGCAATCCATATTAGAAATGTTCGATCTTCGTCGTCGCATGGAGCAGCTGCTCAAACAGCTTGAATCTGAGCTCGATATCTTGCAGGTAGAAAAGCGTATTCGTGGTCGCGTGAAGCGTCAAATGGAAAAAAGCCAGCGTGAGTACTATCTGAATGAGCAGGTTAAAGCCATTCAGAAAGAGCTGGGCGAGCTAGATGAAAACGCAGATATCGACGAGCTTGATAAAAAAATCAAAAACGCCGGTATGAGCAAAGAAGCGCGCGATAAAGCCGAATCTGAGCTGAAAAAATTACGCATGATGTCGCCGATGTCCGCAGAAGCAACCGTAGTGCGTAATTACATCGATACCTTGCTTGATTTGCCGTGGAAAAAGAAAACCAAAATCAGCAAAGAGCTACCTGCCGCTGAGTTGGTGCTGGATACCGATCACTACGGCCTTGAGAAGGTCAAAGAGCGCATTGTTGAGTACCTTGCGGTACAAAGCCGTGTTGAAAAGCTCAAAGCGCCTATTCTGTGCCTTGTAGGGCCGCCTGGCGTGGGTAAGACCTCCTTGGGTGAGTCGATCGCTCGTGCTACTAATCGTAAATTTGTACGCATGGCCTTAGGTGGCGTGCGTGATGAATCTGAGATTCGTGGGCATCGCCGCACATATATTGGCTCGATGCCGGGTAAAATCCTACAGTCGATGACAAAAATTGGTGTAAAAAATCCACTCTTTTTGCTTGATGAGGTGGATAAGATGGGCTCGGATTTTCGAGGCGACCCTTCTTCTGCCTTGCTAGAAGTATTGGACCCAGAACAAAACCACGCATTTAGCGATCATTATCTAGAAGTGGATTTTGATTTGTCGGATGTAATGTTTGTGGCAACGGCTAACTCACTGAATATTCCTCCGGCATTGTTGGATAGAATGGAAGTGATTCGTTTGTCGGGTTATACCGAAGACGAAAAAGTAAATATTGCACTTAAATACCTAGTGCCAAAACAAACTAAGGCCAATGGTGTAGCTGAGGGTGAATTGGTGATTTCCGACGCTGCTGTACGTGATGTAGTGCGTTTCTACACCCGTGAAGCAGGGGTACGGAGCTTGGATAGAGAAATCGCGCGTATCTGCCGCAAGGTGGTGAAAAGCTTGATGATGAAACCAAGTGATAAAAAGATCACCATTACGCCTAAAAACTTAGAAAAATACTTAGGTGTACATCGTTTTGATTACGGTGTTGCAGAACAAACCAATCAAATTGGTCAGGTAACTGGCCTTGCTTGGACCGAAGTAGGTGGTGAATTGCTCACTATCGAAGCGGTAAAATTCCCAGGCAAGGGGAAAATGATACAAACCGGTAAGCTCGGTGATGTGATGCAAGAGTCCATCCAAGCGGCGTTATCGGTTGTGCGTAGTCGCGCTAAGGCCCTAGGGATAGACCCTGATTTTTATCAGAAAATTGATATGCACATCCATTTTCCTGAAGGTGCTACGCCAAAAGATGGCCCTTCAGCGGGGATTGGTATTGCAACTGCAATGGTCTCCGTGCTGGCTGGGATCCCCGTTCGTTGCGATGTTGCAATGACAGGAGAGATCACCTTGCGTGGGGAAGTGTTGCCAATTGGCGGTTTAAAGGAGAAACTGCTTGCTGCTCACCGAGGTGGCATCAAGCAGGTATTGATTCCAGAGGGCAATGTCAAGGATCTCGCTGAGATACCAGACAATGTAAAGCGCGGGTTAACCATACACCCAGTCAAGTGGATCGATCAGGTGTTGGGGCTTGCCTTAGAGCGGTTGCCGGAGGTTTTGCCGGAAGTGGTGGCGAGTTCAGAGGCTGTTTTGCCGCAAGCTGGGGTGGAAGTAACTGGACAGCTTACTAAACATTAGTTGACACGAGATTTTGTGGCTTGCTATAAAGCTTCAGTAATTAGTTAATCGTATCAATCCAATCAGAATTGAAAGGGGACGTAAGTGAATAAATCGGAACTCATCAACGCCATCGCAGAATCCGCTGGTCTCTCCAAGGCTGATGCAGGTAAAGCTCTGGATGCAACAGTAGAAGCCGTAACTCAAGCCCTTAAATCAGGCGACGAAGTAACGTTGGTCGGCTTTGGTTCTTTTTACGTGTCTGAGCGCGCTGAGCGCAGCGGCCGTAACCCACGCACTGGCGAGACTATCGCGATTGCTGCTGCAAAACAGCCTAAATTTAGGGCTGGTAAATCTTTGAAAGATGCAGTACAATAATCGACTTACTTTGCTGACTAAATCTTTGTTGGTGTAGTAATTTGGTCTGGGGTGATTAGCTCAGTTGGTAGAGCGTCTGCCTTACACGCAGAATGTCGGCGGTTCGACCCCGTCATCACCCACCATATAACTACAGAAGATTTAGTTGCATCGAGGAGTGGTAGTTCAGTTGGTTAGAATACCGGCCTGTCACGCCGGGGGTCGCGGGTTCGAGTCCCGTCCGCTCCGCCAGATTAGAATAAAAAGCCAAGCAGAAATGCTTGGCTTTTTTATTTGTCTATTATTTGCGTTTGCAAGACAGGCAGGCGTCAATCTGGCATTATCCGATAGGGTGAGATTTACACGCTCGGTTATGGTGCCCACATCTTGTGGTGATTGTGGTTGCCCGTTTAAACATAAAAAATACACGCCTTCGTGGCATAGATTGAATGGCCATTCGCCACTTCAGATTGTATGTTGCGAATCACTCGCGGAGTTGCTTGTCCCATGTTTTCTTTTGTTGAAAAAAACAAGACCGCCGTTCAGGTGGTACTTGGCCTCGTTTCTTTGGGTCTAGTTGTTGGTGTTGGCCTTACAGGCTACAGCGCTATGGAAGATGGCGATTCGTATCTGGCTAAGGTTGGCCAGACGCTTATTACCCCTCGTGAGCTTGCTCAAGCCATTGGCAACCAGCCTATCGCAAATGAAATGAAACCGATGGTGCTTGAGCAGCTGGTTAAAAAGCAGCTCTTACTTGAGCAAGCAGGTTTATTGCATCTCAAGGTTTCGGACAATCAAGTCCGTGACGCAATTGCTGCTATTCCAGACTTCCAAGAAAATGGCAAATTTAGCACACAGCGCTACCAAGACTTACTTGCAGCCCAGCAAATGACGCCGCTGGCCTTTCAGCAGCGTGTGCGTGATGATTTATCTAGCCGACATTTATTGTCTGGGTTTGCTAATGGTATTCAATCGGCGGCCATGACTGAGCATATGGCGAAGCTTTTGGGTGAGAAAAGAGAAGTGGCGATGGTGCAGATTTTGCCTGTCTCTTTTTTGTCGCAAGTGACGATATCGGATGCCGAGGTTAAAAAATATTACGATACACACAGCGAAGAATTTAAATCGCCAGAAATGGCCCGCTTGGAATATATCGTTTTCTCTCAGCAAGAATTAGCTAAAAGTGTTGTGGTGACGCCCGCCGATGTGCAGAAATATTTTGAAGTAAATAAAGCGCAACTTACAGGCGAAGAGCGTAAAGCCAGCCACATCTTAATTACGCTGGCTAAAGATGCTAAGCCAGAAGTGAAGAAAGCAGCGCAGGCTAAGGCGGATGCCATTTTAAAAGAGCTAAAAGCCAATCCCGCGCGTTTTGCTGAGCTAGCTAAAAAAGAGTCGCAAGATCCAGGCTCGGCTATGAATGGTGGGGATTTAGGTTTTTTTCCTCATGGCGCGATGGTAAAGCCGTTTGATGATGCGGCGTTTAAACTTAAAAAAGGCGAAATTAGTGCGGTAGTTGCCAGCGATTTTGGCTTGCACATTATTCGTCTTGATGATATTCGCAGTAAAACTTTGGCAGAAGTACAGCCTGAAGTTGAGCGCAAGCTTAAGCTTGAAAAAGTGCAGCAAAGCTTCCAAAACCAAGCTGAGAAATTTAATGAGCTGGTTTATCAGCAAGCGGATAGTTTAAAGCCAGCGGCAGAGGCATTTAAATTGCTTGTGCAGCAAAGTGCTTGGGTGACACGTGCAGCGGCGACTGATGAAGTGCTCAATAACGAGAAGTTACGTGAGGCTGTCTTTAGCGATGATGTATTAAAAAAGAAACATAATTCAGAAGCCATTGAAGTGACGCCAGGTACTTTGGTTTCTGTGCGTGTTCTTGAGGCAAAACCCGCGCAACTGCAGAAGTTAGAAGCGGTAAGCGCAGGCATTTTAGCTAAGCTTAAGCAAGAGAAGGCGCTTAAATTAGCGCTTGCTGAGGGCACTAAGAAATTAGCTGAGCTGAAAAAAGGCGGGGCGGACACGCTTACTTGGTCTGCAGCACAAGAAACGCTACGTATGGGGCAATCTGCAGTGCCAGAAGCTCAGCTGAAAGAAATTTTTAGCGTTTCTGCGGATAAGCTACCCGCTTACGTGGGTTCAGAGGTGAAAGGCCAAGGTTTTGCGCTATTTAAAGTGCTGAAATCAACGGCTGCCCCTGTATTAGACGACGAATTACGTCGCCGCATGAGTGAAAATATCGGGCAGATGTACGGCCAAGTTGAAGTGGCTAGCTATTTACAGGCGCTTAAATCGCAAATTAAAGTTGATTACAAGCTAAAACCTAGCTCACTTGAGTAAAAAAGGGGGTGAAAACGGCAAGAGAAATTTTATCTTGCCGTTTTTTGATAATTAGGATTGTATTTTCTTACTGACATGCCGATATTACTAATAAGCAATGGACTTATATTCTTGCTTATGACCTGAGGAGATATTGCCATGATCACCGTATTCAAGATGGAAGACGGAAGCGCAGAGCTAGAAACCGTGGATATCCTCGCAACTAGAGATGAATTTCTTCGCCCCTTTAACCTGCCTAGTTTGCAACTGCTCAGTGTTGCTGAGTCTGAATGTGCGAGGGTTTCAGTTACTCGCCATTTAGCTTAGCGTTTCGATTGATGTGCCATGAAGGGGCGCGTTTGCCCAAATAGGCGGCCGCGCCTTCACGTGCTTCTTCATGGGTTCTGATGTGTGCAATACGGTGTGCGGTATCAGAAATCATCGCATCATCAATAGGGCGATGTACTACGGATGTAATTAGCCTTTTGGCTGCAGTGAGTGCATGTGGGCTATTTTGTAGTAACTCGTTTATCCAAGCCTGTACTTGCGCATCCATTTCCTCGATATTCTGTTTTACCTCGTGTACCAATCCCAATTGCAGTGCAGTGTGGCAGTCAAATTGCTCCGCTGTCAGCATATAGCGCCTTGCTGCGCTGATGCCAATTTTGCCTATGATATAAGGCCCAATAACGGCGGGGATTAAGCCTAGCCGCACTTCATTGATACGAAACCAACTATCGCTAGTGGCCACGGCTAAATCACAGCAAGCAATCAAACCAACCCCTCCCCCCAAGGCGGGGCCTTGAATACGAGCAATCGTGGGCACGGGTAGCCGCTCAAGTGTTTGCATGAGGCGGGCAAGCCTGAGTGCATCTTCAAAATTGCGATGTTGATCAAATTGGGTGGAATGGTGCATCCAGCTTAAGTCTGCACCTGCACTAAAGGTGCTGCCTTCGGCTGATAGCACAACGACGCGTAAGTTGGAGTTTTGCCCGAATGCAGCAAGAGTGGCGGTGAGCTCTGCAATTAACATGTCATCAAAGGCATTACACAGCTCAGGTCTTGCGAGCGTTATAGTAGCAATGCCATGGCTGAAATGGGTGTGTATTGTGTCGCTCATCCCGACTCCTTAATGAAATTGCGTTGTTAGTATTAAAATTTGTAAATAAACTAAGGCAGACTGCAGAGGCAAGCGTTAAGGCGAGTCAGCTTAGTCAAGTTCAGTTGCATGTGGTAGAGTGCGCGCCACTCTGGGCTGATGGGAGGTTATGGGATGCAGGGATGGTCCTTATTACGTTTCTTAGGCCAGTTTCCAGTAATTTTCCTAGATTGATTAATGAATGAAGACGAGGTTTTTACTTTCTTTGTTTGTTTTCAAAGAGTAAAAGATGGCTTAATTCTTTTTGCATTCGTGATAAAAGTAGCTGTGCTGATATGGTGTTTTGCCTTGCTGGTTTTCTTTGGATGCTCTTGCATCGATTTAAAGGCAAATTTTATTGTTAGGTTCTTTGATTCCTTGGTCCGATGCGAATTATATTTTGGTCTTGTTTGTTGAGTATGCTGGCTTTGCCTGTTCGGGCTGAGCGTGTACTCATTCCCGGTGCAGAAATCACCTTGTCTGCAAAATACCTTCCCCCTCCTTTTCCTGATGCTGGGCCTGCTGCCGCGGTTGTGCTTTTGCATGGCTGCAACGGTATGGGGCAAACAACAGGGCTAAATCCAAGGCCAGAGCGGATGGCGAGCCTTTTGCAGGAAAAAGGCTACGCCGTCTTGATGCTTGATAGCTTTGGCGGGCGGGATTTGCTGGAGCTATGCAGTGTGCCGCTCAGTAAGCGCACCTTAAGCCCTAAAATGCGTGCAGAAGATGCACGGCATGCGTTGGAATGGCTAAAAACCCGCAAGGAAATTGATGGTGATCGCTTAGGCGTGATTGGCTGGTCGCATGGCGCTAGTGCTGTTTTATCTTTGCTAGGGCAAAAGCTGCCATCGGTTCGCGTTGGCGTGGCGTTTTTCCCCTCATGTAGCTCTTATTTGCTACGCGATAAATACCAAGTCACCGCGCCCTTGCTGATGCTGGTGGGGGAAGAGGATGATTGGACCCCCGCCGAGCCATGTCGAGCCTTAGTGGCAAAAGCAGATCAACCCACTTTTCGTTTAATCACTTATCCAGATGCTTTTCATGATTTTGACAACGCCAGCTTAAAGCCTGATGTGGTAAAACGGATGGTGGTGGGCGCATCAAGGGTAGTGATTGCGTTTAATCCCGATGCTAGCTCAGATGCATACAGACGTACCTTTAAGTGGTTATCGCCTTGGCTGGATTTAAATCGTATGCCGGTGGTCACACCCTCTTTGTTTCGCCATTCTGGTACGGGTGTAGGAAAAAACACTGGGCCTTAGTGATTCAATGATTTCAAATTATCTTAATTTACAGGGGTGAATATGAATTACTGCATGGAAGACTTAGCTTTAGGATTAAGTGCTGAATATCGTAAGACCATCACTGAAACGGATGTGGTTTTGTTCGCTGGTATTTCTGGCGACAATAATCCTATGCATATCGATGAAGAGTACGCGGTAAAAACACGCTTTGAAGGCCGGATTGCCCACGGCATGCTGAGTGCCAGTTTGATTTCTACCGTCATTGGAACGCGCTTGCCGGGTGCTGGGGCCATTTATATGGGCCAAAATTTAAAGTTTTTAAAGCCAGTTAAAATCGGTGACACAGTAACGGCTTTAGTGACTGTTTTAGAGTTGTTTCAAGAAAAACAACGTGTGCGTTTAATGACTGAATGTTGGGTACGGGGCGAAAAAGTGATTGATGGCGATGCCTTGGTGTGGGTGCCGCGTCGTCCACAGTAGCCACTGGCTATGGGCGTACTGAATAACAAGGAGTTTATCTATGCAAGCAAATCTGGCCACCTTGTTGGCGGCTATCCCTGAAATCAGTTTGTGTTCCTCGGTCGATTTATATGGGGGGAAGAGCCTGGCTTGCCATTGCTGCAAATTGAAGGTGAATTAGGCTCGGCAGTGATTGCTTTGCAAGGTGCGCATTTGCTGTCTTTTATTCCTAAAGCTAAAGGCGGGCGTGAGCTGCTATGGCGCTCACCCAAGGCGGTATTTGCACAAGGTAAAGCGATCAGAGGGGGGGTTCCACTTTGCATGCCTTGGTTTGGTGCTCATCCTTCCGGTTTGCCTTCGCATGGTTTTGCGCGGGTGTCTAATTGGGATGTGTTAGAGGTAGAAATCCTTAGCGATGGTGCGATTAAAATTGCGCTGGAGCTGGCTGACTCTGCCGCAACCCGTGCGCTATGGCCGCATGCTTGTTTGTTCCGCTTAGAAGTGATCGTTGGCCGCACGCTTAGTTTGCAGCTAAGTGTTGAAAATCGTAGTGATACCGCCGCGCTCTTTTCGCAAGCATTCCACAGCTACTTAGCCGTGCCTGATGTACAAGATGTTGTTATTAGCGGCTTAGGCCTGTGCACTTACGTGGATACCTTGCTAGATGGCCGGCCACGCTTACTGCAAGAGGGTGATTTAAGTGTGCAAGCGCTGACTGATCGGGTGTATCTAGATGTGCCTGCTGAACAAGTGATAAAGCATAGCGCTGGGCAGATTAAAATAGTCAGCGATACGCACTCGGCGATTGTTTGGAATCCTTGGGAAGGTGCCGCTAAAATGGCGGATGTAGGGGCCGAGCATTATCATGGTTTTGTTTGTGTTGAGCGTGGCGATGTTTTAGATAATGCAGTATCCATTGCTGCTGGCGGTGTTTATCGCGCCTCAATGACGCTATCCGAGTAGTGGCTGTTTTTTTATAGGTTTCTTTATGCAATACCGTGATCTGCGTGATTTTATTTCTCAGCTGGAACAAAGGGGCGAATTAAAGCGGGTTACCGTGCCGGTTTCTCCCTATTTAGAAATGACCGAAATTTGTGATCGTACTTTGCGCAGCGAAGGGCCAGCGATATTGTTTGAAAACGTACCTGGCCATAGCATGCCGGTACTGGCCAATTTGTTTGGCACGCCTACTCGGGTGGCAAATGGCATGGGGGCTGTGGATATTAGCGCCCTACGTGAAATTGGCAAAACCTTGGCCTATCTAAAAGAGCCAGAGCCACCTAAAGGCTTGCGCGATGCTTGGGATAAGCTGCCGCTCTTAAAACAAGTACTCAGCATGTCGCCTAAGGAAGTCAAGCATGGCCCATGCCAAGAAGTAGTTTGGGAAGGGGCTGATGTAGATTTAGCGCGTATTCCCATCCAACACTGCTGGCCAGAAGATGTCGCCCCGCTGATTACTTGGGGCTTGGTGGTGACGCGTGGCCCTAATAAAAAGCGCCAAAATCTAGGCATTTATCGCCAGCAGGTGATTAGTCGCAATCAGGTGATTATGCGCTGGCTAGCGCATCGCGGCGGCGCTTTGGATTTTCGTGAGCATGCGCAGCAAAATGCTGGCCAGCCTTTTCCGATTGCGGTGGTATTAGGCTGTGATCCTGCCACGATCCTTGGTGCGGTAACACCTGTGCCCGATACCTTGTCGGAATATCAATTTGCTGGATTGTTGCGGGGTTCAAAAACCGAGCTAGTGAAGTGTATAGGCTCTGACTTGCAAGTGCCTGCACGGGCAGAAATCATCTTAGAAGGGCATATTCAGCCTGCAGAGCTAGGCTTTAGCGGCGTGAGCGAAGCGGGTATTCCGCTAAAAGAAGTGGGTGGCTATTTATATGCGTTGGAAGGCCCGTATGGCGATCACACCGGTTACTACAATGAAAAAGACTGGTTCCCCGTATTTAGCCTAGAGCGCATCACCACGCGTAAAGATCCTATTTACCACAGTACCTATACCGGCAAGCCACCAGACGAACCTGCAGTGCTTGGCGTGGCTTTAAATGAAGTGTTTGTACCCATTTTGCAAAAGCAGTTTAGCGAAATTGCTGATTTCTATTTGCCGCCTGAAGGATGTAGTTATCGGATGGCAATTGTTTCGATTAAGAAATCCTATCCTGGGCACGCTAAACGGGTGATGTTTGGGGTGTGGTCGTTCTTGCGGCAATTTATGTACACCAAGTTTATTGTGGTGGTGGATGACGATATTGATATTCGGGATTGGAAAGAAGTCATTTGGGCAGTGACCACCCGTATGGATCCAGTTAGAGACACGACTTTGGTAGAAAGCACGCCGATTGATTACCTAGACTTTGCTTCGCCGATATCGGGGCTAGGTGGCAAAATGGGCTTGGATGCCACTAACAAATGGCCAGGTGAAACCAGCCGTGAATGGGGTAGAACGATTGCGATGGACGATGCAGTTAAATCACGTATCGATGCCATTTGGCCTGATTTGGGGCTATAACGTCTTATTGTTTTTAAAGAAATTAAGCTTAAAGGATGACCATGCTGCCTACACCTTCTCGTGAATTCCAATTTACGGAGCAAGACTTCGAAAAGGTGCGTAAGTTAATTTATAACTACGCAGGTATTGCCTTATCTCCTGCTAAGCAAGATATGGTTTACGGCCGTTTAGCCAAACGCCTACGGGCGTTGGGTATGCATACTTTTAATGAATATTTGCAGGTTTTAGAGCGCGGCAATAGCAAAGAATTTGAGCTATTTACTAACTCTTTAACAACTAATCTCACTTCGTTTTTCCGGGAATCGCATCATTTCCCGATTCTGGCTGAGCATTTATTGGCTCATCGTAGCGCTGGCACCTTAAATGTTTGGTCTTCGGCTTCCAGTACCGGCGAAGAGCCATATAGTATTGCAATGACGGCCTGCGAAGCGTTTGATAGCATGCATCCGCCAGTCAAAGTCATCGCAACCGATTTAGATACCAATGTGCTAGAAACGGGGCGCTTGGGGATTTATGTAGGGGAAGAAGTTGAGCGTTTAGGCCCACAAAGAGTTAAGCGTTTTTTTGATAAAATGGCAGATGGTCACTATCAGGCCAAACAAGAATTGCGCGATATGATTACATTTAAGCGGCTGAATTTAGTTGAAGCCACATGGGCAATTCGTGGCCCCTATGATGTGATCTTTTGCCGCAATGTGATGATTTATTTTGATAAGCCAACCCAGTTTAAAATCTTAGAGCGCTTTGCTCCGCAAATGAAATCATCGGGTTTATTGGTAGTAGGCCATTCGGAAAACCTATATCACGCTGCGCAGCTGTTTAAATTGCGTGGTAAAACGGTTTATGAGCTGGTGTAATGAGCGAAAACAATAAAAACCCACAAGCATGTTGTGGGTTTTTTTACGATGATTGCTTTAGTGTTGATATTACAGAAGGCAGCGCGGCCACAGCAAGCAATCCTCTGTACTAAAAATGCAATATGCATGGTTATTGTTCTAGGGTCTGTTGACGTTTCATTCGCGGCTGCGTTTGGCCCAGTTTTGGGGCTGAACAAGGAGAAAATGGCGACATGGTACGAGTACCATGAGCGATTTTTAACGCCGTGCAGCCCCAAAAATGGGCTAAACCCGAAGGGCTGAGCCGGAAAATGGCCATTCACTGCGTTATGCTCCTCGACAATAACCCGTTATTGCCTTCGTCACATGCCTTGTGCCTGGCCGTTTTCCGACTCAGCGCAATGGCGAATGAAACGTCAACAGACCCTAGTGTGGTATCTATTCGTGATTTTTATGTGTTTTGTGGGCTGTGCCTTATTTTATTTTGCTGCATAAATATACGTTTAATCAAATAGCATTTCTGTGCGCAGTGCTTGGGAAATGGCTTCGTCTTTAATTTGGCGGACCAGCTCAAAAGCAAATGCAGCAGCCGTACCAGGCCCGCGAGATGTGGTGATAAGACCATCTACAATGACATCGCCGCCACTAATGATGGCTCCTGCAGCGAGCAATGGGGCTTCGCAGCCGGGAAAACATGTGGCTTTATTTTCTCTAAGTAGGCCTGCTTTGGCTAACACCATTGGGGCCGCGCAAATAGCGGCAATGGGGCGGCCTGCGGCAAAATGGGCTTTAAGCCGGCTGATTAACTCTACAGAGGCCATCATTGCCTGTGTGCCAGGCCCACCGCCGGGTAGCACTAACATCTGTGTGTCATTGTCGGCTTGAGCCAGTGTTATGTCCGCTTCTAAGGTGATTTGGTGTGCCCCCATAACTGCGGTATGGTCTGCCACAGCAATTAGGCGGGTATTGATATTGGCTCTGCGTAGAATATCAACCACCGTTACTAATTCTATTTCTTCAAAACCTGGGGCAAGAAAAATATCGACTTGATGCATGGTTTTTTACCTTTATAGAAAATGTAAGTGCTCTGCTATTTGCTTGATCATCTTCCGCTTGCGCAGAACAAGGCGTGGGTTTTTAATATGGGATTATTTATGTTGCCAAGAATTGTATTTTTAGACAGAGATTCATTACCCCTCACTTTACTCCCCTTAAAAGCCAAACATCAATGGCAGGAATATGCCAATACGGCTGCTGCTGATGTGGCGGGGCGATTACAAAATGCAGAAATTGCGATTAGCAATAAAGTCCCCATTACGGCGGCAACGATTACAGCCTGCCCAAATTTAAAAATGATTGCGGTTGCCGCAACCGGTTATAACCAGATTGATTTGGCAGCGTGTAAAGCGCGGGGTATCCGTGTTTGTAATATTCGTGATTACGCTTTATCTGGAGTTCCTGAGCATGCCTTAATGTTGATGCTGGCCTTGCGCCGGCAATTACTCACTTATCGCATTGATGTACTGGCAGGTAAATGGCAACAAGCGCAGAGTTTTTGTCATTTTTCTGCGCCGATACAAGATTTGGCGGGCAGTACTTTGGTGATTGTGGGTTCTGGCGCATTAGGGCAAGCCATGGCGGGCTTGGCGAGGGCCTTGGGCATGCATGTGTTATTTGCCGAGAGAAAAAATGCGAGCGTAACGCGTGAGGGTTATATTCCCTTTAATCAAGCCTTGGGGCTGGCTGATATTGTTAGTTTGCATTGCCCGCTCAATACAGAAACACGGCATTTAATTGCTGAGGCTGAATTAGCGTTAATGAAAAACGATGCGGTATTAATTAATACCGCAAGAGGCGGTTTGGTGGATGAGGCGGCGTTATTAAAGGCTTTGCAGGCAGGATATATAGGTGGGGCGGGCTTGGATGTGCTGATTGAGGAGCCACCACGAAATGGTAATATTTTATTAGATATTGAGTTACCTAATTTAATTATTACCCCGCATATTGCATGGGCAGGGCGCTTTACCATGCAGCAATTGGCCGATCAGCTGATACATAATATTGATGCTTTTTTAGCGGGTGAGCCAAGTAATACTTTGGTTTGATTTTATTTTGCTATGGGGATTGCCATAGGGCAATCCATGCCAAAACTTTTTCTTCAGGGATAGGTCTGCTAATAAAGTAGCCTTGGGCAATATCGCAGCCCAAGGCGGATAATTGATTCCAATCTTCTTCTGTTTCAACGCCTTCTGCGACTACTTTTAGATTAAGGCGTTGGCTCATAGAAATAGCCGAAGTCAAAATAGCAAGTTTCTTTGGGCGATGTACTGTGTCATGCACAAATTCTTTATCAATTTTTATTTCGGTAAAGGGGCAGCGGGATAATTGTTTCATGGAAGAATAACCTGAGCCGTAATCATCCATCGCTACGCCAAAGCCTTTTATTCTCAGCCTTGCTAAAGCCCCTAGAGAGGTGGCTAGATTTGACATTAAAGTGGTTTCGGTGACTTCAACAATAATGAATCTGCTCTCAATGCCTTTGGCTTCAACAATTGACTGCATTTTATCTACCAGCTCTGGGCGATCTAATAAAGGAACGGGTAAATTAATAGAGCAATGAATGCCGCCGGCCACCGTATGCAATTTTTTTAACATATCGCAGCTTGCGCCGACTAAGTCATAAAAAAAGCGCAGGGCTAATTCTCCATGTTCCACATGATGAATAAAAGCAATCGGTGGCAGTACGCCGTGTATTGGATGTAGCCAGCGGGCCAGCGCTTCAAATCCTATGAGTTTTTTATTAACAATTGTGACCTTGGGTTGAAAATAGAAATGTAATTCGTGCGCATCCAGCGCAAGAGAGACTTCATCAGTGCTAAAGTTAAAAAGTGGCCAAATGGTGTTACTGGTTTGTAAGTTTGGGTTGGATTTTTTGAGTAGGGTACAGATCGATTCAGGCGTGAGCGGCTTTTGCATCACGGCTAATAATTCTAGGCTGGAGGCATCTGCAATGCCCTGCACGGTATCTAGCACATCGCGTGGTACTTCGCTCATCACAGAAATAAAATACTGTTTGGATGCCTTAGCCAAGCAGCCCAGAAATTCAATGCCATCCATGCCAGGCATTCTTAAATCGGTCAAAATAAAGTCAACATGCTCAATTGTTTGTAAGATATCTAAGGCTTCTTTGCCGTCTTGCGCAACATAGACGTGGGCAAAACCAATATCTGTGAGGTATTCAACGGCCGCCAGACAATGGCTTGGGGAGTCATCCACCACTAAGGCAATACGGTTACGCCATTTTTCTAAATGAGGCATGGTGGTGTTAACTCCGTTGCGCTGCCAGTGTTTGCCCAATTTGTGCTAGAGAAACAACTTCATCCACGCCGCCATGGGCAATGGCTTCTTTGGGCATGCCAAATACGACGCAAGTTTTTTCATCTTGGGCCAAGGTACGTGCGCCAGCATCGTGCATTTCACGCAGGCCGCGCGCGCCATCATCCCCCATCCCCGTCATAATCACTCCTAGGGCATTGCTGCCTGCGCTAATGGCAACAGAGCGAAATAGTACATCCACTGATGGGCGATGCCGAGAAACCAGCGGGCCGTCTTTTACCTCGGCGATATATTGTGCGCCGCTGCGTTTTACTAGTAAATGTCGGCCGCCAGGCGCAATCAATACAAGGCCAGGCATCAGTCTTGCGCCATCTTTTGCCTCAAGAACTTCCACCTCCGAAATACGGTTTAAGCGTTCGGCAAATGCACGGGTAAATTGCTCAGGCATATGTTGTACCACCACCATTGCAGGGCAATTGGTGGGTAATTTAGGGAGTATAAATTCCAGCGCTTGTGTGCCGCCAGTAGATGTACCCACTGCGATCAGTTTATCGGTAGTACGAAACATCGTTTTACCCGATGGTGCTTCCAGTATGGCATCCGCAGTGAGTTTTGGGCCGGGCATGGATCTATCATGCTGGGTCTTGAATGGCCGCATCGAGCTCATTCTGGCGGCGGCAGCGGCACGCACTTCTTGTACTAAATCATTGCCCGCACCTTGCAAAAAGGTTTTGAGATTAAGGGTAGGTTTTGTGACGATAGAGACTGCACCCGCTGACATCGCATCCATAGTGATATCGGCGCCTTGTTCTGTAAGAGATGAGCAGATCACAACGGGGGTGGGGCGCTCGCCCATAATGCGGCGTAGAAAGGTAAGGCCATCCATACGCGGCATTTCAATATCAAGCACAATCACATCAGGCCATTGTATTTTCATTCTTTGCATGGCAAAAATTGGATCTGGCACGGCGGCAAGCACCTTAATATCACTCGCAGCATCCAGCACCTGAGTCAGGATCTCTCGTACTACAGCAGAATCATCAACGATTAAAACATTAATGCCCATAGGGTCACCGGTGTGGGTTAAAAGGTTGATTTACGCAGTAACGTGAAGGGCCATCCATAAATAAGGGTAGTTCTTTATTACGTATTGTTTCAGCATGGCTAATTAATAAATGGCCGCCATTTATAATCTTAGGGCATAAATTGCCCAATACTTTTAATTTTGTCTCTTCATTAAAATAAATAAGCACATTACGTAAAAAAATAATATCAAACCCAGATTGCTGATACGCATCGCTTTGCAGTAAGTTTAGATTGAAAAAATTAATTCGTTTGATTAATTGGGGAACCATGCGAACTTGGCCGCTGTATTCATCGCGGCCACGTAAAAAATATTTTTGCCATAGATGAGGCGGGGTTTTCTTGGCGCGCTCTAATGGGTAAACGCCTCTTTTGGCAAACGCGGTAACGCGTGTGTTGATATCAGAGGCAAAAAGTTGCCAATTGCCATTGATGCCAAGTGCTTCGGCTAGCACGATTGCAATCGTATAGGCTTCTTCCCCTGTAGAGCAGGCTGCGGACCATATTTTAATATGCCGATTACCATGTTTGGATAGCTCAATAACGTGCTGCTGTAGCCAAGTGAAATGATCGGGTTCGCGGAAAAAATAAGTTTCATTGGTAGAAAGCAGATTAATGGCTTTTTGCCGTTCAGCTGCGCCACTGGGGTGTTGTAACTTTTGCCAATAAGCGCTGAAGCTATTGAGCTCTAGCTCGCGTAATCTAACCGCCAATCTAGATTGAATGAGCGCCCGCTTGCTGGGCGGCATATCAATGCCCGCCTCAGAAAAAATAAAGTGGCGAAATTGCTCGAACTCCATCTGATTAAGAGTAGGACCTGTATCAAATTGATGCTGGTCTTTCTTTGAAGCGGCATCTGTCAATTAAGCCACCTCGGTGTCATCGGCAAAATGCAGCTGCATTACGGATTCGGCCATGGCGCTCAGTTCGGCCACCGATAGCGCACGTTGCACATTCAGTAAAATGGCAAAACGCTCCTCAATGGTGGCGATGCCTTGAATAAAATCGCCACGAATGCGCGCGCCAAAAGTGGGGGTCGGGTCAATATCCTCCATAGGAATCTCTAATACCTCGCACACCGCATCTAGCAAAATGCCCACCTCAGAATAGCCTTCCAGCCCCGGTAAAGAGAGAATCGCCACGCAGGTAGAGGGCTTAAGCACGGTTAGCTCACGGCCAAAACGCACGGAGAGATCAATCACCGGCACCACCGAGCCACGTAGATTAATAATGCCCCTTACAAAATTAGGCATCATTGGGACGTGGGTAATCCCTTCAAATTCGATGATTTCACGGATGAAATTAATCTGTATCCCAAACAGATCTTCCCCCAAAATAAAGGTGACGCAGTGAAACTTGTTGGTGTGCTTTGCATCGTTAGCATCAAGACGCTCTTTCATGGTTCTTCTCCTCAGCCCTTCGGGTTTAGCCCCAAAACTGGGCCAAACGCAGCTGTGTATGAAACGTCAACAGACCCTATCAGCCTGTCGGACTTAAGACTGATCTACTACGGAAAAGCCGGATTTGGCCATATTTCACGCATTTTCTCGTTGAATAGCCAGCTATTCGCCTCAAAAATTCGCTAAATCTGTCTCAAACCGGTCTTTCCCTCGCTACGATCGCTTAAGGCCGACAGGCTGCTAGTATTTGCTGAACTTATCGTCATCTACATCATCATCCAAGTCTTCATCGTAGTGATTGGAAGGAATAGGTACGACCGCTCGACGGACGAGAGTGTGAGCGCTGCTACGCCGGGTACTTTTGCTGCCACGTAAATTAAATTGCTGTAGTAGCTCCTGCAATTGCATGGCCGTGGCGCTGAGCTCTTCTGAGGTAGAGCTGAGCTCTTCGGCGGAAGCTGCGGAAGATTGCATGCCGCCATTGATTTGGGTAACGGCCACATTAATCTGATCAATGCCGCCACGCTGCTCGCGCGATGCGGCGGAGATTTCCTGCACCAGTGTGGCTGTTTGATCAATACCCGGCAGCATTTCTTGCAGCAAAGTCCCTGCACGTTCGGCAACGCCAACGGATCTACCGGCTAAATCGCCGATTTCTTTTGCGGCCACTTGTGAGCGCTCGGCCAATTTACGCACTTCAACGGCCACGGTGGCAAAGCCCTTGCCATGCTCGCCTGCGCGGGCGGCTTCAATCGCGGCATTGATGGCAAGTAGGTCGGTTTTGTTGGCAATATCATTGATAACGGTGATGCGCGAGGCGATTTCCTTCATGGCGTGCACCATATCGCTAACGGCCTTGCCGCCTTCGGTGGCGCTACCGGCAGATTTAGAAGCAATGCTTTCCGTTACCCTTGCGTTGTCGGCATTTTGGGTAACGGTGGCGGTCATTTGTTCGATCGAAGCGCTGGTTTCTTCTACGCTTGCGGCTAGCTCGGAAGAGGTTTGCGATAAAGAATTGGCCGAGGATGAAACTTGTTCCGAGGCGCTGGTAATGGCATTGGCCATCGAGCCAATTTCTGTAAGCGTGCCAGATAGCCGGTGGGTCATGCCCTTGATGGAGGCCAGCAGGCTGGAATCATCATTGGCGCTTAGGCGGATCGGCACGGCTAAATCACCATCAGAAACACGGGCCACAATACCCATAGCGTAGGATGGATCGCCCCCCAATTGGCGCTGGATGCTACGGGTGACTAAAAGGGCTAGAAATATCCCAAGCAAAATGGCCACGCCAGAGACAAAGGCAATTTCCTTTACCGTGCCTTCAAAGGTTTTTTTGCTTTGGCCTAGTGCGTCGTCTGCTAGTTTTGAATTGATCTCCACCAGCTCGGTAAGGATGTCATCTGATTTATCAAATAAGGGTCTGGCTTTTTTGGTCAGGATATCAAAAGCGATTTTGTTTTCTTTGCCATCCCCGTTATCTGCATAGGAGTGTTGCATCACTTCTTTGGCGGCTTCTTTAGTGGGAGGCCATGAGGCATCAAAACGCTTCAGTGCATCGATTTCTATGGGGGTGAGCTCAGTCTTGCGGTATTTATCCAGCAGCCGAACCATCTCCGTTTCAAACTTCATCATGCGTGCTTCGGTGGCTTCCATATCGCTGCGGTTGGTTTCTAATACGTAGCGGTAAAGCGCGCGGTTGATGTAGATCGCCTGCATATTTGCATTGGCGATATCTTTAATGGGGGTGAGTTGATTGGCGTACATCTCGCCAATCAACTCGTTGGTTTTACTGGTGGATGAATAACCCAGAAACGCCACCCCCAGCAGTAGTGCTAGCACAGTAATAAATGAAACTATGAGCTTGCTGCTTACTTTCCAACTATGAAACCAGTTCATGATGATCTCCTAACGAGATTAAATAACGTGGGGCAGGGTTTAATGCTTTTCCAAAACGGCGGCATCGGTGTGTTGACGGATAAAGCGTCGCTCACGCCGCCATGCGTGTTGAATAAGTTGGGGGATATCCAGTACCAGTGCGGGTTTGCCACTGCCCAAAATGGTGGAGCCACTGATACCACGTAGCGATTTAAAAATATCGCCTAAGGGCTTGATGACGGCTTGTAGCTCGCCAATCAGGCGATCCACCACAATGCCCGCACGGTTTTCGCCGTAATGCACAATCACGATAAATTCTGGGGTATGCGCTGTGGGTAAGCCAAATAGCTCACGTAGTGAGATAAACGGCAGCCAGTCACCGCGTAGATTGATTTGTCTGGTGTTGTGATCCATGGCTTCTGGCGGTAAATCAACGCACTCAATCATCATATCTAGCGGCATGACTAGGGCTGAGTTCTCTACTTCAACGTGGAAGCCATCGATAATGGCTAAGGTGAGTGGCAGCCGCAGCCGGAAAGTAGAGCCTATTCCTGGGCGAGAATGGATTTCTATTTCGCCGCGCAAAGATTCGATATTGCGCTTCACCACATCCATGCCCACGCCACGGCCCGATAAATCGCTGACGGCATCGGCGGTTGAAAAGCCGGGTAAAAAAATCAGCTGTAAAATTTCTTGATCGGAAAGCTGGCGTTCATCATTGATGAGGGAGCGCTCAAGCGCTTTGGCGAGTACTTTTTCGCGATTAATCCCTGCACCATCGTCGCTGACTTCTACCACCACCGAGCCTGCATCGTGATAGGCATTGAGGGTGACCGTGCCTACTTCTGGTTTATTGGCGGCAAGGCGTTGCGCTGCGGGCTCCAAACCGTGGTCTACCGCGTTGCGAATAATGTGCATCAGTGGATCGGTGAGTTTTTCTACCATCGATTTATCGACTTCGGTTTCGGCTCCTTTGATTTCAAGATGAATGGCTTTGCCGAGTTGTTTGGAGGTTTCGCGCACCATGCGTGGAAAGCGGCTGAAAATCTCGTCAACCGGCACCATGCGTAAGGTCAGTGCGTCATCACGAATGCTTTCTACCAAGGTATTGATGATGGCAACCGATTCAATCAGCTCGGCATCGCCGCGTTGCTGTGCAATCAGCTTGGTGCCGGATGCGGCAATCACCAGCTCGCCTACGCGATTAATCAGCCGATCAAGCTTGGCGGTTTCAATGCGGATGGATTGGCTTTCGGTTTTAGGGGCTTTAGCGGTTTTGTTGTTGGTAGGGAGCTGGTCTGCGCTGCTGGATTTAGTTGGCTCTGCGCTGCTGGTATTCGCTTGCTCTGTGCTGCTATAGCTCGCAACGGGCTCTTCAGCGATAGCGAAGCTGCCACTGCGGACGTGTATTGCTTCTGTGTTATTTAAGGCCCCCCTTGCGCACCAGCGTGCAAGCTGATCGGCAATGTCTTCGCCTCTTTGTGCGTGCAGCTGCTCGGCCAGCTGACGATAAAGCGCTAATGGGGCGTGAGGAGGCAGGATGCCGATGAGGCTATCATCACGCACAAAATCAAAAGTGCCACTGATTTGATCGGCTGTGGCATCCGATTCCAGGCTGATTTCAAAACCAATAAAGCATTCTGTGGGGTCGAAAAGCTGCATGGCGGGCCAAGTACGCCAGACCGGTTCAATATGCTTAATTGAACAAAACCCTTGCAAGTAATGTAAAAAAGAAAGCGGGTCGAAACCAAATCGAAAGGTATCAGGATGAAAACGTAAAGAAAGCTGCCACAGCGGTGAAAGGGCATGGGGTGAGTTTTGCGGGGCAAGCGGTTCATTTGGAGGCGCTACGATCTCAGAAACGCTGCGGGCTGTGGGTTGTACGTCTTGATATTGATGCAGGCTTTCTAGCAGCGGTATGCCTTCGGGCAGATCCACTAAGGCCATTGCTTCACTGCCCGCGCTGGTTAACAGCAAGCGGCGTAGGTGATCATTGCTGGCGAGTAGGAGCGAAATTAACTCATCGCTTAAGGCCAGTTGATTACTACGTAAGCGCTCTAATACGTTTTCGACAACATGGGCAAATCTCACCAAGGCTTCCAGCCCAAAGATGCCGCCAGAGCCTTTAATGGTATGGGCGGTACGAAATAATAAGTTATAAGTTTCCGTGCTGGGTGGGTAGGCAATAGGATCGAGCAGGGCGGTTTCTAGCGCATCGCATAGCTCTTCAGCTTCTTCAAAAAAGATTAGCCTTGCTTTGCTAAGATCCATCATGGTGGGCCTCTGTTGGTAACTTTGAGCACACCATTACGCCTAGATTTTGGAAGGTGTGTTTCATGGCGGGGTCTAGGGTGAAGAGCGCAATACTTTTGCCTGTGTTTATCGCTTCAGCCTGCAAAATAGCCAGTAATTGCGCGCCACAGCTATCTAATTCACTGACTTCAGACAGATCAATGATCACTTCATCGTGATTGAGCAGGTTGAGTAAATCATCTTGGGCTTCGGCTACATTGAATATCGTAAGCTCGCCTTGTAGCCGTGCCAAAGTTTGGCCATTGTGGTGTTCTAGCAGCAGTGACATGGTGTGCTCGCTTAGGGTTGAATCAGCTTGGAGACCGCGTCGAGTAATTTGGCGGGTTCAAATGGTTTAACAATCCAAGCTTTTGCCCCTGCCTCCTTGCCTTGTTGTTTTTTATCATCGGCTGATTCTGTGGTCAGCATAATCACCGGCACATAGCGATGCGCCGCTTGCTCTTTTAGTTTTTTTAGAAAAGTGATGCCATCCATGCCGGGCATATTAACGTCAGAAATAATCAGATTGACGCGTAGCCCAGAGAGCTTGCTTAGCCCTTCGTTACCATCTTTGGCCTCAATCACCTCGTAGCCCGCTCCGTTTAAGGTAATGGAGACGGTTGCTCGCATGCTGGCCGAGTCATCCAGTATCAAAATCGTTTTTTTTGCCATGGTAGTTAAGCCATCGTAGTAAAAAGCGGGTAGACAAGATTGGTGTGATTGTATGTAAGCTTTATTTGGGCATGTATTCGTAAGTGCTTAAATAATCATTACATTGATTAGGTTTAGCACTTCATGAGCTTTGTTGCACAAATCAATTTAAGAACGATTAGCCCCAAACGCCATACGGATTTACGTCACGCACATCGTCAGTGGCATACCCAATTGCGTGAAGCGATTTAAGATCGCAACACGCATTGGTAGTTTTGCCATCCGCGTTTTTTTATTAGGAGTGCGTGCCATTGCATGTTTTTATCAAACCAAACCGGCAGTGAACCGCACAATTTAAGTGCGGCGTGATAGGCGTTCTAATGGGTGGGGTACTTGCTTGGTTCAGGCTTACTCATGCGTTTGTAGCGAGGTCTGGCTAATTTGTGCAACAAAGCCTCTGTCAATTAAGCCGCCTCGGTGTCTTCGGCCAAATGCAGCTGCATTACGGATTCGGCCATGGCGCTCAGTTCGGCCACCGATAGCGCACGTTGCACATTCAGTAAAATGGCAAAACGCTCCTCAATGGTGGCGATGCCTTGAATAAAATCGCCACGAATGCGCGCGCCAAAAGTGGGGGTCGGGTCAATATCCTCCATAGGAATCTCTAATACCTCGCACACCGCATCTAGCAAAATGCCCACCTCAGAATAGCCTTCCAGCCCCGGTAAAGAGAGAATTGCTACGCAGGTAGAGGGCTTAAGCACGGTTAGCTCACGGCCAAAACGCACGGAGAGATCAATCACCGGCACCACCGAGCCACGTAGATTAATAATGCCCCTTACAAAATTGGGCATCATTGGGACGTGGGTAATCCCTTCAAATTCGATGATTTCACGGATGAAATTAATCTGTATCCCAAACAGATCTTCCCCCAAAATAAAGGTGACGCAGTGAAACTTGTTGGGGTGCTTTGCATCGCTAGCATCAAGATGTTCTTTCATGGTTCTTCTCCTCAGCCCTTCGGGTTTTGCCCCAAAACTGGGCCAAACGCAGCCGTGTATGAAACTAGTATTTGCTGAACTTATCGTCATCTACATCATCATCCAAGTCTTCATCGTGGTGATTGTAAGAGGTAGGTACAACAACTCGGCGGGCGGGGGTGTGAGCGCTGCTGCGCCGAGTACTTTTGCTGCCGCGCAAATTAAATTGCTGCAGTAGCTCCTGCAATTGCATGGCTGTGGCGCTGAGCTCTTCTGAGGTAGAGCTCAGCTCTTCGGCGGAAGCTGCGGAAGATTGCATGCCGCCATTGATTTGGGTGACCGCAGAATTAATCTGATCAATGCCGGTGCGTTGTTCGCGCGATGCGGCGGAGATTTCTTGCACCAGCGTGGCTGTTTGATCAATACCCGGCAGCATTTCTTGCAGCAAAGTCCCTGCACGTTCGGCAACGCCAACGGATTTGCTGGCTAAATCGCCGATTTCTTTTGCGGCCACTTGTGAGCGCTCAGCCAATTTACGCACTTCAACGGCCACGGTGGCAAAGCCCTTGCCATGCTCGCCTGCGCGGGCGGCTTCAATCGCGGCATTGATGGCAAGTAGATCGGTTTTGTTGGCAATATCATTGATAACGGTGATGCGCGAGGCGATTTCCTTCATGGCGTGCACCATATCGCTAACGGCCTTGCCGCCTTGGGTGGCGCTACCGGCAGATTTAGACGCAATGCTTTCTGTTACCCTTGCGTTGTCGGCATTTTGAGAGACGGTGGCGCTCATTTCTTCGATCGAAGCGCTGGTTTCTTCTACGCTTGAGGCCAGCTCGGATGAGGTTTGTGATAGGGAATTGGCCGCAGATGAAACTTGTTCCGAGGCGCTGGTAATGGCATTGGCCATCGAGCCAATTTCTGTAAGCGTGCCAGATAGCCGGTGGGTCATGGCTTTGATGGAGGCCAGCAGGCTGGAATCATCATTGGCGCTTAGGCGGATCGGCACGGCTAAATCACCCTCAGAAACGCGGGCCACAATCGTCATGGCATAGAATGGATCACCTCCGAGCTGGCGTAAAACACTGCGGGTAATTAATACGGCGAGCAAGATGGTGACGGCTAGTGCTATTCCACCTGACAGCAGCATCAAACTACGTGTACTCACGGCGCTTGCTTTTGACTCCTTGCTAAGCGCCAGCATCCTTTCTTGTTGGAAGCCGCCAAATTCATTTAATGCTTCTGTGTAGGCGGTATTGCTAGGGGCAAATTCTTTAAGTAAAAAATCAATTGCGGGTTTGCGATCTTTTTGTGCTGCTAAGCCATAAAAGGTGGTGTACTTCTCATTTAATGTGTTTCTTTGTGCCATTATTTTGTTGTATCCCTCTCTCCCTTTTGTGGTGTTGATGGTTTTGTCTAGCTGATCAAGCAATGCTTTGTTTTCGGCTCGGCGTTTTTCAATATCAGCTTTGTGTTGTTCTTGCTGAGCAGGCTCGACCAAAACCATATTTCTAATTGATCGGCCGTTATTGAGTGTGTTGTTAATAATGCTATTAGACATATCAACTTTGGCGTATCGATCATCCACAATTTCTTGTGTTTGATCGCTCATAAGCCCCAAGCTACTGATGCCTACCCAGAGAATGCCAGCCATTAGCAGCAGAATGACACCATAGCCGATTGCAAGCTTGATTTGGATGCGGATGTTGTGGAACCAGTTCATTTTGATTTCCTTTTTGACAAACGGTGGTTGGTGCTAATGCTTATCCCTGACGGATGCTTCAGTGTGTTGACGAATTAGCTTACGTTCACGCCGCCACGCGTGTTGAATAGGTTGGGGGATATCCAGCACCAGTGCTGGTTTGCCACTGCCCAACATGGTGGAGCCACTGATATTCAAGTCGTGTAAAAAAGAAAGTGGGTAGAAATCAAATCGAAAGGTATTAGGATATAAACGTAAAGAAAACTGCCGCAGCGGCGAAAGGGTAAGCGGTTCATTTGGAGGCGCTACGATGTCAGAAACGCTGCGGGCTGTGGGTTGTACGTCTTGATATTGATACAGGCTTTCTAGCAGCGGTATGCCTTTGGGCAGATCCACTAAGGCCATTGCTTCACTGCCCGCGCTGGTTAACAGCAAGCGGCGTAGGTGATCATTGCTGGCGAGTAGGAGCGAAATTAACTCATCGCTTAAGGCCAGTTGATTGCTACGTAAGCGCTCTAATACGTTTTCGACAACATGGGCAAATCTCACCAAGGCTTCCAGCCCAAAGATGCCGCCAGAGCCTTTAATGGTATGGGCGGTACGAAATAATAAGTTATAAGTTTCCGTGCTGGGTGGGTAGGCGATAGGATCGAGCAGGGCGGTTTCTAGCGCATCGCATAGCTCTTCAGCTTCTTCAAAAAAGATTAGCCTTGCTTTGCTAAGATCCATCATGGTGGGCCTCTGTTGGCAGTCTTGAGCACACCATTACGCCTAGATTTTGGAAGGTGTGTTTCATGGCGGGGTCTGTTGATGTTTCATTCGCCATTGCGCTGAGCCGGAAAACGGCCAAGCACAAGGCATGTGATGAAGGCAATAACGGGTTATTGTCGAGGAGCATCACGCAGTGAATGCTCATTCACCGGCTCAGCCCTTCGGGTTTAGCTCCTTTTGGGGGCGGAACGAAAGTTAAAAATCGCTGATGGTACTCGTACCATGTCGCTAAGCTTTATTTGGGTATGTATTCGTAAGTGCTTAAATAATCATTACATTGATTAGATTTAGCACTTCATGAGCCAGTGTCAATCAGGATTTAATATTTGCTGTCAAGCTGCCGGATTGGTAAAGGGGCGTAGCAAGCAGCGCCCCTACATGGTGTGCGGTTTTATTATGTTTTGAGCGGTGGCCATCGAGTAAAACGGCACCATTGCAGTGCCGATAGCTTTAAAAGAACTCGGGCTCCCCTGCTGCTGTGCTCGGCTTGCTTGGTAAGCCGCCATGCAATGCCGCTTGCTCTTGAGTGGAGTAAGTGCTGCGTAATCGGGCTAGCCAGTCTGCTAGAGATAGCGGGGGTGGAGAATCGATGGGGGCACTGATTAGAGCGGCTAAGTAATCTTCTAGGTGGCTTAAGTCTTGTTCAACATGCGCCATCATCTGGCACACCCTATCTTGAAACTGAAGAGCAACTAAGGTTTGATTCAGCTCTTGTTCAACTTTATTGCCCTGAGCTTGTAAATTGCTATTGGTCTGTGCCATTTGCTGTGTGGCACTGGTGAAATCAGAAAGAGATTCATTGAGTAATTGCAAGGCCATCCCTATTTGCTGAGATTCGCTGGTGCTGATATTGGCGGCTTTTTGGCCTGCGTCCCGTAAGGCGTGATCGATGTCGGCTACTTTGATGGACATCTGCTTGCCAGTTTCAGCCGACATCGTAGAAAGCTTGCGAACTTCATCGGCAACTACGGCAAAGCCTCGGCCCGATTCACCTGCCCGCGCAGCTTCAATAGCGGCATTGAGTGCAAGTAAATTGGTTTGGTTGGCAATGACCGCTACGCCTTTTGCCATTGAATCTAACTCGGAGGAGAAATTGGCAAGACTGGTGACTTGGTTAATTAGCTCTTCACGGTGGCTAGATGTTTGCGCAAGGATGTGGGTAAGGCTGTTGGTGCGCTCACGTACATGATCAATCAATTGGCTCAAGTTGTGCTGGCCGTTGTGATTGTCGTCAGATTCTCCGCGTGATTCACGAATCGTGGCGCGTAAATCCACGGCTATATCTCTTAGTGTTTGGCCTAGTTGATTACCTGCTTCTTCAGATTGCCGCCTAGCTAGCTCGATATTGCCACGCCATATTGGGGCCACTGCGGTCAGCAATTGAGGGAGGGGCGCGGGTTCAGCATCGTCCTTTTGAGTGAGGGGCTCAATTGCAGTGGGTGGTTTGGCGTGGGCGAGGCGATTAAATAACATACCTATAGGGAAATAAAGGGCGGCTAGCCAAGGTAAATTGAGCATTCCTGCCATCACAATAGCCAGCGTTGCGCTGAGCAGATTGCACCCATTCCATAAATATCTGTGCGTTTTCATCGGTTAATGGCCTTGATATTGGACTTCCCTTAGAAATTCAATATAGGGCGGTGCTGTGTATAAAACAAAAAAGGACTTGATTATGTCGCTGGTTCCTTTTTTGTGGTGCGTCTGAGTTTATTCGCGTGAAGGGGAATCGCTTATAGGTGGGGCTGTTTGCTACGTCTCTATGGTATGGCGATGAAGGCGCGGAGGGGGCTGGGGTTTCTGTAAATGGATTAAATTTTTTGCTGGGCCTTAGTCTGTCTTTGATTTGGCAGGCTAAGGCGTAAGGTTTACTGGGCTTGTGTGAGTAAATCTCTTGCGTCACTCAGGGAGCTTAAAATCGGGATGTTGAGCGCTAAAGAATGCCGCGAAGGGGGGCGTAGATCGGGGATCATCATGACTTTGCAGCCAGCTTGATGGGCCGCTTGTACGCCAAAATCGGAATCCTCTAATACGAGGCACGATTCAGTAGGGAAATTAAATGCGGCAGCGGCTTTTTGGTAAATTTCTGGTGCGGGCTTAGGGTGGGTGACTTCATCCCCGCAGATGGCAAACTGAAAACGCGGCCAAAGGCCCGCTGCGCGTAAATGATGCTCTGCAATGCTACGCCGTGTGGATGTGCAAACGGCTTTAGGGATATTGTTTTCTTCAAGCCAGCTTAAAATATCATTCAGCCCAGGGCGGTGTGCTATTGGCGCTTGTGTGCGCTCCATATATAGCTTGTGGCAAGCTGTACGTAACTTATCTATTGGGGCTGCTGAGCCGAGATGCTCAAGGAGATAAGCGTCGGTTTTGCTGTAATGCATACCAATCATGCCAATGACTAGGGTACGTGGCATATCCACACTGAGCGCAGCCGCCGCTTCAGTCCAGCATTCAATACCGATGCTTTCCGTGTCTAACATCAGCCCATCCATATCAAAAAGGGCGGCAAGTGGTTTAGAAGTTAAATACATGCAGTGGCCGATAGAAGAGCTGAAAACGCTTATTTTACGCCATCGCCTCGCGTTGGTCGCTGCATTATTACGCTAAGTTTCATTCGCTATTGCGCTGAGCCGGAAAACGTCAACAGACTCTAACTTCAGTATGATGCGAGGCTTTCAAATGTGATGAGTGCAGGTGTGTGAATGCTAAAGAATAAGAGCTGCCCTTGTGAAAGCGGGCGTGAGTACGCTGATTGCTGTGCCCCTTGGCATGATGGCGCTGCGGCTACAACGCCTGAGCAGTTAATGCGCTCGCGCTACAGTGCTTTTGTATTTGGCTTGCATGATTATTTATTGGCCACTTGGCATGCTACAACGCGGCCAGAAGCCATGAGCGATGAAGAGCCAGTGCGCTGGTTGGGTTTAAAAATTAAACATGCGCAGGCGGCGGGTGTTAATGGCGAGGTGGAATTTATTGCGCGTTATAAAATAGCGGGCAAGGCTTGGAAATTACACGAAAGAAGCCGCTTTATTTATGAAGAGGGGCGTTGGTATTACTTAGATGGCGAGATGCTAAATAGTTAATACGCGAAGGACTTCAGCACAAAACAAGGGCTGAAGTGTTGCATTGTGAGGCGGAAGCTCTAGGGGTTTTCCTCTATTTTTACGTCTTGGCTTGACAATAAAGTCAACTTCTTATAATTTCAAACGGTCGTTTGAAATTGTTTTAAATCAACTACACCCAGCAGGAGTTGCAACGTGGTCGAATCGGTCAAGGCGCAAGATACAGCAAACCGCATTTTAGATGCAGCAGAGCCTCTTTTTGTGGAGCACGGCTTTGATGCCACCTCGATGCGCATGATTACGCAATCGGCCCGAGTCAATATTGCGGCAGTTAATTATTATTACCACTCTAAAGATGGTTTGTTTCGTGCGGTATTTGAACGCCGCGCCGAGCCATTTGCCAGATTGCTATTAGGCAAGTTAGAGGAATTAGAGCAAAGCGTCGCTCAGCCAACAGCAGATCAAGTAGCAGAAGCATTTGTAATGGCTTCTTTAGAAATGGGAAGAAATCCAGAATACGGTGGTTTATTGTTTGTTCGCTTAGTAGCTCGAACATTTGTTGAGCCGCATCCAGAATTAAAAGCGACTATGCCACAGCGATATGGTGAATTAACTCGGCGGTATTTAGCGGCATTAGGGCGGGCTTTACCACATCTGTCTGAATTAGAAGTGCAATGGCGTTTTCATTTTTTATCCAGTGCTATGTTTAATGCATTCGCTGGTAATAATGTTTTACGTTTATTTACCGAAAGCTCACTCGTCAATGCCCGCGATCCTGCATTGGTGGTTCGAATGTTAATGCCTTTTATCCGTGCTGGCTTAAATGCGCCAGCTGCCCAATAACTGGAGACGGTCATGACTAACGTATTGCTGCATATTTTGCCAATTTTTGGCGCGTTTTTGCTCCTCGCTTACTGGCGCGCCCCGCTTTGGCTTAGCTCCCTATTATTAGTAGTAGCGACAGCTGTTGGGGTTCAAACCTCCGCGATGCCTGCCAGTGTCTTGATTGTGGTTGTTGTACTGCTGGCTTTGATTAATATCAAGCCGATTCGCCGCGCTATTTTAACCGGCCCAATTTTTGGAGTGTTCCGCAAAATCACACCTGCCATGTCGCAAACCGAGCAAGAAGCGGTTGATGCGGGCACGGTTTGGTGGGATCGCGATTTATTTTCAGGTAAGCCAGATTTCGATCGTCTGCATGCGATTCCGCAAGCAACGCTAACTGCCGACGAGCAAGCCTTCCTAGATGGCCCAACAGAGCAGCTCTGCGCGATGCTGGATGATTGGAAAATATCTACCCAACATAAAGATCTGCCGCCTGAAGCTTGGCAATTTATTAAAGACCAAGGCTTCTTGGGCATGATCATTAAGAAGCAATATGGCGGTAAAGAATTCAGCAATACCGCTCATGCTCGTGTTGTGACTAAGATTGCGACGCGCTCCGGCTCAGCAGCGGTTTCGGTCATGGTGCCAAATTCACTCGGGCCAGGCGAATTACTGCAACATTACGGTACCGATGAGCAAAAAAATTACTACCTGCCACGCTTAGCTAAAGGGATTGATATTCCTTGCTTTGCATTGACTAGCCCTGATGCTGGTTCAGATGCGGGTGGTATTCCTGACTTTGGTAAAGTTTGTCGTGGCAGCTACACCGATCCGCGTACCGGTGTTCACCATGAAAATGTGCTGGGTATTCGCCTTTCTTGGGAAAAGCGTTACATCACATTGGGCCCAATCGCTACGGTGCTGGGTATGGCATTCAAGTTATATGACCCAGAACATCTTTTAAGCGATAAAGAAGACATCGGTATCACTTGTGCGCTGATTCCTACTGAGCACGAAGGCGTACATATTGGCCGTCGCCATTATCCGGGTACAGCGGTGTTCCAGAACGGCCCGAACTGGGGTAAAGATGTATTTATTCCTATGGATTGGGTCATTGGCGGTAAAGATTACGTGGGCCAAGGCTGGCGCATGCTGGTTGAATGTTTGTCGGTAGGTCGTTGTATTTCTCTGCCAGCGATGTCGGTAGCATCAGGTATGGTGTCTTCTTACACCACCGGTGCGTACTCACGGATTCGTAATCAGTTTGGTTTATCGATTGGCCGCTTTGAGGGTGTGGATGAAGCACTGGGCCGTATCGGTGGGATGACTTACCAAATGGATGCTGCGCAGCGTTTGGCTTTAGCAGGGCTGGATATGGGTGAGAAGCCATCCGTTTTGTCCGGTATCTTGAAGTATCACAACACCGAGCGTATGCGTAAGGTGATTAACGATGCGATGGATGTACACGGTGGTAAAGCGGTATGTACTGGCCCGCGTAACTATCTGGCTGGGGCTTACGGCGCAATTCCGGTAGCCATTACGGTTGAAGGTGCAAACATCTTAACCCGCAGCATGATTATCTTTGGTCAGGGCGCAATTCGTTGCCATCCGTTTGTACTGACTGAATTACGTGCGGCAATGAATAAAGATTTACCTGCTTTTGATACAGCAGTGATTGGCCATATTGGCTTTGCAATATCAAATGCGGTGCGTGCTTTTGTAATGGGCTTGACTGGCGCTAAATTAGTTGCCTCGCCAAAATCAGGCGCAATGGCTCAGCGTTATCGCAATGTGGTGCGTTTCTCTTCAGCTTTTGCATTCTTAGCTGATATGGGGATGGCTTCATTGGGCGGCAGCTTGAAGTTTCGTGAAAAACTATCGGCACGTTTAGGCGATATGTTGTCCGGTCTTTATATTGCGACGGCAGCGTTGAAGAAATTCAATGACGATGGTGCACCAAAAGAAGATTTGCCACTTGTGGCTTGGGCGGTTGATTCGGCGCTGTATGATTGCCAGGTAGCAATGGATGGCTTTATGGCCAATCACCCAAGCCGTGCGTTGGCCTTCTTGATGCGCGCTCTGGTGTTCCCATTGGGCTTGAGCTTAAAGGCTGCAACAGATACGGATGGTACAAAGATTGCACGTCTGTTGATGGAGCCATCGGTAGCACGTGATCGCCTGACGCAATATATGTATCGCTCTAAAGACGAAAATGATCCTGTTGGTGTGTTAGAGCATGCCT
This sequence comes from Iodobacter fluviatilis, assembly GCF_004194535.1. NCBI lineage: Bacteria > Pseudomonadati > Pseudomonadota > Betaproteobacteria > Neisseriales > Chitinibacteraceae > Iodobacter > Iodobacter fluviatilis. The sequence continues at coordinate 263,024 of NZ_CP025781.1, read as the reverse complement.
TGAAAGCGGTGATTGAAACTGAAGCGTTGGAAGGTAAGCTGCGCAACGCACATCGCCAAGGCACTTTAAAAAGCATCACTGCGGGTGAGCGTTTGGCTGAGGCACTGAGCACAGGTTTGATTACAACGGCTGAATTTGCTGCTGTAGAGCGTGCTCGTCGCTTACGGCGTGAAGTGATTATGGTGGATGATTTTGATGCCACGCTGACATTCTCTGATGACAACGCCATTCATCGCGATATTTTAAATCAGCCTAAAGCTTTGGATGTTGTGGCAACGGCCAAGGTGAATATGGTGGAAAGTGTAAAAATAGCAACAGAAACACGTCCAGTGTCATAAAAAAAGAGGGATTTCATCTGCGTGATGAAATCCCTAATGCGCTGAAACAGGTGTTTGAATAAAAATAAGCTTGCACCCACTTAGTATCCTAAAATCGATGAGGCCCAAATGCGCTAGATGAGTAAGGGCAGCTTACCATCTGCGAAAGTACCAAAGAGTACTTGGGGTTTGTTGCATTTTTATTGTTTAGGATAAAATCATAGGCCACTGGCCACAGTCGGAGATAAACGATGTCTGGAACTATCCGTATGGCAATTCGTACATTAGGTGTAGCAAGCTTATTTATTGCCGGTAATGCCCTTGCTTCTGGTTATCACTTTGGTGTGCAAAGTGTTAGCTCGCAAGGCGTTGCTAATTCAAACGCTGCCGAAGCAGAAGATGCATCTGTATTGTTTTACAACCCCGCAGGGATGACTAATTTACGGGGCACTAATATTTCGGGTGCTTTGGTTGTAGTCGATCCGCACATCAGCTTTTCTAATTTGAATGCGACCAATAGCCGCGGTAAGCCAGTAACAGGTAATGATGGCGGTACGGCGACTAAACCTGTTTTTGTTCCACAAACTTATATCACTCATCAAGTCAATGAGCAGTTATTTATGGGCTTGGCGATGTTTGTGCCATTTGGCGACAAAACCAATTTTGATGATAAATGGATTGGCCGTTACAACGGCACTGATCTTGAACTCATGACTTTGGCTCTAAACCCTTCGGTAGCCTACAAAGTTAATGAGCAGTTTTCTGTTGGTGCAGGTGTTACTGCCCAATATATGAAAGCACGCTTTAAGAAAATGATTGATCTGGGTGGTCAAGCAACTGTTGGTGGTAATTCAACACCGGCACTTGATGGCTCGATGGATTACGAGGGCGATAATTGGGCTTATGGTTTTAATTTAGGCGTGACTTGGAAAGTAGATGATAGTTTGCGTTTTGGTGCAGCATATCGCTCTAGTTTGAGCCATAGTCTGCAGGGGGATACCAAGTTTTACGTGCCAGGTGCTTTTCCTCCTGGCTTAGCTAATTTGAAGAAACTGCTTAATTCAAATGGTACAGTTGATTTAGAAACACCTGATTCATTTGCGATTAACTTTTATAAAAAGTTAAATGACCAATTCGCCATAACAGGCGATTGGACGCATACTTGGCATTCTAAGTTTCAAGATTTAAATTTGGACACAGACGCTGGTTTTAATGCAGATATTGAACAAAAGTGGCGCGATACCGATCGTTTCTCTTTGGGTTTGAGTTATCAATATAACGATCCTTTGAAATTGCGCTTTGGTTTGGCTTACGATCAATCACCGGCTGATGAGGCAAAATATCGTATTGCTAATTTGCCAGACAGCGATCGTTATTGGTTCTCGACTGGGTTTAACTATGCAATCGATAAAAATATGTCGGTTGACGTGGCTTATACCTATGTGAAATTTAAAGATTCAAGTATGTCGAATATTGATATTAATAGTAATGCTGTTACGACTAACGCAGATATTTCTGCTTACGCCAATGTATTTGGTGCGCAGCTGAATTACCGCTTCTAATTTTTTGTTTAACCCTCCCCCTTGCGGGGGAGGTTTCGTTTGACTCTGGGCGGCTCTCGCCGCTCTTCCTTTCCATTTAGCGAGGCTAAACATGGCCAATACCGTGCATATCCGTCAGGTTGCCGTTCTCGGCGCGGGCGTTATGGGAGCGCAAATTGCTGCCCATCTTGCCAATGCGGGAATTAAAACCGTTTTATTTGACTTACCGGCTCCAGCCAAAGAAGGCGATGCAAATGCCATTGCAACAAAGGCAATTGCCAATCTTAAAAAAATGAAACCATCGCCATTAGCCTCGGCAATGCGTGCGGATCATATTGAGCCAGCCAATTACGGTTCTGATTTAGAAAAATTAAAAGATTGCGATTTAATTATTGAGGCGATTGCTGAACGCCTTGATTGGAAACTCGATCTTTATGCCAAGATTGCGCCTTTTGTAGCACCACACGCTATTCTGGCGTCCAATACTTCTGGCCTATCCATTAATTCATTGGCTGGCGGTGTACCTGAGCAATTGCGCAGCCGTTTCTGCGGTATCCATTTCTTTAACCCACCACGCTATATGTATCTGGTTGAGTTGATTGCCGATTCCCAGACTGATCCTGTAATGATGGACGCGCTGGAAAGCTTCCTTGCTACCCGCATGGGCAAGGGCGTAGTACGCGCTAAAGACACCCCTAACTTTGTTGCCAACCGCATTGGTGTGTTCTCCATGCTGGCAACGATTTATCACGCCGAACGCCTCGGCATCCGTTTTGATGTGGTTGATGATCTGACTGGCCCACGCTTGGGTCGTCCGAAATCAGCGACTTTCCGCACTGCCGATGTGGTTGGTTTGGATACCTTTGCTCATGTGGTTAAAACCATGACTGAGCAATTGGCAGCAGATCCTTGGCATAAATACTTCACTGTTCCGGCTTGGATGCAAAAGCTGATTGAAAACGGTGCTTTGGGGCAAAAAACCAAGGCGGGCGTATTCAAGAAAGTAGGCCGCGATGTGTTGATGCTGGACCCAAGCACTGGGGACTATATTGCTGGCGGCCAGAAGGGAAGCGATGAAGTGAAAGCGCTGCTGAAAATTACCGATCCAGCAGCACGCTTTAAAGCCTTGCGCGAATCGGCTCACCCAGAAGCGCAATTCCTCTGGGCCTGCATGCGTGATGTATGGCATTACATCAGCTATCACCTCGATACCATTGCGGACAACGCACGCGATGTGGACTTTGCGATTCGTTGGGGATTCGGCTGGAATCAAGGCCCGTTCGAGCAGTGGCAAGCCGCGGGTTGGCAAGAGATTGCTGCGGCCATTGCTGCGGATTCAGCAGCAGGCCAATCCATGAGCGATGTGGCATTGCCAGCTTGGGTATCGGCGCGTGATGCTGTGCATACACCAGAAGGCTCGTTCAGCGCGGCAGATAATGCCCTGAAACAACGCTCTAACTTGCCAGTTTATAAGCGCCAGCTCTACCCGCCAACCGTGGTGGGTGATGCAGCGCCTCTTTATGGCGAAACGATTTTTGAAAATGACGGCGTTCGCCTCTGGGCGCAAGCCGGTGAAGATGTCGCTGTTCTAAGCTTTAAAACCAAAGCACATTGCATCGGCCCAGATGTACTGGCTGGCGTAAATCAAGCGGTTACGATCGCTGAAGAGCGCTACGCTGGTTTGGTGGTTTGGCATCCAGAAGCACCGTTCTCGGTGGGGGCAGATTTGATGAGCATGGGCCCGGCCTTTATGACTGGCGACTTTGCTTCGATCGAAAACATGGTGGCCGAATTCCAAAAAGCCAGTATGCGCATCAAATATGCAGCTGTGCCGGTAGTTGGCGCGGCTCAGGGTTATGCCTTTGGTGGCGGTTGCGAATTCTTAATGCACTGCTCACGCGTTGTGGCTTGCCTAGAGACTTATATCGGCTTGGTTGAAGTGGGCGTAGGCCTCTTGCCAGCAGGCGGTGGGTGTAAAGAATTTGCACTGCGTGCCTCGCAAGAAGCAAAAGGCGATATCGTTGGCGCGCTGAAAGACTACTATCTGTCGGTAGCGATGGCCAAAGTGGGTACGAGCGCGGAAGAAGGCCAGCAAATTGGCTATCTGCGTAGCTCAGATATTATTGTGTTTAACCCGAATGAATTGCTCTATGTGGCTAAAGCGCAAGTACGTGCCATGAGCGAATCAGGCTACAAAGCACCGCTTAAGCCAAAATCCTTTGCTGTAGCGGGCCGTGCAGGCGCTGCAACCATCAAAGGCCAGCTGATCAATATGCTGGAAGGCGGCTTTATCTCTAAGCACGACTACCTGATTGCTGGCCATATTGCCGAAATCATGACTGGTGGTGATGTCGATGCGGGTACGCTGGTGGATGAAGAATGGATCCTCAAGTTAGAGCGTGAGCGCTTTATGAAGCTGCTCAAAACCGGCAAAACGCAAGAGCGCATCATGTATATGCTGGAAAACAACAAGCCGCTGCGTAACTAAACAGAAAAGTTCTGTAGACACAGAGATCGGGGAGAACACAGAACATACCAAGTAAAACGAGCTAAGCATCGTCGCACTATCTCTGAAACTAAACCGCTACGTCATTCCCGAATGCTGTTATCGGGAATCCAGTGGTACTACTGGATCCCCGACAAAAACACTCGGGGATGACGGTTTTAAAGTTTTTTGAGCGGTTCAGTCTGTGACGTGACAATAGATATTATTGGCGTGTTTTTACTCTGGTTTTCTCCGTGCCCTTTATGTGCTTTGTGTCTACAGCTTCTTTTGGTTTACGGTTGATTCTTGGCTTTAGCGAATACCCCATATTTAGGAGCTCAAAATGAGCAGACAGATTCAAGAAGCTTATATCGTCGCTGCGACACGCAGCCCGGTTGGTAAAGCACCGCGCGGTATGCTGCGCAATGTTCGCCCGGATGATTTGCTAGCCCATGTATTAAGAAGTGCGCTGGCGCAAGTGCCTCAGCTTGATCCTAAGCTGATCGAAGACGTGATTGTGGGCTGCGCCATGCCAGAAGCCGAGCAGGGGATGAATATTGCTCGTATGGCTGTGCTACTGGCCGGTTTGCCAGATACGGTCGGTGGTGTAACCATCAATCGTTTCTGCTCCTCAGGCGTGAATGCCATTGCTATGGCAGCGGATAAGATTCGCTTGGGCGAAGCAGATGTGATGATCGCGGCGGGTACGGAAAGCATGTCGCAAGTGCCGATGATGGGAAATAAAATCTCCCTGAATCCTGAGATTTTCACTAAAAATGAAAACCTCGGTATTGCTTTCGGCATGGGCCTGACGGCAGAAAAAGTAGCGGATCAATGGAATGTATCCCGTGAAGACCAAGACGCGTTTGCAGTTGAATCAAACCGTCGTGCCTTGCATGCGATTGCCACGGGCGAATTCAAAGACGAAATCAGCCCGCTAGAAGTATTTGCACGCACGCCCAATTTAGCGACTGGTGAAGTTGAAGTCACCAGCAAGATTTGTGATACCGACGAAGGCCCGCGTGCTGGCACTACGATGGAAGGCTTGGCTAAGCTTAAAACCGTATTCGCGGCTAAGGGCTCGGTTACTGCCGGTAATAGCTCGCAAATGTCCGATGGTGCAGGCGCGGTGATTTTGGTTTCCGAGCGTATTCTGAAGCAATTTAATCTGGTGCCTTTGGCGCGTTATGTGACCTTTGCCGTAAAAGGCGTTCCGGCACATATCATGGGGATTGGCCCGAAAGAAGCGATTCCGGCGGCACTGAAGTTAGCAGGTCTGACGCTGGATGATTTGGGTTGGATCGAGCTGAACGAAGCCTTTGCCGCGCAAGCACTGGCTGTGGCGCGTGATCTTAGTCTGGATATGAGTAAAGTTAATCCACTAGGCGGCGCAATTGCTTTGGGCCATCCACTGGGTGCAACCGGCGCGATTCGCGCGGCAACGATCGTGCACGGTATGCGCCGCCACGGTATGGCAGGCAAGTACGGCATGATCTCGATGTGTATCGGTACAGGTATGGGCGCTGCAGGTATTATTCAGTCGTTGTAAGCCTGTAAACCATCTCTCCTTTAAACCCACGGCATAGTCTGTGGGTTTTTTCGTAAGGAATACCATAGTGAAAAAGCTCTTAATGACCGCCTCTTTTGTACTGGCCACTCAAAGCTGTATGGCTTTGGAAGTGGCGGGGGTTAGCTTAGCTGACCGTACTGAATTATCCAGCCAGTCTTTGGCGCTTAATGGTGCGGGGGTGCGTAAAAAAGTGTTCTTTGATGTGTATTTGGCTGCGCTGTATGTGCCAAGCAAAACGCAAGATGCGTCAGCGGTTGTCAATGCGGTGTCGCCACGCCGGATGGAACTGCGGATGCTGCGTGAAGTATCTGCTGCGGCTATGCACGAGGGGTTTGTTGATGGTTTAAAAGCCAATCAGAGTGAGGCCACTTTAGCGACACTCTCGCCAAAAATTATTGAGCTGGAGCAGGTATTTAAACAAGTTAAAACTGCTGCTAAGGGTGATGTGATTCAGCTTGATTTTATGCCAGGCCAAGGTACGCGGGTTACAGTGCGTGGAAAGACTTACGCAGTGATTGCTGGGGATGATTTTGCTGCGGCGATGCTATCCATCTGGCTAGGGCGTGTGCCAGTAAATGACGGTTTAAAAGCGGCACTATTAGGTAAGTAAGTAAATAGTTTTAAAGCATTTAAGACAAGCAATAGACGATATGTAAATGGGCCTTGGTTTTTTGGTCGTTGTGTATGGTTTATTGCTTTTTTTTGTAGGCTGCAAATGCGTGAAGGTGTTTTTTTTGTGTAGTATTACTACTTGTTGATTTTATTTTTTTAAATTTTATTACACGTTAATCTATTGATATTTATAATATATTTATTATTAAATGTAGTTGTTTATTGTGTTTTTTTGTATCTATCGAGTAGTTTTACTACAAATGTACTTGCATGCGTTTTGTAGTTTTGTTAAAGTATCGTCATTGCTTCATTGGGGGTAGATGCCTAACCTCGCTCACTAAGGCGCTTGTTATGCGTACCTTGCAAAGTATTTTTAAGAACATCGAAGCTGCTCAAAACTTGTTGATGAAGTTGCAAGGTTTGATTCGTTGATCTAGTGGTTTAGTAGTATGTAGTTGTTGTGGTAGTAAGTTGTTGTGTGTGTAGTGTGTTTTGATTCTTCATCTAGTCTTTTTTTGCCCAGTTCTGTTCTGCGTTTTTGCGCAGCAGACTGGGCTATTTTTTTGCCTACAATTTGGGCGTTTTATCTTTGTAAAAATACACCTAGGTATTTTTTGCTTGATCTCATGTCTGAAACAAATGCCATCAGTGCTTGCCATGCGGTAAAGTAGCGGCCTTGATCCTATTGAATATTTTGCTTATGTTTGCTCGTTCATTGTGTGCTTTAGCTCTTGTTGTTCCCGCTGTGGTATATGCCGACGTGGAAGCGCCTGCTGAAGCAGAGCAAAACGTCTCATTTCCCTACGTTTTAAAAATAACCACTACCAATAATTTTCATGATTTGCTAGAAAAAAACTTAGATTTAGCGCGTTGGCAGCGTGAAAGGCGCGTTACCCGAGAACAGCTTGAGCGGCTTTTGGATTCGGTTGCGGAATCGGTATCGGGCTTGCTGGCTACAGAAGGGTATTTTTCGCCGGTGGTGAGTGCCAAATTGGATGAAACGGTGCAGCCTGCCGTGGTGAGCTTAGATGTTAAAGCCGGTGAACCAAGCCGCGTGCGCGATATTGATGTGAATTATATGGGCGCGATTGATGAAGATGAGGTGCGAGTACAGCGACTGTTTGAGCGGCGTGAGCAAACGTGGTCTTTGCCAGTAGGAAGTATCTTTAAGCAAAGTGCTTGGAATGATAGTAAGCGCCGTGCATTAAGCGCTTTGCTTAACCGCCGTTACCCAGCGGCTAAAATGGTTCGCTCTGAAGCCAGTGTAGATCCGCAGGCTTTAACGGTGGATTTAAGTATTGATTTGGATAGTGGCCCTGCTTATACCTATGGCCCATTAGAAGTGAGTGGATTATCCCGCTTCACAGAAAAGCTAATTCGCAATAATGTTGAATTTCATGAGGGGGAAGAGTATCGCCGTAAAGATCTAGTTGACCTGCAAACCGATTTACAAAACCTACCGCATTTTTCTTTGGTCTTGGTGGATGTAGATTTACCTACAGATCCGCCTTTTATTGCGCCGGTAAAAGTTACAGTACAAGAATCTCCATTAAGCAAAATTAGTACGGGTTTGGGCTACAGCACCAATACCGGTGTACGCGGCTCGTTTAATTATCGCTACTTAAATTTAATGGATAGGGCATGGGTTTTTGATAGTAGTTTGCGCTTAGAACAAAAAGAGCAGGCGCTCAGTGCAGGGGTTACCTTCCCTCGTTTTACCTCGGGCTATGAGCATAGGGTGTATGCCAGCTATACCCGTGAAGATATTCAAAGCTTAGCCATTGATAAATGGAAGACTGGGGTTTCTAGAAGTATCACATCAGAAAACATTGATCGCTTAATTAGGCTGGAATACCAAATCGAGCGTAGTGAACTCAATGATGGCACGGTGTTTGATCCACAGTCTTTAACCGCCAAATATCAATGGGTGAGACGCAATGTGGATCGCCTCAGAAACCCTCGTTCAGGTAATGTGATTACCTTGGAGGGGGCGGGGCAATTAAAGGGGTTTTATCTGATGAAACCTTCGCACAGCTTTACGGGCGCGGTGTGCAATATTTTCCGATTGGCAAAAAAAGCGTGTTTGTTGGCCGCCTAGAGCTAGGTCAAACGTTTACTAAAGAAGTGACAAATGTGCCAACTGATTGGTTGTTTCGTACTGGTGGTTCATCTTCAGTGCGAGGTTATGATTATCAAAGTTTAGGTATTTCCTTGGGCGGATCAACGGTGCCTGGGCGAGTGTTGGCCGTGAGTTCTTTAGAGTATCAACAGCCAATCTACAAAGATTGGTTAGGGGCGGTGTTTGTGGATCATGGTGGGGTGGCGGATCAGTGGAAAGATTGGAAAGGTTCTACAGGGGTCGGTGTGGGCGCGCGTTGGGTGAGTCCTGTTGGCATGATCGGTATAGACGTGGCCCATGCTATTGAAGCGAAGCAATTTCGAGTGCATTTCACGATGGGAGTGACATTCTAAATGGAGCCCAATAGCCCCGAGCAGACTGCTCCCGCTGAAATCCCAAAATCTAGATCCTCATTATTACGTAGATTAGTTGGTCTGTTGTTATTTGCTCTCATTGTGCCAGTCTTTGTGTTAACGGCAACTTTGGCCTTCTTTGATTCACAAATGGGCCGTGATTGGCTGGTTAAGCAGGTGAACCACAGTGGTGTGGTCAAGTTGCATGCCATTGATGGCTCTTTATGGTCTGATTTTGCCCTACGTGGTTTGGTGGTTGATACCGCAGAGATGAAGCTGGCGATCGATAAGGTAAGCTTCGCGTGGAGCCCGTATAGCTTATTGGCGCGGGATTTATCGCTGGATGATTTAACCATTGGGCATTTGGAGCTGAATATAAAGCCTAGCCCGCCAGATAAGCTTCCTTCGCCTCCACCCGAGAGTATGACTCTGCCGATCGGCTTACATATTGAGCGGGCCAGTATTGATCGTCTAAGTATAAAGGGCTCACCTGACATCGAAAAAATCCGTTTAAAACTAGCCAGTAATGGTCGTTTTCATCAGCTTTTTTTGGATCAGCTTCGGCTGAAATTACCGCAGGCAGATGCCACAATAAAAGGCGATTTAGCCTTGTTAGGGACTCAACCTTTTACGACTTCAGGGCAATTGTCGCTGCAGGGTAAGGTTGAAAATAAGCCTTTGAATTCGCAAGTCAAACTCAGCGGTGAGCTGCGTAAATTGCAATTGCAGGGTGACATTAAAAGTGAGCAACTTAAAGCGCTGATTAATGCGCGTTTAGACGTGTTTGCGCCTTACACCTATCAATTACTCAGCGAGGGCAAAATTGAGTTGCAGCAGCTTAATCCTGCGGCGCTTATGCCTAGCTTGCCTAAGGCAATGCTGGATGTGTCTTTGACGATGATTCCGCTGGGGGAGCAGGCGGGTAGTGGCGTGCTGGAAGTAAAAAACGCCATGCCTTTGACGATCGATCAAGGGGGACTGCCTTTTACTCAAATTAGCAGCAAGCTAAGCTATTTAAAAGAAGCGCTGACTATTAAATCTGCGGTACTTAGCTTACTGGGGCAAGGCCAGATTAAGGGCTCAGGGCTGGTGAGCCAAGGGCAAATGAAGCTGCAGTTTGAATTGGCCAAAATCGACCCAGCAAAACTATGGTCGCACCAGCCCCTGCGTCTTTAGGTGGGACAATTCAGCTGCACGGGCCCTGGTTGGCCCCTGATGTGCTGGCAAAATTGGAAGACCAGCAGCGCAAAGTGGCGTTTGATCTGAATATGGGCTGGTTAAATCCTAAGCACGAGCGCCGTATTGCACTGCGTAGCGCTAAATTATCCCGCGCTAATAGCCGCGTATCTTTACAGGGGGAGTTTGGCTTATTAGATAGCAAAGGCGTTGCCAGAAACGATTTCAAACTCAATGGTGAATTTGCTGGGATTAATCCTGCTGAATTTGTGAATAGCCCTAAGGGTGTGATCACTGGGCAATTTAAACTAGCGGGTGCTTTGCTGCCGGTGATGCGGGCGGATGTGGATTACAGCCTACAAGATAGCCGTTTTAACGGTGAAGTATTGAGTGGAAAAGGGCAATTAAGGCTAGAAGAAACCCGCGTCTCCAATGCCGATTTATGGTTAGCATTGGGCACAAATCGAGTCGATGTCGATGGGGCTTTAGGGCGCGCTAATGACACACTTAAACTTAAGCTTAACTTGCCACAACTCCAGCTGTTTGGCCCTGGTTTTGCGGGTAAAGCCAGTGGCGATGCGCAGTTAAAGGGCGAGCTACTTAATCCGCAGATTGCTGCGCAGTTGTCGCTGCATAGCTTGCAAACGCCATTTGGGGTGTCGGTTAACCAAGCTCAGATCGATGCGCATTTGCAATCTGATCTAAAAGGCCCATTTCAGCTTCATGCCGAAGTTATTGATGCTAAAGCTGCGGGTGTGCTGCTACAAAAGCTCAGCTTTAAGGTGGATGGAAGCCGTGCTAAGCACCATGCCACTTTGCAGGTACAGGGCAAAAAAGAAGAGCAACTGATTGATCTTTCCACCACCTTAGATGGCGGGGTAAACGAGCAGTGGGCATGGCGTGGCATGATGCAGTCTTTGCAGGTAAGGCAACCTCTTGAGGTGAATTTAGCTGATCCTCTACCTTTAGAGGCGGGCGCAGGCTTATTGCGTCTTGGTGATGCTCGTTTACTCATGGGGGATACACGCTTACACCTGCAACACTTCTCTTGGAATGATGGCGCTTTGGATACCGCAGGCGATCTTGAGCAGCTTTCTGTAGGGCAATGGTTGCCGTTACTTGGGCAAAAAGACCTGATCGGTAATTTAATGCTGGGTGGGCGTTGGAATCTACAATCCAAGGGGGGCCTCAATGGGGCGCTGGAAATCCACCGCCAATCGGGCGATTTAAAATACGTCAACGCGAGTATCGTGCCACAAAAATTTCATTTGCAAGATTTTAAGCTCCAAATCAATGCTAAAAAATCTGTGATTAAGCTGGAAAGTAGTCTTAGCTCAGACCGTTTTGGACAGGTGCAGGCCAGTGGCAAAGCGTTAGTGGATGCGGTGAATTGGCGTTTGGTTGAGCACTCTCCCGTTGATATTTTAGTGAAAGGTGATTTGCCTAAGCTGGCCATGCTTGGCCCCCTACTTGGGCCTGATTTAAGCTTGGGCGGTAAGGGGAGCTTTGAAGTGCGCCATTCTGGTTTGCTCGTAGATCAGCAGTGGGCGGGCTTTGTGAATGGCGATAATTTATCGATTCGCGACTCTGCAACAGGCCTTGCCTTGCAAGACGGTAAGGTGAGAGTCGCTCTGGATAAGCGGCAGATCGTTTTGCAGCAATTCCAATTTAAAGGGGGGCAAGGCAACTTAGAGGCTAAGGGGAGCTTTGATTTATCTGGTCCTAGCCCAAGTGCTACGGCACAAGTGACTGCTAATAAGCTCACTTTGATTAGCAAGGCTGATATGTTGGTGGTGATGTCAGGTCAAGGCGATATTAGTCTTAGAGACAAAGCACTGAGCGTGAGCGGTAGGTTAAGGGCAGATGAAGGTGATATACGCTTTCAATCCAATGATGTGCCGCGTTTATCCGATGATGTGGTGATCAAGGGTAGGGCAAAAGCGCCGGTTGAAGCAGGGCCTAAGCTTACGCTGCAGATGGATCTTGATCTAGGTAATAGCTTTCGCTTTCGCGCCTATGGCTTGGATGCCCGCCTAACAGGTTTGCTCCGTTTGCGCACACAGGCCAATCAAGCACCAACGGCCACTGGCGTGGTGCAAGTGGCCGAAAATAGCGGCAATGTGCATAGCACTTACAGCGCTTATGGTCAGAAGCTAGATATTGAGCGCGGTATTCTCGCGTTTCAGGGGCCAATCGATAACCCTTCCCTTGATATTCTCGCTATGCGCCGTGGGCAAGAGGTTGCCGCAGGGGTGCAAGTATCTGGCTCCGCGCTAAGGCCACGGGTACAGCTCTATTCAGAGCCAGGCATGCCAGATAATGAAAAACTAAGCTGGCTCTTGTTTGGGCATGGCTCAGATAGCATGGAGAAATCAGATAGCGCTCTTATGCTGCAAGTGGCCAATGCCTTACTCACCTCTGGCGATGGTGGTCCTAGCTTTACCGAAGGGATTTTAGGGCAGGTTGGCTTGGATGCTGTGGGCTTTAGTAGTCAAAAAGAAAAGGATGGTACCTCTACCCAAGTGGTGTCGGTGGGTAAACAGCTCGGCAAAAACGTAAGGGTCTCGCTAGAAAAAAGCGTGAACGGCCTACGTGATGCGGTGAAGTTTACTTGGCAGCTCTCTAAAGGCTGGTCCTTGGTGTCTAGGGTGGGAACAGATGAAACAACCGGTGATGCTTATTACACCTTTACGTTTGATTGAGGTTTAAACGGTGTTTTTTTAAAGCAAAGGCCACCTACATTAAAGATGGAGGTGGCCTTTGCTTATTGCCAGTTAAAATAAGTCTGCTTTAATTTTTAGGGGTGATTTAGGTTAATCCGTTTAAATTTTGTGTATGTAGGTTAAATTAAATGCCTAAGACAGCACTTATATTTTTTTTAGCATAAGATATTCCTCGCTCCCCTTGATATTTTCTACAATAGCTTCTCTTTCCATGCCTTTGCTGAGTTGTGTTTTATAGTGAACAAAGCCGTCGTGGTCTGGTTTTCTTTTTAGTAATTGCATAAAAGCGGAAAATAAGAAGTCGTCGTCTTTTTCAATATCAATTAGGCCATCGTGTGTAGGGTTTTGAGTTTTGATGGCTTTAACATTAAATAACCAACCGTCTAGAGGTTCTAAGCTGGTGGTGGTAAAGCCTGCATCAAGTAGAGCACTTTTTATGGTGATTTCAGTGAAGCCAATAAAGTGAAAGTCGCCGTTATAACACTGTGTGCCAAATAGGCAGCGCAATAATTCTTCGTGTTTTTCAAGCGTTTGATTTTCTGGCTTTTTGAGTAGGCTTAATAAGCCGATTACATCTGGAATCTGTAACTCTAGCGTGCCCCCGATATTTAGTAATCGGCTCCATTCCCTTAGTGTGCTGCGGGTTTTTAAACGAGGAATATGCTCGAGTATGTCATTAGCTAAAATATACTGATAATAGCCGGTGGGTAGACATTCAAGCCGAGTACAGTCGGCAACTAAATCAGGCTGGTGATAAGCGTTTAAATCAATATTCAGAAAGCCAATTTTTAAATCATATCCACAGCCGATATTGATTTTATTGGGATATTTCTGGTAATCAAAATCCATACTGCCTCCTTAATGCGGAAGAAAACGTATAGTGTCTTATCGGATAGAGTGCTTTTTTTATCAATTTAAGATGGAAGCATCGTTAGTAGTATGGGTAAGAATTGCTTACCCTACCAACACTTAAACGGCAGGATTGACAGCGTGCTCTATACGCTCAAAGATTCATTATAGGAAAGTTTTTTGTGTGATTCTGACTATTTTGCTGCAGTGCAGAATGTTAGTCACTGCTGGTTTTATATTCGCCATTTCAAGGTAAATACACCAGCAGCTTAATCCTAGCAGCCTGTCGGACTTAAGACTGATCTACTACGGAAAAGCCGGATTTGGCCAGATTTCACGCATTTTCTCGTTGAATAGCCAGCTATTCGCCTCAAAAACCCGCTAAATCTGTCTCAAACCGGTCTTTCCCTCGCTACGATCGCTTAAGTCCGACAGGCTGCTAGGGTCTGTTGGCGTTTCATTCGCCATTGCGCTGAGCCGGAAAACGGCTATGCACAAGGCATGTGACGTAGGCAATAACGGGTTATTGTCGAGGAGCATAACGCAGTGAATGGCCATTTTCGGGCTCAGCCCTTCGGGTTTAGCCCATTTTTTGGGCGGAACGAAAGTTAAAAATCGCATGGTCGAGACCAGATTTTTCCGGATTTGCAGCGCCAATAACGAGTTATTGGTCAAAAATCTGGTGAAATATAGGCCGATCAGGTGATTTTGCAGCTGACTGATGCTAAGTCCGACAGGCTGCTAAGGTTTAAGGATAAATGTAAAATCGTCCCGCTCTAGCATGGTGTCGTTAAATACCGCCAGCAGCGCTTCGTAATCTTCCCTTCCCAGCGCCACTTTTGCTTCTTCTCCATCTTGCCAAGTGATTTGGATCGGGCCTTCTAGATTGCCACTTAGCTCGTCGTAAAGCGCATCAAGGTTGTTCACAAAATCAGTAGGGAAATCGAGCTGCTCGGCCAGTTGCTGATAAACATCGGCCTGCTTGCTGAGATGCTTGAGAACGACTTTCTGAGTTATTGACATGCTGCCACCTCGGTAAAGGTTTGATAGTGATCGACGGTAATAAAACGCGGGCCGTTTTTGTTGAAGACAATCCGCTTAGCGCCGCGTTTACCGCCTTGATAGTCTAAATCTGCTTCTTGATACTGGCTGCGTGGCAGACGATTTTCACGGTTACCAAAGCGGTCCCCGCCGATCGATTTGCCAGGCAGGCTTTGCCAGAGAGAAGAGCCTGGCCGCCAGCCAGCCGCTTGAGCATCTCTTTTTTTAACAAATTTGGCGGGTAGCTGGCCGGTTTGATTGAGGCTTTTTAGGATGTTGGTGAGCTCGTTAGCGTTGGTTGCTGGGCGTAGCTGGCGGTTTAAATTTTCTGCCACACTCTGGCAGGAAGCCGCGTTAGCCAGACCACAGCTCAGTAGCAGCAAGGCTATTAATGATCGGTGCATTAAATTTCCTTTTCAGGGTTAAATTTTAATGTGTTTATTTAAACTGCATCAGCATAAGTCTTGCTTACGCGGTTGTGGCAAAGTGCCTTCTATGCTAGTTTCTTAGGCCCTGACTTTTTTGATGATTGCCATGGCTCAGACACTTTATGACAAACTTTGGCACTCGCATGTCGTTCGCACTGAGGACGACGGTACTTGCCTTATCTATATAGATCGTCACCTGGTGCATGAAGTGACCAGCCCACAGGCTTTTGAGGGCCTAAAGTTAGCGGGTCGCGGCCTGTGGCGCAAGTCTTCTATTGTCTCGACTGCTGATCATAATACGCCAACTAATGACTGGGATAAGGGGATTCAAGATCCCATCTCACGTCTACAGGTGGAAACGCTGGATGCCAATATCAAAGAATTTGGCGCGTTGGCTTATTACCCGTTTAAAGATCAGAAACAAGGTATCGTGCACGTGGTTGGCCCAGAAGTTGGCGCAACCTTGCCAGGCATGACCGTGGTTTGCGGCGATAGCCATACCTCTACGCACGGCGCATTTGCCGCCCTTGCACACGGGATTGGTACTTCTGAAGTTGAGCATGTGATGGCCACCCAAACGCTGGTGGCTAAAAAATCCAAGGCCATGTTGATCCGTGTTGATGGCATGCTGGGCCGTGGTGTCACAGCAAAAGACGTGGCGCTGGCGGTTATCGGCAAGGTGGGTACGGCAGGTGGCACCGGCTATGCCATTGAATTTGGTGGTGAAGCGATACGCTCCTTGTCGATAGAAGGCCGTATGACGCTATGCAATATGGCGATTGAGGCCGGTGCGCGTGCCGGTATGGTGGCCGTGGATGTAAAAACGATTGATTACCTAAAAGGCCGTCCTTATTCGCCGAATGCCGAGCAATGGGATGCCGCTGTGGCACACTGGAAAACACTGGTGTCGGATGAAGGCGCAGTGTTTGATGCGCTCGTTACACTCGATGCCGCCGAGATCGAGCCGCAGCTGACATGGGGAACCTCCCCTGAGCAAGTATTGGGCATTTCTGGCCGTGTGCCAGATCCAGCAAATGAGCCTGACTTAGTTAAGCGCGGTAGCTATGAGCGCGCGCTGCAATATATGGGCCTTGCTGCCAATACGCCGCTGACCGATATTCAGATTGATAAAGTATTTATCGGCTCCTGTACTAACTCACGCATCGAGGATTTGCGCGCCGCCGCAGGCGTGGCCAAGGGTAAAACCAAGGCTGCAAATGTCAAGCTGGTGCTGGTCGTGCCAGGTTCGGGACTTGTTAAGGCACAGGCCGAGGCCGAAGGGCTGGATAAAATCTTTATTGCGGCAGGTTTTGAATGGCGAGAGCCAGGCTGCTCAATGTGTCTTGCAATGAATGCTGACCGCCTAGAGCCAGGTGAGCGCTGCGCATCCACAAGCAATCGCAATTTTGAAGGCCGTCAGGGCCAAGGCGGTCGTACGCATTTGCTAAGCCCAGAAATGGCGGCAGCGGCGGCGATAGCTGGTCATTTTATTGACGTGCGCCAGCTGGCTTAAGGAGAAATCACCATGAAACGAATCACAACGCTGCTATTGATGTTTCTTATGCTTGGGCTGACCGCATGTAATACCGTGTCGGGTATGGGTAAAGATATTAAAAAAGGTGGCGAAGCCATCGAAAAGGCGGCCAATAAATGAAAGCATTTACGCAACTAAATGGTTTAGTTTGCCCGCTGGATCGGGCTAATGTTGATACCGACGCGATTATCCCCAAGCAATTTTTAAAATCGATCAAACGCTCGGGTTTTGGCCCAAATTTGTTTGATGAATGGCGCTATTTGGATCACGGCGAGCCGGGTATGGATAACAGCCAGCGCCAACTTAATCCTGAATTCGTGCTGAACTACCCGCGCTATCAGGGTGCAGAAGTACTGCTGGCTAGAGATAATTTTGGTTGCGGATCAAGCCGTGAACACGCACCGTGGGCGATTGATGATTACGGTTTCCGTGTGGTGATTGCTCCCAGCTTTGCTGATATTTTCTTTAATAACTGCTACAAAAATGGCCTACTGCCGATTGTACTGGATGGCGCGTTGGTGGATCAGTTGTTTGCTGAAAGTGAAGCCAGTGTAGGCTATCGCTTAAATGTGGATTTACAGGCTCAAACCGTAACTAGCCCATCTGGTCAGGTGTTTAGTTTTGATGTGACTGGCCACCGTAAGCATTGTCTGCTGAATGGCTTGGATGAAATTGGTTTGACTTTACACCATGCTGATGAAATTAAAGCCTTTGAGAATCAGCGCCGTATTGATCAACCTTGGTTATTTGCCTGATTTATTGCTTTTGGCATGCTTTACATCAACAACTGCCATCAATCTGCGTATAGTATCTAGGGTCTGTTGGCGTTTCATTCACCATCGCGCTGAGCCGGAAAACGGCCAAGCACAAGGCATGTGACGAAGGCAATAACGGGTTATTGCCAAGGAGCATAACGCAGTGAATGGCCCTTTTCCGACTCAGCCCTTCGGGTTTAGCCCCTTTGGGGGGCGGAACGAAAGTTAAAAATCGCTCATGGTACTCGTACCATGTCGCCATTTTCTCCTTGTTCAGCCCTAAAACTGGGCCAAACGCAGCCGTGAATGAAACGTCAACAGACCCCAGGTTGTTTTACTTATTTCGGAATACCTACAATCATGATTTTGCATAAATTTAAAGATCAAAGTGAATTAAACCGCGTTGGTGCAGATTTATTACTGTCTGTTGTGCGATCAAAGCCGAATGCTATTTTGGGAATGGCAACGGGCAGCACCCCGGTAGGTATTTATCAGGAAATCGTAAAAAGCTACCAGAAAGGTTTGGTCAGTTTTAAGGAGGTGACAACCTTTAATCTGGATGAATACGCTGGCTTGCCAGTGACGCATCCAGAGTCATATCGTAGCTTTATGCAAAGCCATTTATTTAATCATATCGACATTAAGCCAGAAAATACCTATGTGCCAAATGGCAATGCTGAAGATTTAGATGAAGAGGGTCGTCGTTATGATGAGCTGATTTATCAAAAAGGCTTGGTTGATATGCAAATTTTGGGTATTGGGCATAATGGGCATATTGGTTTTAATGAGCCAGATGAAGCTCTATCTCGTTTTACCCATAAAGTGACTCTAATGCTAGAGACTCGTGAAGCAAATAAACGCTTTTTTAATAGTATTGATGAAGTGCCAACCCACGCATTAACTATGGGTATGGGCTCTATTTTGCACGCAAAATCAATTCTATTAGTGGTAAAAGGTGCTGAAAAAGCGGATATCCTTGATCGCACTTTAAATGGCCCAATCACAACCCAAGTACCTGCTTCCTTTTTGCAGACGCATCCACGGGTAATCGTATTAACGGATTGCGACGTGCATTATAAGCGTTCACATTCTTAATTTTGTCGTAGTCTGGTATATAAAACACCAAGGGTTTTAGTCCTGAGGTGTTTTTTTTATTTGAATGTGAATGGAATAAAATATGCAGGTGGTTTCTTGCAACTATGCTCAACATGCAGAGCAAATACTGAATATTTTTAATGAAGCTATTGCAAACTCTACGGCGCTGTATGATTACACGCCAAGACCATTGGCCAGTATGGTGGCTTGGTTTGAGGATAAACAAAGTAACCAATTGCCTGTGGTGGGAATTGAAAATGATGCGGGTGTTTTAGTTGGATTCGCGTCATATGGTGCATTTCGTGTACGCCCCGCCTATAAATACTCGGTTGAGCATTCCATTTATATTCACCCAGAGCATAGAGGGCAAGGCCTAGGTAAAAAACTATTGCTGCTTATTATTGAACAAGCCAAAGCTCAGGGATATCACACCTTGATTGGCGGAATCGACAGCGATAATGCCGCTAGCATTGCTTTGCATGTGCAGCATGGTTTTATTCATGCGGGCACGATTAAAGAATCTGGTTTTAAGTTTGGCCGTTGGCTAGATCTGGCATTTTACCAACTTATTTTGGCAACACCGGAATATCCTATTGATGGTTAATCAAGGGAGGGGTTGAGTTTGAAAAAGATTCTATTGCTGGCGATTATATTTTTAAGTGCGTGCAGTAGCACGCCACAAAAAAATAAAACGGCTTATCCCGTATCTAAATCACTGAATAATATTCAAGCGCAAGGTGCTGGATTGGAAGTGGTGATGTATGCCTTGGGCTTATTAGATGTGAATTATCAATTTGGTGGGAATAACCCTGAAGCAGGTTTAGATTGCAGCGGCATGGTGAGTTTTGTGTATAAAAATGCCGTGGGTGCAGTGCTGCCCCATAATGCTGCACAAATTGCGAATTTAGCGCGCCCAGTTGCCATAGATCAATTGCAAGCAGGGGATTTGGTGTTTTTTAATACCTTAGGAAAATCTTTTTCACATATGGGGATTTACTTGGGGGATGGTCGCTTTATTCATGCGCCATCATCCAAGGGGAAAATCAGAGTGGAATCTTTATCTAGCCCGTATTTTGCTCAGCGTTTTGAAGGTGGGCGTAGCTTGCTGGCGCAAAACTAGCATTGTAATGGCTGCTATGCAGTATCGCGCCGTTGGCCTTGGGGCAAGGCTGTGAGCTTGCCATCTGGTGAATACAGCGGGCTATTGTGGCTGGCTTCAAGTAGCTGCTGCATAAAGGCATTGATTAGATGCTGACGGGTTTCTATAAGCTTGCCATTGCTGCTATTAAAAGCTGAGGCTTGGCGCGAGGTTTCTATCAAGGCTTGCCACTCAATTAGTGCGCTAGGCAGTTGCGTGCTAAACCATGCGCTTATATCACTATTTGGGCTAAGGCCTTGTTTGGCAAAAAAATGGCTTAGCGCTAAGCCGGCTTGCTCAGCCTCGAGTGCGGTGCTTTGTTTTTTTTGGGTGAGTGACATCAACTGATCCAGCTGATTGCCAATCAAAAATTCTTGCTCTTCTTTCAGTAGGCCAAGCATTTCTTCCATGCTGCACTTTGCCTGATCCAAAAGTGGGATCAAGGTATCTAACGGCAGTGCCGTATTTAATGTCATTTTACTTGCCTAGTAGTTCTTGTGCGCTCTGAATGATTTTGCCAGCAATCGCTTCGGTACGCACGGTAAAACGCCCTTCACTAATTGCTTTTTTGAGCGATTCAACGCGTTCCGCATCAAAAGAGGGCTTAGCACTTTGCTCAATTTGACTCAGCTTTGCCGCAAGTGGGTTGATTGTTACGTTATCTACACTTGCGCTATGCTCTGTACTACCCGCTCCGCTATTTGGAACGCGATCATTATTGCGGTTGAGTGCTGGGTTGAGTGGTTTTGATGAGTCGATTTTCATGGTATGTCTTCCTTCGTCACCGGCCAGTGTGACTTGCTATTACTGTCATTATGCCTAGTATCGACGCAAATCGTAAAAACTTTAGTAATCTTCCTGCATATAAGGCGTCTCTGATGTATTTTTATTGTTTTTTATTGATTATCTTTCACGTTCGGACAGGCTTAGGGCATTATATGCTTTAGATTACTTAAACTAATTATCATGCAAAGCTTTTAAATAAGCCGATGTGTCCATTGATGGGGATTTTGAATGAAACGAAAATTTGTTTTAACCCTTATTGCCGCCGCTTTGGCATTCGGTGCACAAGCAGCATCTCGTTCTGGTTTGGATGTTGAGCGCTTTGATAAAAATGTCCGAGTGCAAGATGATTTGTATCTTGCCGTAAATGGTAATTGGTTAAAAAATACTGAAATTCCTGCGGATAAATCATCACATGGTTCTTTTTTAATTCTAAGAGACCTTGCTGAATCACAAGTTCACACTGTTGTAGAAACGGCCTCAAGCCAGAATGGCGCAGCCGGATCTGCCGTTAAAAAAGTGGGGGACTTGTATCAAAGCTATATGAATGAAACGCTTATCGAGCAGCGTGGCTTAGCACCATTACAAGCAACCTTATCTATGGTTGATGGTGTTAAAAGCCATAAGGAGTTAGCCTCAGTATTTGCGTCATTTACATCCTTGGGTATTGGCACGCCTATTGCTTTATATATTGGGCAAGATGAAAAAAACTCAGCAAACTACATTGTTAATGTCAATCAATCTGGATTAAGCCTACCAGACCGTGATTATTACTCCAAGCCTGATGCTAAGTTTGTTACAGCACGGGCTGCACTAAGCCTTTATGTTGAAAAATTACTGAAATTATCGGGTGAATCAACGGTTGATGCGACAGCTTTATTGGCGTTTGAAACTGAATTGGCACAAGCGCAATGGACTAAAGTTGAAAATCGCGACCCTCATAAAACCTATAATAAAAAAACGCAGCTTGAATTAACTCAGCTTGCCCCTCATTTTGCATGGGTGGAGTATTGGCAGGCGATGGGCGTGACAAGTAAAGCAGAGGCTGTCATTGTTTCTCAGCCTAGCTATATTAGGGAAATGGGTGATATTTTAGCTAATACACCTATTGCTACATTAAAGGTTTGGTTGAAATTTAAAGCATTAGATCAATATGCCAATGCCTTGCCAAAGGCCTATGCGGACTTAAACTTTGATTTTTATGGTAAAGCATTATCAGGGGTGCCAGAGCAAAAGCCTCGTTGGAAAAAAGCCATTGCGGCCACCAATAGCAGTTTGGGTGAGGCTGTGGGTGAGTTATACGTCGCTAAATACTTTAGTCCTGATGCCAAAGCTAAAATGGATGTGATGGTTAATAATCTGTTGGTCGCTTATCGTAATTCTATTAAAGATCTCACTTGGATGAGCCTGGCAACCAAGGTGAAAGCTCAGGAAAAGCTGGCTAAATTTACGGTGAAAATAGGCTATCCAGAAAAATGGGTCGATTACTCCAAGCTAGAAATTAAAGCCGATGATTTGCTGGGTAATTTGCAACGATCACAACGTTTTGAATTTGCGCGTAAAATTGCAAAACTAGGTAGGCCTATTGATCGTAAAGAGTGGGGGATGACGCCGCAAACGGTAAATGCTTATTACAATCCAAGTATGAATGAGATTGTATTTCCTGCGGCCATTTTACAAGCGCCATTTTTTAATTTTTTCTCCGATGATGCGGTTAATTACGGTGCCATCGGCGGCGTCATTGGACATGAAATTTCGCACGGTTTTGATGATCAAGGTAGCCAATTTGATGGCGATGGTAATTTAGTCAATTGGTGGGGAAAGCAAGACGGTGATGCTTTTAAAGCGCTCACCAATAAATTAGTGGCTCAATACGATGCCTACGAGCCTATTGTAGGTAAGCACGTGAATGGGCAACTTACCTTAGGTGAAAATATTGCCGATCTATCAGGCTTGGCAGTGGCATATAAAGCTTATCAGCTGTCCTTGGGGGGCAAGCCCTCACCTAAACTTGAGGGGCGTACTGGTGAGCAGCGTTTTTTCCTAGGCTGGAGTCAAGTATGGGCTAGCAAAATGCGTGAGCCGATGACTTTGCAATTACTTTTGAGTAACCCCCATAGCCCTGGTGAATTTAGAGCCAATGGCGCAGCAGTCAATAGTGATGCTTTCTATGAGGCATTTGGTGTGAAAGAAGGTGATGCGATGTACAAGCCAAGCTCGGAGCGGATCCGCATCTGGTAAAAGTAGATCAATAAGGCATCAGAATTCTAGAGGCCTTATTGATGGGGGATTAGATGTTACTGCGGCGGCAGATCCTGTTTTAAAAACAGGACCTGCCGCCGTTTTTATTGCTTAAAAAAATTGCAGCGTGCGTTGTTGTATTCTGGCTGCCTGCAGTTTTTTTACAATTGATTAGCCTTGAATGCGGAAAGTACGGGGGAAAGGAGTGCTAGTTTGTGGCCCAAACCAGCGATTAAAGATTTGCTCTGCTTCGCCGGTTTTTTCTGACTCAATTAATAATTCGTTCACGGTGTTCATTAGGCGTTTTTCTCCTAATTTAGTCGCAATGGCTAGAATTTCGGTGGCGTTAGAGAAATTTGAAATCTCGTACTGCGATCTGTTTGGCATTTTGTTTAATGCCGCAGCCAAAGTTGGCTCGTCATTCATGACTGCGTCGATAGTGCCTTGATCTAGTGCGCGAGTAGCCTCAGGTATGTCCGCAAAAGTGGTCATGCTGGCATTAGGGTAAAGCTTACGTGAGATGCTTTCGCCTGTTGTCCCTTTGGATGCGCCAAGGCGGGCATTGGCAAGGGAGTCGGACGTTGGATACCGGCCTTTACGGATTAATGCTTTTTGTGCAGCTACAAAATAGCCCAAGCTGCAACTTACTTCGCGCTCACGCTCAGGCGTTTTAGTAAAAGCAGCGACTAAAATGTCTACTTTGCCAGCTTTTAAGCTTGGTATGCGATGGCTAGGGTCTAAATCCAGTACTTGTAGTTTAACGCCCATTTTTTTTGCAATGAGGGATGCATAATCAATGTCGTAACCGGAAAAGGTTTGATTGTCATTTCGTCTGGCAAAGGGAGGGTTATCAGGCAATATACCTACGACTAAAACCCCACGTGTTTTGATGGTGTCGAGCAAATCGGCATGGGCCATCAGGCTGATGGCGCTTAATAAACTTGCGATAAATATACGTAGCATAAATAACCTTGATCACCGTTTATTGAGTCAGCGATGATATTTTTCAAAAGTTGAATGGGCCAATAGTAGGGAAATGGCCATATTTATTTAGAAAAACAGTGAGCCATTAGGAATGACAACTTGCTTATCCTCTGAGAACTCTCTCATTTTATACATGAATTGGTAAAAAAATGAAGGTTTATCTTGTTTCTTTGATGCGCATGTGATTTTTATTGCACACAACTTGTGTTTGTTTAAAGGTAAGGCATAAATGATTAGGTTTGCTTATCAATTGGGTTGTTTTTGCGGTGATAATTACGCTGTTGCCGTTCAGCGTTCCATCTATGCTTGATTGATGGGGTGATGTAAGCAATGAGGCTGTTACCAATGGCGAGTAAGCTTTATTTGAATGGCATGTTGTGGTGGCGTTTTCTTCTTGAAAGGAAAATATATTATTGAGGATCGCTGTCATTGGTGCTGCTTATATAAAGATGACTTATAAAGAATAAGCCACTACCTCGCCTGTAATAAGCACTTGCTTCCGGCTCAGCGCAATAGCGAATGAAACGTCAACAGACACTAGCAGCCTGTCGGACTTAGACGGTCGAAGCGAAAAATCGCCTGATTGAGACCAGATTTTGCCGGATTTGCAGCGCCAATAACGAGTTATTGGTCAAAAAGCTGGTGAAATATAGGCCGATCAGGTGACTTTGCAGCTGACTGATGCTAAGTCCGACAGGCTGCTAGTGTCTGCCCTGCACTATGTAATGCGCAGACCTCTCAATATAATGGTTGCTAGGGGTAAGATGGCAGAATAAACCAGCGTAGTTACTGCGCTGGTTTTTGCTATGTAGGTCTATTTTTTAACGTCATATAGGTTGAGATCATGCAAACATTAAACACGCGTTTTGGCGAGATAGATATCGATCCGGAAACGGTGCTGACTTTCCCTCAAGGTATGCCAGGCTTTGAAGATTGCACACGCTATAAACTGCTACATGAAGAACAGCCCAATCCTCGAGTACGCTGGCTGCAGTCTTTGGATGACGCGGATTTAAGCTTTAGTTTGGTGCAGGTGGAGCATCTTGGCCTGAATTATGAGGTAGAACTGAGTGATGAAGAATGTGCTTTGATTGAACTTGAGCATGCTGAAGATGCGATCTTACTATTATTATTGTCTCGCCCGTTTGAAGAAGGGCGTGAGATCACGGCTAATACCCAGGCGCCGGTGGTGCTTAATATTAAAAGTCGTAAAGCACTGCAGAAAGTCGGCATCCGGGCGGATATTGTATTTCGCAGCTGATTTGTATAGCTCTAAACGCTTGTTTGGGCGCTTAGAACTGGCCAATATGATGCATTAGAGCTTTGATTTGCAGATGGATTTTATGAAAGCAAGGCGATTTATTCCTAAGCTGGTCTAAACAAAGTTGCTATATGAAACAAAGGACTAGCGCGGATGTGATGAATTCAGAAAATATTCGGGGCGCGAGCATCTTGGGTGCTTGCTCTGCTTGCTGTATGATCCACGAATTTTTTCGGTAGCCTGTTAATTAAGGCTGCATTAGTCGCGCGCAGCAGGAGAGCAGCATGAAAACGACCTTTCTCGATTTCGAGCAGCCGATCGCGGAGCTTGAGAACAAAATCGAAGAATTGCGCTTCGTTCAAGACGATTCCGCCGTTGATATCTCTGTAGAGATTGGCCATCTTGAAAAAAAGAGCCAGGAATTAACCAAAACGATTTATTCGAAACTGGCTTCTTGGCAGATTTCGCAAGTGGCCCGCCATCCGCAGCGGCCATACACGCTTGATTATATTAAGGCGCTGTGCACAGATTTTGAAGAGTTGCACGGTGACAGAAGTTACGCCGATGATGCGGCGATTATCGGCGGTCTAGCTCGATTTAATGGCCAATCGGTGATGGTCATTGGGCATCAGAAAGGCCGTGACACCAAAGATCGTCAGTACCGTAATTTCGGTATGCCACGCCCAGAAGGCTATCGCAAGGCTTTGCGTTTGATGAAGCTGGCGGAAAAATTTAATATCCCGCTGATTACCTTTATTGATACGCCAGGTGCATATCCTGGGATCGGCGCTGAAGAGCGCGGGCAATCCGAGGCGATTGGCCGTAATTTATTTGAAATGACCAAGCTGCGAGTACCGGTGATTTGTACGGTGATCGGTGAGGGCGGCTCAGGTGGCGCTTTAGCGATTGCGGTGGGGGATGTGGTGCAGATGTTGCAATACGCTACTTACTCCGTGATTTCGCCAGAAGGCTGCGCGTCTATTTTGTGGAAAACCGCAGAAAAAGCCCCTGAGGCGGCTGAAGCTTTAGGTATTACCGCCAACCGTTTAAAAACGCTGGGTATTATTGATAAAGTGATTACTGAGCCTTTAGGTGGTGCGCATCGTGACTATCAGCAAATGATGGTGACCATGAAGAAAAACCTCACCGATGCTTTGAAGCACTTGCAATCTAAATCTCTCGACGAGTTATTGGACGCAAGGTTTGAAAGAGTGATGAGCTATGGCAAGTTTAAGGAAGAGTCTGTTTCCTGATGCGTTGTCTCTGCGGGTAGAGCAAATACTCGAACGCCGTTTGTTTTCTATGAGCCCATCTGATAAGCCCATTCTTTGTGTGGGTTTGTCGGGTGGGCTCGATTCCGTTGTGCTATTGCATTTGCTTGCTGCCGTATGCCGCGAGCGTTTTCTGCTGCGCGCCATTCACGTACACCATGGCTTATCGGTCAACGCAGATGCGTGGGCACAGTTTGTACAAGTGCTATGTAATCGGCTGGGGGTGGAGTGCGCGGTGGAGCGGGTTACACTCTTGCCTTATAAGGGGATGGGCGTGGAGGGCGCGGCGCGGGCCGCAAGATATGCTGCATTTGAGCGGCAAGCTTGCGATGTGCTGCTTTTGGCTCAGCATAAAAATGATCAGGCAGAAACGGTGCTCCTCAATTTGCTACGCGGGAGTGGCTTGCGTGGTTTGGCGGCTATGCCTGAGTGGCGCATGCAAAATACTCAGATGGGCATTTTGCGGCCTTTATTGGGCTCTACTCGTCAGGATTTAGCTGATTACGCCAAGCAGCATGATTTGGAGTGGGTTGAGGACGAGAGTAATCAGGATTCGCGTTACGACCGAAATTTCTTACGCAATCAAATTATTCCCCAGCTAGAAACAGTTTGGCCTAGTGCAAATGCTACGTTGACCCGTGTGGCGTTGCATGCGGCAGAGGCCGATGATTTGCTACAGGAGCTTGCTGCTGTGGATTTAGTGCATGCCGTGCAGGATGATGTATTTGATTTGCGCGTGGCTTTATCGCCGCTGCGTTTACGTAATGTTTTACGGTATTGGCTGGCTCGCTACGGGCTGCAGCTGGATACGCGGGCGTTTGAGGAATTACTGCGGGTGGCGTTTGATGCCGATGAGGATGCTCAACCCGCTTTACTTTGGCGCGATCGTGCGATTAGGCGCTATCAACACCAGCTCTTTATCACACCAGCGCAAATTCTAATGGGTCAGAGGCTTGCATTGCCTTGGGTCATGGAATCTAAGGTGGATGCGTGGCATGGGGTGCTTAGCTGGCAAGCAAGTGAGCAGGGCATCGCGGCAGAACGGCTTAGTCAAGCGATGTTGGAATTACGCCCACGCGTGGGAGGGGAATCTTTGCGCCTAGTTAAAGATGGTCCAAGCCGCGCATTAAAACAGCTTTATCAAGAAGCAAAAGTGCCGCCATGGCAAAGACAGGCTTGCCCGCTTATTTATTTGGATGGGGTGTTGGCTGCGGTGCCCGGTTTGGGTGTGGCCAGCGAGTTTAAGGCCGATAAAGGCGAAGCTGGGTTTCTTCCTTTGTGGCGTGAGCAGCAATGAAAGATCTCAAAAAAGCCCTAAGTGTTTAAAGACGTGGGGCTTTTTTGAGTAGATACGATTTAAGTGGCTGCGCCTTCAAAGATAATTTTCCACGCGCCATCCTCTTGTTGCCAGTATTGCCGCTTCTTCATCTGATTATCTAGGTTGTTGCTGCGATAATCTTGCTTAAAGCTGGTGGTTAAGCGCGGATTAGGGCCGCCGCTAGTGAATATGCTGAGCTCATCAAGGTGGACTTTACTCCAGCGTTTGCCTGCACTTACCAAGGTTTTTTGGTGGCTCCAAGTGGCAAGGTCTTGCCCATCATCACTCTTAAATTGCTTAGCGTAGCGGTTTAAATAGGGCTGAGTTTTAAGTGATTCCCATTCTTCGCGCCAGCCGTCAATCAGGCTAAGCGCGGCATCGTGCCTTGATTGCCATTCCACTTTACTTACCCATTCTGCTTTGGGAACGATCACCACAGGTGTTTGGCCAATTTGAATGTATTGTGCAATATCGAGCATTTCTTCATTGGTCATGGCCACACAGCCATTGGATGCCCAAGGCGCACGTGCGTAAGTATTGGCGGGAACGCCATGCAGCCAAATGCCAGAGCCCGTGCGGCCTTCGCTTTTATCGATCTCATTAGGGAAAGAAATAGGCCAAGCGCCTACACCATATAAATCAGCCTGAGCGCCACGGGTTTTATCCAAATATGAGCGGGTAAGGTGGCTAGTCACAAAGTACACGCCAAGTGGTGTGCGCTGGTCGCCTTCTTTAAATTTATCCGCACCTAATTTGCCAATGGTGGCGTAGTGATCAGTCACGTAGCTAGGCACGCCATCGACATTTTTAAATACGTAGATACGAGATGCTGCAGCATCAACCAAAATGGCGTATTGCTGACTAGGGGCAAATACCAGTAAATGAGCGGGTAACAGTGCTTGAGGCTCTTTAGTTTTGCGATTGGTTATTCGTGCAAGCGCTTCTTTGCGCAGATCGTTAAGCTGATCCGTCGCAAGCTTACCCGACCCTGCGCCAATGTTATTCAGTGGCATGGTACGCATCGCGTATAGATCGCCAGAAAGCAGGTGGGCGAGGCGATAATTGGGCTGTTCTAGTAGTAAAGCATTGACGGTAGCGCGGGCATCCGCAAGTCTGCCATTACGAATATGGTCTATCGCGGCCAAAATCCTTTGTTCAGGTGAGCCAATGCTCGCGCTACCTATTTTCTCTTCCAAAAATTGGGGTTTGGCTGGGTTAGAAACAATGGGGCGAGCAGGGGGAGCAAGCATCAGTAGGGCAAGTAGGCAAGTACTACGCTTGCCCCAGATAAACAAACTACGCATACGTGATTAGGAGCCTGTTCGCTCTTCTCGGATTAGCCAGCGGCCACCCGATTTTGCAAGAATTAAAGTTTTACCAGTCGTGCTAGATAAGTGACTGGCCTTATATGACTGGCGAAAGCGTGCTTTTGCTGTGTTGTCAGCATTGATTTCTATTTTTAAATCTGAGATTTTGACTTCGATCGATTTAGGGCTGCTAATGCGATTATGGCGTTCTTCGCCCCATGTGCTAAATTTTTGCCCACCAGGGGTTTTAAAATCACTACCATAAGCGGCGAGATAGCCGTTTACATTTTTTTTACTCCATGCCTGCGCCCAGCTTTCAACTGCAGCGGCAACTTGTTGCTTGTCAGTATCATGTGCTTCTGGCTTAGGAGCTGGAGTAGGTGCCGGCGTGGCTTTAATGACAGGTGCAGGCGTGGCCGTGGGGTTGGTTGGGGCAGGGCTTGGCGTAGCCAATGTTTTTGAGGTTGGCGTGACTAAAGCAACGTTTGCTGGTTTAGTCGTTGGAGTGACTGTTGCTACTTTTACGGTAGAAGCTTTGTTTGGGGCAATTGGGGTGCCAAAGAGGCTGCCAACCATTTTTAATTTGGTTTGTACGGCTGGATTGGCACCCTCTAATTGCAGTGCTTTATCGTAAGCTTGAGAGGCAAGACGAGCGTATAAGTCACCCAAATTTTCATGCGCAGTGGCATAGGCTGGGTTGGTTTGTATGGCCATAAGTAGTGCCGCACGTGCTTTATCTAATTGGTTTTGCTGAGCGTAAATCACGGCTAAATTATTATAGGGCTCAGGGAGCTGTGGATTGTCTGCAGAAAGCTGAGTAAAGGCCTTGATGCCTTCATCGGTTCTGCCCATTTCTGTCAGAATAATACCGCGCAAAAAGCGAATGGATGGCTCTTTGGGGGATTTAGCAAGGGCTTTGTCTGCACGATCTAGCGCTTGTGGTAGTTGCTTGGATTTAAGTAACTGCTGAATATCCTCAGCATCCCCAGCGAGTACGTTTAGAGATAAAAAAAGAGGCACAAGGGCTAAGGCAATGCTACGCAGTGTCATATGTGTGTCCAAAACAGTGAGTCAGGCGCTAACTTGGGCGAGTTTAACAAAAAATGAGCATCCTTGCCGTAATGAACCTGCCCCTATCTATTATATCTATCCTGCTTTTGATTCTATCAATCTGCTCATGACAGTAGCGAGCTAAGCATATTTGAAATACGCCCACAGCAAACATTGGTTATTGGCGGTGCTGTTGAGTTTAGGATCGCTTTATTAGAATATTTATTACTGGCGGCCAGCTCATCGAATCGCTCTTGGTGTTTACTTTTTGCTTTGGCTGCAAATTACTCAAGAAAATATGAGTTTATTGGTCTTTGCCTCGGTTCTGTATTTTTTATGAATCAAACACTTATGCTGGATTGTCTGTGGATGAGATTGTGTTTATTAGGGATAGTCTATGTTATGTTTCGTGGTGCTTGATAGGTCCATATTTATTGTTTGATATTAAAGCCTAGTGGAGTGAAACGATTTATTCTGTATGCAAGTTGTATTTTCACCGATGCGCTTTTGTGTAAGGAGCGCTACACTGAAATGTTAATATTTGTTTTTTTGGGCGTCGTCATGCAAATTACCGTTGTAAAACATCCCTTGGTTCAACATAAACTGGCTCTGCTTCGTGCAGAAAACGTCAGTACAAATAAGTTCCGATTACTTACAGAAGAGCTGGCTCGTTTATTAGCCTATGAAGCAACGCGTGATTTGCCATTAGAAACCACCATGATTGCCGGCTGGTGTGGCCCTGTAGAAGTTCAGCAGGTCAAAGGTAAAAAGCTCACTGTTGTACCTATTTTGCGTGCTGGAATTGGTATGCTCAATGGTGTACTCGATTTAGTCCCTTCAGCCAAAATCAGTGTAGTTGGTTTGGCGCGTAATGAAGAAACATTGCAGCCTGAGCCATACTTTGAAAAATTTGTAGGCAACCTAGAAGATCGCCTTGCTTTGATTATTGATCCCATGTTGGCAACGGGTGGTTCTTTAGTGGCGACCATCGATATGCTTAAACGCAATGGTTGTAAAGATATCAAAGCGATTGTAATGGTGGCTGCCCCTGAGGGCGTGAAGCTGGTCAATGATGCTCACCCTGATGTAGAAATTGTGGCTGCTTCTTTGGATAGCCATTTAAATGAGTTGGGTTATATTATTCCGGGCCTTGGGGATGCCGGAGATAAGATTTTTGGCACAACAAAGTAGTCTGAATTTTAAGTTTTAAATCATCCCCCTCGAAGAAGGGGGATTTTTGTATCTAGGGGAGCAGTTTTTATGTGGTTTGCCTTAAAGCAGTTTGTTTCGGGAGCACAGATTTTATTTGTAGCCTTTGGTGCTTTGGTCTTGGTGCCTTTACTAACTGGCCTTAACCCAGCGATGGCCCTATTGGGCGCTGGTGTAGGGACTCTCGTTTTTCAGTGGATCACTGGCCGTAAAGTGCCTATTTTTTTGGGCTCTTCCTTTGCATTTATTGGGCCGATTATTTTTGCCATGCATACCTGGGGGCAAGCTGCGACTCAGTTTGGCCTGTTTGCGGCTGGTTTTATGTATTTTGTGATTGCGGGTTTGATTAAATGGCGTGGCATGGGTTTTATCCATAAATTGCTACCACCGGTAGTGATTGGCCCCGTAATTATGGTGATTGGTTTATCGGTTGCGGTGGCGGCGTCGGGTATGGCGATGGGACAGGGTGGCGGTAAGCAGTTGGTTGCGTACAACACGTCTTTATTCTTGGCGGCTATTTCTCTGGGTACAACGATTATTGTGTCGGTCTTTGCTGGTGGAATGTTGCGTCTAGTGCCGATCTTATCTGGCGTAGTTGTGGGTTATATTTCCGCTGTTTTTGTGGGCGTGATTGATTTTACGGCGATTGTTGCTGCGCCATGGTTTGCTATGCCGCATTTTGTTACACCAGAAGTAAACTGGGCTGCGGCGTTATTTATGCTGCCAGTAGCAATTGCACCAACGATTGAGCATATTGGTGCGGTGATGGCGGTAGGGCAAGTGACGGGGGATGATTATACAAAATCACCTGGTCTGCATCGCACTTTGGCGGGGGATGGTTTTGGTGTGTGTTTTGCTGGGCTAATTGGTGGCCCGCCGATTACAACTTATTCAGAAGTAACCGGCGCGCTGATGATTACCCGAAACTTTAACCCGGTCATCATGACTTGGGCAGCCATTTTGGCGGTGATTTTGGCGTTCTTCGGTAAATTTAATGCGCTGTTACAGTCGATTCCGCTACCGGTAATGGGAGGGATTATGGTGCTTTTATTCGGTACGATTGCGAGTATTGGCCTAAAAACCTTGATTGATGCAAGGCTAAACCTGATGGCTCCGCGCAATTTGGTGATTGTGTCCGTGGTGCTGACTTGTGGAATTGGTGGCTTGATGCTGAAGATTGGTGATTTTAATCTGGCAGGGGTAGGTTTGGTGAGTGTCTTGGCTATTTTGATCAATTTGCTGCTGCCTGCTGAGCAAGAGGCGATTACATGATAGGGGCATAAAAAATTGGCGTGGGCTTGGGGCCCACGCTATTGATTGTTACAGATTTGAATGCAAGCTGTGTCGAAGTTTGATGGCCGCTTCTACGCCTTCTTCAAGCTCGGGGATGGTGTCAAACTGGACTACACAGTAAATTCTCCAGCCACCATCTCCACGCTTAACGTGATAACAGGTGCCGTATTGCCAAGGATCCATATTTAGTCGCGTAACTGACCAAATTAGGTTGACGCTGGCAAAATCATCGCTGATATAAAGTACATCTTTGATTTTATAGCTGGAGCTAAGAAATCCCTGCTGCTCAAACCAGTCTAGTAAGCTTACGGTTGCAGGGTGTAATAAATCCATTGTTTCCCAGACGGTGCCTTGGCCTTGATGAATCGTCATAAAGGGGAGGGCAAACATGGATGAGGTTGCGTTTGCATCTAAGGCTGAATAAGCCTCGCCATACCGTTCAAAAAATAGTTCTAATCCTTGGTCCACTTTCTACTCCGCAATCTGAATGCCATTGGTTTTATTATTCTATACATTACATAGCTCTTAAGATTGATATATTTTTTTTGTGTTGGATTTGAGTGGGGAAATAGTGCGCTTTAAAAGCTTTCTTTCCCCTTGCTTTCTTACGCAGCATAAATTAACGCACTTTAATGCTGGTCCAATATCGGCTTAATAAGCGACGTTCATTGGCATTATAAGCACGCATTAATGTCCATTTAGCAAAGTCTTGGGGTTTGGGGTTGAGTACGGGGTGTTGGCTGAGCTCTGGATCAAGGAAAGGCGCTGCAGTGCTTACGGGGCTAATGCCGCCGCTGGCTTTCGCTTGCGCCGCTGCCGTTTTGCCTTCTAGCAAAAAATCGATAAATTGATGGGCCAGATCTGGCCTTGGTGCATCGCGCATAATGGCGGTGGTATCCATCCACCATTCATTGCCTTCTTTTTGTGCGGTAAATTCCAGTTGAAATTTGCGCTTGGTTTCTTTGACTTCGCGGCGCGCCTGAAATAAATCTGAGCTATTCCCCATCGCCAACCAGATATTGCCATTGGCCAGCTGGCGGCTGTAACTATCATTATTAAATGCCGCCCAATATGGTTTGGCTTTGCGAATTACTTCGCTGGCGGCGGCAAGGTCTTCTTGCTTGCCAGAATTAGGGTCTTTGCCAAGATACATCAGCGCAGCAGCAAATAATTCGCGCGAGCTATCTAATACAGTCACTTTATTGCGGATTTTTTTGAGCTGCTCAGGGTCAAAAATAGCGGCCCAGCTGCTGGGGTCTACACCCGCTGCTTTGAGTTTTTCTGCGTTATAGCCCAGTAGGGTTACGCCTATCATAAAGGGCTGATGGTAGGTGTTGTTGTTATCGTAAGGTACGCGTAAAAAAGTAGGGAGGATATCTTTGCTGTGTGGTAGCTTGTTTTTATCCAGCGGCATGAGCTTATTGGGGCCAATCAGGGCGGGTAAAACAAAGGTGGAGGGAAAAATAAGGTCGTAGCCCTTAGCGCCAGCGGCCAGTTTTGCGAGTAGCTCTTCATTATCGCCATAAAAGCTTTGCTCTACACGGCATTGGCAACGTGCTTCAAACGCTTTGATGGTGCTGGTTGGCATGGAGTTGCTCCATACATAAATTGACAGTTTGTCTTCAGCATTTGCCCAGGACACATGCAGTAAAAAACCTAAAAATAACCATTTCCACATTGCTTTGATTCCTCTAAATGGAGTGAATGATGGGGCTGCTGCTGCCTTTATCCGAACTTGAGTGTGTTAGTTTTAATGAATAAGCAGCAAAAAGGGCGCAAAGATAGCATGCAAGTGGTAATCGTAGCACCCAGTACCGCTGCGGCTAGCAGCCTGTCGGACTTAGACGGTCGAAGCGAAGAATCGCATGATCGAGACCAGATTTTGCCGGATTTGCAGCGCCAATAACGAGTTATGGGTCAAAAATCTGGTGAAATATAGGCCGATCAGGTGATTTTGCAGCTGACTGATGCTAAGTCCGACAGGATGCTAGACCCCAATTAGCACGCGGTTACGGTAGAATAGAACTTGTCCAAATACCATTGAACCCTATTCAAGATATGAGCAAAGAAGCCTCGGTTCCTACTGTCAGTAATTTTATTCGTAGCACGATTGAAAGCGACCTTGCCAGCGGCAAGCATTCGTCGATCCAAACGCGCTTTCCGCCTGAGCCAAATGGCTATCTGCATGTAGGCCATGCCAAGTCGATTTGCTTGAATTTTGGCGTAGCTGAGGATTATCAGGGTCAATGCAATTTGCGTATGGATGACACCAATCCCGAAAAAGAAAATGAAGAGTTTGCTCAAGCCATCGCCAGCGATGTGACGTGGCTGGGCTTTGAGTGGGCGGGTGAAATTCGCCACGCTGCAGATTATTTTGACCAGCTTTACGCTTATGCGGAAGAACTCATCTTAGCGGGAAAGGCTTTTGTTTGTGAACTAAATGCCGAGCAAATGCGGGAATATCGTGGCAATTTTGAAGTGCCGGGTAAAGACAGCCCGCACCGCGATCGCTCGATTGAAAAAAACTTAGATTTATTCCGCCGCATGAAGGCGGGCGAGTTTGCAGATGGTAGCAAAACGCTGCGTCTTAAAATTGATATGGCTGCGCCTAATCTGAATTTGCGTGACCCGGTGATCTATCGCATCAAACGCGCGCATCATATCCGCACTGGCGATAAATGGTGCATCTACCCGATGTACGATTACACCCATTGTATTTCTGATGCGCTGGAAGGTATTACGCACAGCTTGTGTACACTTGAATTTGCCGATCATCGCCCGCTCTACGATTGGGTGCTGGATAACATCACCATTGATTGCCATCCACAGCAGATTGAATTCTCACGCCTAGAGCTGCTCTACACCATGACGTCCAAGCGTAAGCTGGCGGCGCTGGTAAATGAGGGCCTAGTTTCAGGCTGGGATGACCCGCGTATGCCTACCGTGGTCGGTATGCGCCGCCGTGGTTATACCCCTGAGGGCATTAAATTATTTGCCCAGCGCGTAGGCGTGTCTAAATCAGAAAACGTGGTTGATTTAAGTATTCTGGAAGGCGCAGTGCGCGAGCAATTAGAAAGTAGCTGCCCGCGCATTATGGCTGTGCTTCGTCCGCTGAAAGTGACGCTGACTAATTATGAGGAAGGCGTCACCGCTTCACGTGCCGCACCTTATCATCCACAGCACCCAGAGTTTGGCGAGCGCAATGTACCAATTAGCCGTGAGATTTGGGTGGAGCAAGATGATTTCGCCGAAGTCGCTCCAGCGGGCTGGCAACGCTTGACCGTGGGTAGCGAAGTACGTTTGCGCTACTCCTACGTGATGAAGTGCGATGAAGTAGTGAAAGACGCGAGTGGCAATGTGATTGAGCTTAAATGCAGCCTTGATCCAGATACGCTGGGCCAAAATCCAGTTGGCCGTAAGGTAAAAGGTGTGATTCACTGGTTGTCTGCCGAGTACGCAGTATCCGCTGAAGTGCGTTTATACGATCGCCTATTTACTGAAGCTCGCCCAGATGCAGTTCGTGGCGCAGATGGTGAGTACGTTGATTTCCGTCAGTTTATTAACCCAGAATCGCTGGAGGTGGTTACCGCTTTTGTAGAAACCATTGCGTGTGATTTGGCCCCAGAAACGCGCTATCAGTTTGAACGTTTAGGTTATTTTGTGACGGATCGCAAAGACCATATCGCGGGCGAAAAGATTGTATTTAATCGCGCCGTTACACTTAAAGACACTTGGAAAAGCGCATGAAAAAATGGTTAGTACTGCTTCTATTACTGTGTAGTGGCACAGTGTTTTCTGCTTCACTACCTGCGCCGGCTGCCGTCGTTTATAAAGGTGAAGCAGGCCAGCCTCCGGTGCAAGTGGCTTTGGCTTATCTGAAAGATAAAATCAGTAACCCTGCTGGGCAGTTTGAATATCAAGGTTTGGATATTAAGCAGCGCTCGCAGGGGGAGGATTTTTCCCATACCAAGCTAAGCGTAGAAATGAAAGGTTTGATGGACGATAGCGTGGCGAGTGAGCGCTATCGCTTTAAAATGGCGGTGGTTGATTCTGTGTGGGTGATTACGGCAGAGCAAAAAGATCAGCGCTGTCGTCGTGGCATAAAAGGCTATACCCAAAAGCTTTGCCCTTAAGCCTTTGTATTTTTGTGTCTTGTGGGCGGCCTTGCCCGCCCTATTCTTCTGCAAATAGCCTTAGCCGCCTGATGGGCTGCGAGGGCTATTGTGCTTTAAAGGAAGCCTAATTTAATGAGCCAATTACAAAACGATACGTTCTTACGTGCGCTATGCCGTGAGCCTGTTGAATACACCCCTGTTTGGCTGATGCGCCAAGCGGGGCGTTACTTGCCTGAGTACTGTGCCACTCGCAAAGTGGCGGGGTCATTTTTACAGCTGTGTAAAAATACTGAGTTAGCCACTGAAGTCACCTTGCAGCCGCTTGAACGCTATCCGCTAGATGCCGCGATTTTATTTAGCGATATTTTAACCGTGCCCGATGCAATGGGCTTGGGGCTATATTTTGCAGAAGGTGAAGGCCCTAAGTTTGAGCGCCCGTTGCGGGAAGAGCGCGATATTTTGGCGCTGACGGTGCCAGATGTGGGGACTGAGTTGCGTTACGTTACCGATGCCGTTTCGTCGATTCGTAAAGCTTTAAAGGGTAGCGTGCCTTTGATTGGTTTTTCTGGCAGCCCGTTTACTTTGGCTTGCTATATGATCGAGGGCGCAGGGTCTGCTACCTTTAGCCGCGTTAAAACCATGCTTTATGATCGGCCAGATCTCTTGCATCACATCTTGGATGTGAATGCTCGTACCGTGATTGATTACTTAAATGCGCAAATTGAAGCCGGTGCGCAAGCGGTGCAAATTTTTGATACCTGGGGTGGCGCGCTGGCCTATGGCAAGTATCAGGAATTTTCGCTGAACTATATGAAGCAGGTGATTGCAGGCTTAAAGCGCGAGCACGATGGCCGTAAAGTGCCGGTGATTGTGTTTACTAAGGGCGGTGGCCTGTGGTTGGAAGATATCGCCACCAGTGGCTGCGATGCGGTGGGCTTGGATTGGACGGTGGATTTGGCCGATGCACGTCGTCGTATCGGCAATAAGGTTGCTTTGCAGGGTAATTTTGATCCCAATGCGTTGTTTGCTAATCCAGAGGCGATTGAGTTGGAGGTCGATCGCTTGCTGGCGAGCTTTGGGGCTGGGGAAGGGCATGTGTTTAATTTAGGGCACGGCATTTCACAATTCACTAATCCTGAACATGTGACAACATTAGTTAATAGTGTACATAAGCTTTCACGAAGCTATCATAGAATAAGTAAATAAATCAAGGGCTTATGTCGGTGTTGTGTATTGATTTTATCGATATAAGCCTGAGTTATACACACGAAAATGGTTAAGAAGTACGGATTGTCAAGTGTTAAAGAAAAATTAATTCATTGTTGTGTGTTTTTGTAAGTCATTGATTTTAAATGAATTAATTTAAAGTTCAAAAAATAGGCAAGCTAAGCACATCCCCGATTCTATTGGGGTTTTGCCACTTATTCGCAGTTAATCCACAAAGTTATCCACACAATCTGTGGGTAGTCTTGTTTGGCTCATGTTTGCAGGATACGTATGACCGGAATATTAAAGAATAGTTGCTATTTAACGGTCGCTCTTGATGTTCCGCTTACACGTTTTTTTGAATATAGCTTTACAAGTGAGATTGTGCCAATGGTGGGTGATAGGGTGATTGTGCCCTTTGGCCCACGCAGTTTGGCTGGCGTGGTGCTGGGCGTATCGTCCGCAACTCAGTTGGATCGCAGCAAAATTCGCGAAATCACAGCCTTGCCTAACGATATGCCACCCTTGCCTGCCGATGTGTTGGCGCTGAGCCGGTTTTGCGCTGAGTACTACGGCCATCCCTTGGGGCAGGTACTTGCTACGGCTTTGCCAGTGGCTTTACGCCAAGCTAAGGTGTTTATTTCCCCAGAGCCTAGTGGTGTGTACCAAGCGAGCGATGTAGGGCTGCTATTGGCTAATATATCGGCTCGCGCACCTTTGCAAAGGCGGCTGGCCGAGATGCTGGCTCTGCCTATGGCGCGCGCCGAGCTAGCGGCAGTATCGCCAAGCGCCATGAAGTGGTTAAAAACATGGTTGGAGGCGGGCTGGGTAAGCTTTACTGCCGCCTTGCCTGATGCGATTCCTCTGCCGTTGGCGGCGGCACTTGCCAATAAGGATCAACAGGCTGCGATTGATCAGATTGTGGACACTGCAGGCTTTGCTGCTTTCCTTCTGTTTGGGATTACCGGTAGCGGCAAAACTGAGGTTTATTTGCAGGCGATTGCCCATTGCTTAGCGCAAAGTTGCCAAGCATTGGTGCTGGTGCCTGAAATCAACTTAACCCCACAATTAGAGGCGCGCTTTAGAGCGCGTTTTCCAACTGCTCGCATCGTGGCTTTGCATAGTGGCTTAAGCGATAAAGAACGGGTGGTGAATTGGCTTTCAGCCAGCCGTGGCGAGGCGCATATTGTGCTGGGCACGCGGCTTGCGGTATTCACCCCTATGCCAAGGTTGGGCGTGATTGTGGTGGATGAGGAGCACGATGGCTCGTTTAAACAGCAAGAAGGCCTGCGCTATTCGGCGCGTGATGCGGCGGTGTATCGTGCGCATCAACGGCAGGTGCCCGTGGTGCTCGGCTCGGCCACTCCCGCCTTAGAGACTTGGCATAATGCTCGCCAAGGGCGCTATCGCTTGATTACCTTGCAACACCGCGCGGTGGGTGGGGCAATGCCTCCGAAAATTGAAATTATCCCGATGCACCGAGCCAAAACGGTGGAAGGGCTGCATCAGGCCACATTAAATATTATGCGGGATCATTTGGCATCGGGGCAGCAGGTGCTGGTGTTTATTAACCGTCGTGGCTATGCGCCGGTATTGTCTTGCGGTGAATGTGGTTGGTTGGGGGAGTGCAAACGCTGCTCAGCTAAGCTGGTGTTGCACTTAAAAGAGCGCCGTTTGCGTTGCCATCATTGTGGTTATGAAGAGCAGATTCCTGCTGCTTGCCCAGATTGCGGTAATCAAGACTTACGCCCGCTAGGGCAAGGCACGCAGCGGGTAGAAGCGGCGCTAGAGGGCTTGTTTCCAGACGCCAAGATTCTACGTATTGATCGAGATAACACACGACGTAAAGGCAGCTTGCAAGAAATGCTGCGCCAAGTGAGTGCGGGCGAGGCTAATTTACTTGTTGGTACGCAAATGATGGCAAAAGGGCATGATTTTCCATCGCTCAATCTAGTTGTGGTGCTTAATGCTGATGCGGGCCTGTTTAGCGTGGATTTTCGCGGTGAAGAGCGTATGTATGCACAGCTTTTGCAGGTGGCTGGCCGTGCGGGGCGGGCGGGCACGCAAGGCCGAGTGTTGATTCAAACCGGCTATCACGATCATCCTTTTTACAGTCAACTTTTGGCACAGGATTATGCGGCCTTTGCCGATAGCCAGTTAGATGAGCGGCGCAGTATGCAGCTGCCGCCCTTTGCTGTCTATGCGCTGTTACGGGCTGAAGCGGAAGATGGAGCCTTGGCAAAGGCATTTCTTGTCGAGCTACAAAGCGTTTTAGCCGATGCACCCAGCGTGCAAATGTTTGAACCCATCGTAGCAAGCATGCAGCGCAAAGCGGGGATGGAGCGCTGGCAGCTCTTAGTGATGTCTGATACACGCCACCCTTTGGTGAATGCACTGAAGCGGGTTATGCCCATGCTGGAGACGCGCAATAACAAGGTGCGTTGTATTTTGGATGTGGATCCGATCGAGCTTTAAAAACCCCCAAGCTGTATTGAGCATGCTTACGTACAAAAGGCCTTCCACTGTGTGAAAAGCCTTTTGTAGCTGGGCTAGCAGTCTGTCGGACTTAAGACTGATCTACTACGGAAAAGCCGGATTTGGCCATATTTCAGGCATTTTCTCGTTGAATAGCCAGCTATTCGCCTCAAAAACCCACGAAATCTGTCTCAAACCGGTCTTTCCCTCGCTACGATCGAAGTCCGACAGGCTGCTAGGGCTTAATGAATGCCGCCGCTCGCTTGGAAGTGTTTCTCTAGTTTATTGACCCCTGCAGCCATAAGTAACGTAAGGATTAAATACAGGAAAGAAATGGTCAGGTATGGCTCCCAATAACGTGAGTAGGCCCCAGCCACGGTTCGGGCTGCATAGGCCAGCTCAGCAAGGCCAATGGCGGAAACCAGCGAGCTATCTTTAAGTAGCATAATCGCTTCATTGCCTAGCGGTGGCAACATGCGTCTAAAGGCTTGTGGGATAATCACAAAGCGCATGGTTTGCCAGTAGTTCATGCCTAAGGAGCGGGATGCCTCAAATTGACCTTTGGCTATCGACTGAATCCCCGCACGGAAAATCTCGGTGATATAGGCGCCAGCATTAAGGGTTAGCGCTACCAGGCCAGACATAAATGCGCCGTAATCTTGGCGCAAAGTAGAGGCTAAATCTCCACTAATAAGTAAGCCATCTGAGGGATGGACCAACATTGGCATAACGGCAAAGTGGGTGAGTAAAATCTGCACAAATAAGGGAGTGCCTCGAAAAAATGTGACGTAAGCGGATGACGGCCAGCGAATAAGGAAGCGCACTGGGTATTTCCAGATTCCATGTTTAACATCAGCAAGGCGGGCCATTCCTGCAAATAGGCCGATTAAAGTACCAAAAACCACCGCAATAAGAGTGATACCAATGGTCATTTGCATGCCATCGATAAACAGTGAGCGATATTCCCAAACAATCTGTAATTGAAAGTTAGATAGAAGGGGAACTGTGGTTTGCATCTGTTGCCAGAATGTTAGGAAGTCCATTGTCATGCCATATTCAGATTGCAGAATAAAAAAGCGCAAGCCCGCAGGATTGCGCTTCTGAAAGATATAAGCCCGATTTTAAATGATTAAGCTCAGTTTCCGAAGTACTTCTTGTGGATTTTGTCGTAAGTACCATCGGCTTTAATGGCAGCGATTCCTTTATTTAGCTTTTCTATCAGTTCTTTATTGCCCTTCTTTACAGCAAAGCCGTAATATTCTTTTGCGAAAGTTGCATCATCAATGATTTTTAGGCTGGATGATTTATTATTAGCAATAAAGTTAATCACCACGCCATTATCAGCGACTACAGCATCAACACCGCCATTTTGCAGCTCTTTAATCGCCAATGGGGTAGATTCAAAGCGCTTGATATTTGGATTTGTTTTGCCGAGCAGCTTTTGTACAATTTCGTCACCGGTAGTGCCCGTTTGTACACCCACTTTTTTATCTTTCAGTGCTGTAAAGTTAGTAATGCTACTTTTCTTGCTAACCGCGATGAGCTG
This sequence comes from Iodobacter fluviatilis, assembly GCF_004194535.1. NCBI lineage: Bacteria > Pseudomonadati > Pseudomonadota > Betaproteobacteria > Neisseriales > Chitinibacteraceae > Iodobacter > Iodobacter fluviatilis. The sequence goes on along the minus strand of NZ_CP025781.1, from coordinate 221,229 downwards.
TTTTGCTTCAAAGTAGGGATCAGAAAAATCCATACTTTGTTTACGCTCAGGCGTAATGGTTACGGCAGAGGCGACTAAATCACGATCGCCAGAGCTAAGCGTTGCAAAAATACCTTCCCAAGGGGTGTTATGCAGTTTAACTTCAATGCCTGCTTTTGAGGCTACAGCCTTGATCACGTCCATATCAAAGCCAACGATTTCTTTCTTTTCGTTTACAGATTCAAATGGGGCATAGGCAGCATCTGTTGCAACTTGGTAAACTTTGGCTGCGTGGGCTTGCGTTGAGAGGAGTGTTGCACTGGCAAGCAATAGAATTATATTTTTTTTGCTGAACATATTGTGATCTCTCTGCATTGAGTGGTTTGCCGATTCTGTGACGTAACGCATTCGGTAAGACAAGACTAAGTGCTGGGTTCTTATTTGAATATCAGGCTATTCCCGCATTTTAAACGGCATGAATAGCTTGTTTAAGTTTTGCTTAAAGGCAATAAAAAACCGGCTACGTGGCCGGTTTTTTATTGCCTTCTATGTCATTGATCGTATTAGGTGATCATTTCTTCCATGCCAGAACCAAGGTCATTGATTTCTTCTAGCTGCAGGCTGAATGCGGCTTGATCTATGCCTAAGTAGGCAAAGGATGTCGTCGGTAAACTTGCCATCCACTCTTCATTGGTGCTGATGTCGGCTTCTTTGTGGGCAATATGCAGGGCAATATGCAGCACATGGCTTAATTTAGAGGGTGGTTCTTGTGCATTGGGCATATTTTGGTATTTCACTGCCATCTGGATATCTACTGGAAAATTCCAGCGCTTAGCCAGTTCTTCGCCAACCATGACATAGTCAAAACCGATGTTGTTGGTTTCTAGTGCCACGCGATCAGCCGCACCATTTTCGACATATTGATCGATTTTTGCAGCTAACTCAGGTGCCACAATATGGATGAGCATTTCACCAATGCTATGAATCATGCCAGTGGTAAATGCAACCTCACCATTAAATTTGGCAGATTTAGAAATCCATTTTGCCAGCGTTGCCACGCGCAAGCTGTGTTTCCAAAATCGCTTGCGATCAAAGCCAGGCGTGGTAATGAAAGCACCCGTTACACCCGAGGCCACTACCAAAGTACGTACTGTATTAAAGCCGAGCACAACAACGGCATCGTTGACAGAAGCGATTTGTCTAGAGGCGCCAAAGTGCGCAGAATTGGCTAAACGTAGCACTTTAGCGGTGATGACTTGATCAAGTGCAATTTTTTTTGCAATTGTTTCGATATCAATATCATCTTTGCTAAAGCTATCAATAAGTTCTTGCACAACTTTGGGTATGGTGGGTAATTTGTGTGTTTGTTCGAAAACTTCTTCAAGTTTCATGCCGCTCTCCCGTATTCCCTGCATTTTATATTCATGCCGTCTTCATCCTAGAACAAGCCTAGGTTCTTCGCTAGCAGCTGCTTAGACTTAAACCGCGATTGCTTTGTCATTTAAAAAAGGCGACGTAAGGGTCGCCTTTTTTGATGACATCAAGATGAACGGTTAATGTTACTTAGCTTCGCCTGCCACTACTTCGATCACTTCCCACTTACCGCCCTTAACTTGATAGACCGTGATAGGGCCGTTTTTAATATCGCCTTTTTCATCAAAACTGATTACGCCGGTTACGCCTTTGTATTCAATTTTTTGCAATTCAGGTAAGTATTTGGCGGGCTCGGTAGAGCCTGCTTTTTTCATAGCCTCAATCATTACTTTGGTGGCGTCGTAATTGTAAGGAGCGTATAGATTCACTTCTACACCAAATTTAGCTTTAAATTTGGCTAAGAATTCCGCGCCACCTGGCATGCTTTCTTTGGATTGGCCTGGGCTTGAAGAAACCATACCTTCAGAGTCAGCGCCCGCTAATTTAATAAACTCTGGGGTTTGTGTGCCATCGCCACCCATGATTTTGGCTGAAATACCTAGTTTTTTAGCTTGTTTTTTAAGGGGGGCGGCTTGAGCATCCATCCCCCGTAAAACACTAGATCAGGTTTGGCACCTTTAATGCTGGTTAAAATAGCGTTAAAGTCGGTTTCTTGGTTGGTGGTGAATTCACGTTTTACTACTTCCGCGCCTGCGGCTTTGGCGGCTTTTTCAAACTCATCAGCGAGGCCTTGGCCATAAGCGGTGCGGTCATCAATGATGGCTACTTTTTTTGCGGCTAGCTTTTTAACTGCAAAGTCACCCAATACCTTGCCCTGCTGTGCATCATTGCTCATTACGCGAAATGCTGATTTAAAGCCTTGCGCGGTATAAGCCACAGCGGTGGCAGAAGGGGAGATTTGTGGGATGCCCGCGTCAGCATAGATTTTGGAAGCGGGAATGGTCGTGCCAGAATTCATATGGCCAATAATTCCTGCCACTTTCATATCGACAAAGCGCTGAGCCACGGTAGTGGCTGTTTTAGGATCGGCTTGATCATCTTCTGAAACCAATTCAAATTTGACTTTTTTGCCGCCAATATCAGCACCGCCTTCGGCGTTAATTTCGTCAATGGCCATGCGGGTGCCATTTTCGTTGTCTTTACCAAAGTGGGCGTTATTGCCAGTAAGCGGTGCAGAGTGGGCGATTTTTACGGCGTCGTCGCTGCTAGTGGTGGGCTTCGCTGTTTCAGCTGCTGCTTGGCTGGCGACTTCCTTAGGGGCTTCTTGTTTGCCACAGGCGCCTAAAGTCAAAATGGCTGCCGCGATAAGGCTGTAACGTGCAAAAGTCATATCATTTCTTCCTTGGTGTGAATGATTGCGTCGCAGGCCGATGCCTGCCTTATTAGAGGCTATTCGCTATTGGGCTCGCAATCGAATTTAGGTAAATAGTGGTGAGCTGTGGCTAAGGCGCAACAGATTTTTTTTGAGCTGTATTGAGATAGCCAAGAGCCTGTGTGCGCGGCGGGTGTAGGCTAAATATGGGGGCGGTGGGGGCTTAGGTATTGAGGTCGATTTGTTGCATGCTACCCCCTGTGCCGTTTTCTCTTAGGTATAAACCTGAGGCACGAATTTGGCCTTGTTGATTATTCTGCTGATCATTTAAGTCAAAATTGGCCTTGGCATTACCAAGAAATAGTGCGCCTATTCCTTGCTCGTTTAAATTGATGAGTTGATCGTGCCCAGCATCGTCTTTTACCCATAATTTGAGTTGGGAAAAAATGGAATCGTGCTCATCAATCCAGCCATTTTTGTCTTCATCAAGCTTGGCTAAATCAGCAAAACCATCTCCATTTTGTGTCCCAAATAACTCGCTTCCTTGTGTGATTTTGCCATCGTGATTGCGATCTAAGGCTAAAAAGGCACTGCCTGGCTTGAGTAGGCTGATTGGTTGTGGCTTGTCATTGCTGCCTAAATCGAAGCTAAATTTTTGTTGTGAAAGCGTGGCGGCGGGCGCTGCGTAATTAAGGACCAGTGGGTCTTTTTTTTGCTTGCCCACATTGCCAGAGTAAATTCCTTCTGTGAGGGCTAAGTGATAATTGCGGCTTAAAGACAACTCGGCTGAAAATTGAATTTCACGCCCATCGGCGGTTTTAACTGTGCCAGTGGCTTTAAATTGTGTACTTTCACTTTCATTATAGGTGAATTGTGATTCAATCGAAAAAGCTGAAGCGGGGTTGGGGCTATCTGTCTTGCTGGTGTTACTTGGGGTGGTACTGCTTTCTTCCTCAAAGCCCCAAAATTTAATTTTATAACCCAGCATGCTTTCTAATAAGCTTTTGATCAGTGCGGTGCGCTGATCGAGTTGGTTGTATTGCTTGAGCGATGCGGCAGAAAGACTTACCTGGGAGCTAGATGAGGGGGTATCTGGTGGGTTAACGCTAACTTTTAGTGATTGTTGTTGGTTTGAGTAGAAATGATGCTCAGCCAATAGGCTGACATGGCTTTGGGTGATATGCATGGCCGTTGCTCCAGAGTATGGCTCTGTTATCGACCCTGCGGTTTGCTTATTTAGAGTAGGCCCTGCTCTGCCATGGAAATGACCTGATGTGCGGCAACAATGCAGTGGTCGAGTAAGCTAACATCGATAATTTCTAAAGTATTGCGTAATTGTTGGGTGATGTGGATGTCCGCATCTGACGGCTTGGGGCTGCCTGAAGGGTGGTTGTGCGCTACGATCACCGCAGCAGCGTTTAGCGCCAACGCGCGCCTTGCCACTTCTCGTGGGTAGATTCGCGTTTCAGATAGTGAACCTTTAAATAAGGTCTCCGCACTGATTAACTGGTGGGCGGTATTTAAAAATAGGGCATGAAACTCTTCATGATCTAGCCCACGTAAACGCAGCTGCAGAAAAGCTTTGACCGATGCCGGCGAGGTAAATGCATCGGCCGTGCGTAGCTTTTCACTTAAAGCGCGTTTCGCCATTTCTAGCACGGCTTGTAATTGGCAGTATTTAGCAGCGCCCATGCCGTGTACTTGGCAAAGTGTATCTAGCGGCGCTTGGAATAGTTTTTCTAATGAGCCAACGTGCAGCAGCAAATCTCTGGCTAAATCCACCGCACTTTTGCCTTTTACCCCAACGCGTAGAAACAAAGCCAGTAACTCGGCATCGCTGAGGCTTTCAGCACCATGCGCTAAGAGTTTTTCTCTGGGGCGCTCATCTTCGGGCCAATCGGTAATTGCCATTACTCAAACGCCGTTATATCAAGCGCTTAGTGTAGTTGCTTAAATGAGTTACTGCGCCAGTGCTCTTTATCTAGAGTTGAGTATGCAGCGATCGTTAGCCTTTTCTATCACGTGCTGACTAAAGCTTTGCGTAGCAAAATATTATTACGGTTAATGTCATGGTCTATCCTCAGTTAAACTAATGGCTGTATATAATTGAATAGGTGCTTACTTATGAGCCAAAAACGCATCGTACTTGGGGTAACGGGGGGCGTTGCTGCGTATAAATCGGTTGAGCTGGTGCGCTTGCTCACTCAAGCGTCTTATGACGTGCAGGTGGTGATGACGGAAGCGGCAACCCAATTTGTGGGGCCAGTGACGTTTCAAGCGGTATCGGGCCGCCCTGTGTTTGTGGATTTATGGGATGGTCGTGTGCCAAATAACATGGCACATATTGACTTAACCCGTGGCGCGCACGCTATTGTGGTGGCCCCAGCGACGGCTGATTTTATGGCCAAGGTGGCGCAGGGCTTTGCTAATGACTTGTTGTCTACGATGGTGGCTGCAAGAGATTGCCCATTATTGCTGGCCCCTGCTATGAATCGGCAAATGTGGGAGAACCCACCTAACCAGCGCAATGTGGTGCAATTGGTGGCGGATGGCGTGCAAATTTTAGGGCCAGGAGAGGGCGAGCAGGCTTGTGGTGAGGTGGGGCTTGGGCGAATGCTAGAGCCTAGTGATTTGCTGCAGCATATTGAGGCTTTTTTTCAGCTTAAATTATTGGTAGGTAAGCGAGTGTTGATTACTGCTGGGCCTACGTTTGAGCGGATTGATGCAGTGCGAGGCATTACTAATAGCAGCTCTGGTAAGATGGGCTACGCTATTGCGCGTGCGGCTTGGGAGTCTGGCGCAGACGTGGTGTTGATTTCAGGCGAAACTGCCTTAGCTACGCCTTTAGGCTGCCGACGGATTGATGTGCAAAGTGCTGAGCAAATGCTGCAAGCGGTGGATGCTGAGGTGGATGAAGCGGATATCTTTATCAGCGTTGCGGCGGTATCTGATTACTATGTGTTAAACCCATCTGAGCAAAAGATAAAAAAAGACGCACATATCTTGACGTTGGAGCTAGGGCCAAACCCAGATATATTAGCCAATATCACTGCCAGAGATAATCCACCTTTTTGTGTGGGCTTTGCTGCCGAATCTGAAAACCTGTTGGAGTACGCTGAAGCTAAGCGTCGGCGTAAAAAGCTCCCACTGCTTGCTGCAAATTTAGTGCAAAACGCAATGGGTGCGGATGATAATGAAATTATTTTGCTTGATGATGACGGCGAAACCCGTTTAACTCGCGCCCCTAAGCTGGATGTGGCGCGTCGTTTGATTGCTCATATCGCACGGTTGTATCAAAAAAGGTAAAAACATGTCCGTTATCGATGTAAAAATTTTAGATGCGCGGTTGAAAGAAAATCTGCCGCAATATGCAACCAAAGGTTCGGCCGGTTTGGATTTGCGCGCTTGCCTTGATGTACCTATGGAGTTAGCGGCAGGTGCTACTCAGCTGGTGCCAACGGGTATGGCGCTTCATCTTGATGATCCAGGTTTGGCGGCAATGATTTTGCCTCGCTCTGGTTTGGGGCATAAGCACGGAATTGTGCTGGGTAATTTAGTGGGTTTGATTGATTCAGATTATCAAGGGCAGATTTTTGTCTCGGTATGGAATCGTAGTCAGGTGCCTTTCACTATTCAGCCTATGGAGCGGATCGCGCAGTTGGTGATTATTCCAGTGGTGCAGATGGATTTTAATCTAGTTGAAGAATTTGCCGAATCCGATCGCGGTGCGGGTGGTTTTGGTAGCACGGGTAAACATTAGTTTGTTGTGAAGCATAAAAAAACGGGCGCAAGGCCCGTTTTTTTATGCTTGAAAGGATGTCTTATTGCTGGGATTGCAAATAATTAGGTAGGCCAATTGCCTCGATTAGGCCTAGTTGTTGCTCTAGCCAATGCGCATGATCTTGCTCGGTATCATCTAAGAGCTTGATTAGCATATTACGGGTGACGTAATCTTGCTCTAGCTCGCAGATTGCGATAACGCGCTTGAGTGCGGTAGCTACATCGTATTCGGTGAGTAGGTCATTATGCAGCATGGCAGGTACATCTGCGCCAATGCGTAGCGCATCACGGCCTGCCACATCAGGGATGCCGCCTAAAAATAAAATACGAGCAATAAGCAGGGTGGAGTGGCCAATTTCGTCTTGGCGCTCGTGATCGATGCGCTCATAAAGCTTGCTATAGCCCCAGTTGTGATACATCTGGCTATGCACAAAGTATTGGTCGACGGAGCTGAGTTCGGTAACGAGCAGCTCTTTTAAGCCCGCGATTACATTTTTTTTCCCTTGCATGATGATCTTCCTTAGGCGTCGATTTGTGATTGGAGGTAATTTGCTAAGCCTAAAGACACTTGTAGTTCGGCTTGGGTTTCTAGCCAATCAACGTATTCTTCTTCATCTTCAAGGAGATCTTCTAGGATATCGCGTGAAACGTAATCTTGCTCTAGCTCACAGGTTTCAATGGCTTGACGCAAGGTGGTAAGGTGGGCGCTGACGAGTTTTAAATCACACGCTAGCATTTCTGGTGTATTTTCACCGATATAGAGTTTTCCAAGCTGCTGCAGATTTGGTAGACCTTCTAGCATCAGGATGCGCGTAATCAGTTTGTCTGCGCGTTTCATGGCATCAATCGATTCGTGATAGACGGCGTCATTGAGCTTTTTTAAGCCCCAGTTACGGTACATGCGCGCGTGTAAAAAAAATTGATTGATGGCGATTAATTCATTGCCAAGCACGCTATTGAGCGAGCTTAAGACGAGTTTGCTACCTTGCATCGTGTATTCTCCAAAGTATCAGATCTAATTAATTCTTAATTAGATCTGATTTGATTTTAGGGGTTTTCTCCCTTTTATATGAAATATAATTTTTTATATTTGTGTAGTTGGATAGCGTATTTTATTCTTTTTTTAGTTTTTTGCCACTGTTTATTGTGCCGTTAAGCTTTTGATTTATGTATTAAGAATTATTATAATTTGATATCAAAAAATAGTGGGTTGGGTCGTAAGTTATTAATTAAAAATTAAATAAGTGATGTTTAATTTTTTTGAATAAAAACCATTATTATTCCGGCATGGTTTATGTTATTTTTTGTGCCTACTAATGATTGCTTTGGAGTCGAGATGAGCGTGCCTGAAGAAATGATTGCTCTTGCACAGCAGTTGGCGGAGTTGAGTGCTGCGGTGATTCGCCCTTATTTTCGTCATGCTTTGGTTATTGATGATAAAAATGATCACAGCCCTGTGACAATTGCGGATCAAGAAGCCGAGCGAGTTATGCGTGAGTTGATTCAAAAAATACGCCCGCAAGATGGCATTATTGGCGAAGAGTTTGGTCGTGAGCGTGAAGACGCAGAATGGGTGTGGGTGCTAGACCCGATTGATGGCACCAAATCATTTACCGTGGGGCGAGCACTGTTTGTGACGCTAATTGGTTTGCTGCATCACGGTAAACCTGTACTGGGCGTGATTAATCAGCCTATTCAAAATGAGCGCTGGCTGGGGATTACAGCACAAGGTGCATGGTTTAATGGTGTGCCGGTGGTGGCAAACCAAACATCGCAGTTGCAAGCGGCAAGGCTAGGTACAACAGGGCCACAATATTTGGATGTGGGTGCGGCGGCTTTTGCGCGCCTATCGGAGCAATGTCGTTTTAGCACCTATGGCGGTGATGGCTATTTATATGCGCAGGTGGCCAGTGGCTGGTTGGAGCTGGTGGTGGAAGAGGGCTTAAAGCTGCATGATTTTGCGGCATTAGCGCCGGTAGTGAATGGCGCAGGGGGTAGAATGAGCGATTGGCAGGGTAAAGATTTGGATATTTATAGTGAAGGGCGGGTGTTGGCGGCGGCAAACCCAATATTACATGCGGCAGCGCTGCCATTTTTTCTGAACGCGGTATAATAGATATATCCGTCACACTAACGTGGATTACCATGTTTAAGAATACACAGTACGTTTCAGATTTTACGCAATTTATGCAGGGCTATTTGGGCGCTAATCCTGAAATTGCTCAGGGCCAGCTTGAAGGTCGTGCGCTCTTGTGGGACAAAGCACCATTGGATTTGGATGAGCGTGCGCGCTCTGCAGAATCTAAAGTGCAGCAAAAGCCTTATCCTTATCAGGCTGACTGATTTTTTAGTTTTAATAGCAAAAAACACCGCTGTTTGCATAAACGGCGGTGTTTTTTTATGGGAAAATATGCTGGAGATTAGGTGTGGTATTGGCTAATTAAAGAATTGAGCGTAATGGCAATCTGGCGCAGATCTTCGGATAAAACGCTGGTGCTGCTTGCCGTGGCGTGATTTTCTTCGCTAGCTTGGGCAATCTTCTCGATATTATTGGCAATATCTTGGCTGGCGGCGCTTTGCTCTCCAATGGCATCTGCCATCTGGGCAATATCGCTGACCGTGTTTTTGGATTGCTGCTCCAGATTTGCTAATGATTCCGCTACGCTTTGTGTGTTGCGTACGCCACTTTCAACCATTCGGCTGGCGTGTTGCATGCCCTCGGAGGCGGTGCCGGTGTCTCTTTGCACGGCTTCAATCTTGGCGGTGATTTCACTGGTGGCTTGCGTAGTGCGCTCGGCCAGTTTTCTGACTTCATCGGCAACTACGGCAAAGCCACGGCCTAAATCCCCTGCGCGTGCGGCCTCAATGGCCGCATTTAGCGCCAGCAGATTGGTTTGGTCGGCGATATCTTTAATCACCATCACGATGCTACCAATTTCACCTGAACGCTGGTTGAGTTGATCGATCACAGAGGCGGAGCGATTGATATTTTCGGCGATTTGCCGTATTTCATCTGCTGTGCGGTTGGCAGAAAGCGCGCCTTCGGCAGCGGTGGATGCGCCTTGTCTAGCCTCGGTGTTTAAGCCTTCTGCGCTGGATGAAATCATATTGACACTAACAGATAGCTCTTCAACTGCTGCGGCCGTTGCGCTCGATGCGGAAGATTGTACTTCAGACGATTCCGTCATTTTTTTGGCTGCGGTTGATAGCGTTTCGGCCGAGCTAAGTAGCTGGCTAGAGTTTTTGCGTGATTCACTAATCACTTTGCTCATATTGATAAGTAGACGATTAATCACTGTAGAAGATTGGCTAATTTCATCAATCCCTGCTTGATCAAGCCTGAGCGTTAAGTTGCCAGTTTGATCGATTTCTGTAATGGTTGCTTGTAAAGCCGCTAGGGGTTTGCGGATGCTACGAATAATAACAAAGGCGCTGGCTACACCAATTAATATGGCAATAAACATCAGGGTTATCGATGTGCTAATTGTGGCAGTGGTAATGGTGGCGAGTGTTTTTTCCATGCCTTTTGCTTTTGCGATGGCTTCATCAGCTAAGGTGGTTAGTCCTTCTTGCATGGCGCGAACAGGCTCTTTGTATTTTGAAAACTCTGCATTAATATCCGCAGCTTTTTGATATTTTTGTGCTTCTACGTCATCGGATATACGATTAAAGCCTTCGGTATACACTTTTAGGTGTTGTGATAGCTCATTTAATTTTTGTACATCCCCAGCGCTGGCATTAGCCGTACTGTTTTTGATGGCGGCATTCGCTTTTTCTAGTGCGCCATGCCATTTTTGATCGTACTCTTTAATTTTTTTAATATTTTCAAAATTCAGAAAAATATCTTTTTCATAACGCCTTAAGTCTGTGACTTGATGTCGGGCTTCGATTAGATCGAGTGAGTAGTTTAAATCATGTTGTAACATATTTTCGGTGAGGCTTGCTTCTCGATTAAGCCCCCATAGGCCGACCGCTCCCACGCCGATCAGTAAAAAAAGCAGTAGAGTAAATCCAGCTACGAGCCTTGCTGCGATTGTAAATTTAGATAACATGGGGAGCTCCAAAGCAATGCAGTTGTTTTAGATTGTAGAGCTGATTTAGCGTATTGCTAGAAAAAACAACATGAAGACGATAAATAATTAAAGCGGGTATTTTTTGTATTATTGAGCGTAAAGAAAAATACCGTATTCAATTGCTTGAATACGGTATTTGCAGAGGCGCACGGCGTTTATCGGGTGTTAATTGCAGATGAATCAATTAAATGGTTGTATTGCATGTTCGGTTAGTAATAGCTTGGATGGTTTTTGTTATTTATTACGCATAAAGTCGGCCGTTCGATAAAAGGCGTCTTCTAAGTGATCTCGCAAAGCGTCTTCCATCTGTGTCTCTTCCATCGCCTGAAACATACACATTAGCCACTGATCACGCTCCTCCTCGCCAATCGCAAAAGGCATATGGCGTGCACGCAGCATGGGGTGGCCGTATTTTTCAATAAAACGTTGCGGCCCGCCTAGCCAGCTAGATAGAAAATCAAAGAATTTATCTCGGATTGGGCCGCTGTCGTTTGCGTGCATGGCGCGTATGCCGCTGGCGCGTGGGTCGGTATACATAATGTCGTAAAAACGATCAACCAGCTGGCGCAAGACTGCATCACCGCCTAATAGCTGGTAGGGCGTTATGCTGGCTACTTCCTGCATGCTTTAACCCTTTACCGGTTTAACTAAACGGGCTGCCAGTTTGGCGCGCTCGCGTGCTTCATCTGTGTTTAATCCTGCAGCTAAAGCCACGCCCATGCGGCGGCGGGTAAAGCTTTCTGGTTTGCCAAAGAGTCTTAAATCTGCACGGGGCACGGCCAGTGCTTGCTCGATGCCTTCAAAGGCAATGCCGGCTTCTTCCAAGCCGCCATAAATGACCGCACTGGCTGCTGGCTCGCGAAGGTTAGCATCGATCGGTAAATTTAAAATGGCGCGGGCGTGTAGCTCAAATTCTGAAAAACGCTGGCTGGATAAGGTAACAAGACCAGTGTCGTGCGGGCGTGGGCTGACTTCAGAAAACCATACCTCGTCGCCTTTTACAAAGAGCTCTACACCAAATAGGCCACGACCACCTAGATCGGTGGTGATTTTTTGCGCAATATCGCGGGCACGCTCTAGCGCGAGTGGGCGCATGGCTTGGGGTTGCCAGCTTTCTACATAATCGCCATTTTTCTGGATGTGGCCGATGGGCTCACAGAAAAAAGTTTCGATTTCCCCGGATTGGCCTAAGGCGCGTACGGTCAGTAGGGTAATTTCATAATCAAAATCTACGAAGCCTTCCACAATGATGCGGCCTTGATTCACACGGCTGCCACTGGCGGCGTATTCCCATGCCGCATCGATTTCAGTCGCTTCGCGGATAAAAGACTGCCCCTTGCCTGATGAAGACATCACTGGCTTGATCAGGCAGGGTAGGCCGATTGCGGCTATGGCTGAACGCATCTCAGCTAGAGATGAGGCAAATTGATAGCTTGATGTGGGCAAGCCCAGCTCTTCGGCAGCAAGGCGGCGAATGCCTTCGCGGTTCATGGTGAGGTGGGTGGCACGGGCGCTTGGGATGACGGTGGCGAGGCCATCCGCTTCAATTTCAAGTAGGGCGCTGGTGGCAATCGCTTCAATTTCTGGCACGATTAAATGTGGGCGTTCAAGTTCTACCAGTGCGCGTAGAGCGATAGGATCGGCCATATTGATTACATGGCTGCGATGAGCCACTTGCATGCCGGGTGCATCGGGATAGCGGTCGACGGCGATCACTTCCACGCCTAGTTTTTGTAAAGCAATGATGACTTCTTTGCCAAGCTCGCCGCTGCCAAGTAGCATAACTTTAGTGGCTGAGGCTGAAAGAGGTGTGCCGATCCGCATGGTTTTTTCCAGAGCATTGAATGCGGCGGATTTTAGCATGTAGTGCTGTTTGGGGTGGTTTGGAAGTGGTGGTGTGTAGGTTAATGAGCTCTGACTAGCCTTCAATTATTCTTGGGTTTGAGTTGGTTTTTTGCTGTCATTGAGAATTAAAATGGCGCGTAATAAATAGGGTTATTAATTTATTGCAATTATTTTTATTTAATATTTGCATTAATTTTGATGTCATGTTATTGGTTTTTACTGAGGTAATAATCCACATTTCTTATGTTTTATCAATAAAATTCGCAGCAAAATCAATTAATCTGGTTTTTGAACGTATTTTATTTACTGGCGTAAATAAACTCGTTATGCTGCGCTTCCCTGGTTGGCTTAGGGGATGCGTATCTACAGATTCCTATTGAATTAATGATGAGCTTATTATGAAACTTCGCAATATCTTAGTCGGAGCCAGCATTTTGGCTACTCCTGCCGCCTTTGCTGGCAATGACTGGTCATTTAAAAATGTCAGTGTCAACTACTTAGACTGGTCTAATGGTACTGAGCAACGCACAAATGCAGGTGCATTTGCCGGTAAAAAAGACTTTACCTTGCTAGAAATTGAGGGTGGTTTTGGTGGCGATTGGGGCGAGGCATATGGTTTTTTTGATGTAGAAAACCCAACAAAGGGGACTGACGAAAGAGACTCACGTGAGAATCGTCGTCTTGTTGCAAAGGCAGTGGGTCGTTTTAATTTAGTGCAGTTAGGTTCAGTACCGCTTCAGGCTTACGTACATATTTATGATTTGCGTGATACTGGTTCATCATTCTTTAGCCAAAATCGCGTACTGGGCTTAGGAACTAGTCTTTCAAATGGCAATTTCTGGATTAAGCCGTTTATTGGTGGTCATCAGCAGTTTGAGAGCAATATTGGCGCGCACGCTAATGGCGTGATGGCGGGTTATGTTGCTGGCTATAGCTTTCAAATGTTTGGTCAATCATTTATGGCTACACAATGGCATGAAACAGAGTTTAATCGTGATGATAAATACTTGACCATGGGTAGCCCCGCAGGTGGCGTAACGAAGGGTAATGCGACCGGCCAAAATGGTGCGGTTTCACTTTGGTGGAATGTCAGTAAAGAATTTACCACGGGTGTGCAATACCGTTATGCCGATCAAAAGCTAGGTTCAGCTTCTTACCAAAATGCTATGATCTACACAGCAAAATACAATTTCTAATTCGTGTTATTGCAATAGAAAAAACCCGCTGCGGCGGGTTTTTTCTTGTCTAAATATAAAGAATAGCTGCTGTTTTTACTTAGAATGCCAGCGAAAGCGTGGAATGCGTTCACCATCAATGATCAGTATTTCAGTAAACATGGTTAAAGGCCGCACCCAAAGATCAAAGTCGCCATAAAGGCAGCGGTAAACCACCATTTCTTCCTCGGTTTCGCTGTGTTTAGCTAGGCCAATCACTTGATAAAGCGGGCCTTTATAATGCTGGTAAATGCCGTTTTCGATGTTGCTCATGATCTCTACTTTTGTTTGGTGCTTGTAAGGTGGCACGGCATGACTTCTTGGCGTGTCAGGGGATAGCAGGTAAGATCCAAGGCGAATCTTTACGCGTATTGTATTTCGCTTTGCTGCATTTGTAATTGGGCTTTATTTGCAGAATGCGGCAGTGGGGCAGGCGCAGGCCAGAAAATTGACGCGAATATTGGGTAGCGTTGATCATCCATTTAAATGATTAGCAGAGGTTGATTGTATGAAGATTGCAGTATTGCCAGGCGATGGCATTGGCCCAGAAATTATCAGAGAAGCCCGCAAGGTATTGGAAGTGCTGCAGCAAGAAGGCCTAGCGATGGAGCTGACCGAAGCGCCGCTGGGCGGTGCCGCCTACGATCAATACGGCTCGCCTTATCCAGAAGCCACCCAAAAACTAGCACGGGAAGCCGATGCGGTGTTGCTGGGGGCGGTGGGCGGCCCTGCTTACGACAATTTGGATCGGCCTTTGCGCCCAGAGCGCGGCCTACTGGCGATTCGTAAAGACTTGCAATTATTTGCCAATCTACGCCCAGCTATTTTGTACCCAGAGCTGGCGAATGCCTCTACGCTTAAGCCTGAAGTGGTGAGCGGCCTAGATATTATGATTGTGCGCGAGCTGACCGGTGATATTTACTTTGGCCAGCCCCGTGGTATTCGCACGAATGAAGCCGGTGAGCGTGAGGGCTTTAATACCATGCTCTATGCCGAGTCTGAAGTGCGCCGTATCGCGCATGTGGCATTTAATATCGCCATGAAACGCAATAAAAAATTGTGTTCGGTGGATAAAGCTAATGTGCTAGAAACCACTGAATTTTGGAAAGAAATCATGATTGATGTGGCCAAGGAATATCCTGAAGTTACGCTTACTCATATGTATGTAGATAACGCAGCTATGCAGCTGGTGCGTAATCCTAAGCAGTTTGATGTGATGGTCACCGGCAATATTTTTGGCGATATCTTAAGTGATGAAGCCTCTATGCTAACTGGCTCGATCGGCATGTTGCCTTCGGCGTCTTTAGATAAAAATCACAAAGGTTTGTACGAACCTAGCCATGGCTCTGCACCGGATATTGCGGGCAAAAATATTGCTAATCCACTGGCGACTATCTTATCGGTGGCCATGATGATGCGTTACAGTTTTAATCTGGACGCGGTTGCCTTAAGAATTGAAAGTGCCGTGAAAAAAGTATTGGCCGATGGTCTGCGCACGGCCGACATTTATGAAGAAGGCACCCGTAAAGTCAGCTGCTCAGAAATGGGCGATGCCGTGGTGGCGGCACTGTAATTATTTAGCACGCAGACGTAACGGCACAAGGCTTGTAAAATAGGCCGCTGGACGCATTTATAAGCAGGGCGCATATTGCGCCCTGTTTGTTTTATCAGAGCCATCACTGTCTTGCAGGGTGCTCATTAAGCTTTTGTAAATTAAAGGACTGGATCATGGCAACAAAACCACTTTCTCTGGCGGTCATCGGCGCTAATAGCACTTCAGGTGAAACCTTATTGGAGGTGTTGGGTGCAACGTCCCAGTCATTCTCTACTTTTTTCCCTTTAGCGCTTGAAGATGAAGGCGAGATGGTGGAGTTTCGCGGCCAAGATTTCCCTATCCTTGCCTTAGACGAATTTAACTGGCAAGTGCCAGATCTGGTGGTGTTTTGTGGCGAAGATACTGCTGCCGCAGCGCAATACGCCGCGATAGCGGCCGAAGCCGGTGCGGCCGTGGTGGATTTAAGCGGTGGCGCGGATGCGCCATTGGCAGAAGCAGATGCTCGATTAAAGAAAGGTGGCGTGGCACGTTTGCCGCATCAAGTCACCACCATTTTGTTGCCGGTGCTCAAAGCCTTGGCTAAAGCTGCTCCGTTCTCAGGCTTAACCGTTACGGCAATGCTATCGGTTTCTCAAGACGGAAAGCCTGCAATTGATGAGCTATCTGAGCAGACCCGCGCCCTGTTTGCCCAAAGTGAAGTGCAGAGCCATGTTTATCCAAAACGTATGGCGTTTAATTTGCATCCCGTAGCGGGTGCTGTCGATGAGTACGGCGCAAGTGTGGAAGAGCAGCGCATTATTAATGAAGTTGCCAGCGTTTTTGCTGATGTGCCAATGTCCTTAACTTGTGCCCGCGTGCCGATGTTTTTTGGCCACGGTATCAGCTTAAATGTACGTTTTGCTGAAGATATCAGCTTAAATGCCTTAAAAGAGGCATTAAGCAATGCAGAAGGTGTGTACTTCTTAGAAGCGCAGGGCGGCGCTGGCCTTGCTACACCACAGGACGTAATTGGTGGCGATAAAGTTTGGGTAAGCCGCGTGCGTGCCAGTGGTCAAGGGGTGTCCTTGTGGTTAGCTGGGGATAATACTCGTCTCGGGGCAATGGCAGTGCTGCGTTTATTAGGCGCAGCGGCTTAATTAAATGGATTCGGTATAAGGGCTATGTGTGCAGGCTTAGTCTGTTAGTTTTATTAGATCGCAGTGTCTCTTTATATGGCACTGCGATTTTTTTATATGAGTAGATGTGTTTGGATTTAAAAATAAAGATTTAGCCTGATGAATGGGGTAAAGCCATAGTGTACTTTGCTTGGGCAGCAGGCTTAATACCATTTGAAACTAGGAAGTTACTGATTTTATAGATTGAGTTTTTTAAAAAATAAACAGATAAAAATGCAGATAAATATATTGCTGTGAGTTTGTGAATTAAGTGGGATACTGATTTTCATGGATTTTAAAAGTAATTTATTAACACTTATACAAATAATGCCTCGGTTTATTTGGGTCATGTTGGCTGGGCTGATTTTTTATTCTTTGGTATTTAATGCGAGCTTGATTTTTAATAGATAAATTAACTGGATTCAACATGAAATTGCCACAGAATACGCTTTGCCTTAGTGCTTTGTTTTTTTCTACGGTGGCTTGCAGCAGCTTGGCTCAAGTTGAAGCAACAACGGTGGGTGATTGCAGAAAGATCACAGGCAGAGTAGAGCGCTTGGCTTGTTATGATTTATTAGCGGAGCGTTTTGATAAGCCAGAGGCTTCTGCTGCGGCTAGCTTAGTGCCTTCTTTAAATGTGGCGGAAGCGCCTAAAGTGGAGCTGAAACGCGCTGACCCAAGTGCCGTGTCAGCGATTGATGCCGCTTGGGGTTTTGATCCTTTATCTGACCCATATAAAATATCATTTTTTAGAGAGAATTATTTTCTGCTTGGGCGTTACTCAAATAACCCTAATAATGCTCCTTATCGTGCTTCTTTTAATGAGCAATATGATTTAGATCAGGTTGAAGCAAAGTTTCAGTTGAGTTTTAAAAATCGCATTTGGACGACGGACGATAGGCGTTGGGGTTTATGGGCGGCGTATACTCAACAAAGTCATTGGCAATTGTATAATAGCGAAGTTTCACGTCCATTTCGTGATAGCAATTATATGCCTGAATTAATTGTGAGCTACCGACCAAATCTAGATTTAGGTGCGGGCTTTAAATGGATGCTATTAAATGGTGGGGTTATCCATGAATCTAATGGCCGCTCAGACTCCGTTTCACGTAGTTGGAACCGGCTTTATTCTGAAGTGGGCATTGAAAAAGGCAATCTAGCTTTGTTTGGTACGGTTTGGTATCGGGTCAAAGAAAATGCTGATACCGATGATAACCCTGATATTGTTGATTATTTAGGGCATGGAAAACTAAGTGCAGTTTATCGTTGGCAGGGCAATAGTTTTACGGGTGAGCTGCGGGGCAATCTAAGTACCGGCAAAGGGGCTATTAAGGCTGGCTGGTTTACGCCTCCGGTGATTGGGCCGTTACGTGCTTATGTACAGATTTTTAGTGGCTATGGCGAAAGCATGATTGATTACAATTGGAAGCAAACCACAATTGGCGTTGGATTTGCAATTAATGATGGCTTTTAAACTCAATAATGTGGGTTTTAGTCCGCTGAACTAAAAATACATTAATCATTGCCTGATTAAATAGCGCCGCAAATAAACCATCGCTTGCAGCGCTATTTTTTTGCCAAAATTAGTGATTAGCACAACTTAAAGTAGCGGCAAGGCCAAGGGCTTGGCAAAGCACCATAAAGCGTTCGAGTTTATTGCTGCGAACCAGTAGGATTTGCATTTCGCTGCTGACGCTTTTGCTGAAATTAATCAATGTATAGGCTGGTGCAAGCTCGTTTTGGATGCGGTTAATTGCACCGGCTGTAGTCAGTGCAGTGAGTGCATCAGCGCTAAGTTCTAGCTCTCCTTCGCCAAAGGCATCTTCAATTTGCTTGTACAGTTGATCTGCTTGGGAAGCCTTAAAAATCAGACCATCTTCAAGTTGCTCAAGCAAGACCCATTCCCATACTGGAAGAGCAAATTCTTCTTTGTATTGACTTGCCGGATCATTGGCAAGGTAGGTCTGTGCATCGGCGTGCGCTTTGATAACTTCAGCGCTCATTGCGGCGATGTCGTTTGTTTCTAGGCCGCCGTCGGCGATGATGTCGAATAATTCAGTGATATGAGCGTGATTCATTGGGTAATCCTGATAAAGAAATACGGTCAAGCTAGTTTTTGTGGATGTTTACAACAGCTGCTAGGCACAGATTGGCTTTGACGCTTTGCGGCCAAGAAAAGCAAGGCTGCTATATGCGCTGGTGGCAGATGATAAAGGGATTTACCTGCCAGCGTTATCACTTATGTGTTTATTAATGCCGCTTGACTGGTGTTTGTGATGCTTTGATCTGCTTTAAAAGCGATTGGCCTTTGCCCTAAGCCATGTGTTGAACCGTTTAAGTCTTGGCTTTGGTCTGTGTCTGTATGCGTTAGCAGAATTTTTAAATACTAAATAAGAGAGCACGCGGTGATAGCCGTGCTCTTTCGCTGTTGACGTCATCTCCCTCGCTTTGCGCGAAAGATAGCTACTCCCCAATGGCAGGAAGGCAAAGCTGGGCAGATATGGTGAGGCTGAGCAAGGTGCTTGTTTACACTTTTTTGGCTCGGCGCTTTTTTACTACTGTTTAGTGTCTGGGCTTGATTTGCGGGCTGCAATCACGGGGCTTGAGAGTGAAATCATGCAGTTACTGTCTGTGTTCTGACTAATTTTCCATTTTTCGTTATTTTTTATGCATATCGTTTGTTTTTGTATTGTTGTAACATGAAATAATTTAGAAAGAATTATGCAAGTAGTGTGATCTCACTTAAAATAAAGGAAGTTAAATCTAGGAGCGTTATTTCATGAGTATTAAGACTGAATCCATAGGCAGTATTCCGCGGTCGGCCAAATTACAACGCGCTCTGGTTTTGCACGCTAAGGGTGAGCTGGGCGATGCTGAAATGGAGGTCTTTTACGATGAAGCCGTTAAAGAAACGGTGAAGAAGCTAGAGGCCATTGGCTCTCCTGTGCTGGGCGATGGTGAACAGCGTAAAACCCATGGTTTTGCCACATATGGGGTTGAGGGCAATGAAAATATGGCCCCAGATGGTTTGTGTATTCCTTTTCATGACGGGCACATTCGCCAGCTGCCACGCTTAACCCGTGGGCCTTTTCGTTTTGCGCGTTTTGCGCACGAAACCATCGCTCTGGCTCGTCAATATACTCAAAAGCCTTTTAAGCAAGCCATTATTTCGGCCTCGGCACTGAGCCTGCTTTATCCCGCTCAGGGGCTCGCTGATTACCCACGGGATGAGTTTGTAACTGATTTATTGGCAGAACAAGAAAAAGAAATTCGCGGCTGTTTTGCCCAAGGCGCAAGTAAAGTACAGCTTGATTTTACTGAGGGGCGGCTCTCAGTAAAGCTAGATCCTAGTGGGCATATTTTGCGTAGCTTTATTGATATCAATAATATGTTGCTTGATCGGTTTAGCCCTGAAGAGCGGCAAAAAATTGGCATTCATACCTGCGCCGGCAGCGATCATGATTCCACCCATAGTGCTGATGTGGATTACGCCGAATTATTGCCTGGCTTATTTGAAATTAAAGCGGGGTGTTTTTATATTGCGCTGGCTTGTGAGAAAGATCCTGAAAGAGTGCTGAAAATTATTCAGCAGTATCGTAAGCCTGATCAAGTGATTTTTGTGGGAGTGATCGATGTGATTGATCCGCAAATTGAAACCCCACAAATGGTATGCGACAGAGTCTTGCAAGCTGCGCGTTACATCCCGCACCCTTATCTGGCAACGACCGATGATTGTGGCTTTTCGCCATTTTGCGATGACATTAGCACCAGCAGGGAAACCGCTTTCGCAAAAATTGCCGCCCGTATTGAAGGCACCGCACTTGCGGCGCGTCAGCTAGGCTACGCCTGAGCCCATCGTGATTCTGCATAGCTATTCATTGTTTGATAAAGCCGGGCATTTGCAGGAATGGAATGGTGCGTTTGCCGAAGAGTTTTCCGCAGCACCATTGCACTCCGGCATGAGCATTGATGCCATTCTTACAGAGTGTCAAACTGCGGTTTTATCCAGTGATTTAGGCTCATTTTATTACGCCAATGCTTTGTTTTCAGCAGAAGGTGATGTGCAGCTAACAAGCAAGGGCCTATTTGTGCGCATGGCACGGTTAAGCCGAGTGATGGTGGTGGATGAAGTTAGTTTATTGCGCTCGGCCGCGATGCAAATGTCCAATACCATTGTGGCCGAACGGGCTAGTCAGGAAGAGGCTTTGCGGCGGGCCAAAAATGAGTCTGACGCGGCAAATCACGCAAAAAGTCAGTTTTTAGCCACCATGAGCCATGAAATCCGTACCCCACTTAATGGCATTTTGGGTATGGCGCAGCTGCTTTTGTTGGATGATCTGGATAAAGATGAGCGGCTGAGTTATGCGCAAATTATTTTAAAATCAGGTCAAAGCTTATTAACGCTACTTAACGATATTTTGGATTTATCTAAGGTAGAAGCGGGTAAATTTGAGCTTAATATGTCTTGTTTTGAGCCAGAAAAGCTCATAGACGATGTACTGTCTTTGTTCGCCTACAGCCTTACACAAAAAAATATCAGCGTGAGCCGCAGCTGGACTACGCCAGAGGATAAGCCCCGTTATCTGGGCGATGCATTACGTTTACGGCAGATGTTGGCTAATTTGCTGGGTAATGCGGTGAAATTTACAGAGTCTGGCACGGTGACGGTGGAGGCTTACGAAAGCCGCCGCGAAAACGACCGCGCCATGCTGATGTTTAAAGTTTATGACTCGGGTATTGGCATTAACCCAGAGCAGCAATTGGCACTATTTTTGCCTTTTTCTCAGATTGATAATAGCAATACGCGTAAATACGGTGGCAGTGGGCTGGGGCTATCTATCGTGCGTGAATTGGCTAGGTTAATGGAAGGTGAGGTAGGGGTGGAAAGCGAGCTGGGTAAGGGCTCTTGTTTTTGGTTTTGCATCCGAGTGGCGCTGGATTTTACCGAGCCCGCCAGCGTATCCCCTAAGGCGGGCCATGAAAGCCCTGCTGCAAAGCGCTCGCTGCCTATTTTGGTGGTCGACGATAACCCACTCAATTTAACCGTTATTAAAATGATTTTATCTAAGCTGGGCTTTGCGCTGGAGCTGGCTCAGAATGGCCGCGAAGCGATTCAGCTGCTTGCCGATGACGTGATGCCTGCTCTTATTTTTATGGATTGCCAGATGCCTGATATTGATGGCTTTGAGGCAACACGGCAGATTCGGCAAATAGAAATCGCGAAACATCGCCCCCGCATCCCTATTATTGCCTTAAGCGCGGGTGTGTTTGAGCAAGATCGCCAACAGTGCATAGACGCAGGGATGGATGATTTTCTTGCCAAGCCTATTAATATCGAGGCACTGCAAGTTACGCTCAAAAAATGGTTGACGGAATACTAGTGCGCTATTAAAAGCCTACTTTGTTTGATCAATTCATTTTAAATATGCACGGATTAATTCAGTTTTCTTTTGGAGGGGAGGTGTCTTTTTGCGCTCCTTTAGAGCTTTGAATTCTGGCGTAATTGGCGGGCAGCGTGGTATAAGCTCAATGATCATGATCTTACAGTCAACATAATGAATTTGCGGGAATTGGCTCTGCTATTGAACTTATCGCCAACAACGGTAAGCCGCGCCTTAAATGGCTTTTCTGATGTGAGCGAAAAGACACGGCAGCGGGTGACGGCAGCGGCGGAGCGGCATGGTTATCAGCCCAATAGCACGGCCAGAAAGCTGGCGCTGGGTCGCACCGATTGCGTAGGCATGATTTATCCGCTGCAACCTAATGATTTAAACGATCCTGTTTTTCACGCCATTGTTGGCGGAATGACCGATCAGTTTAATGATGCAGGCATCGATCTGATGCTGATTTCGGCAGATAACCACAATGAGCTACAAACCTACCAACGCATTACCGCTGGGCACAGGGTAGATGGGCTGATTGTGGCGCGTACCTGTGTATTTGATGAGCGATTACGCTATTTGCAATCGTGTCAGTTCCCTTTTGTAGCGCATGGCCGCTCGCAAATGGATACACCTTATCCTTGGTTTGATTACGATAATGATGCGGGCACGCGTGCTGCAGTTGAGCGCTTGCTGGCCTTGGGCCACAAACGCATCGCCCTGATTTCTGCACCCCTAGCGCTTAATTTTGCCATGCAGCGTAAGCAGGGCTTTGTGGCGGCGATGCAGGCAGCAGGGGTGACGGTAGAGGCCAGCTTATTGCAAGAAGGCGCGCTGACTGCGCAAATGGGCGAGGCGTTAATGCACCGTCTGCTTAAACAAAGCCTGCGGCCCACCGCCGTGGTGGTCGATAATAATCTAGCCGCGATGGGCGTGCTGGCCGCTTTGCGCCAAGCTGAACTAAGGGCAGGCACGGATATCTCCTTGATTGTATTTGGTGGCGTAGCGCCAGAGCTGGCGATGGGGCAAAACATCACTGCCATCCGCCAACCAGATCCACGCGAAGCAGGCGTCACGCTGGCCTCGTTAATGCTGGCGCGCTTACGGGGAGAAGACACTGCATCCTTACAAGTGCTCTGGCCAACGCTATTGCAACCGGGCACGAGCGATCAGGTTTGTTTGGTTTAACGCTGCCGTTAAACTCAAATCTTAAAATGCTGGGAAAACCACGCTGGAGTAAGGAATAAGAGGGTCGGGGGATCGCTTGGGAACGAGTAACGAGGCAATTGCTTTGCCGCTGACTCGATTGTCCGTAGCGAAGGGGGAGGCGTGTTTCGTGGGGTGGCCGTCTTTTCTTACTTTCTTGGCCGTTCAAGAAAAGAGTGCCCTCGCGGTGGCGACTGCTCCGAAATCAACGCGCCGAAGACACTGATTTTTTTGACTGTGCTTAGCAGGTATAGGGTGAAGCACGAGTATTTTTCAGCATCGCTAAAGGATTGTGGCTTTTTTGTGAATTGCTCCTAGTTCACTGGGTTTGTAATGTAAATCCCATTTTATTTTTTGCCCGTCTCTCTTGTAAGGAGGCGGGCATTTTTATTGCCTTGTGCTTACCTTCCGGTTTGAATGAATGGTCAGTTTGATGGTTTTTGAATATTGTAAATAGGGTTATCAATGTAGTTTACATCATGTAGTCCCGTGGATTAACTTACGAAAAACAAATCCAAACCGCTTTGGAAACTGTGGTTAGATTTGTTTTTATTGTCTTAAAACCGCTTAAAACAAATAAAAAAATGGATTGAAAGCGCTTTTGATCAGCCTTGGCAATATGATTTGCTATTTTGTAGCGATAAATTTATTTACTACAAGATGGCTTAGTCGTTTTTTGTCCTATTTAGGGAAGAGATGAGATGAAATTCAGATCAGTAAATCAGTTATTTGCACCGGCTCAAATAGCGCTAGCCGTTTGTGGCTTAGGTTTGGTGAGTAGTGCCATGGCCATGCCGGTGGATTTTCATGGCTATGCACGCAGCGGTATTGGCTCTAATGCTACGGGGGGTGGATCGCAATCTTGTTTTCAGCTGGAGGGTGCGGGTTCTAAATACCGTTTGGGCAATGAGTGCGAGACTTACGCCGAATTTGCAGTTGGCGGCAATGTGTTTGAGAAAAAAGAAACTGGCACGCGTTTTAGAATTGAATCGCGCCTCGCTGTTTCTGCCAAACAGTTTCAGGATTGGGAAAGTGATTCAGGCAAATCTGCCGAGTTTGCTTTCCGTGAAATGTATGTCACAGCCGAAGGCGTAGGCTTGGGTGAAAGTAAACTGTGGGCGGGTAAGCGTTTTTATGATCGCCAAGATGTACACATTAATGACTTTTATTTCTGGGATAACTCCGGCCCCGGCGCTGGGATTGAAAACGTAGACGTGGGTTTCGCCAAATTTGCCTACGCATGGCGTCAGAACACCGTAACCACATCCGACACTAGTGTTGAAAATCTGGATCGCAAAATCGGCGTATCCGGTCATGATTTCCGCCTCTCTGGCATTAAAGTGAATCCCAATGGTGAGCTGACGGTAGGTATTGATTTGCGCTTTGCCAATAAAGCAGACAAAGATCAGGGCAAGGCCACCGATGGCTTTGGTTTGAATCTGATGCACACCCAAAATGGTGTATTGGGTGGCTTTAATAAAATTGCCCTGCAGTACGCCAAGGGCAATATCTCTAGTTTTGCTGCAGGCTACCCAAATGTGAACGCTGATTCTGGCGATAAAGCCTACCGCGTGGTTGAGCAGCTGATGTGGCAGCCAGAAAACAGCCGCTACTCCGGCATGATGGCGGCCGTCTGGCAAAAAACTGATCCGGCTGCAACAGGCAAGGGGCAAACTTGGATGTCGTTTGGCGTGCGCCCAACGTATATGTTTACCGATAACCTGGGGGCGGCGATTGAAGTGGGCTACGACCGTGTTAAGCCAGAAGAAGGCGATGCACGTAATCTGTTAAAAACCACAGCAGCATTTTTGGTGCAGCCAGAAAAAGGCTTTTGGAGCCGCCCGCAATTACGCTTTTTTGCTACCTACGCCAAGTGGGATCAAGCGGCGCAGGATGCGGCTGGTCTAAAAGCGGTGAACAACCCGCTATCGGCCAATGGGCCGTTTGGTAATGACCGCAGTGGTTTCACCTTTGGCGCTCAGGCCGAAGTGTGGTGGTAAGTTGTGCTAGTGCAGTCTTAATTGATATTAGACAACCCAAATCTTGAAACACGCAGGCCACAGAGAACACAGAGTTTCACGGAGAAAAGCGTTTATAAATCTGGCTATTTAATTTAAGTTTTTTCAATTTAAAAATATAGATTTCAACCCCTGTCTAATATTAGACAAGGCCTACGAGCTAAGTCTCGAAATAACTTCCTGAAATGGTTCACACAATAAAATCGTCATTCCCGAGTGTTTTTGTCGGGAATCCAGTGGCTCTGCTGGATCCCCGATAAAACCATTCGGGGATGACGGGAGTGTTATTTCAGGAAATGAACCAAGAGCTAAGTTAGCCCAAGCGTTTATCTGCTGATGTTCAGGCTGGCTTAGCGTGTTTAACCCCTCTGGGCCTTGCCCATAATTTTAAAATGGATTGAGTCATGCTCAAGACAGATCGTGAATGGTGGCGTGGTGCTGTCATCTATCAAGTTTATCCACGTAGTTTTGCAGATGCCAATGCCGATGGCGTGGGTGATTTGCAGGGCTTGCTCGGCAAATTGCCCTATATTGCCGCGCTGGGGGTGGATGCGGTCTGGATTAGTCCATTTTTTAAATCGCCCATGAAAGACTTTGGCTACGATGTAAGCGATTATTGTCAGGTTGATCCGCTATTTGGCACGCTGGCCGATTTTGATGCCGTACTGGCAAAAGCGCATCAGCTGGGCTTAAAAGTGATGATCGATCAGGTGCTCTCGCACACCTCAGATCAAAACACTTGGTTTACTGACAGCCGACAAAGCCGCACTGGCGACAAAGCCGATTGGTATGTATGGGCAGATGCTAAGGCGGATGGCTCTGCGCCAAATAATTGGTTATCTGTGTTTGGTGGCCCCGCGTGGACGTGGGATACCCGCCGTTGCCAATATTATTTGCATAATTTCTTAAGTAGTCAGCCGGATTTAAACTTCCATTGCCCTGCCGTGCAGGACGCCATTTTAGAAGCGATTCGTTTCTGGCTGGCGCGTGGCGTAGATGGTTTTCGCTTTGATGCGTGTAATTTTCATTTTCATGATCGCAAGCTGCGTAATAATCCGCCCGCTAAAAGTAAAGATACCAAAACAGTTAGCCCGGATAATCCTTACGGCTTTCAGGCGCATGTGCATGATAAATCCCAGCCAGAGAATATCGACTTTCTAAAACGTGTGCGTCTGCTGCTGGATGAATACGGCGCAATGAGCGTCGGGGAGGTGGGGGACGACGATAGTCTGAAAGTGATGGCCGAATACACCACAGGCGGCGATAAGCTGAATATGGCGTATAGCTTTAATTTGCTGACTAAAGACTTTACGGCGGCGTATATCCGCAAGCAAATTGAAGACCTTGAAAAACGCATTGGCGATGGTTGGGGCTGCTGGTCGATTGGCAATCATGATGTGATGCGTGTGCTGAGCCGCTGGGGCAATAACAGCCAGAACCCACGATTTTCGCGCAGTATGCTGGCGATGCTGCTGTGTTTCAGAGGCTCGGCCTGCCTATGGCAGGGGGACGAGCTGGGCCTGCCCGAGGCCGATATTCCGTTCGAGCTATTGCAAGATCCTTACGGTATTGCCATGTGGCCAGAATTTAAAGGCCGCGATGGCTGCCGCACACCCATGCCTTGGCAGCATGATGCAGCGGCTGCGGGTTTTAGCAGCGGCGCACCTTGGTTGCCGGTGCCTGAATCACACCAGCAACTGGCCGTCAGCACACAAGAGCATGACACTAAATCCACCTTAAACTTTTATCGCCATTTTATTAGCTGGCGCAAGACGCAAGCCGTACTTTGGCAAGGTGATATTCAGTTTATGGATGCGCCTGAGCCGCTGCTAGCCTTTAGCCGCAGCCTGAATGGTGAGCGCTGGCTGTGCGTATTTAATTTATCTGAAAGTTGTCAATTGCTGCCGTGTAAAGAAAATCTCACGCTACTGGTTGATGCATGCCTGAGTGGTGCAAGCATTAAGTCAGGTATGATTGAGTTTGATCATTGGGGCGCGCTGATTGCCCGCGTAGAGGCTTAAGGTATGGCTACAGTTTCATTAAAAGGCATTAAAAAAGCGTTTTCTTCGGTATACACCCTGCACGGCATCGATTTAGAAATCAAAGATGGTGAATTTATCGTGTTTGTTGGGCCATCGGGCTGCGGTAAATCGACCCTGCTGCGCACTATTGCGGGCTTGGAAGACATTACTGATGGCGAAATGTGTATCGATGGCCTGCGTGTAAACGAGCTGCCGCCAGTAAAACGCGGTATTTCTATGGTGTTTCAGAGCTACGCGCTGTACCCGCATATGGATGTGTTTGAAAACCTCGCTTTTGGCCTCAAGCTGGCAGGCATGAAAAAAGCTGAGTACACGCCGCTGGTAGAGCGGGTGGCTAAGGTGTTGCAAATCGAGCCTTTATTGCGCCGCAAGCCGCGTGATATGTCGGGTGGGCAGCGGCAGCGGGTGGCGATTGGCCGCGCCATTGTGCAAAAGCCTAAGGTGTTTTTGTTTGATGAGCCGCTGTCTAATCTGGATGCCTCGTTGCGGGTGCAGATGCGTATCGAAATCGCCCGTTTGCACCGCGAGTTGGGCAGCACCATGATTTATGTGACCCACGACCAAACTGAAGCGATGACGCTGGCCGATCGGATTGTGGTGCTGCGTGCTGGGCAAGTTGAGCAGGTCGGTACGCCAATCGAGCTGTATTACCAGCCCGATAATCTGTTTGTAGCGGGCTTTATTGGTTCGCCAAAAATGAATACTTTAAGCGCTAAAATTACCGCCATTGAACAGGGCCGTGTAACGGTTGCTTTAGCCGATGGCAGCCAGATAGCGGTAACGGTAGAGGCGGCAAGTGCAAATATCGGTGATGAAGTCACACTGGGTGTGCGTCCAGAGCATTTAAAAATGTCATCTGTAGCGAGCACTAATGTGTTGGCTGGCATAACACTGGCGCTGGAGCATCTGGGTGAAGCGTCGATGTTGTATTTAGAAGTACCCGGTATGCGGGATACCTTTGTCGCCCGAATGCCTGCGCTGTTTAGCTCAAAACCGGGCGAGCGCAGTGTGCTGCACTTTAAGCCGGAGCACGGTTTTTTGTTTAATGCCGATGGCAGCGCAATGCGCCGTCTTCACCCACTGGCCGAATAATCATTTGGCTTTTTAAAAATTGCAGCTTTATTTTGCCTGCGCTGGGTATTTCTCTGGCAAGGGCTTTGCTCAGGTTTTTTTGGAGGGTTTATGAATACAAAACGCCGCCAGTTTGGCAAGTTTGTCGTTTCTTCCATCGCAGCAGCCGTCGCGATTTCTTTTGCTGGGCCTGCTTTTGCTGCGGATAAACTGGTGATTTGGGTGAATGGCGATAAGGGTTATAAGGGCATCGAGCAGGTTGGCGCTGCTTTTACCAAGGCCACTGGGGTAGAGGTGGTGGTAGAGCATCCCGAAGATGCGCCTTCTAAATTTCAGCAGGCGGCCGCTGCGGGCAAAGGCCCAGATATTTGGATTTGGCCGCATGATCGCCTTGGCGAATGGATGACAGCGGGCTTACTTAGCCCGATTACGCCATCCAAAAAAGTGCAGGCCGAGATCGACCCGCTGGCTTGGAAAGCTTTTACCGTGAATGGTAAGCAATGGGGCTATCCGATCGCCATTGAAGCGCTGGCGCTGATTTACAACAAAGACCTCGTACCCGTGCCGCCTAAGAGTTTTGATGATGTGATGGCGCTAGATAAAAAACTGGCCGTACAGGGCAAAAAAGCCATCCTGTGGGATTACGGCGAGCCTTATTTTAGCTGGCCATTGCTAGCAGCAGGCGGCGCGTATGCCTTTAAGCCTAAGGCCGATGGTACTTACGATGCTAAAGATGTCGGTGTAAACAACGCGGGAGCGATTGCGGGTTTAGAAACCATTAATAAAATGATTAAAACCGGTGTAATGCCAAAAAGCGCTACTTATGCCGATATGGAAGCCGGTGTAAATCAGGGCAAAATCGCCATGATGATTAACGGGCCGTGGGCTTGGGATAATCTGAAAAAGAGCAAAATCAACTGGGGTGTCGCGCCGATTCCATCGATTAATGGTCAGCCGGGCGCGCCATTTGTGGGTGTATTGGGTGCGATGCTGAATCGCTCATCCAAGAATAAAGAGCTGGCGGTGGAGTTTTTAGAAAACCATATGCTCACCGTGCAAGGCCTTAAAACCGTCAATGCCGATGTGGCCTTGGGTGTGCCTGCTAATAAAGCCTTTTTTAATGAGCTGAAGTCTAATCCGGCCATCAAAGCCTCAATGGAATCCGCTAAGGCGGGACAGCCTATGCCTAATATCCCCGAAATGGGCCGTTTCTGGGCTTCATTAAAATCAGCATTGCAAAATGTATCGCAAGGCCGCCAAACCCCTAAGCAGGGCCTGGATGCTGCGGCGGCACGGATTAGCAGTAAGTAAGGCGCTTTCCTCAAGTTAAACCTTGAACCACAGAGTAAAAGGAGGACACAGAGCTCCACAGAGGAAACCTAAAACATGCCTTTGGATTTTCTCTGTGGCCTCTGTGTTCTCTGTGGTTCGGGGTTTTGCTCTCTC
This sequence comes from Iodobacter fluviatilis, assembly GCF_004194535.1. NCBI lineage: Bacteria > Pseudomonadati > Pseudomonadota > Betaproteobacteria > Neisseriales > Chitinibacteraceae > Iodobacter > Iodobacter fluviatilis. The sequence goes on along the minus strand of NZ_CP025781.1, from coordinate 191,719 downwards.
GGTAGTTAATCTGATGGTATGAAGTGCCTGTAGGGCGGGTGAACACCGCCAGATTTTGGTATGCAACAGCATCTGGCAAAACGATAGAAAACGGCGGGTTTCACCCGCCCTACGATGATTCGATGTTTGAAATATCTAATAGCAAGGGCGCAGCCAGTTTATGCGACTAAGGAAAAATATGATGGGCGGATTTAATATGCGCTGGCTGCTGGTTACGCTAGGTGGGGTGCTGCTCATGGCGGGTTTGTGGCTGCTGCTTGGCGTTTATCAGGCAGGTCATACGCTGAGCGCAGTGGGTGGTTTGGTGGTGCTGGCCGCGAGTGCTTGGGTGTTTTTATCGCCCAAGGCTTACGCTTACCGCTATCTTTATCCCGGCGTGGCGGCTGTGCTGGTGTTTATTGTTTTTCCTGCTGTGTATACCGCAGGGATTGGTTTTACCAATTATAGCTCGACCAATCTGCTGAGTTTTGATCGGGTAACAGCCTATATGCTGAGCGAAACCACCACCGCCGATGGCCAAGGCATGGGATTTTCTTTGCATCAATCTGGCGAGCAGTATCGGCTTAAGTTAAGCGATGAAGCGGGCCAGAGCTGGGTTTCCCCACCGATTAAATTACAAGACAACAAGCCGCAGCCGCTGCAATTGCAAGCGCTGGGCACTGAAAACCTACCCGAAAAAGAATCTATCAAAACGGTGATTGCTAAACAAGCCGCTTTAAAAGCGCTGCGCCTGACTTTGCCCAATCAAGCACAAACTTGGCGTTTAAGCAGCCTGAGCCAGTTTTCGCCCACCCAGCTTTTATATCAAAAGAACGCCGACGGCACATTGCTTAATACCCAAGATGGCAGCCTAATTAAGCCTAATTTTAAAACGGGCTTTTATGAAACAGCTGCAGGTGAAAACTTGATTCCGGGTTTTAAAGTGAATGTGGGTTTTAGTAATTTCACACGGATTTTTGCCAGTGACGACTTCCAAGGGCCAATGTTTAAAATCTTTGGCTGGACGGTCTTATTCGCTTTTCTAACCGTGGTGTTTACCTTTGTGGTGGGCATGGTGCTGGCGGTGGTGCTGAATTGGGAAGCGCTGCGTTTTCGTGGGGTGTATCGCACGCTGCTGTTTTTGCCTTACGCCGTGCCGGGTTTTATTTCGATTCTGGTGTTTCGAGGCTTGTTTAATGAAAGCTTTGGTGAAATAAACATGGTGCTCAATGGCCTGTTTGGCTTGCGGCCCGCTTGGTTTTCAGACCCGTTTAACGCCAAGGCGATGATCTTAATTGTAAACACTTGGCTGGGTTACCCTTACATTATGCTGCTGTGCTCTGGGCTGATTAAATCGATTCCTAGCGATTTATACGAAGCATCGGCCATCAACGGCGCTGGCCCGCTGACAAATTTATTTAAGATTACCTTGCCGCTGATTCTTAAGCCGATGATGCCGCTGCTTATTGCCTCCTTCGCGTTTAACTTTAATAACTTTGTACTGATCAGCCTGCTCACCGATGGCAGGCCGGATTTTATTGACAGCAAAGTGCCTGCCGGTACTACCGATATTTTGGTTTCATACACCTATCGTTTGGCGTTTCAGGATTCGGGGCAAAATTTTGGTTTGGCCGCGGCTATTTCTACGGTGATTTTTGCGCTGGTGGCCGTGTTGTCGCTGATTAACTTAAAGCTCACCCGCGTCAATCAAGAGGAGAAACGATAATGGCCATGGTGCTGGATCGCTCACATAAATGGCGGGTGCTGGGCGCGCATCTTGCGCTGATCGCCTTTTTGTTACTGATTTTATTTCCGTTTTTTATGATTATTTCTATTTCGCTGCGGCCGGGCAATTTTGCGGCTGGCAGCCTGATTCCTGACACGATTAGTCTGGAGCACTGGAAGCTGGCGCTGGGCTTTAGCTATGTGGATGGCGATGGTGTGCTGATTAAGCCGCAATTTCCTGTACTGCTATGGCTGTTTAACTCGGTGAAAGTGGCCTTTATCAGCGCAGGGGTGATTTTGCTGCTGTCTACCAGCTGTGCCTATGCTTTTGCCCGGCTTAAATTCCGTGGCCGCGTGTTTGGCATGAATGCCTTGCTGCTCTTACAAATGTTCCCCGCTGTGCTGTCGCTAGTCGCCATTTACGCCATCTTTGATGAAATCGGCAACTATGTGCCGTGGCTGGGTATCGACACCCATGGTAGCTTAGTGCTGGCTTACGCCGGTGGCATTGCCTTGCATATTTGGACTATTAAAGGTTATTTCGACACTATTCCGGTCGAGATCGAAGAAGCCGCCAGAGTCGATGGCGCTACCGCGTTTCAATCTTTCCGTTACGTGCTTTTGCCGATGGCCGTGCCGATTTTATTTGTGGTGTTTTTGCTGGCCTTTATCAGCGGCATTATCGAATACCCAGTCGCATCTGTGCTGCTGCACGAGCAAAACAAAATGACGCTGGCGGTTGGCTCCAAGCTTTATCTATATACCCAAAATTATCTATGGGGTGATTTTGCCGCCGCCGCCATTCTTTCTGGCCTGCCCATCAGCTTGCTGTTCCTATTCGCCCAGCGCTGGATGGTATCCGGCCTGACTTCGGGCGGGGTAAAGGGCTAGATGTGGCAGGGTGGTGCAATCGTTCCTATCTAGCTTATGAGTAGAGAAGTTTTCTATTGCCCTATTTGAAAGTCCTATTTTTTGTGTTTTATCAGGCTACCTGAAGCAATAGGTGGCCTGTTTTTTTGATAAGTTACTAGGGTCTGTTGACGTTTCATTCACCATTGCGCTGAGCCGGAAAACGGACAAGCACAAGGCATGCTACTAGGCAATAACGGGTTATTGTCGAGGAGCATCACGCAGTGAATGGCCATTTTCCGGCTCAGCCCTTCGGGTTTAGCCCCTTTTTGGGGCGGAACGAAAGTTAAAAATCGCTCATGCTACGTGTACCATGTCGCAATTTTCTCCTTGTTCAGCCCAAAACTGGGCCAAACGCAGCCGTGAATGAAACGTCAATAGACCCTAGCAGCCTGTCGGACTTAAGACTGATCTACTACGGAAAAGCCGGATTTGGCCATATTTCACGCATTTTCTCGTTGAATAGCCAGCTATTCGCCTCAAAAACCCGCAAAATCTGTCTCCAACCGGCCTTTCCCTCGCTACGATCGCTTAAGTCCGACAGGCTGCTAGAGTAGCTATAAGAGGGTTTTCAAGACGTTAAATAATTGGGGGCGAGCGTTTGATTTCGCAAACTAGTTAAGATCAGTGGCTGATCGCCCCTCCACCTAACGTAAGCTTAGATATTGCGCCAACGATGGAGGTTAATTTACGTAAGCTTCAGCTTGGCCACGTTGATTTAGTATTGGGCGATTTATTTGCGACGCAGGCGGCGCTTTATGATTTAAAACTAGCCGACCAGATTGTACCTCTGGCTCAGGAATGGCCCACACAAGATGCCCACTTTGCCTTTTGCCGCATCAGCGTGGGCGAGCCGGTATTTCAGGCTTTTCAGCAGGCGCTCGATGGCATGATGAAAGACGGGGCTTTAAAGAAAATTCAGCGTCGTTATCATGTGAATACACGCTGATTCTGCCTTGGTTTACTCCAATTTAAATTGCGAAACAAGCCGGTCTAGCTCTACAGCGCTGCGTTGCAGATCGGTTGAGAGTGCTGCGTTCTGGTCGGCGCGGGCACTGTTGTCTTCAGCCATGCGGGCGATTTGCTCAACGCTTTGGGCGACGGTTTGGCTGGCTATTTTTTGCTCGGCCATGGCGGTATTGATTTCAGTGGCGGCATCTAGCTCGGCCTTACTGCTGTCTTTGATATGGGCAAAGGCTTGCGTGGCTTTTTCTACACGCTGGCTACCGCGCTCCATTTCTTGACGGGCAACATCCATGCCTTTGGCTGCGGCATCAGTATCGCGCCGGATGGTGGCAACAAGGGCGGTGATTTCACCGGTGGATGCGGCGGTTCTTTCGGCGAGTTTTCTGACTTCATCGGCCACCACGGCAAAGCCTCGGCCTTGTTCCCCCGCACGTGCGGCTTCAATGGCGGCATTAAGCGCTAGCAAATTGGTTTGTTCGGCAATTTCTTTAATCACCTGCACAATATTGCCGATTTCCCCTGAATGCACTTTCATGCTATCCACATTGCCACCTAGCGTTTCTAGATTGGCCGATAACTCGATAATCTCGTGTAAGACGTCTTGCATCAGCTGCTGGCCCTGATTTACTTCATCTTGGGCGGTGTGTGCTTGCTGCTCGGATGAGGCGGCATGCTCTGATACGGCAGAAATACTGACCGACATTTCTTCGATGGCGGCGGCCATTTCTCCTGAGGCATTCGCTTGGGATAGCGAGGCTTCAAGCATGGCGTTGGCGTTGCCATTGAGTTGCTGCGCGGCACTCGCTACGGCCTGCGTATTGTGGTGGATATGTTGAATAATCTGCCGCAGGCTTTGGGCCATAGTGTTAAAGCTGTCTCCAACTTCGGATAGCTCGTCTTTTACATCGAGTTGCACCAAACGGGATAAATCACCCCTAGCAAAAGCTTCGGCCTCGTGGCGCAGTTGTTTAACCGCACCGTGAATAGAGAGATAAGTGCCGATAAAAAGATAGACTCCAAAGATCAGCATAAATGTCGCAAGGCCGAGCATCATTTGTCGATCGGATTGAATTCTTTGCTCACGTTTGATTAATGAGGCTTTAATTGATTCGAAAATATGCGTGGTTACGCTGTTCATTTGCTCAATGGAGGCGGTCAGGCGGGCAAAGTGTGCTTTAGGCTCTACACTGATTTCGCTACTTGAAAATTCTTTGAGTAAATAGGCATGATCGGCGTGCATCAGCTCGGCCAATGCCTGACCCTCGGTTTGAAGGGCGGTTGAGCGGGTGCGGGCCAGTTTTTCTGTCATGGGCGTAGCCGTGAGCGCCACGATGGCACCCAGAGTATTCATTTGCGTGATCTCCTCTGCCTTTGCGAGCTTAGCCGTGGCCAGGCGCGCACCCATTCCCCTTGCCTTGGCGAGGGCTTCGGATGCAGGAATTAACTGAGAGAAATACACATCTTGCAGATAGTAGCTCTCTGCCTCTGGGTCGAGTGTTAGCCCGGAGGTATGGGCTAGATCGCCCGTGATTTTGATGGTTTGATTGATCGTCTCGGTATGGCTTGCAAAGTTTTCTGCGGGCTTACTTTGTTTCCAACCGCTGATAAGCGCTTCTAATTGCGATTTTAGCTGCGTCCAGGGGCTGCTTAAGCTAGGAAAATCGTTTTGTTTGATTAAGGCATCCGTGCTTTGAATGGCCGTGGTCAGTTTTTGTTCGGTGGCCTCAATATCAGGGCCAAAGTCTGTTTTGCCCTGCAAATAAGATGAGCTTAGGCCGCGATGGCTTTGTGCCAAGCTCATGACTTCCCGTAGTGCAGAGGCATATTGTAAGCCTAGATGCTCGGTGCGGGTGGTGGCGAGTTCTCGGTTAAAGCCCAGTACAATCAGGATCAGCATATAAATCGTGGGGATGGCTAGAACAAAAGCAATCAATGTAAACTTTTGGGCGAAGCGCAGTTTGGATACAAAGCGAACCACAGGTGTAAAAAGTGCTTTCATCGCAATGATCCCACAATAACAATATCTTAATTGTAGTTGACGAATTTGCTTGTAAAGCGGATGGTTTATTTTATTTTTTAAGATGTTTTATGTCAGTTTTGACGTAAATTGAGGTGGGGCAGGGCGTAAGCACATCAAATCAATTGATTGTAAAGCGATGATTTGCGTAGGCAAAAGGGGGCATGTCGGGTGAAGTGTTGCGGGCTTCACCCGGTTTGGAGTGTGATCAGGCTTGGCTTACTGTATTGCCTGATACTTTCATCTTAACGGTGGCACCGCCTTTACGGCTGGAGACTTTATTGGCTTCTGTGCGCAAAGAGGCTTTCATTTGACTCTCCATATGGCCGTTAACAATACCCAGAATGGTGCCGTTGGCCGAATCAAATAAGAGATTAAGCTGGGCATTGCCGCCAACGTGGATATGGTTGATGCCACTGGTGCCGGGGGCTGAACGCCCATCTGCGGTATTGTTAAAAACCATGCGCACCGCTTGGGCCATTTGAGGGCTGCTCCCTTCGATTTCTGCAACGGCTTGCGCGTGAACCTGCCCCAAAGATTTTACCGGCGCACGGTAAGCGTCACCCCATGGGGTGTCAACTTCTGTGGCAACCCACTTGATATTGTCTTCGGTGGCTCCGTCGGGATAGGCTGAGCGAATCGCTTGCTCTATTTTTAATCTGATGGTGTTCTGATGAATTGCACGGCTTGAGGTGGCATGCTGGCGTAGCCAATCCAAATTAGGATGATTCTTAAATCGATTAAACTGAGCGTGAGTAAATGCCATGGGAATAATTCCAGAAAGAAATGCAATTGAAACAGAGAAAAGTCATCAGTAAAGAGGTGGCTAATTACGCTTACTTGCAGGCTTTGCATGATTTAATGCATTTATTTTAACGGCTAGAATAATTTGATGTAATTAATGCCTTTTCGCTAGGGTTTTAATTTATTGTTTTTTAATGAAATAAAAAAGTTTTATTTAAAAAGAAGAACGATAATAAAATTATTAAATAAGACTAAATGAAATAAAAATGTAAGGCAAGGTGCAAATACTATTTTTACCGCTAAAGTAAAATGCCAATCCTCTCAACTGAAGCCGTTTAACTGAGCGAATCCCAAATCTTGAACCCGCGATGCCTTATTTTTTGCGCGTGCTTTTTTCTTACAGCATGAGGTATTTTTTATGCCTTGTGGATAAAGAACGACGCTATATTGGGGTAGGTGTTTTGTATTTGTAAAAAAATTGACTCTATTTAATGTAAGAAAATGGCGATGGCATATTGCTAAATGTAATGCAGATCCAGATCCTAAGAAATAAATAGCTAATATATTTTTGCTTAATTTAGAAAAATACCTTCATTCATCCACATTTTTGCCTAGGCTGGATGCTATGGCCTGATTGGGATTAAACGCATGGATCAACTGCACTTCTCGCACGCGAAAGCTTGTCAGCTTTTATATCTACACCATTTGCAAACGCGGCGCGAGGCTTGGCATGCGTTTAGCCAATCGGGGATAGGCTGGTTTATGTATCGGCGTGATGGCGAGGGGGTGATTCTTAATCCGCAGACGGGTTTGATCTGGCAAGAAATCACCGAGCTAGGGCCGCAGCTGGATTCATCACGCGCTCACGCTAAAGTGCGGCAGCTGGAATGGGCGGGGCTGGCCAATTGGCGTTTGCCTACTCGAGCCGAGCTGATCGATATTGCCTACGCGCCGGGCTTTCCGCTTTGTGAAGAACACGCTTGGTTTGATTGCCCGCTCTGGCTTTACGACAAAGGCTGTGTGTACCTTGATCAACCCGATGAATTTATGGGCCCGGATGGCGCGGCCAATATGATTGCGGTGGACGATACCCTTTGCGCAGATTGGCCGGGTAGCTATCCGCAGGGCTTGTTTGAGTTGGGCTGGACTTGGTTGGGTGCATGGACGAGTAATGCGCGTTTTCCAAAATCTAGCAAGTTTGATGCGGCGCTCACCGCGTGGAAAAGATGGCGTTCCTTAGCGTCGTCAGAAAACGATGGCTTTCATGCCGTGGATAGCAATGCCACCGATTGGCCTAGCTTATTGCGCAAATTAGATTACATCAGTACCCGCCTGCCGGATATCGATAGCAGTACTTTTACTGACGCAGCCAAAGGCTTGTGGGAGCTATGGCCGGTGTCAGATGCCAAACACGCCAGAAGAATCGCTTTAAGCAATGATGGGCAGATGCGGGCGCGTAACCCTGAGCTGGATATTCGAGACGCCAATGTGGCGATTGATTTTGGCACCAGCAGTACGGTGGTGGCGTTTAGAGAAGGAGCACATGACCGCCTGCTGCGTATTGGTGAAAGTAATTTATGGGAGCAGCCGCAGGCCAGCGATTACGAAAACCCAACGGTGCTAGAAGTCATGGATTGGCAGGCGCTGATGGCGGCATGGACATCCGAGGTGTATCGCCCCTTGGTGGATTGGCGTGATATTCATTGCGCCCACGAGGCGCGCGATCATTTGCGTGATAACCATACCGATCCCAAACGCATCGCCAGTATTTTTAGCCGCATGAAGCAATGGGCGCTGGATGAGTTTCCTACCCTGATCAGCGATCAAATCCATCAGGAAGAGCGCATTCTGCCGCCATTTAAGCAGTATCCAAGCAAAAAAGTGGACGATGTTTATGCCGATTTCAACCCGATAGAGCTATACGCTTGGTTTTTGGGAATGTTTATTAATTGGCGGCAACGCGGGATTTTTTTGCGCTATTACATGACGTTTCCGGTGAGCTTTCCGCATGACACCAAGGAAAAAATCCTTAGCGCTTTTCATCATGGCTTGCAGCGCAGCCTGCCCGAAAGCCTCGTTTACGGCCCTCATTTTGCTCAATTTAGGGTTGAAGAGCGTGGCTCAGAGCCTGCTGCCTACGCCGCGTGCGCGCTAAAAGCCTTGCAGTTGGCTCCCAGCGCGGCCGGTGTGGGGCGGGCATTTGCGGTGTTTGATTTTGGCGGAGGCACCACTGATTTTGATTTTGGCTATTACCGCCTGCCTGATAAGGCCGAAGCCGAGGCAGGTTGGGAAGAGGTGATCGAGCACTTTGGCGCGTCGGGGGACAGAATGCTGGGCGGCGAGCAATTGCTAGAAAATCTAGCTTACATCAGCTTTCGCCATAATCTGCCGCAGTGCCGAGAGCATAAAATCGCGTTTCTATTGCCGCAAGACGCCGAAGATTTTGCTGGCTCGGATATGTTCTTAGAAAAAACACGCTCGGCGCAAACCAATAGCATTGTCATGATGGGGCGTTTGCGCTCTTTTTGCGAAACCGGCAATTTGGAGGGGCTAGTGGAAGGCGATATTTGCAAAATGCCGCTGTTAAATCGGGACGGGCTAAAAGTGGATGTGGCGTTTCAGATCCCGCAAAACGAGCTGCGCGATTATCTGCGAGCACGGATCGAGCGCGGTGCAATGGCTTTTTTTGCCGCCATGCAAGCCGCATTTAAAAGCCACGGCGGCATGCCCGCTGCTGTGGATGTGTTGCTGGCAGGCAATGCCTGCCGATCGCCTTGGGTGATGGAGTTGTTTGGCTTAACAGGCTCGCCCATAGGCGCGATTATGGCGTTTGAGCAGTTAGAGATCGTAGTGCATCCGCCACTCTTGGCCGACCCAAGCAACCCATGGCGGCCCACGGCCAAAACCGGCGTGGCACTGGGTCTGCTGCGGCTTTGCCCAGGAGAGACGCTGAAAGTGATTAATCTATCCTTACTTAAAGACGACGCGCCGTTTTTATTCTCAGTAGGCAAATTGCTCAATGGCGAGTTCGACCCCTGCCTACCCTCGCATGGCTCTTATGGCCTGTGGCATGAAGTAGGACGTCCATTGGATGGGGTGTTTAATCTGGCCTATACCCACTCACCCCGTGCCCGTACCGATCAGCGTATGGACAGAAGCGACCCCGATTTACGCTATAGACGTATTGATTTTCCTGATAGCGGCGAAGGGCAAAAAGTTTACTCCCGCGCGATCGCCCCCAACCTCATCGAAATCTGTCTAGCCCATGATTTAAGCCTTACAGGCCAGCCAGAGCCAGCGTGCCATTTTTTACAGCTGGCACTGGCCTGAGGAGGAAATCATATCAATGTAAGCTCAAACCCATGATTTATAAACTATGAAAGCATGTGGTATTTTTTGGGGGTGGGGCTATCTTGTTTTGCTTGAGGGTCGAAGTAAATCAACGCTTTGCATCGTTCAGTCAGGGCCAACTTTAGTTGAGTAATCGCCCGTGGTTGAGTAGCACAGCAGGAAAACAGCGCTTTAAAATCGATAATGCGATTGATCTTGTAGCAACAATTATTATCTGCTGCTGAAGTGTAAACGCCTTTGCAGAAAAGAGCTGGCGAGCCTTAGAGAAGGCTTATTTGCTGACTATTTTAACCAAGTTGACTTGGTTATTGAGGTTGGCAAAAAAAGCCATTAATTCAGCGTGTACATTGCTGATTATCTTGTATTTATAAATCAGTGTGTTGTGATCGATTAAAGATATTGCCGCATGCCTTGAATAAAGGCATGCGGCTTAAGTTGATATGATTGGCTTTGGTGGCGTCATTTAACTTTTAAAAAATATATGTTTCTTTCTTGTTTAGATATTTAATTTTTTATCTAAACCATTTATATTTTTCAGGGATACTTGGCTGTGGTGCATTTTCTGGCAAGAGATTACCCTCGATTGGGCTGGAAGACCAAGCTGTTAGTGAACGCACGATATTTTCTAATGGCACTCCTAATTGATTAGCTGCACTAATTGAGTAAGGTAGCCATTCTATTAATGTTGAGCGTGGCGAGTCAGCCCACCAATAATTATTGTACATAAATACGTTGCCATAGTTTAAGTTTGATTTAGGTACAATATTACTACTAATTTCAGTACCTGCTGATGGGGTCCATAAAAAATCAGGATGGCGTTTTTGATGCCATTCACCACCAACTATTTTACCTGTTTGGCTATTTAACTCTAGATCATAATAATATGTTACTTGAGTGACTGCATCATTGGCTGCTGAGTCGCTATCTTTAGTTGATGGTTGTGTTTCTAAAACATAGTCCATGGTCATTTGTACACCAACGATGCTATCTCCTTGACTAGAACGATATTTTTTAAACTTATCTTTACTATGTTTTTCTTTTGAAATCATTACATCTTGAATTCGTTTGCTAACATTTCCTGTTTCTGGATTGAAGTATGTGATGTTATAGGCTGAAATAGGTTGATTCCAAACTTGATAGTCATAAGTAGCATCAAAAACAAGGCTACGTTTATTAATTCCAACTTGGTTGATTAGTGCTAAATGAAATGCCCCTGGATTATTATCATTACAATCTTTATCTAAAATTCTACCGTTTACATCGGTTTGAGGGTCTTTAATATTACAACGTCCACCAATAAATTTTGTCTTATAACTGAGGTTGGACCAAAGTAGAGTATTAAGTGCTTTGATGTCGCTGGGTTTAAAAGTGATGGGAGTGCCAGCCGCATTATATAGAGTAATGCTTCTAGATGGTCTTTGATACATATAGGCGGCAGGGGCCCAGCCATGGCACAGACCTTCCCAGGCTTCAGGGTTTGCATTTCTTAATCGTGTTTTTTCTAAAATTTTATTAGTGAGTGTGAAATTTTTATCATTCATTAATAAATCATACTTTTCAGATGGCGACATCAAATGCGTTTGTTTATTTTTTATTAAATTTATAGCAGGGTTTGTTTTGGTTAAATAGTTGTCATAATCTTTAAAGTTATTGGATCTTGGCATTTTGGTATCCGCATACCGGTGTGCGATAGATCCTTGGTAGGTGGGCCAATAGCTATCTGACCATGGCGAAAATGGTAATTTTGCTTGTGATAAATTCATTCTATCTAATTCGTAGATATTATCTTGAAATTTTTCAGGAAAATCCACTAAATTTCGTGGATTGTCATTGTATTCAATTGGTGATCTTTTTACTCGTGAATTTGAATCTTTTTTAGGAAAAATTTCAGACCTAGTTTGTTCTTTTTTGTAAATAAAATCTAGAGATTTTATTTCTTCCTCTGAAAATCTACTGGGCACATGATTGCCCTCAATTTTCATTTTTTTCATTGGAATTCTGTTCATCATTTCTTTTGTATTTTTATTAAAATCTGAAATGTATTGTTGTATTTGATTCGCATCATCAATGCTCACAGTTTCTGCATAAGCTGAATGACAAAGTACGAGCGAGAGCGAAATCATATTTATTTGAAAGTAACGCATAAAACCTCTGTAGTTTGTTTCTTGTTGTGTAATGTTTGAGTAACTTATTGTAATAAAACACCAGCTATTGAGTCAACGTATATTTTCATGGCTTTGTTGCATAAATCGGTACCGCCTTCTTGCGGTTTGAATGGTGGCATGAGCAAACTGGAACCGAGCAAGTACAAAACCACCTATTGGAACGCCTATCACGCAGCTCTGAAATCGCGCGGTTCACTATTGGTTTGATAGAACATGTAATGGCATGCGCCCTCAACAGGAAAACGGGGACGGCAAGCTGAATTAAGCGATGCGGTCATACAGTTTTGCTTAACATACAAGTGCCTGACTCCAGCAAGATCTGCCGACGAAAAGAACGCCTTAAGGCTGTCATCTCGGTACGAAAAAGCATGGGTGGTCTGCAATGATTGGTCGACAGTACGGGGATTAAGATAGGGGGCGAAGGCGAGTGGAAAACCAAAATAACATGGCGTTGAATATCGTCGAAAATAGCGCAAAGTCTACATCGGCATTGATGCTGAAATCCTTGAAATACGTGCTATTAAGGTGACGAGCAACGCCGAGGGCGATGCATAAGTTTTACCTGATTTGATTGAAGATACCGGAGGATGAAGTACTGGTTTCCGTGCATGCATACGATACAAAAGCTTGTTAAGCGGCGATAGCTTAACGCAATGCGGCCGCCATCATTCCGACGCAAAAAAACGAGCAACCGTGGAAAGAAAATAAGTCGGATGCAGGCGAGAAATGAGATGGTGCGCGCCACGAAGTACTTAGGCCGAACGCTATAGAAAACTGGAATGGCTATTATTGCCGGAGCTTGGTTGAAACCAAGATGCGCTGTTTCAAACTGCTTGGCGAGCGAGTGATGGCCAGAGATTTTGATCGGCAGGTGGCAAAACTACAAATGCGTGTTGCGATCTTAAATCGCTTCACGCAACTTGGCGCGTCAACGACGGTGCACTTGGCGTAAATCCGTATGATTTTTTGGAGGGAGGGACGCTTTAAAACTGATTTTTGCAACAAAGCCTGAGTAAGCATGAATAGTTTGTGGAGGCTGTTATCTAATTAAAAAACCACCAAAGATTCGTGGTTTTTAGGTTTAGCGATGGGCTTAGGGTGCTGTGTCAGGTGTTTCGTTGGATGATCCATTTGGCGCTGCATCAGGAGGCGATATTCTGCGGCTGGGGGCAGAAGCTTGGTTAGAATTGGGGTATCTGGGTGAGTCCGCCCTCATCTCTGGCACAGGAGGGGTACGTGCATCAGCGTACATTTTTGAGGTCTTATTAAGAGCGTTGTAATCAGACCACTTGGATATATCTCCCCATGTGGCAGTGGCCGCAAAGCTGGCAATCATGGATGCAATCAATAGATACTTGTTCATAGAGAACTTTCCTCGTGAGTAGAAAACCAATCAATTATTTCTCACTGATAGTATTAGCAAGTGTCGTGCCAGCTTGATGTTTTCAATTTATTCAATGACTTATGCTTTGATGGAGTAGTCGCTGTCTTTTATCTATTTTCTGAACTGCAGCCATAAAAAAACCACGAAACGTATTCGTGGTTTTTTTTATGGGCAGTGATGCGATTAAACAATACGGGCGCTGGCCGGTGCAGAGGCATCCGTTGTTGCATCAGCACGCAGGCTAGTTGGAGCAGAAGCATCGTTAGCATCAGCACGCAGGCTAGTTGGAACCGAAGCATCGTTAGCATCAGCACGCAGGCTAGTTGGAACCGAAGCATCGTTAGCATCAGCACGCAGGCTTGTTGGAACCGAAGCATCGTTAGCATCAGCACGTAGGCTAGTTGGAACCGAAGCATCGTTAGCATCAGCACGTAGGCTAGTTGGAACCGAAGCATCGTTAGCATCGGCACGTAAACCAGCTGGCTCAGAAGCATCGGTACCGGCAGGCGCAGAAGCGTCTGTGGAATTAGCCCACACAGCAGTTGCAGCGCAAGTAGCAAATAGGGCGGCGATAAGAAGATTCTTTTTCATGGTGTATTTCCTTTAAGTGGTGAGTCTGTTTTAACGATTTCTCGTTGGGCTTGACTACCATGTAGCAAACACCATGCCAGTTTGTTTATTTGTTTATATTCAATGACTTATGGTTTTGTTGCGGGAGTGTGAGAGTAGGTGTTGTCGCTAATTAACGACGTTAATGCTGTGGTTTGTGTAAGTGATTGATTTGTATGGATATATATTGTTGCTAAAACACGACGATTTGGCCTGTGCCCAGTTTGGCACTGTTATTTCAAGGCTTTACTGGCTAATTCCTAGTAAAAAGCCTAACGAAGGCGGGCTTAGTTAGGCTTTAGGCGTAATGCTGCAATATGATATTTAGTTAAGTCTTGCTTATGGAGCAAGACCCGTCTTAAAGGTGGCTGGGGCAAGATCGTGCTTTTGTAGTAGGCGATAAAACTCGGTGCGGTTGCGATCGGCAAGACGGGCGCAATCACTGACATTGCCTCCGGTAAGGCGCAAGAGCCGCTCTAGATAATCTCGTTCAAATAGCCGTTTGGCTTCTGCCAGCGTTAGGATAGCGGCGGCGTCGTTAAGCATTGCTTTTTGTACTTGGGCTAGCGTAATTATGGGGCCGGTGGCCAATACGCAGCATTGCTCAACCAGATTAGACAGCTGGCGAATATTGCCCGGCCAGTTGGCGGTGCTTAAGAAACTGAGTGCATCGGCGGCAAAGTGGCAATCGGTTTTGGCGTAACGCACCACCACTTGGGCTAAAAAATGGCGGGCAAGTAGCGGGATATCTTCACGTCGCTCGATCAGTGCGGGCAGGGCGAGCGACACTACATTTAGCCGGTAAAATAGATCCTCTCTAAATGAGCCGTCTTGCAACAAGGAGGCTAAATCTCGGTGGGTGGCGGAAAGCACTCGCACATTCACGGGGATGGCGCGTCCTGCGCCAACGGGGCGAATTTCGCGCTCTTGCAGCACCCGCAGTAATTTAACTTGCAGCGGCAAGGGCATATCACCGATTTCATCTAAAAAAATCGTGCCGCCATCGGCTTCTACAAACAAACCATTTTGCTTTTGGCTGGCGCCGGTAAATGCGCCTTTTTCATGGCCGAATAATTCGCTTTCTAATAAATTATCGGGAATCGCTCCACAGTTTACGGCGATAAATGGCTTAGCCGCGCGTAAGCTGGCGCGGTGAATTGCTTGGGCCAATACCTCTTTACCGGTGCCACTTTCGCCTCGAATCAGCACGCTAGCATCGGTAACTGCCACTAAGCGTGCTTCGGCGAGCAGCTCATCCATCACGGGGCTGCAGCTGATAAAACCTGAGCGCCAATCATCGGCATCGTGTTTTAGCGGGTTGGGAGGGCTGCTTAGTAGCAGCGCTTGGTTGACCTTATCTAGCAGGGCTTTGCCGTCAAAAGGCTTGATTAAGTAAGCAAACATGCCGTGGCTGATGGCCTCAATCGCATCGGGAACGGTGCCATGTGCGGTCAGCATAATCACTGGTAAGGCGGGGTAGCGGCGGCGGGCTTCTTCAAATAAAGCCATGCCATCCATGCCAGGTAGTTTCCAATCGCTCAGCATTAAATCGGCGCGTTGCACGGCCAGCGCGTTTAAGGCTTCTTCGGCGCTTTCTACCGCGATGACTTCAAAACCCGCTGCAATGAGCCGGATGGAGACGAGTCGTAAGAGATCTGGATCATCGTCTACGAGTAAGATTTTAGCACTCACGGTTTTTTACTCCTCTCTAACAGCTCTTTTTCCATTTCTTTTAAAGCGTCTAGCTTGGCGGCCAAATCATTGGCACGTTTTTGTTGCTCTTTGGTGGCGGCGGTTTGCTTATCTAGTAAGTTATTTAGGCGTTTACGCTCGCTTAGTTGGCTGGCCAAAATAAGGGCAAAGCTGCGGTTGGCTGGTTCTAACTCTTGCGCAAGCAGTGCATCGAGCTGGCTTTGTACGCGGTTTATATCGCTATGTGTATTCATCATTTGCTGGGCTAGATTCAGCAAGCGATCACTGGCGCAAGTGCTGGCAGTATTTGGGGCGCTGAATTTGCTGAGACCAACTGTTAGGCTACATACAGGAGTCTCAGGGCTTGGTGTAGCGGTAGGAGGGGCAATAGCAGGTACAGGGATGGCGACGGGTGGAGCGGGAAGGCTAGTGCAGGCGCTGAGCATAAGCGTTGCCATAGCCAACGGTTTTAGAGTGAATTTCATGGTTTGCCTTGTGCTAACTGCCAGTGCAAGCGAAAGCATGCACCGCTTGGGCAGGGAATAAGTTCAACATCACCTTGCATTAATTGGGCAAAACTTCTGGCCATGGTCAGGCCAATGCCCGATCCGGCGCTCTCACCTGCTGGCGCTGCGCCACAGTGAAAAGGCTCAAAAATAGCTTCTGCATCATGCTCGGCCACGCCTGGGCCTTGGTCTTGGATTTCTAACCAGCTTTGTGAGTGATCTCTGCCGTAGCGAATCAATAATTCGCCCTGTGGTGGGCTAAAGCGGATGGCATTAAGTAGCAGGTTGTCGAGAATAATACCCAGCTTGGCGTGATCGGCATAGCCAAACGGCTCTTGACCGGATTGCTTAACCTGTAGTGATTTTTTTTCGAGCAGTAAGCGCCACTGTTTTAGGCGCTGGGCTAAAAAGGTCTCTAGCACTAAGGGCGTGATTTCTAGCTCGGCCGAGAGCCAGCACCCTGCGTCGTGAGCCAAAAGCGCATCCACGCGTTGGCGTAAGGTGTGAACATTACTTTGCACCATGCTGCTGATTTCTTTTTGCTGGTTATTTAAGCTGCCCAGCACTTCTTCTTGTAATAAAGAGGAGGCCTCATGAATCACCGCCAACGGGGTTTTTAATTCATGCGATACATGGCGAAAAAACTGGGCTTTTTGAGCCTCTAGCTGCACCAAACGTAAATCCAGCTCTGCCAATGATTTGGCGAGCCCTTGTAAATCAGCAGGGCCAGCCATATGCCAGCTTTGGCTGCGTTGCCCCTGTGCCAGCAGAGTGATCTGCCGTTTAAGCTGCCCGATTGGCCAACTAAACAGCACCGCCATCAGTAGCGCTAAGGTAAGCGCGGCAATAGGGGATAGAACAGCCAGCAGATCAGCCTGCTTTTGCTTACGGCCAACTTGCTCTAGCCATTGCTGGCTTTGCTGGGCTAATTGCTGCTCGATTAAGTGTTTCTGTTCTTTTAACTTTGCATCCAGCTGTGAAAAAAGCTGGTTGAGTTGGGGCTTTTTTAAGCGAGGGCCTGCGTGGTTAAGTAGCTGGTAAATATTTTCGCTACTTTGCTCTAATGTGGGGTTTTTGCTTTGGCGCAACACGTCTTGTGACATAAGGAGCTGTGCTCTAGCGCTATGGGCGGCATTTATAAACGCGGTTTCCGGCAAAATGAGTAATTGTCGGCTGGCACGTTCAAAATACAAAGCCTGCTCTTGGGCATGCTGCGCCGCATTCGACCAATCTTTGGCTAAAACCTGCTGTTGTTGCGCCTTAATGGTGAGCTCGGCCAAATCATAGCGAAGCTGCACCAAAGCCGCTGAAGGCATCAAAGCCACTAAGGCAAAGCCAATCATCAATAGGGTACGGAAAGAAAAATAACGCAGCATGGGTCAGCAATCAAGCAAGGAGGAAGGGCTATCCTCCTTGGTAAAGGCCGTCAAATCAAAGTAATAAATTGGCGGGTGTAGGCTGGCAACAACATCCAGCACTAATGGGCCTTGAATTAAGCAAGGGTTAGGCGCTTGTCGGACTTAGGCGGTCGAAGCGAAAAATCGTATGATTAAAGACCAGATTTTGCAGCCGACTGATGCTAAATCCGACAAGCGCCTAGGGTTCAGTGATATGGATCAATGAGGCGGCTATTGGCATGGAGGAAAAGCTTATTTCCTCATGAAATATGACACTAAAGAGGCAGATGTTTTTGTGTCTTAGGTTTAAAAAAAGGGCAATGCTTAGTGATCTAAAAAGAGACTTTTTGCTACCGATTCATCAATCAGCTGGAGCCTGTAAATCTTTTTTTGTAAAAAAATAGATGTATTTTACGGAGGAGAACGAAAGTTTTTAAGATCTAGTGCTTTCGTTTTGGTTTCATTGTCATTGACTTTCATCTTTTTAGCTTAGCTGACAATTTATGTAGTTTTATTTCTTTTTTATATAAATATTTCCGTGATGTTCTTTGTTTTATTCATGATTTTTCTACTTTCCCCTTATTTTTCTGTTCTTTTTTACGTATTAATCCTACATTTTTTGTACTTTATTCACTATCCACCTTGCGATAACTAGAAAATATCCGCCTTTTAAGTCGCAAATTAATTGATTGACACGCTTTAGAGTGAAGGAATAGATTGTATTTGCTTTCTGCCTGATCTTACTTTTAGCCGCTCAGTAAATGGGCAATAGAGATTGCAATGTCGGATAAAAAAATACCCGTGAAACGGATGCAAACACGGCATGAAAAAATAGTGGATTTATTACGCAAGTACGCTAGCTGCAATGTCAGCGTGCTGGCCAATGAATTGGGTGTGTCAGCCGTAACCATTCGGCATGATTTAGATGAATTAGAAAAAAGTGGCTGTATTAGCCGTTCTTATGGCAGGGCAACGCTTTCTCATAATTTTTCTTTTGAGCTTGAATTTAGAGAGAAAGAAAATATTCGCTCAGAATCAAAACAATTAATTGCGAAAAAAGCAGCAGAGCTAGTGGAGGATGGCGATTCAATTATTGTGGATTCAGGCTCTACCGTGGCTTTATTAGCCCGCTATATTGCCAGCAATAAAAAAATTACTTTAATGACCAATGCTTTAAATCTGGCCAGTGAATTAGTTGCCGATACGCGTTTTACTGTCATGATGACGGGAGGCACGCTGCGGGCAGATTCTTATTCGCTATGCGGGCCAGAGGCTGAGCAGGCCGTTAGATTACATCACTTTAATAAATTATTTATTGGTGCAGATGGTATTGATTTTCTTGCTGGTGTAAGCACCACCAACGCTCAGGATGCGCAATTAAACCGCGCCATGTTGGCGGCTTGTGATCAGATTATTTTATTGGCGGATTCTAGTAAATTTGGCAAGCGTAGTTTTTGCGTCATTTGCAAAATGCCACAGGTGGATATTCTGGTTACAGATAATGGAATCAGCGATGAATACCGGCAGGCACTGATAAAAATCGGTGTGACCGTCATTGTGGCGGAATAAAGTTTTTTAAAGGAGTAAGCCTTTATGTCTTATTTAACAGAATTAATTAGTCAGCATGTTCACGCCGATTGAAATTTGACCCACCCTGCCGATCGAATTTTGACCCAGGGCCGAGCGTTGCTTTTTATCGGAGCAACTGTGCATAAGTCTAGCAAATAGCGGGCCACTCACCCGCTATTTTTACGCCTTCAGGTTCGGCTTAAAACCGCTCAGCCTCGGTACGCGCTTCCTCCTTTCTGCTTTGCTCCCTTTGTTTTATCTTCGTTTTTGCTGCTAAGCTGCTGTGCTGGAAACGGTAGGAGTCATTCCCCGTTTCTACAATGTGGCAATGGTGCGTCAGCCGATCCAACAACGCCGTCGTCATCTTGGCATCGCCAAATACACTCGACCATTCCGAGAAGTTCAGATTCGTGGTGATGATGACGCTGGTGTGCTCATAGAGCTTCGACAACAAATGAAACAGCAATGCGCCTCCGGCCTGACTAAAGGGTAAGTAGCCCAGTTCATCCAAAATCACCACATCCACTCGCATCAGCGCGAGTGCAATACGACCTGCTTTGCCTTCACGTTTTTCTTTTTCCAGTAAATTGACCAAATCCACGGTCGAATAAAAACGGCCGCGCTTGCCGTGATGCGTGATCCCGCCGATCGCTAACGCCGTGGCCAAATGTGTTTTACCCGTGCCTGGGCCGCCAATCAGTACGGTATTTTGTGCCGTGTCGGTAAAGGCCAATGTCGCCAGTTGATTGACCAGTGCTTGATCTGCCTTGCTCGCGCTAAAGTCAAATCCCGCTAAATCACGATGCACGGGAAACTTCGCTGCGCTCATTTGATGCTGAATCGAGCGCACCTTACGATCGCTGTGTTCTGCTTGCAATAAATGCTCAATCAGCCAGCCACACGTTTCCATACTCTGGCCGCCCTGGCTCTTCAGATCCAGCCAAGCGGCCGCCATCCCATGCAAGCGCAAGGCTTTGAGTTCAACACTCATCTCATGCATGGCTCGACTCCTCGTGGTCGCTGTCGAACTCGCTCGCTGCACGCAAGCCGTCGTAACGCTGGGTGTTCGCCTGCGGTTCTTCTACTAATTGCAGCTGCGTTTCAGCGCTAATAGCGGACGGTGGGTCATTCAATCGCGCCACTACATTTAAAATGTGTTCAATGCTGATGACGCCTGACTCCAGTACCAACTCAACCGCAACCAGTACTGCATCCAAACCCGCCACCGGAACCGTGGCCAGCACTTGCGCCATCACCTTGTCTCCCCGTTACGCCGTAACAACCTTTCCTTGAGCTGCAATAAGGGCGCAGGCATCGACGTAAAGGGCGCACCATTGCGTAAGGCCCCCGGCTTACGGGCAATCAGCGGAATATAGTGCAGCCAATCAAAGCTCACCTGCTGTTGCCCCGTCAGCCGCTGATGTCGGGCCATGATTTCATTATTCGCCACCACCACAACTTGCGTGGGATACAAGCGCACACTCACACGCTGCCGCGACCATTCACAAGGCACCGAGTAACGATTGCGCGCGACGGTGATTAAACAGGTGCTGGAAACCCGAGCCAGATGCTCAACGTAACCATCAAACGGGGTCGGCATCGGCATCATTTCTAAACGCTCTTGCTCCAACATCTCGGCAATGCTCAGACCTTTGAATTCGGGATGCCTGAGCACGCCCCATAAGACGCGACAACGCTCGGCCAGCCACGCATTCAATGCGTCAAAGGTACTGAACTTGATGCTTTGCGCCTCCAGCCAGATTCGCCGCCGACTATCTTGGACATTCTTTTCAACCACGCCTTTTTCCCAGCCAGAGGCGACATTGCAAAAGTCGGGATCAAACAAATAATGGGCGCACATCACCGAGAATCGGGCATTCACGATCCGGCCTTTGCCTTTCAATACCTTATCAACAGCGGTCTTCATATTGTCGTAAATGCCTCGGCGCGGCACACCCCCTAAAGCCGCAAAGGATCGAGTATGCGCATCGAACAACATTTCATGCCCTTGACTGGGATAGGCCACTAACCAGAAGGCGCGACTGGCACACAATTTCAGATGGGAAACTTGAATGCGCCGATAAATACCACCAATAAGTAGATGCTCCTCACTCCAATCAAATTGAAAGGCTTCGCCCAAAGCAAATTGCAAGGGCACAAAACCCTGTGGGGTCTTACCGGCTTTGCCCCGCCAAGCACGAACGAAATCAGTGACGCCACTGTAAGCCCCTGTATAACCCTCAGCTTGAATCTGCTCAAACAAGGCTTTGGCGGTGCGACGATTCTGCTTGGATCGGAAGGAGTCGGCAGTCAGGGCTTGTTCTAGAGTGGCATGATAGGGCGTCAGTTTGCCAGGCTTACGCTGCCGTACGTATTGCGGCTCAGCCTTGGCAGCGGGTTTGCGAACCCAAGCGCGAATAGTGTTACGCGCCAGCCCCGTGCGCTTGGTGATTTCGTGCAGCGACAGATTATCGCGAAAATACATCCTGCGGATTTTGCCCATCATTTCCATGGTGATCACCTTTTATCCTCTGCTCAAGAGTTAAGCAGAATAAGTAAAGCACCTGGGTCAATTTTGGATCGGCAGAACTAGCTGTGGTGGGTCAGTTTTCGGTCGGCGTCAACAGTCAGCATAAAAAAGGGCGGTTAAATGGTATTTACTCTATTTGCTCGGCCCACCCGCTGGTTCTAGAAGCGGCACTGCGCCAAGGCTTGCAGGACGATAGTTATATTTTAATTGAAGCCACTTCAAATCAAGTGAATCAATTTGGTGGCTATACCGGTATGAAACCGGCTGATTTCAAAGAATATGTATTTGCAATTGCTAATAAAGTGGGCTTTGCAAAAGCACGCATTATTCTAGGCGGGGATCATTTAGGCCCTAATGCATGGCAGAAAGAGCCTGCCGCGCAGGCGATGGCAAAAGCTGCCGAAATGGTCAGTGCCTATGTGCTGGCTGGCTTTCGCAAAATCCATTTAGATTGCTCGATGTCTTGCGCTGGCGATCCGGTGCCGCTAAGCGATGCCACGGTGGCAAAACGTGCCGTAGCTTTATGTCAGGTCGCCGAAGGCGCATGGCAAACAGCGGGAGGGGAAGCGCCTGTTTATGTGATTGGCACCGAAGTGCCCGTTCCGGGCGGCGCGCAAGAATCATTAGAGGGGGTGGAGGTGACTTCGCCTGCGGCGGCTGCGCAAACACTCAAGGTGCATCAGCAGGTATTTGCTGATGCAGGCTGTGCAGCGGCTTGGTCTAGGGTGATTGCCATGGTGGTGCAGCCGGGCGTGGAATTTGATAACCATAAAGTGGTGCGTTATCAGCGTGAAAGGGCCGCTGCGCTGAGTCATTTTATGACTACCCAGCCTATGGTCTATGAAGCGCACTCTACAGATTATCAAAGTGAAGCGTCTTTACAGGAGCTGGTGCAGGATCACTTTGCCATTTTAAAAGTAGGCCCAGGCTTAACGTTTGCACTGCGCGAAGCTATGTTTGCATTAGATGCGATCGAGCGTGAGGCGATCGGCGAGTTTGCTGCGTCGCACCTAAAAGACACGCTGAGCCAAGTCATGAAAGAAGAGCCAGATTACTGGCTAGCTTATTACGAGCAAGCTGGGCATCAGCAATATCTGGATCGCAATTACAGCTTATCAGACCGGATTCGCTATTACTGGCCGCACCCAGAAGTGAGCGCTGCCGTGGCTAAGCTGTTTGATAATCTGCGCCGCCAGCCGCCTCTGCCCACCCTCATCAGCCAGTATTTGCCCGAGCAGGCTAAAAAAATTAGCGCAGGATTATTATCGGCAAGCCCCGAGGCATGGGTGGTGGATAAGATTATGGAAGTCACAGGCCTCTATGCCCGTGCCTGCGGTATGGCGCAGGAGGTGAAGGCATGAAGTACCTCGCTTATGAGCAAAGTAGCCTTGCAGATCTTGGCGCTTTACATACCGCCCGTGAAATTAGCCAGCAAGCTAGGCTCTGGCGTGAGCTAACAAATGGGCTGATCCAAAGCAAGCTGGAATGGAAAAGCTGGATGTTGGATGTGCTTTCTACCCCTAGCCTGCGGATTATTTTATGTGGGGCGGGCACCTCTGCTTTTGCAGGCCGCGCTTTAGAGCCGTGGTTACGCGCCAGCTTTGGCTTGTCTGTGGAGGCGGTATCGACCACCGATATTGTGAGCAAGCCGCTAGCGTTTCTAGACCCCTCGCGGCCAACGCTGATGGTGTCTTTTGCGCGCTCCGGTAATAGCCCAGAAAGCGTAGCTGCCGTAAAGCTTGCCGATCAGTTGCTGCCGTATTGCCGCCATCTGGTGCTGACGTGTAATCCAGAAGGCGAGCTGGCGCGTTATAGCGAGGCTAATCCTCATGCTTATTGTGTGCTGATGCCAGAGGGCTCTAATGATCAGAGCTTTGCCATGACCTCCAGCTTTAGCTGCATGTTTGTGGCTGCTGCCATGATGCTTTCGCCAGGGATATTGCTAAGCCGGGCGAAAGAGCAAATTGAAAGCGTGGCGGCTTTTTGCGAAGCGCAGTTGGAAGGCTGGGCCATGCAAGCGAAAGCGCTAGCGGGTCAAGGCTTTAAGCGGGTGATTTATCTGGGCAGCGCCGAGATGGCAGGGCTGGCAGAAGAATCCGCGCTCAAAATGCTGGAGCTCACCGCTGGCCGTATTGCTACCCGCTTTGATTCCACGCTTGGCGTGCGTCACGGCCCTAAATTTATGATCGATGCCCAAAGCTGCGTGGTGATCTTTATGGCCCCAGCCCAATCGGAAACCCGCCGCTACGACGATGATTTGCAAACAGAGCTCATCACCAATGGTATCGCGCAGCAGGTGCTGGCTTTAGGGGCAAAAAGTAGCGCAAATCTGCCGCTGCTGGAAGTCGATATTGCTGGGCTAGATGATATTTATTACGCCTTGCCTTATCTACTCTTTGCTCAACTCTTTGCCTTTGAAAGCGCGCTGGCGCTGGGTTTAGCCCCAGATAATCCTTGCCCAACAGGTGAAGTCAATCGCGTGGTGCAGGGGGTAAAAATCTACCCTCATGCGGTCTAAAAAATCAGGAGAAAAACATGGCTGGGCCGAATATTTTACTAACCCGTATTGATAACCGTCTTGTACATGGCCAGGTCGGGGTGACTTGGGTAGGTAGCCTTGGGGCTAATTTGTTGTTGGTAGCGAATGACGCTGCGGCTACCGATCCTATCCAGCAAAATTTAATGGATATGGTGGTGGCAGAAGGGGTGCAAACCCGTTATTTCACGCTGCAAAAAACAATCGATGTGATTCATAAAGCGGCGAGTCACCAAAAGATTTTGCTGGTGTGTAAAACCCCGCAAGACGTGCTGATCCTGATTAAGGGCGGGGTGCCGGTTAGTGCGGTAAACGTAGGCAATATGCATTTTGCTGAAGGAAAACGGCAGATTCATAAAACAGTATCGGTCGATGATGCTGATGTGGATGCATTTCGCGAGCTTGCTGCGCGGCATGTGATTTGTGAGATTCGCCGCGTACCGGATGAATCAGGCGAACTTATTTCTAAGCTGCTGTAACCATCAGGGGATTGAAATCATGTTATTCGAAGCCTTATTGATTGCGCTGTTGGCAGGTGTGGCGGGGGTCGATTTATTCGATGGCCTGACGCATATGCACCGGCCTGTGGTGATCGGCCCCCTTGTGGGGCTGATTTTGGGTGATGTGCAAACGGGTTTGCTGGTCGGTGGGACTTTAGAGCTGGTTTGGATGGGCATGGTGCCGCTGGCGGGGGCGCAGCCGCCTAATGTGGTAATCGGCGGCATTATTGGCACGGCTTTCGCTATCTTAACCAAGGCAGAGCCAACGGTCGCAATTGGCGTAGCGGTGCCGTTTTCTATTGCGGTTCAAGGCTGTATTACCGTGTTGTTTACCGCCTTTTCACCAATGATGCATAAGTGCGACAAGATGGTGAAAGAGGCTAATTGGCGGGGCATTGAATGGGTGAATTACCTAGGTATGCTCACCCTGTTTGTCTTTTATTTTGTGATGGCTTTTTTACCGATTTACTTTGGCGCAGAAGCGGCCGGTGCCGTGGTGCAAAAAGCACCTAAATGGGTGCTCGATGGCCTAAGTGTGGCCGGTGGCATGATGCCCGCGATTGGTTTTGCACTGCTGATGAAAATCATGTTGAAAGTCAATTACATCGCCTATTTCATTATGGGTTTTGTGGCGGTGACTTACTTAAAAATGCCGATTCTGGCCGTGGCATTAGGCGCTTTCGCGATCGCAATGGCAGATTACTTTAATAATAATCGCGCACAGCCTCAGGCTGCCCGCAGTGTGGAGGTGGATGATGGGATTTAATGATACCGAAGCCGCCAGCGCGGCCAAAGCCGAGCTACGCATGCAGCAAGCGTTGGCCAGTAGCCATGTAGAGCGTGATGATTATATCGACACTACCCCCGCCGAGCCTTTAAGTAAGCGAGATATTAATCGCATGGCGTGGCGCTCCCTTGCTCTGCAGGCCTCTTTTAATTATGAGCGGATGCAGGCGGGTGGCTGGTTGTTCACGATTTTGCCCGCTTTACGCAAAATCCATAAAAACCCTGACGATTTGCGCAACTCGGCGCAAATGCATATGGAATTTTTAAATGTGCATCCCTTTGATGTGACTTTTTTATCTGGCCTTGTGCTGGCTATGGAGCAAAATAAGGAAAAAATCTCCACCATTCGCGCGGTTAAGGTGGCGCTGATGGGCCCCTTGGGTGGGATTGGCGATGCGATGTTCTGGCTGACTTGGTTGCCCATCTGTGCGGGGATCGGCGCAGCGCTGGCATTAGAGGGCAGTTTGTTTGGCCCTGTGGTGTTTTTATTACTATTTAATGCCCTGCACTTTGGCTTGCGATTTGGGCTGGCGCATTACGGCTACCGCGCTGGCTTGGGGGCGATCAGCGCCTTAAAAAATAGCACCAAAAAGATATCGCATGCCGCATCCATTGTTGGGATGACGGTGATTGGCGCGCTGGTGGCCTCTTATGTGCGGCTTGCTACCCCTTTAGAGATTCATGCGGGTAAGGCCAAGATTTTGCTGCAGACCGATGTGCTGGATAAGCTGATGCCTAATCTGTTGCCGCTGCTGTTTACTTTATTGATGTATGGCTTGATGAAAAAAGGTTATTCACCCGTGAAGCTGATTGGTGTGACGGTATTGTTTGGTCTGGCCGGTAAATTGCTTGGCTTTTTGTAATCGACGTTTGATCTAGGCGTTGGCTCTGTATGGGTTAACGCCTGCTTTAAAAGGAAGAGAAAATGATTGCCTTAATTTTAACGGGCCATGGCCGTATCGCCAGCGGCATGCAAGAAGCCATTGTTCAGGTATTTGGCGAGCAGGCGGCCTTATGTGCGATTGATTTTCCTGAAGGCAACAGTACGGCTGTGCTGGATGCAACGTTGAGGCAAGCCATCTTCAGTGTGGATCAGGGGGAGGGTGTGGTATTTGTGGCTGATCTGCTGGGGGGCTCGCCGTTTCGTATCGCGGCAACCATTGCTCAGGAACGCAGTGATATTGAGGTGGTGACTGGGCTTAATTTACAAATGTTTGCTGAAATGCTGTTTGAGCGTGATGAGATTCACGATGTGGCTGAGTTTCGCCAACGGCTGGTGGCAGCAGGAAAAAATGGCGTAACCAGCCTTGCAGAGCGCTTAGCCCGCAAACGGGAGGGGGCTGCTAATGCCTTGTAAAACGCAGCGTTTACGCGCGGCAAGGGTTTTAAGCGAGCACGGCTGGCTGGAAAACGCCGTGCTTGAGATTGCTGCCGATGGCAAGATCGCTGCCTTACTCACGGGGGGCGATTTTGATCTTGATCTGGGTGACAACTGGCTGATGCCCGCACTGATTGATAGCCATGTGCACGGTGCGGCGGGGTTTGACACGATGGATGCCAGCAGTCATGCGCTGGATGAAATCTCCATGCACTTTGCTCGCTTTGGTGTGGGAGCCTTTTTGGCCACCACGGTAACTGCGCCTGTGCCAGCCATTACTGCAGCTTTAACTGAAATTAGCCGCAGCCGCGAGCGGGGTTTGCCAGGGGCAGAATTACTGGGTAGCTATTTAGAAGGCCCGTATTTTACCGCCAAGTGCTGTGGTGCTCATCCGGTGCAATGGATGCGGTCCTTGGATATTGGCGAGTTGCAATCTTGGTTGGATATTGCGGGTGATTCCCTGCATACGGTTGCGCTGGCACCAGAGTTGGCAGGCTCAGATGAAGCCATTGCATGGCTGCGCCGCAAGGGGGTGCGGGTGCTGATTGGCCACAGCGATGCCAGCTACGATCAAACCCTGCACGCTTTGCAGGCTGGCGCACAGGGTATTGTGCATTGCTACAACGGCATGCGTGGCTTACATCATCGTGATCCTGGTGTGGTTGGCGCGGGGCTCACCACCGATGGCTGCGATGTAGAGATGATTGCCGATGGCCATCATGTGCATCCTGCGGCAGTTAAAATTGCCCTGTCTTGCTGTGGAGAAGAGCGCCTACTGCTGATCACCGATGCCATGCGCGCCACTGGCATGAGCGACGGCACGTATCAGTTGGGTGAAATGCAGGTGAATATGCAAAATGGCGTGGTGCGTACCGATGTGGGCGGGCTGGCAGGCAGCACCCTGCATCTGATCGACGCTGTACGCCATGCCCAAAAATGGTTGGGTTTACCACTGGAGCGCGCGTGGGCGCTTGCCAGCCGAAACCCCGCCAGATCACTGGGGCTGGCTGATCTAGGCAGCATCGCCATCGGCAAAAAAGCCAGCCTAACACTGATTAGCCCAGATTTAGCCGTGATGGGCACATGGGTGCAGGGGCGGCAGGTGGTCTAAAGCGGCGTGACGTCTGTGCTAGCCCGCTGCTAGTATAGTGATCTTGCAGTAAGCCAAAACCAGATTTAGGGTCTTGGCTTGGGTGACATGTAATCGTTGCAATGGAAAAGCGAGCAGGGGGCTGACTCGCCTGCTCCTTAATTCTATGTAATCTATTTCCGGTAAATTTAGCATCCCTGTATGGAAATTGTAGTCATACACCTCGCCATAACGGCCCCAATCCACAGCTACATCTAATACTTCGCGAGCATGGCATGAGACATTCGCTTATTTAACGTGATTGATGATTTTAATTGGGAAGGATTAGGTATTGAAGTCGATTTTTCTTTACCAGCAGAGCGCGTAATACGCAGCCCGAATCAAATCATTGAATGGCGCGGCAAACCTAAGAGAATTCAATCAGATAATGGGCCTGAATAATATTAGCCATCTGCCAAAGAATTGGGCAGAGCAACAATCGGTTGAATTGGCTTATATTTAGCCTGGCAATCCGCAGCAAAATGCATATATTGAGCGCTGGAATCGCACTGAGCTTTATGAATGGCTGGTCTGCGGTGATTTTTAAAGCCTTACCAAAGTGCAAGAAACCGCAACGCAATGGCTTTGGGCTTACGATAACGAGCGCACACACATGGGATTGGGCGGCATCACCCCGAAACAAAAATTGGCATTAGATGCCTGACCTCTACTTTTAAGTGAGCTTAAAAATGGGGTGCTCGGGGGATTGCCGTTAATGTATTGCATGCAATATATCAAAGGAGCCTAAAAAATAATTACTGCGCTCTTTTCACTGTAATTTGTAAATTTTTGATCCCATGTTTTTCCAATTCAGCATTACTTAATCCCCTCTCTACTGATCGAGTAGATCGAGTAGATCTCGTGGAGAGTGGGATGGATGGCCCATACACAATGGATGACCCATATGCTGAGTTTGCAGTAAAAACACCTGTTATTTTTACTTTCAAAGGTTGAATCACTTGAGCTAAAGTATTTTCAATCACTTTCTTACTGTAACGATCAATCATCCAACGCCAATCCCAATAGTCGCCCGTATCTCCTAAGCCTGGGTTGCTATACTGATAAACGAGGTTTGTCAGTGAATCACTGGCTCGACCTATCGTATATTTTTTATTGATCGTGGGCCGAGTTGGGTCATGGCTAAGCAAAGCATTTCCCTCCCACCGCATAAACCCAGAAAAGTTAACGTCATAACTCACATCCGCATCAAATGTATAGGGATACTCAATATTAGAAACATATGTTTCCATAAAAACTTCTATTTTACTGTGAGGGGGGACGGAAACAGAAACAGTATCTGTTACAGTTTTAGAATCGCCCCCCCTTTTAATGATGCCCAATTTTGGTTTGCACTAACCTCAATAGCAAGCTCAGTTTCACCAACAAATGGCCATTTAAATTTATTTTTTGATGTCACTTTCTGGCCATAAGCATATGAATCTGTTTTAGACCAATTTGATAAGACAATATAAGACAATGCGACTGTACTAGTTTGCTGAGTATCGGAGTTATTTGTTATAAAAACAGATTTACTTGCTATTCTCTTCTTCTCCGAAGCAGTAATCGAGCCAACGTTAAATTTACCCGAATCAATCAAGTAATTAAAATTATCAACTTCTATCGATAATCTGTCTTTACAGCGATAACCATCGCATGTGCCCTCATTATACCCTTTAATCAGATATTCACCTGGCTTAGTTGACCGACTAATAATCATTCCTTGACCAACTTTGTCTACATAATTTCCCGATGCCCAACCATATCCAAAGTAATGGGCCAATAGGGAGAGAGGCTTAAAAAAACTTTCTTTATTGACCAAAAACCACTCAAAAATAGCATCACTACTTTCAGGGTAAAATACCGGTGGGAGATTTGGAATCATAGGCTTTAATGAAGGGGTTACAGGTGTGCACCACGCTTGTATAGGAACAGTGTTGTCGACTTTAATTTGACCTTTATGTCCCGAACCACTAATAGTCCAACCATCAGCTAAAGCCGTAATCTCCCATACACCCATTCTATTTACCAACCAATTCTGCAATGCCCTTGCATTATCAGCGGTCAATAGCTTATAGCCGGGAAAGCAGTTTCTCGCAGGAAAAAATGGTTGCTGATACACTTCATACATATTAACATTTTCAGAAAAAACGTTACCTGCATAAATTGCCATTATCATAGATAAAATATTTTTTTTGATGTGATAAGCCAAAATATCCACCTTTCATTTAAAGTTAACAATATATAAATTAATTAACACCTACACTAATAAAAAATGTAATCACCTTGCAATAAAACATTAAAAATAATCTGATCATAATTCTGGCGCACTCAGCTCAAAATGCTAAAAGTGAGCGAAGGCTCTATCTATGGAGGATCATCATCGCATGCAAGCAAACTTAGATGTAATAACGCGAAGCAGATAGTCCTTTATTCACTCAGCGTACGCCTAGCAGGGGGGCTTTAGGTAAATAAGAAAAACTGCTTTTGTGACTTAGTGAAAATGTGTAATCACTTACCAGTCTGGGTGTAGTTTGATTTCGTAAGCGGCTTCTCATTTACCAGATTACCCCGTAAATTAACCATGTTTTATGGCAAGGCAGCGCTATCACTCTATTGTGAGGGGTTCATGTTTAAGTTTTATGGCTATTTGGTGATGATCCAAATAAACCTTAAAACGACAAGATTGTGCAAACCCTGCCCACAAGAAATAAAGGGGGTTAGATATCTGCCCAATGTAACCACATTGTTTGCTTATCTAAAATAAAGCCGCTCATTTTAAAATAAGCGGCTTTATTCTTCATACACGCAACTGGAAGCTTGAATTTAGATCAAATAGGTCCGTATAACGTCCTGGGGCAAAATAATGGGATTGGTCAGGTTTAGTGATTTGGAAAATATACCATTTTGAGTGTTTATTATCCGCAGGTTGAGTATGTTCACCCTGACGACATAACTTTCTAATGTTGTTAAAGCTTTCTTCAGAAATACTGAAATAGTAGAAGTAGGCACCGGAACTAGGAAACGCTCGTTCCCATGTTCCGGAAACCTGCACTAAATTTTCGTTTTTATCTTTAGCCCAATACCAATAATCGCCATCAGCTGCAGCACAAAAAACATTGGTGGTTTCTGCTTGAGCGCAGATTGCATATATAGAAAAAATAAGGGGGAAAATAATTTTTTTCATTTAGTTATCCTCACTGCTCTTAGCGCTAAAAGCTTAAGTCCAGTTTAAAAAGATCTATTCAACAGCCCAGAGTGAAAAATTGGGATGGACCATATTTTTTATTTAAAAGTTATATCATTTCGAGTGTTTATTGTCTGCAGGTTGAGCTGTTTCCCCCAAAAAGCATAGTCTTTGTGTGTTGTTAAAAAATTTCTGCAGAAATACAGAAATACAGAAATACAGAAATAGTAGATGTAGATTCTTTAGTGGTGAATGACAAGCTCCCACATTCTATAAACCTACATATTATTATTGTTGTGTACATCACAGCCCAATATAAATTGTTGCCATCGGGCGCATATGGAAAGCACATTTTGGCATTCTCTCTGAACACAGAATAAGCTGCCAGATATAATAAAAATGGCAAGTCAGCAACAATTTATTTCATTACATTTTCTTATTTATTTGTAAAGGGAATGGATATGACAAACAAGTTAGCACGATATATTGATTATCATCAACATATTTTTAATAAAATTAATTTTTTGTATTTAAAAATGGTTTGTAGGTAAATTTACTTAGGTAGATTTACTTAATTGATCTTCTTGTTAAATTTCAGCGTATTGCCTCCCATCTATACAAGGTTTTTCCAATATAATCATCTTAATGAGCCGAAATCATCAGACATAAATCCATTCACCGTTTAAAGCGGTATTGCGCCTAGTACGATATCCTACGCCCACATTTCCACCTACATGCTGTCTCTCGCTCTCAACAGGAAAACGGGGACGGCAAGCTGAGTTTAGCGATGCGGCCATTCAGTTTTGCTTAACGATCAAGTGCCTATTTAAGCTCCCGCTACGCCAAACAACAGGCTTTGTAGAAAGCTGGCTTCGACTCGCTAATTTAGATTAGAAAGTGCCTGATTCCAGCACGTTCTGCCAACGAAAAAATGTCTTAAGGCCGTCATTTCGGCATAAAAAAGCATGGGTGGTCTGCAAGTATTGGTCGACCGTATGGGCCTTGTCGACGTCATGTGAGCGCCTTTATCAAAATCCACCTCTGAATCGCACCGGGTTTCGCGGAGGCTGTTTGGTTTGAGTCAGACCAACATGGCCTGCTCGCTTTGATTACGATAATAATTTGCTTCTGCTTCCGCAGGTGGGATATGACCAATCGACCCAAGCAAACGATGGTGATTGAACCACGAAACCCATTCTAATGTCGCTAGCTCCACAGATTCTAGGCTTTTCCAAGGCCCCAAACGATGAATCACTTCCGCTTTGTAGAGTCCGTTAATCGTCTCAGCGAGTGCATTGTCGTAACTGTCGCCGGTCGTACCAACCGATGGCTCGATGCCTGCTTCAGTCAATCGCTCGGTATATCTAATCGATACATACTGCGATCCACGGTCGCTGTGATGAATCAGCGCTTCTCGCTCCGGTTGCCGCGCCCAAAGGGCTTGCTCTAACGCATCCAGCACAAACTCGGTTTGCATATTGCGACTCACTCGCCAGCCCACGATATACCGAGCGAATACATCAATCACAAACGCCACATACACGAAGCCTTGCCAAGTCGATACGTAGGTAAAATCCGAAACCCAGAGCTGATTCGGTCGTTCGGCGACAAATTGTCGGTTCACATGATCGAGTGGGCAAGCAACGGCAGGGTCTGGGCGTGTCGTGCGCACCGCTTTACCACGCGATATTCCGCGCAAACCTAGGCTGCGCATCAAACGCTCAACGGTACACCGCGCCACAAGATGCCCATCGCGCTTGAGTTGCCGCCAGACTTTGACGGCACCATACACCTGATGATTCTCTTGCCAGACGCGCGTAACTTCACCGCTCAGTTGCTCGTCACGAATGGCACGTTGGCAACGTAACGCGGGATTGCGCTGTCGAGCGACATAACGTCGATAGGCAGACGGAGCGACCTGTAACAGTTTGCAGATCGGCTCGACCCCGTGCTGACCACGATGGGAATCGATGAATGACCTTACGATTTCAAGCGGCGGTCGAGCTCCGCCTGTGCGAAATACGCGCTGGCTAGGCGCAGAATTTCATTGGCCTTTTTAAGTTCGCGTACTTCTCGTTCCAGCGCTTTGATTCGTTCGTTCTCTGCTGAATTTTTGTTGGCTTGAACGGTATCGCCGCCTTGTCGACGGCACCATGTGCGCAGTGTTTCGGGCGTGCAGCCTATTTTGCTGGCAATTGAAACGAGGGTAGCCCATTCGGATGGGTATTCAGCAAGGTGTTCAATGACCATGCGAACTGCTCGTTCACGGACTTCGGGGGAAAAGTGAGTTGATTTCTTCATGGCGCCATTCTCTCAAGAATTGGAGCCTCCGCGAAACCCGGTGCGATTCACCATAGCCGAGCCGGCTATAGAGCGCTTGCGCGGCTAAGTTTTGGCCGAAAACATGCAGGCCAATGCTGGCTAGGCCAAGATCACTGACGAGTACTTCTATCGCTTTGAAAGCTTGCGTGGCATATCCCTGACGACGATAAGACGCTTTGATCTCTAAATCATAAACAAAGGCGAGGCGGACCCCTTTATCTAGGACGACGGCAAACCAAATAAAACCCACGGTAGTCTGGTTATCGTTGCCGATGATTTCAAATAAATATTGATCGGGCGTGTCTGTGCCCTGTGGGAGGAGCTTGTGAAATTCATTACGAGATTGCTCAAGCGCATCTTCTTCACGCCAGCGGCCCGATGAGGTATTTGCTTCGGCATAGCTAAGGATGGACGACTCGAGGTAGGGCTCGTAAGTCTCTCTTTGCATAGGCAATAGGAAGGTCATGAGTTTGTATTTAATGGATTTGAGTAGTTGCTTAGCATATCTACTTTTTCGATTTTTATGGTGATTTATTGGCTCATAATGAAAGTAAATATGTTTTTTAAGCTAATTATTTTGATTAAGTAACAATTTTAGGCTGAAGGAAGATTTGAAAAATGGCGGTAATGCTCATGCTTTTTGCAGAAATAAGGGCACAAAAAAAGCCCAGGGAAACTAGCTCTCTGGGCTTTTATATATTTAATTGTGATTAAATACCGCGGAGTAATTCGTTGATGCTGGTTTTAGCGCGTGTCTTGGCGTCTACCTTTTTAACAATCACTGCGCAGTACAGGCTGTATTTTCCGTCAGCAGAAGGCAGGTTGCCTGATACTACTACGGAGCCAGCTGGAATGCGGCCGTAAGTGACTTCGCCGGTTTCGCGGTCATAAATCTTAGTGCTTTGGCCGATATAAACGCCCATCGAGATCACTGAGCCTTCTTCAACAATCACGCCTTCAACCACTTCTGAACGCGCACCGATAAAGCAGTTGTCTTCGATGATTGTTGGGTTGGCTTGCAGTGGCTCAAGTACGCCGCCGATGCCTACGCCACCGGATAAATGCACGTTTTTACCGATTTGCGCGCAGCTACCTACGGTGGCCCAAGTGTCGACCATCGTGCCTTCGTCTACATAGGCACCGATATTCACGTAAGAAGGCATTAACACCACGTTTTTACCGATAAAGGAGCCACGACGCGCTATAGCATTTGGCACAACGCGAAAGCCGCCTTCGCGGAAGTCTTCGGTGGTGTAATCGGCAAATTTTGAAGGCACTTTGTCAAAATACTGGGTGCAGCCGCCATCCATAGGGACATTGTCGTTAATGCGGAAAGACAGCAGTACGGCTTTTTTTAGCCATTGATGAGTATGCCATTGGCCATTGATTTTTTCCGCAACACGGTACTGGCCTTTGTCTAAGCCTAAAATCACGCTGTTGATGGTATCACGCAGCTCGGAAGTGACTGTGGCTGGGGTGATTTCAGCACGATTTTCAAAGGCAGTTTCGATGATTTGTTGCAGTTGGCTCATGGTGTTTCCTTTTCAGTTAAACAGCTTGGGACGTGCCCAGCGTGGCAGAGTGCTTACGACAAAAACGGACAATCCGCTCTGCGGCGGCAATACAATCATTTAAAGGGGCCACAAGGGCGATTCGAATATAGCCAAGACCTGGGTTTGCGCCATGGGCGCTACGCGCAAGGTAGGAGCCAGGCAATACCGTGACGTGTTCTTCTGCAAATAGTTTGCTGGCAAACTCGGTATCGTTACCGTTGATTTTTGCCCACAGATAAAATGCGGCATCGGGTTGGTGAACCTCCATTACGCTCTGTAAGAGGGGCGTTACTGTGGCAAATTTTTGCCTATAAAGTTCACGGTTTTCTTCCACATGCACTTCATCATCCCAAACTGCGGCGCTAGCGGCCTGCACCATCTGGCTCATGGCGCAGCCGTGATAGGTGCGATAGAGCAAAAACTGCGCAAGTAATTTAGCATCCCCCGCTACAAAGCCAGAGCGCAGCCCAGGTACATTAGAGCGCTTAGATAATGAAGAGAAAATCACCAAGTTATGATAGTCACGTCCTAGCTGGTTGGCCGCTTCTAGCGCACCTAATGGCTTTTCAGTGCCAAAGTAAATTTCTGAGTAGCATTCATCAGAGGCAATCACAAAGCCGTATTGATCGGAGAGGGTAAATAATTTTTTCCAGTCTTCTAAAGAGGCTACTGCACCCGTGGGATTACCTGGCGAGCAGGTAAATACCAGCTGAGTGCGCTGCCAGATCTCTGCAGGAACGGCACCCCAATTGGGCTGGAAACGATTTTCTGCATTGCAATTTACAAAATAAGGCTCGGCTCCAGCCAAAAACGCCGCGCCTTCGTAAATTTGGTAAAACGGATTAGGGGATAGCACAATGGGCTGGCCCTCGCTGTTATCAATAATGGTTTGCGCAAAGGCAAAGAGCGCTTCTCGGCTACCATTCACTGGAATAATTTCTGTGGCAGGATTTGGTGCCGTAATTGAGTAACGTCGTGCTAGCCAGCTGCTGATGCTTTGCCGTAAGTCATCAGAGCCTAGTGTGGCAGGGTAGGCGGATAAACCATCAAAGTGGGCGATCAGCGCATCGGTAACGAGTTTTGGCGTGGTGTGTTTAGGCTCGCCGATAGATAAATTAATATGTGCCAGCGCCGGATTGGTTATCACACCTGCAAAAAGTTGCTTTAGTTTTTGGAATGGATAGGGCTGAAGCAAGGATAGTTGCGGTGACATGGATATCCGAGGTGGCTGGGGAAAGCCCGATTATAGCAGCAGGCTTTCATACGCCCGTGCTTAGTAGATGTTTTTTTACGGTGCTAGGGTCTGTTGACGTTTCATTCGCCATTGCGCTGAGCCGGAAAACGGCCAGGCACAAGGCATGTGACGAAGACAATAACGGGTTATTGTCGAGGAGCATAACGCAGTGAATGGCCATTTTCCGGCTCAGCCCTTCGGGTTTAGCCCCTTTTGGGGCTGCACGGCGTTAAAAATCGCTGATGGTAGGTGTACCATGCCGCAATTTTCTCCTTGTTCAGCCCCAAAACTGGGCCAAACGCAGCCGTGAATGAAACGTCAACAGACCCTAGGGTAAGTTGTTTGCAACAACCACCAATGAGTAGGGCGCAGCAAGCAGCGCCTCTACTCATTGGTGGTTGTCTTAATTTGTGTGCTGCGTATTTTTAATCTTGCCGCGCAATATCGCTTACTTCAGCAGATTTCCATACTCTTGAACCAACTTACGTACTTTACCTGCTACAACGGCAGAGCAATAAGGCTGCTCTGGATTTTGCTCGAAGTAGTCTTGGTGGTAGGTTTCGGCTGGCCAATAGGTGACGGCAGGGGTGACTTCTGTGACGATAGGATCGCGATAGTCACTGGCTAAATCAGCAATCTTTTTGCGAGCGTCAGCGGCTTGCTGCTCGCTATGAAAGAAGATGCTGGAGCGGTACTGCGTGCCAACATCTCCACCTTGGCGGTTGAGAGTGGTAGGGTTATGCAGGGCAAAAAACAGCTCTAAGAGCGTGGCGTAGCTGATAATGGTGGGGTCAAAGGTAAGCTGAATCACCTCGGCGTGGCCTGTGTCACCAGTACATACGGCTTTGTAAGTGGGTGCTTCAATACGGCCTCCCATATAACCGCAATCCACTTGGGATACGCCACGTAAACGTGCAAAGGTGGCATCTAGGCACCAGAAACAACCACCCGCTAATGTCGCAATTTCACTCATTTTTATCTTCCGACTGTTTTAATTAATGCTTTGTTTGATGGGCAAAAACCTGTGGTGTAGAGCAGGGGAATATACCAGTGTGCACTGGGAAACTAAGTTACGAATTCATCTTTACATTCAAAAATGAGGTAGTAGAACATTTCTTTGCTTAGTGCGCGCTCTGATTTTTTCTCTGCTCTGTGTTTACAGATTTTTATCGAGTATTTATTTACTTGCGGGCTTATTGCCTTGCTCCACGTAAATTAGTCGGCAAGGGGGCGCTAAAATTACAGCGGTAGGGATTAATATCTAAGCCACCGCGGCGGGTGTAACGGGCGTAAACAGCCAGTTTCAATGGGGCGCAATCTCTTTGAATATCCACAAAAATACGTTCTACGCATTGCTCGTGAAATTCATTATGATTGCGAAATGAAATTAAATAACGCAGTAGCGATTCACGATTAATAGGCTTGCCGGTATAGCTAATCTGAATACTGGCCCAATCGGGTTGGCCAGTGACTAAGCAATTTGATTTTAGCAAATTAGATGTCAGCGATTCGCTAATGGTGGTTTCACCGCTATCGCACTTTAATAAGCCTGCTTGAGGCGAGTATTGATCGATTTCGATATCTAGATTGTCGATGCAATAACCGTCTAACTCAGCCAGACGCTGCTGATAGAATTGCTCTGGGCCAATGAGCTGAACGCCCACAGAGGCCCCAGCTGCCGCAGATAGATCGGCTTGCAGTACGTTTTGTAGGGCTTCACGTGTTTCTAGCTTGGTTTGGTTAAAGCTATTTAAATACAGTTTGAACGATTTAGATTCAATGATGTTTGGGCTACTAGCGGGAACAGTAAATACGGCAATGGCGACCTGTGGTTTGCCATGGCTATTGAGCCAAGAGAGCTCGTAGCCATTCCAGATATCGCTTCCCATAAAGGGCAGTGTTTCACTTAGGCCAATCTCAAGGCGTTTGCCTACGCGGGGAATAGGGAACAGCAGGCTTGGATCGTATTCGGTGATGTAACTGACCGTTTTGCCTAAAGGGGATAATTCAGCTTCGCTCACAAATGCTCCTTAATCAGGTTTGGATGCAAGGGGGAAATTGCCTGAGGCAAGTTGCAGCTCTTGATCTATTGCTTGCTATTTTATCTTTAAGCACCCATTTGATGCTTGGCAATTATCGGTATTTTCTGATGAGTCCAACCATTACGCCATAAATCTCTAGGCCTTCTTTAGGGCGAATGGGTTCGTAAGCGGGGTTTTGTGGCATCAATAGGTAGCCTTGTTTATCTCGGCTTAAGGTTTTAAGCGTGTATTCGCCGTCCACAATGGCAATCACTACATCGCCCACATTGGCACTGTGACGTTTCTCAACTACGGCAATATCACCATCGTGGATGCCCGCGTCAATCATGGAATCACCTTTAACGCGCACCATCACCGATGCGGATGGGCGATCAATGAGGTAGTCATCAATGCTAATAGCTTCGCTCATTGCATCATTGGCGGCGGCTGGAAGGCCTGCGGGCACGGGGAAATCAGCCAGTTCGCGCTCAAAAAAACGCTTGGTTGGGGCGAGGCGTTTATCTGGGGTGATGTCGACATAACCCGCAAGCAGCAAACGTTTAACCAGTGCCGAAACGGCTGATTTGGAAGCAAGGCCCAATAAATCTCCAATCACCGAATAGGAGGGTAGATTACGGTAGTCAGAGTAATAGTCTTGTAGCTTGCCTAGGTATTCGGTATCGCGATTGGGATGTGCCATTGGGGTAACCTTTTTAGAACAAACGTTCTACGCTAGCGTAGTGAACGCTCGTTCTGTTGTCAAGCGGTGGAGCCTTGGCTGTTGTTTTCTGCTGGATATACGGGATGAAGAGGGTGCAGCGCGCATGGGTTACAATAGCGGCCTTTCTGCTTTGGCTATATGAACTGTGAAGATTTTACTTGCCCCAATGGAGGGGCTACTTGATTTTGTGCTACGTGATGTGCTGACGCGGGTGGGGGGCATTGATATGTGCGTGACGGAGTTTATCCGCATCAGTGGTTCCTTATTGCCAAATAAAACTTTTCTGCGGATTGCACCAGAGCTGCTGAACGGCAGCAAAACGGTGGCTGGCGTGCCGGTTAGCGTGCAGTTGCTTGGCTCAGACCCCGTATGTATGGGGGAAAACGCAGCGCGCTTGGCCGAGCTTGGCCCTTATGAGATTGATTTAAACTTTGGCTGCCCGGCTAAAAGTGTGAATCGCCACCGTGGCGGAGCCGTGCTGTTACAAGAGCCCGAGTTGATCGAGCAGATTGTCGGTGCGGTGCGTCGTGCGGTGCCCGCGCATATCCCCGTGACGGCCAAAATGCGCCTTGGCTATAACGATAGTAGCCAAACGATTGAATGCGCACAGGCAATGGCCAGTGGCGGTGCAGCCCGGGTGGTGGTGCACGCGCGAACCAAGCTCGATGGCTATAAACCGCCAGCTTATTGGGAGCTGATCCCTAGCGTGCGTGAGGCACTGGCGGCATCAAACGTACCTGTGGTGGCAAATGGTGAGATTTGGACTGTGGAAGAATTTCACCGCTGCGCAGCAGTATCTGGCTGTGATCAAATTATGCTGGGGCGTGGGATTGTTTCAAATCCAAGTTTGGCGTTGATGGCCCAAACGGGCCAAGCACAGCTGCCGTGGGAAGCATTGCAACCCTTGTTCCTTTGTTTTTGGCAGCTCATTCAGGCGCAGCATATTATGCCTAAGCACCGTGCAGGGCGTATGAAGCAGTGGTTGACTTATTTACGTCGAACTTATCCCGAAGCGGAAGCATTATTTACGCAAGTCCGAACCTTAACGGAGCCTGCCGATGTGGCCGCGGTCTTGCTAGCAGCCAGTCGGACTTAAGCGATCGTAGCGAGGGAAAAACCGGTTTGAGACAGATTTTGTGGGTTTTTGAGGCGAATAGCTGGCTATTCAACGAGAAAATGCGTGAAATATGGCCAAATCCGGCTTTTCCGTAGTAGATCAGTCTTAAGTCCGACAGGCTGCTAGGGTCTGTTGACGTTTCATTTTCCGGCTAAACCCGAAGGGCTGAGCCGGAAATGGCCATTCACAGCCAGCGATAATAAAAGAAGAGGAACTATGCAGGGATATTACGAGAGACTAGCCGCAGCGCTTTTGCCCATGCTGGCAGATAGAGCGTTGATCCGCGATGCGATTATTTCTGCGGTATTTATTACAGTGTTAATGATTTGCCGGTCTTTAATGCGTCGCGCTATTTTACGTCGGCATGATTTAGGGCCAGAGGTTCGTCGTCGCTGGGTGGTTTATCTTAGGAACACTGCACTGGGTGTTTTTTTTCTCGGCATGATTTTTATCTGGGGGCATGAGATCCAGACCTTTGCGGTATCCTTGGTGGCGATTGCTGCCGCCATTGTGCTGGCAACGAAGGAAATGATTCTTTGCATGCTGGGATCTATTTATCGCAGTAGCAGTAATGCATTTACGGTGGGGGATAGGGTTGAGATTGGTGGCATCCGCGGGCAGGTGATCGATATGAATATTGTATCGACAACGCTAATGGAGTCTAGCCATGCTTTGCAGCATCAAGGCACGGTGGGGCGTAGCATTACAGTGCCTAACTCTTTACTATTAAATCAGCCAGTATTTAATGAAAGTATGTTGGGTGATTATGTATTGCAGACGATTCATATTGCCATTACTCGGGTTGATGATTGGTTGAAGGCGGAGCTGGTGTTGCTAGAAGCGGGGCAGATCATCGCCGCTGAATATGCGCTCGATTTATCTAGGCATGCCCGTGAGCTGGAGCGCCGCTATGCACTGGAGTCCCCCATGATAGAGCCACGTGTAAGAATTTTTTTAGATCGCTATGAAGAGATTGGTCTGCAGCTGCAAATAGCGGTGCCGCTGGGGCAAAGGGCTAAAATTGAGCAAAGGGTGCTGAGGATGTTTTTGCAGGGTATGGAAAAGTAAATCACGCGAGGGCGGGCTTTGCACCCGCCGCGCTCAAAATATTACGCTTACTGCAAGCCATCTTTCGATAGTCTTAATACTCGTCCGCATTTAGCGGCCAGATCTGGGTCGTGCGTCACAATCACAAAGCCTGTGCCTGATTCGCGGGCTAACTCCAGCATCAGCTCAAATACTCCCGCTGCCGTTTCCCTATCCAGATTACCCGTTGGCTCGTCGGCCAGCACGCAGGCGGGGCGGGTAACGAGCGCACGGGCGATGGCAGTGCGCTGGCGCTCTCCTCCAGACATCTCACTTGGTTTGTGGTGGCTGCGCTCGCTTAAGCCCACGCGCGCCAAGATGGCTGCTGCCTCTTTCAATGCAGCGGCCTTATCCATGCGGCGGATGAGTAGTGGCATGGCGACGTTTTCTACGGCGCTAAACTCTGGCAGTAGATGATGAAACTGATAAACAAAGCCCAGATGTTGATTACGCATTAGCCCACGTTCAGTTTCATTGCATGCCAGCGGGTTTTTGCCCATTAATTGGATTTGTCCGCTACTTGGTGCGTCCAGCGCGCCAAGGCAATGCAGCAGGGTGGATTTGCCAGAGCCAGAGGCCCCAACAATGGCCACTGTTTCGCCACGGTGTAAGGAAAAATCAATATGCGCTAAAACTTGGGTTTCAAGCGTGCCGGTTTTATAACTTTTACTTAAGCCTTGCGCCGCTAGTACAGGGGCTTGATCTAAATTACTCATAACGTAAAGCCTCAGCAGGATTGACGCGAGAGGCGCGCCAGCTAGGGTAAAGAGTGGCCAGT
Organism: Iodobacter fluviatilis; assembly: GCF_004194535.1. Taxonomy (NCBI): domain Bacteria; kingdom Pseudomonadati; phylum Pseudomonadota; class Betaproteobacteria; order Neisseriales; family Chitinibacteraceae; genus Iodobacter; species Iodobacter fluviatilis. Next base: position 149,831 of record NZ_CP025781.1, on the reverse strand, counting down.
AAGGCGAGCAATAGGGAGATGCCCCCGATGCTGCTTACATCGCTCCACAACACGCGGGATGGCAACTCGGAAATCAGATAAATATCGGGGGATAAAATAGTGGTGCCCAAGATACGCTCAATAAAGGGCACAATCACATCCAGATTTTTAGAGACGAGAACCCCAGCTAATACCCCTGATCCCGTGCCAATCACACCAGATAAGGCCCCTTGAATCACAAATATTTTCATAATCGAAAACGGTGAAGCGCCGAGGGTACGCAAGATGGCGATGTCGGCTTGCTTATCTGTGACCACCATGACTAAGGTTGAAACAAGATTAAACGCTGCTACTGCTACGATCAGCGTCAGAATAATAAACATCATGCGTTTTTCGATTTCAACGGCACGGAAATAGGTTGGGTTTTCTTGTGACCAATCGGATGCAATCAGCTCAGGCATTTCTTGATTAATTTCACGCGAAACGCGGCGGGCTAGATTTAAATCATCCAGCTTTAGCCTTACTCCAGAAACGGCGCTGCCGGTGCGAAACAACGTCTGAGCGTCTTTGATATCTACCATCGCAAGGCCAATATCATAAGGCGCGTAATCTGCCTTAAATATCCCAGCAACAGTAAATTGCTTCATCCTAGGGATGAGCCCAGCAGGAGTGACTTGCCCTTGCGGTGTAATCATCGTGACCCGATCACCAAGGCGCACCGATAGCTCGTTGGCGAGTGAAATACCTAAGATAATCCCAAACTCACCTGAGCGTAAGGAGTGCAACTCGCCAGCCACCAGCTTGCCAGCCACTTCATTCACCTTGCTCTCTTGTTGTGGATCTATCCCGCGCACCAATGCGCCTTTAACTTGGCTGCCATTAATCAGTAAGCCTTGCCCCAGCACATAGGGCGCGGTGGCCAGTACATGTGGGTTTTTCTTGGCAATAGTGGCCGTTGTTTGCCAATCTTGCAGCTGATTGCCTACCCCGCTGATCTGTACGTGCGCTGCCATTCCTAAGATGCGATTACGCACCTCTGCCTGAAAACCATTCATCACCGACAGCACAATAATTAACGCCGCCACACCGAGCGCAATACCCACGACGGAGATCAGAGAAATAAACGAAATAAAACCATTACGACGGCTGGCACGCGTATAACGTAGGCCGATCAGAAGTTCATACATGGGAGGCAATATTCAGCAGGGGCAAAAGGGCGCTCAGTTTAGCATGCTTCATTTACGCTGGCGGCCTTGCTTATTAAAGATGTAATTATATTTGCTTTGATGGGGGCCTCCTCAGTATTGGAGAAGTGAAGCGTTGGTGCCAAGCGGGTCATTTTAGGCTCAATATAGGTCATGAAGGCTTGATAAGGCGGGGTTTAACCCGCCTTATCAAGCTCAGGCCTATTTTGATCAAGCGGATGCTCATTAACGCAGACACTAGGCAGACCCTAGCCTGCAATCAACAGGTAAATATTCCACGTGCCCTAAATTGTTCTCTTACACGCTTTACTAGCTCAGGGGGGGGAGTGGAGGTATCGCTTAGCTCGTATTTCATGCCCAGCTCAGCCCATTTGCTTTCGCCCATTTTATGAAAGGGCAGTACTTCAACGCGCTCGATGTTTTTCATTGGCTGTAGATAATCGGCCAGTTTTTCTACATCCGCAAAGTCGTCGCTGATGCCGGGGATCAGTACGTAGCGAACCCAGACCGGTTTGCCCATCTTTTGTAAGCGCTCGGCAAAGTCGAGCGTGGGTTGGAGTGGTTTGCTGGTAAGGGCTTCGTATTTGACCGGATCGCTGTGTTTGATGTCGAGCAACACTAAGTCCACATTATCAAACCATGCATCATCGAGGTGGGCGGCTAAAAAGCCTTGGGTATCAAGTGCCGTGTGTAGTTTCAGGTCTTGCTTGGCGCGGCGGAAAATTTCGCCTACAAAGTGCGCTTGCATCAAAGGCTCGCCACCGGAAATCGTGAGCCCGCCTGCGATACGCAAAAAGCTGGCATATTTTTTAAGCTCGGTCATGACTGCTTCAACGGTGTAGCTTTTACCGTTATGCAGCTTCCATGTGTCTGGATTATGGCAATACAGACAGCGGAATTGGCAGCCGCTTACAAAAAGGGCGAAGCGCATGCCGGGCCCATCAACGGCTGCACCGGTTTCAATGGAGTGTACAAATCCCTGTTGATGATGTTCGGTATCAAACGAGATCGGGATGATTTCCCCTAGTGGCTTGGTCGGTTTCATGTTTTTTCCAGTGGGGCTTATTTTATTGTTTTACGTTAAAACGGATCATTAGGCCTGCGCTTAATGATCCGTTTTGGGTGGTTCTACTTCGCACTAATGCGCAAAAGCTTACGTTTTTTCGTGGAAAGTACGGCTAATCACGTCCATTTGCTGCTCACGAGTGAGCTTGACGAAATTGACTGCATAGCCAGAAACACGCACGGTGAGTTGTGGGTAATTATCTGGATTTTCCATCGCGTCAATCAAGGTATCTTGGTTTAATACATTCATATTGAGGTGAAATAGTTGTGCCATGGGCTACTCCTTGGGTGAGTGTGCTCGTCAGTTTTTGATTCGGATTAATCTGCCAGCCCCTCAGGGCTGACAGATCACAAAGCATTACTTCTTAACACTTGCCGTGGAATGTGCGGCTGATCACGTCCATTTGCTGCTCACGGGTCAGTTTCACAAAGTTCACTGCGTAGCCAGAAACACGCACGGTCAGCTGTGGGTAGTTTTCTGGGTGTTCCATCGCATCGAGCAGAGTGTCACGGTTTAATACATTCATGTTTAGATGGAACAGTTGATCCATTGTTTCATCAACAGCATCTTTATCTAGGCAAGTAGAACATTCTTCGCCGTGAGGCCCAAACAAACCGTCGATCGAAGCCGCTAATGTTTTAACGCGATCTGCTGCGTTGTGACCCAAGGCATCTGGTGTCATGGAGGCTGTCCAAGAAACCCCGTCCAAAGCCGCTTCGTATGGGATCTTCGATACAGAGAAGCCCGCAGCGATAAAGCCATTGGTGTCACGGCCATTCATTGGGTTAGCACCTGGGGAGAATGGTGCGCCTGAGCGGCGGCCGTCTGGGGTGTTACCTGTTTTCTTGCCGTAAACCACATTAGAGGTAATAGTCAGTACCGATTGAGTTGGCATTGAGTCACGATAGAACACAGGCTGAGCCTTGATCTTATTCATGAATGTTTCTGTCAGCCAAACTGCAATATCATCCACGCGATCATCGTTGTTACCGTAAGCAGGGTAATCGCCTTCGATTTTGTAATCGACAGCAATACCTTTTTCGTTACGGACCACGCTCACTTTTGCGTGTTTGATGGCAGAAAGTGAATCTGCAGCCACTGAAAGACCTGCAATACCGCAAGCCATGGTGCGCAGAATGTCGCGATCGTGCAGCGCCATTTCGATGCGCTCGTACGAGTATTTATCGTGCATGTAATGGATCGAGTTCAGCGCAGTCACGTATGTTTTTGCTAACCAATCTAGCATCACATCGTATTTAGCCATTACTTCATCGTAATCGAGTACATCGCCTTTGAGTGGCTCAAAACCATTGGCCACAACTTTGCCGGTTTTTTCGTCCACACCACCGTTGATCGCATAGAGCATGGCTTTGGCAAGGTTGACCCGTGCGCCAAAAAATTGCATTTGCTTGCCAACGGCCATGGCTGAAACACAACATGCGATGGCGTAATCGTCACCCCATTTTGGATTCATCAAGTCATCGTTTTCGTACTGGATGGCTGAGGTATCAATCGATACTTTCGCGCAAAATTCTTTAAAACCTTGCGGGAAAGAAGTCGACCACAATACAGTCAGATTAGGCTCTGGAGCCGGTCCAAGATTGTACAGGGTATGCAGAACGCGGAAGCTGGTTTTGGTGACCAGAGTGCGGCCATCAAGGCCTGTACCACCAATAGACTCGGTTACCCATGTTGGGTCGCCAGAGAATAGGTCATCGTATTCTGGTGTGCGCAAGAAGCGAATAATGCGCAATTTCATGACCATATGGTCAATCAATTCTTGGGCTTGTGATTCGTTAATGCGACCTTCGACCAAATCGCGTTGGATATAAACGTCAAGGAAGGTTGAAGTACGGCCAATCGACATCGCCGCGCCGTTTTGCTCTTTTGTTGCAGCAAGGTAGCCAAAGTACAGCCATTGGATGGCTTCTTGAGCGGTAGTGGCTGGCTTAGAAATATCAAAGCCATAAGACTTAGCCATTTGTTTGAGTTCACCCAGCGCTTTGATTTGCTCGGACAACTCTTCACGCAGACGGATTACGGATTCAGTAAACGGAACATCATTGAGCTCTGTTTTTTCGCGTTTTTTGTCAACGATCAAAAAATCAACGCCGTAAAGTGCTACGCGGCGATAGTCACCAATGATACGGCCACGGCCGTATGAATCTGGCAGACCGGTAATGACGCCTGAGCTACGACAAGCCATGATTTCTGGTGTGTAAGCATCAAATACGCCCATATTGTGATCTTTACGATATTTGGTAAAGATATCTACAATTTGTGGGTTCATTTCAAAGTGGTAGGCTTCAAGGCCGTTTTGCACCATGCGTAAACCGCCGTTCGGCATAATGGCGCGACGCAGTGGTTTGTCGGTTTGAACACCGACGATGGTTTCTAAATCTTTATTAATATAGCCAGGGCCGTGCGCAGTAATCGATGCGCCAACATGGGTAGATACTTCTAATACGCCACGCTTACGTTCTTCTTTGAGCTGAGCAGATAGCTCGGTCCAAAGTTGAGTGGTGCGTTCGGTCGGGCCAGCAAGGAAGCTATCATCATCTAAATAAGGCGTGTAATTGAGCTGAATAAAGCCGCGAGTGTCGACTTTATCTTGCCATTCGCCGGTTTTAAACCCACGCCACGCGTCAAGTTTTAGGTGGTTTTCTGGTGCGTTCATAGCTGATGCTCCTATAGGCCTCATGGCCCTGTTGCCGTGCACTTTTTTGTGCACTTAATAGATAGGCAGATGTTGTTCTGCTTAGTTCATGCAACTATCGTAGTCTGATACGTTCAACAAAAACTTAATATAAATCAAATTCTTGTTTTTGTAGTTTGTATAAAGTGAACTACTTTTTTTACAAAAAAAAGAGCACAAATTACGAAAAAAAACAGCGCCATATTACGGCGCTGTTGGTTTGAATATTTACAAGGTAACTGAATGTTCCCTAGTTGCATGAAACACTATTTTGGGCCAGCGCTCCTGAGTGAGCTGTAAATTCACACGACTAGTGGCTAAATAAGCAAGGCTATTTGCTGCATCGCGGCCTAAGTTATTAATGAGTTGCCCTTCAAAATCGTCGAGCATCTTCTCATCATCGCAACTGACCCAACGGGCGGTGTATATAGTGGTTGATTCAAACACCGCTTCTACGCCGTATTCATTGGCAAGGCGCGAGGCTACAACCTCAAACTGCAGCACACCCACTGCGCCTAAAATCAAGTCAGAGCCATTCAGTGGCTTAAATACTTGTACCGCACCTTCTTCCCCCAACTGCTGCAAGCCTTTATGCAGCTGCTTTACTTTTAGTGGGTTTTTAATGCGTACGATGCGGAACATTTCTGGCGCAAAGTAAGGAATCCCAGTAAAAGCCAGTAGCTCGCCTTCGGAGAAGGAATCACCAATCTGGATATTGCCGTGGTTAGGTAGGCCAATAATATCGCCAGCGTAAGCTTCTTCTACTTGCTCACGGCCTTGTGCCATAAAGGTCACCACTGAATTGGCGGCAATTTCACGGTTTAAGCGCAGGTGCTTAAATTTCATACCACGGGTAAATTCACCCGAACAAACGCGCAGAAAAGCAATGCGGTCACGGTGTTTGGGATCCATATTGGCTTGAATCTTAAATACGAATGCTGAGAATTTTTCTTCTGTAGGGTTAATCTCGCGCACCGTTGCATCGGACGCGCCCGGAGCCGGAGCCCAATCTACCAGCGCGTTTAAGATTTCGCGAATACCAAAGTTATTAATCGCCGAGCCAAAGAATACTGGGGTTAAATCACCGGCAAGAAATTCCTCTAGCACGAATGGATGCGAAGCGCCGCGTACCAGCTCTAGCTCCATACGGGTATTGCCAATTTCCAGTGGGAAGAGGGTATCAAGGCGCGGGTTATCTAGCCCTTCGATTACTTCTACTTCATCTAGCGGGCCTTTACCTGGCGTAAACAGCAGCACGGTATCGGTGAGAATGCTGTAAACCCCACGGAAAGTCTTACCCATACCAATTGGCCAAGTAATGGGCGCGCAGCGAATCTTTAGCACGCTTTCAACTTCGTCTAGTAGCTCGAGCGAATCACGAACTTCGCGGTCGTACTTATTCATCAGCGTAATAATCGGGGTATTTCGCAGGCGGCAGACGTTGAGTAGCTTAATGGTTTGCTCTTCCACGCCCTTGGCCGCGTCAATCACCATTAAGGCGCTATCTACGGCTGTGAGTACGCGGTAAGTGTCTTCAGAGAAATCTTGGTGGCCGGGGGTGTCGAGTAGGTTAACCACATGATCGCGGTAATCAAACTGCATCACGCTGGACGCTACCGAAATGCCACGTTGTTTTTCGATATCCATCCAGTCGGACGTGGCGAACTTACCGCCTTTTTTACCTTTAACCGTGCCGGCGTTTTGAATGGCTCCCGAGAAATAAAGCAGCTTTTCGGTGAGCGTCGTTTTACCCGCATCAGGGTGGGAGATAATGGCGAAGGTGCGGCGACGGCCTACTTCGCGTGCTAAATCAGTCATGTAAGGGCTACAAAAAAAGCAAAAGAGGGATTTTACGTTAAATAGCCGCTATAAGCACGGCTGATGGGCTAGGGAGAAGGACTCAAAAACCCCACTTGAAGAAAAAGCAGTCACAAAATCTAACTTTTCATACTAAGCAAAGTATTTAAATCTCATTCTTAATGCGGCCAATGCTGCCGATTAGTCTTGAGTATTAGGGCTAAACATCTCAAAGGCGCGAGCGAAAATGAGTACTTGTTGTGGTTTTAAGTGCAGAGTCGTACTTAACGATCTTGAATGCGGTAAACATTTGATGAAAGCTGCAAAGTGGCGTCAAAGCTCACTGGCGGGCGATGCGGGTGAACTTTTAAAACGGCATCTACCCTAAAACGCAGATGGCGTTCAAGTTCTCTTGGCGCGTCAAGGCTGATGCGCACCCGAATCAGCCTTGGCTCGTGCCGCTCAATGGCGCGGCGCAGACGCTCCCGCAGCATTTCCCTATCATCCGGATTAAGCAGGCTAATGCCGGATAAGTCAGGAATGCCAAACTGCAGCATGGATTCGCTGGCCATGGGGTAGAGCTCAAATAACTCGGGCATATCCATAATGCGGGTGTTAAGCAGCGACTCTAAATCACGCGCCAGCGCCCGCCTAAACTGCGGCAGCTCATAGAGCATGGCAGAAGAGGCGCGGCTGATATCGGGCTCATCGTCTAGTAGACGATCCAGTACAGATGGCAGGGTGAGTGTCTGGCGGCGGGGCGTACTCATTAGCCAAGAACTTTGCTGATTTCCTGCGCTAGCAGTAAGCGGTAGGCAATGAAGAGCCCCGCGCCAACCAGTGCTAGTAGCGCAAAGTACAGCCAGAGTGGTAATTCATGTCTTACAAACGCCTGAAAGCGCTGTGGGAGCTTCCAGTTGGGCGCAAATTCTGCCTTGCCGCCGCGTACCTGCTGAATTTCTTGGCCAACACGGGCGGTTAAATAGCCCAATTTTTCTTGGCCTTCCAGTAGATACTTACCCTGAAAACCTAATAGTAGACAGGTGTGGAATACTTCCATCGGTTCAAAATTATTATTTGGATCGCGGCGTAGCACTTCCAAGCGGTCAAAAAAGCCTTCTCCAGCTAGATGCTCGCCAAAAATACGCAGCTGTAGCGGCATACGTTCCCATTCTTCGCGCAGGCTAAATTCGGATGAAAGAATAATTTCATCCATCAGCGCACAAAATGCGTATTTAGCTTCGCCTATGCCAGCGACTTCCTTGCCAAAATTGCGAGAGTTTTTTTCAAACTGTGCAAGAAAATGGTCAACACGGCGGTTAAATTCGGCTGCACTGCTAGGCGCGTTGCCGTCTTTGAGTAAAAACAGCAGGTAAACGCCGTCTTCAAGTAACTCGCGCAAGCTGGGCGCTGCCGGTTTGGCAACGGCCAGTGGATGGGCTTCGGTGGTTGTGGCTTGGTTCATTGTTTAACTCTCAGCGAAATACGGCAATTAGCTCAAGTTTTAAATCAGATAGCGATTGCGGGATGTAAATACAAATACTGCGCGACTGCAGCATGCGTTGATAAATCTCGCCGCGCGGTTCAAATGCAAAATAGTGATTGCCCACGCGGATCGGAATCGCAGAAGGCGTTTGTGTTGCATAAGATATGCTGACCCCGCGCATGGCTGAGTTCAAAATCTTATCTACATCATCGGGCGCACCAATTTTGAATTTCAGTGGAACGGTTTCGATAATGGCGGAAGCAGGCTGCTCGCTCTGAATCGACAGGTAGAAGTCGACATTGTCGAGGAAACGATCGCTTTCTAGTCGGCCAATGTGGAATGACGGCTTAGGTGATGTGAGCGGGATCACAGCATAACGCGCAGAAATCACGGTATCGAGCAACTCACGGATCTGCGTGTCCAGCACAATCAAAGAATCATGCAAGGATTCATGACTATAGACAGGAATATCGGCCAGTGTGTAAACCGAAGAAAATGTCTGTAATTCACCACAAAATTCGGCCAAAGAGCGATATAACTCTTCAGGGTGAAGTGGCTCACACTTCACCAAGTGATTGATGCGGGCAAAGTTGCGGTTTACGGTATGCAGTAGCCAAAACGAGGCAATATCGGTCGTGCCGTACTCCATTACATTTTTAGCGCGTTCGCGGTGAGCGCCAGCCAATGCTTGGCTTTTAACCAACAAAATATCCAGCAAGCGGCGTAGGTTTTGGCTGAGCTCAGGAATCGCGCTGACAGTAGTCGATGGTGGGTAGAAGCCCTTACTTACTGACCACTGGCCAGTAGCGTCCTTGCTTAAACGTCCCAGTGGTACTGATTCATAACCATCGCGGTTTTCTTCGTCCACCATCAGGCGAACATCCAGCTCTAGCGTGGTTAAATCCGCTTCTAATGCTTGGGTGAATAAATCGGCTACGCCGTGACTGGCGTTTTTGAAGCGAGTGGAGCGCGATGCTTGATTGTCATTATTTTGGGTGTTGCCGCCATAGGGCTGTAGCTCAGATAGGCATGCGTAGAGCGTGGTGCTCACCCCTAATCCAGGAATGTCGTTTAAATCACGGGAGAGGGGGAGGGGCTCGCACTGCGGAGCCTGAAATAAGCAGCCATCTCTAAATAATAGCGAAAGTGAGTCTAGCCTAACTTGACCGCCCCTGAGTGCTACTTCATCGATCTGAAACTTTTGTAGGCCCCAGCTATGGCGGCTGAGTAGCTGGCGGGTTTCTACCTGCTGATAGTCCTGCAATAACGACTGCTGCTGGAAGTGCTGCGGGCGAAGGAACATTCCTTCGCCCCATAAGACACGTTTGGCTTTCAACATTGATGATTACTCCGGCTTGGCTTTCGTCTGCAGCGCCGGGCGTCTACAGTGCAAGCTATGATTCATAACAAGGGGGGGTTATTTAGATTTTGGCGCGGCTTTTTTAAATGCAAAGCCGCAGTCTGCTTTAAACACAGCTGGCTGGCCTGGGATGGATTGTGTCTTGGGCTGAATCACCTGCAAAAAGCAATCTTGAGCTTTAAAGCTCAGCTCCTTGGCATCGCGGATATCTTCAGCGCTGACTAAGACGCGCCAGAACTGCGGATCAGGCTTGCGGAAAAAACCAACGATGCCAACGTATTTGGCTTCCTCAGCAATTTTGTCGTCTAGGGCCAGCGTTTTGCCAGGCAATAACATAAATTCATTTTGCGAAAGCATGGAGGTGCCGAGTAACTCTGCATCAGATTTGCCGCTGACCAGCGAGTCAAACGTGAGCCGGTTAAATTCATCCGGTGTTTTAAGCTGGTAGAGGCGAAGCACCAATGACAATGGTTTGCCACTGCTATCTCTATTCAAGGAAGGGTCTGCTTCGCCATGGATCTTAAATGGCTTAGGGCCGCTGCTGGCACAGGCGACTAGAAGGAGGGCGCATGATATCGCCATAAATTGCTGTGCGTGTTTCTTGATTGAATTGATCTGCATATGGCTTAATTTTTTAAAAAAACGTTTAAGAATAGGCTTAAATACAGAGGCGAACAAGGTGCCTCTCACCGCAGTTTATAATGAGATGTATAACACGAGAAAAGCCCTAGTGCATGGGGAATATGGCCGCTTGATAAAATTCACCCATGAGTTATGCTTTTGTTTTGCTTAAATGTAGAATAACTGGTTAGTAAGCATTCGGAGTTATTGTTTTGTTGGCTATCTACTTGATTTTATTGATTGTATTTTTGGTTTTGATGTGGATTGGATGGCGTTTTTTTGTCTATGTGCCCCGTGTTGAAGCGGTTTCTGACGAAAGTAAGATAAATGGCATAGGTTGTGTTGCAGCAACAAAAAACAAGAGAAAAGTTGCAGTAAGTGTTTTACCTAATCCTCCTGCAGATGGTTTTTCAATAAAACCATCTCCTTTTAAAAGTAAAAAATTAAAGCGGCTGCTATTGCCTCTGGCAAGTTTGTGTTTGGTTTTGCTGGTGGTAGGGGTAACGCTGCATTTTAATTCTTTGCATGTTATTGCGCCTTTCTTGCCTAAAGAATATAGCCAGGTTGCTCATATCCAAGGGACATTTACTGAGGCGAAACTTGAACCTCCACCTGCTTTACCTCCTGAGGTATTTATTAGTGCAGCTGCCATTGCAGCTCGCCCTGGTATCGCAACAGCAGATCGTGATTGGAGCAAGTTAGATCCTCAGTTTGTTCAGGTTGTATTACAGATCATGAAAAAAATGAAAGAGCGTGGTTATCCGATGGTTTTGCTAGAAGGGTATAGAAGTCCTGAAAGACAAGATGGCTTAGCTACGCAAGCAACGGTGGTTACTAAGGCAAAAGGCGGGCAAAGCAAGCATCAGTATGGCTTAGCGGTTGATTTGGCCCCGATGAAAGATGGAAAAATTATAATTTCTGAGCGCGATAAGTGGGCATTTGAAGCCTATCAGGCGCTTGGGGAAGAAGCGGTTGCTGCAGGTTTAACTTGGGGCGGTGTTTGGTCATTTAAAGACTATGGGCATATTGAAAAAGCAGGCTCGCTGGCTGCTTTGGTGCGAAGTAAGTAAATGCAAGATTTCAATTGGTATGGAGATTCATTTTCATGAAACATTGGCTGCGTAACGCCAAAGTCACATCAGCCATCGGGTTTTTGATCCTGATCGGCTTGATTTGGTTTTTAGGGCCGTGGTTTGGTCTGAAAACGGCTGAAGTCCGCTTTGGCTGGATCTTCGCTGTGATGTTGCTTTGGGTCTTTACCCTGATGGTTGGCAAAATTATTGCTAACCGAGCCGGTGGCTTGATTGAAAAAATGCTGCTAAAGCAGGCTGACGATGCAGTCATTGGTGCGAGCGTAGATAAGCGTGCTGAAGTAAATTTGCTGCGCCAGCGCATGCTGGGTGCCATTGATACGCTTAAAACCTCGCAAATGGGTAAGTCGCGAGGTAATGCTGCTTTGTATGAATTGCCTTGGTATATGATTATTGGCCATCCGGCGGCAGGTAAAAGTTCAGCTATTTTACAATCTGGTCTGACTTTCCCTTTTAGTGATAAAGCGGGTGTGCAGGGTGTGGGGGGAACACGTAACTGTGATTGGTTTTTCTCTACCGAAGGCGTGTTGCTCGATACCGCTGGCCGTTACGCTACACAGTCTGAAGATCGCATTGAGTGGCTGGAGTTTTTAAAGCTGCTTAAACGCCATCGCTCTAAAGCACCGGTTAACGGAATTTTAGTGACAATTAGTTTGCCAGAGCTTGCCCAGCATCATTCAGAAGGTTTTGCGCTCTATGCAAAGCAGATTCGTGAACGCATCCATGAAATTGAAGCGACCTTTGGTCTGCAAGTGCCGATTTATCTGATTTTTACCAAGCTTGATTTATTGGGTGGTTTCTCGCAGTTTTTTGAAGAAATGCCAGAAGAAGAGCGTCACCGTGTTTGGGGCGCAACGCTGAGCGCTGAGCAGGGCACAAGTTTTGATGCAAGCCAAGTTGTTAGCACGCAATTTGATGCTATGTATCGCGGCCTAGTGCAAATTGGTGAAGAAAAGCTGGCAGAGCATCGTGGTAATTTAAATAAGCCTGCCTTCTTTGCTTTCCCGATTGAATTTCATGCTTTAAAAGAAGCCGTTACTAAGTTTGTAAAACTGCTACAAGAAGAAGATCCTTATCACGCACGCCCTTTGCTGCGCGGCTTTTATTTCTCAAGTGCTTTGCAAGAAGGCATCCCAAGGATTGGGGCGGCAACGCATGTATCTAAGCAATTTGATCTAAGCCGCCCAGGCTTTGATGCTCGTCAAGTACCCGCCTCTTACAGCTACTTCCTGCGTGATCTATTTAGGGAAGTGGTTTTTCCAGATCAACATTTGGTTTCACGTCAAACTCGCCCAGCGGGCAGTCGTTGGCGTTTGGTTGGTATGCTGGCTGGCCTGTCTGCGATGGCGCTTTGCGCAGGGCTTTGGACCTGGTCTTATATTGGCAACCAAAAATTAATGGCCAATGTAGCGAGTGAGCGAGTTGCCGCCAAGAAACTAGCGTCGTCAGGTGAGCTATACGACAAGCTAATGGCGTTGGGTGTACTGCAAAAGCGTATCGAAGAGCTGCAGTCTTACCGTAAAGAAGGCCATCCTTGGCAAGTTGGCTTGGGCTTGTATCAGGGTAGAGAGCTAGAAGTAGCGCTGCGCAAAGAATATTTTGCTGGTTTGCAAGAATCCATGCTGGTGCCGGTTAAAAAGAGTCTTGAAACGTCGCTGACTCAACTTGCATCTAATCAGCCCGCAGACCCTGCACCTACTCCAGTGCCTGCTCCTGAAGAAAAAAAACCTGAGCCGACACCGCCACCTACGCCAGCACCAACCCCCTCGCCAGAGCCAGTTAAAAAGCGTGCCCCAGTGCCGCATAAAAAAGGCTTGCCGAATATCCAATTGGGTATGTGGCAGATTCCTCAGCGTGCAACCGCTCTGACTGTAAAAACCGAAGAAGCAGCACCTACTGGTAATGCTCAGCCTAAGCTCGATCATGGGTATAACGCGCTGAAGACGTACCTGATGCTGCACGATCGTTCCCGTATGGACGAAGCGCATTTGACGGATCAAATTCCCCGTTACTGGCGTAGCTGGTTGGAAGCTAATCGTGGCAATCGCAGTAACGAAGAAGTGATCGCTGCGGCCGAACGTTTAGTGGCTTTTTATGTGAGTCAGATTAAAGAGCCTGACCTGCCTTTAATTACTAATGATGAAAAAACCGTTGGTGCTGCTCGTGAAGTCCTACGTGCATCCCTAAAGCGTTTGAGCGCCACAGAGCGGGTTTATAACGAAATCAAAGCCCGTGCAAATACACGTTTCGTACCGCTTACTGTGCCACGCATTTTAAGTAACAAAAATAGCGACGTGATTGCGGGTAGCCAGATGGTGGCCGGTGCCTTTACCCGCGAAGCTTGGGACAAGTTTGTTCATAATGCGATTGACGAAGCCAGTAAGGGCGAAGTTAAAAGCGATGACTGGGTACTGGCCTCTTCAGTGCAGGACAACCTAGGGACAGATGGCAACATTGAAAAAAATCGCAACGACCTTGAAGCACTGTATCGAGTTGAGTACGCAGCTGAATGGAGTAAATTCCTGCAAGGCGTGGTGATCCGTGATTTCAATAATATCGCTTTTGCGGGGAATGCAGTCGCGCAGCTGGCTGATATGCAGAACTCGCCAGTGAAGCTGATTTTGGCCCGTGCTGCATTTGAAACGGCATGGGATAACCCATCTGAGTTATCTCGTAAGCTAGAAAATGCCAAGCAATCGGTGTTGGAAAAAACTACTGCGTTGTTAAAAGGAAGTAATCAGCCTGCTAACGCAAATGCTGCGGAGCTAGGAGAGGTAGGTAAGCAATTTGCTGGTGTTACTCGTCTTGTGCAGACTGATTCGGCGGGGTTTGCTCCGATTAACGCTTACCTCGAGCAGCTGGGTAAGCTCAAAGGCAAGATGAATCAAATTGCTAGTAGCGATGAGCCAGGTGCTCAAGCCCGTCCGCTGGTGCAAGCCACATTAAACGGCAGTGGTTCAGAGCTAGCAGATACCTTGCAGCAGGTTGATAACTCGCTCTTGAGTGCACTCACACCCGAAGCCCGTGAAATGATCCGCCCGATGCTGGTTCGCCCATTGATTCAGACTTACGCAGTGCTATTAGGGCCGGTGGAAAATGATTTAAATCAGGCGTGGCAAAAAGAAGTGTATGGGCAATGGAAAAGTTTATCGGCTAAATACCCATTTAGTGATTCCGCCAATGAAGCGCCTATGGCCGATATCGCTAAATTTGTTAAACCCAAGGAAGGGACTTTAGATAAGTTTACTGAAAAGTATCTAAATGGCTTGGTGACACAAAAGGGCGATAGTTTAACGCCACGCACTTGGGCTAATTTAGGTATCCGTTTTAATCCGGCCTTTCTAGCAGGTATGGGGCGTTTAAGTAGCTTGGCTACCAGCCAACTGGCGGATTCATCTAATGCTAAGTTTGAATTGCAGCCAATTCCTACGCCAGGTCTTTCTGAAATTGTGCTTGAGGTGGATGGGCAGGAAATGCGTTATCGCAACGGCCCACAACCTTGGCAGTCATTTAACTGGCCAGGCAATGGCAATACTCAGGGCGCACGCATTCAAGTAGTTGCGTTTAATGGGGCGAGTGCTGTGATCAGTAACCAGCAGGGCCGTATGGGCTGGATGCGTTTATTGGCTCAGGCGCAGCTTGAACAACATGACGGCGACTCTGCAACGCTGAGCTGGAAAATCCGCAAGGGTGATGCTGGAGATGCAGAATATGTTCGTTTTAATTTCCGTGCCGTCAGCGGTGTTAACCCATTGCAATTGTCGGGTTTGCGTAAGCTTTCGTTGCCGGACCGTGTGACAATGTAAGGTAGGCCATGCTAAATAATTTTAAACGCGCTCAGGATTTGCCACTCCAATTCGCTATTTTTGGCAAATTGCCACGGCGTGCAGATTTTATTCGTATCAATGCTACGCATCCCGTCGCCTTAGATATCGATCAAAAATTTGCAGATAGTCTGAAAATACTGGCATTTCAGCCCGACTGGCAGGATGCTTATATGCAAGCCTCCGCCAGCGAGTTTATGTTTCACAGCCGTGATTTACGCGGTGCGTTTTTGGGAGTGGCTTTACCTAGTCATGATGAGGCGGTGCGTTATTACCCGCTGGTGGCAGGGGTGTGTATTGCAAGTGATGTGCTGACGGGCAATGAAGCCGAGTTTTTGCTAGCGAATGAGTTGTTTTTTTCTGGTTTAAAAGATCAGCTTAAAAGCGCGGCAGATAACTCGGTAGAAATGATTGCCTGCCGGCAGTTTATGGAAGAACAGATGTCGTTTAGTAGCCGGGCCGTTGCAGATCTTGGCCTTGCTGCGCAGTTGCTAGAAAGGCATATGGCCAACACGCCTGCTGCAGTGCTGGAGCAAGCCTTGCAGCGCTGCGCAAAGGGAGATCTTGAATCAACCCTGCTGGCTTTTGCGTTTTATCTGCAACTGGCGCGTCGTTACGGCGGCAGCATGGCTTCTCAAGTGTTTTTATTGCCTTTGCCTACTGGTACAGGTGAAGAAATTCTTGGGGCGGCTGTTTGGTTGTCTTTATGTCGCGCTGCCATACATGCGCAGGGGGTGAATCAGATCCACTTTGCTTTTGTGAATCAGTCTGGTGTGCGTTACCTCGCGTTGTCACTTAATCCGTTTACGGATAAACAATTGACTATGCTGTGGGGGCAGACGATTGACCCAAATCAGCTGGTTAATGTTTGTGACTTGCAATCTCCGTGGCGCAGTCATCAATCTTATGCGGAGGCATCGTATATTTTAGGCCGACAATTAAGTGATCCTACATTGTCTTTATTAAAATTGCGTGAAATTGTCGTCAAAATTACTTACGGAATAAGTTAATTCCGTGTTTAAGTTGTGTAATTCATTTATTTAGGAATGGCCATGGGCAAGGAAAGTACTCAGAAAAAACTATCGCGCGTTCGTCCTCCTCGCGTTCAGATTACTTATGACGTTGAAATTGGCGACGCAATTGAAAACAAAGAGCTGCCATTTGTATTGGGCGTAGTGGGCGATTACACCGGCAATACGCCGCAGGCCAAATTGAAAGAACGCAAGTTTATTCAAATTGACCGCGATAATTTTGACGATGTACTCAAAGGCATGGCACCTAGCCTTGCGATGAAAGTAAATAACAAATTACAAGATGACGATTCGCAAATGTCGGTGTCTTTGCAATTTGAGTCATTGGCTGATTTCGAGCCACAGAATGTGGTCAATCAGGTCGAGCCATTAAAAAAACTGCTAGATGCACGCAGAAGACTCTCTGATCTGCGTAATAAGGTAGTGGGTAATGACAAGCTGGAAGAACTGCTGGATGAAGTGGTTCGTGATACCGAAAAATTAAATCAAATTAGCCAGGCTAGACCAGCCTCTGCAGAGGAGTAATTGCTATGTCAGATCTACAGAAGCAGGAAGCTGGCGTTGCCGAGCATAGCGAGGCCAGTAGCCTACTTGACTCGATTATCGATAACAGCCGTATTGCAAGCAATGAGCAAGAAAAAGACCGCACTCGCGATCTAATCAGTGAGCTAGTTGATCAAGTGTTGGCAGGTACCGTCACTATCTCACGCGATTTAAGCGCCAGCATGGACGTGCGTATTGCTGAGATTGATGCACTGATTTCAGAGCAGCTGAACGAAATCATGCACCACGCTGATTTCCAGAAGCTGGAATCCTCATGGCGCGGCCTGAAGTATCTGACCGCAGAATCAGAAACCAGCACCATGCTCAAAATCAAAGTGCTGAATGCGTCTAAGAAAGACCTGCTAAAAGACTTTAAAGCGTCGGCAGAGTTTGACCAAAGCGCTTTGTTTAAGAAAATTTACGAAGAAGAATACGGCACCTTTGGTGGCGCGCCTTATGCGGGCTTGGTGGGTGACTTTGAATTTGGCCGCCATCCAGAAGACTTCTACCTGCTGGAAGAGCTATCTCATGTGGCCGCTGCCTCGCACGCGCCACTGATTACTTCCGCCGGTGCAGGTTTATTTGGCCTAGAAAGCTTTACCGATATCGGTAAGCCACGCGATCTGGCTAAGATTTTTGATACCGTTGAATACACTAAGTGGAAGGCATTCCGTGAGTCCGATGATTCGCGTTATGTAGGTATGGTATTGCCACACGTATTGGGCCGCCTGCCTTATGGCCGCGATACCGTGCCAGTTGAAGATTTTGATTTTGAAGAAAACGTGGATGGCACCGATCACAGCAAATATTTGTGGACCAATGCCTCTTACGCCTACGCTGCCCGCCTGACTGCGGCCTTTGCTGAATACGGCTGGTTGGCTGCGATTCGCGGTGTAGAGGGCGGTGGCTTGGTAGAAGGTTTGCCAGCACATACCTTTAAAACAGATGACGGCGAAGTGGCACTGAAATGCCCAACCGAAGTCGCCGTAACTGATCGTACTGAAAAGCTTTTGTCTGACTTAGGCTTTATCTCGCTGGTGCATTGCAAAAACACCGATTACGCGGCGTTTTTCAGTGGCCAGTCTTCACAAAAAGCGAAAAGTTACAACACTGATTCGGCTAATGCCAATGCGCGTTTATCGACTCAGCTGCCTTATATTTTCTCGGTTTCCCGTATTGCGCATTATATGAAATCGATTATGCGCGACAAAATTGGTAGCTTTGCTTCTCGTCAGAATGTGCAGGATTTCTTAAACACATGGCTTGCACAGTATGTGTTGCTTGATGATTCCGCCAGTCAAGAAGCCAAGGCGAAATACCCATTGCGTGAAGCGCGGGTAGATGTGGTTGAAGTACCTGGTAAACCAGGTGTTTACCGTGCCGCCGCGTTTTTGCGCCCACACTTTCAGCTCGATGAGCTAACTATTTCCTTGCGTCTAGTGGCTGAGCTACCTAAGCCAACCCGTTGATGCAGTGAAGCGTAGCAGTAAATTTTTTAATAAAAGGAGTTCTGAATTATGGCTTTTGATGCATTCTTGAAAATTGATGGTATTCCTGGCGAATCAACAGATGACAAGCATAAAGACTGGATTGAAATCCAATCTTTCTCACACAAAATTGAGCAGCCAGCTCAAGCGACTGCCAGCTCTGCCGGTGGTGCAACTGCTGAACGTGTAAACCACGCTCAGTACGTTATTACTCACTTCTTAGATAAAGCTAGCCCAAAGATTTACGAAGCTTGCTGCACGGGTAAGCACATCAAAGAAATCACTATCGAACTTTGCCGTTCAGGTGGCGATAAAGTGAAGTACATGGAAATCAAAATGGAACAAGTTTTGATTTCTAAAGCAGAGCCACATGGTTCCGCCCAAGACGAAGGTTTCCCAAGCGAATTGGTTAGCTTTAGCTACGGTAAAATCAAGTGGACTTATACTCAGCAAAAACGTACCGATGGCGCTGGTGGCGGTAATGTGAGCGCTGGTTGGGATCTGACAGCCAACAAAACGATTGCTTAAGTGATTTAACTATCACCATTCGGGTGATGAGCAATAAGTAGCAAACTGATCTGCTGCAAGGCAGATCAGTTGTTTTAAAAAAAGGGATTTAACAATGATACGTTCAGGATTTGTTTGTGCTGCATTACTGGTAATTGCTGCTGGTGTAACTGGATGCGCTGAAAATCCAAGTGCAGAAAGTGCCACGCCTGCGACAACTGCGTGGAAATCTGCTCCAGTAGCTGCCACTTCAACAGCAACTAAAGCTGCAGAAAGCGCCGCCGCACAAGTTGTTGCGGATCCGGGCTTCCTTAAGTTTGACAAAATGTCCGCCAAGCTGACACCTGAGCATGAGGCACAGCTTTTGAGCCTTTTGCCTAAATTAAAAGATGCTAAAGCGATTACATTACGTGGTTTTTGCTACAAGAAAGATATCGGTAATGCCAAGTCTGCCGCACTGGCGCGCGCTGTAAGTGTTGAGAAATTCCTTGTTAAACAAGGCGTCTCTAAAAAGAAACTGAGCCGTCGCTACAATACCGAAGATGCGGAACACGCTGTGCGCGTTGAATTCAGCAATTAATTTGCATTTTGTCATTCACTCGCTTGACCTGGACTGCTCATGATTTTCCCTATGCCTTTGTCACAAATACTGAGCAGCTTTGCCGCTGCGTTTAATCAGAATCAACGATTAATCTCTTTACAATTAGGCGATGGATCAGCATGGGGTGGGCAGCTTTTACCACAGCGGGTGCTTGGCTCGGAAGGAATTAGCCAAGCTTACCGCTATCAAATTGAGTGTTTATCTGCCGATACGGCCCTAGAGCTTAAGTCTCTATTGGGCCTGCCGCTGGTCTTATCGGTGGCCGATGCGTCTGGCAGTGAAATTGAGCGCTGCGGGGTGATTACCCAGGTGCAGCTGATTGGCTCAGATGGCGGTTTTGCCCGCTACGTGCTGATTGCAGAGCCACCCTTTGCACTACTGCGTTACCGCCGTACTTCACGTGTGTTTCAGGACATCAGTGTTCCCGATATCATCAAACAGGTTTTAAGCGAGCATCAGGCAAAAAGCTCGGTGTTTGCTGCCGTGCAGATGTTGGATTTCAAACTATCCGGCCCGCACGCACCACGCTCTTACTGCCTGCAGTATCGTGAATCTGATTTTGATTTTTTAGTGCGCTTAATGCATGAGGAAGGCTTGGCTTGGCGCTTTGAGCATCTATCAGGTGATTCACCACAGGTGCAGTTAGTGGTATTTGATGATGCTTACGCCTTGCCCGAAGCCAGCGAAATGCAAGTACGCTTTCATCGCGCTGACGCTACGGAGGAGTCAGATGCACTCACCGAATGGACTAGCCAGCGCCAAGTGGGCAGCGGCAGTGTATCGCTCGCCAGCTTTGATTACAAAGCAACTAACACCAGCCAAAGTTTTGAGACCAGCCGGATCGATCAGGGTGATGGCGGATCGCAACTGCAGGCCAGTCTAGAAGACTACGATCCACAGGCGCATTATTACGCCAGCGATGCAGAAGGCCTTAGCCACTATGCACAGCTGCGCCAGCAAGCACACGACAGTCAGAAGAAAACGTTTAACGGCTCTGGCACCTTGCGTGCCTTACAGGCAGGGCAATGGTTCCGGCTAGAAGAGCATCCCGCCCATGAGTGGGACAGCGCTGAGCAGCGGGAATTTGCCGTTACTGACCTAAAATTTACAGCTAACAATAATCTGCCTGCTGATTTAACGCAGCAGCTGCTACAGATAGCGCCCAGCTTACTAGGGGCTGCGGGTAATGCAAGTGCTAAGAGCGATGCCGCACCCTATCAAGTAGAATTTACCGCCCAAAGACGTGGCCAGCCGATTACACCTCATTTTGCTCATGCAGCACACAGCAAACCCAAAAGTCGCGGCGTACAAACCGCCACCGTGGTGGGCCCCCAAGGCAGCACTGCCGACTCTAGCCAGCAAGCAGAGGTGCATACGGATGAGCACGGCCGCATAAAAATAGAATTTCACTGGCAGCGTGCCGCAGAACACCCAGAATTTGGCGCAAACCTCGATGATAAATCATCTTGCTGGATACGTGTTGCTTATCCATCGGCAGGCGCAAGCTGGGGCCACCAGTTCATCCCACGCATCGGCCAGGAAGTTTTAGTCGATTTTATTGAAGGCGACATCGACCGCCCCATCATCACTGGCGTAGTCCACAACGGTAGTCATCCTGTGCCAGCATTTAGCGGTGCAGGTGCTTTGCCCGCCAACAAAACATTATCTGGCATCAAAACCAAAGAATTTGAGGGCGGCCAATACGGCGAGCTGTTGTTTGACGATACCAAGGATGAAGTGCGCACCAAGCTATCCAGCGAGCACGGTAAAACCCAGCTTAATCTTGGCTATCTGATCCACCCGCGCACCGATGGCAAAGGCGAAGCACGCGGCGAAGGCTTTGAATTACGCAGCGACAAACAAGGAGCCATTCGCGCCAGCGGCTTGCTGATCAGCACCGAAGCCAAAGGCGGCGCTAGCGGCAAGCAGCTAGACCACAGCCCCGCCCAAAGCCAGCTTGAATCAGCATTTTCACTGGCCCAAAGCCTAGGCGAAACGGCCACCAACCAGCTTGCTGACAGCATCGAAACCGGCGGCGAAGGCAAAACCGTTGAGGCGGATAATAGCGCAGGCAGCGCAGCCAGCTCTGGCCATCTTTACCACCACGTGCACGCCAGTAAAAGCCTTGAAGCGGGCAGCAATACGGATAAAGACGGCAAAACAAAATCTAAAGACCAAACCGGCCAGCAAAAAATTATCCTGCTGCACGGGGAAGACGGCGTAGCCATCACCAGCCCGCAAAGCCAGACGCACACCGCAGGCACTAACTTAGATTTGGTCGCCCAAAGAGACACCAACCAAACCTCTGGCCGCCGCTGGATTCACAACGTAGGCCAGCACATCAGCCTATTTGTGGCAGGGGTAAAAGATAAAGTCGCGCTGAAGATCATCGCAGCCAAAGGCAAAATCCAGCTGCAAGCCCAAAGCGACGATATTGAAATCACCGCTGATAAAAACGTTAAAATCACCGCCTGCAAAGAAAAAGCAGAAATCGCAGCAGGTAATGAACTGCTCTTTACATCCGGCGGCGGCTATATCCGGATAAAAGACGGCAATATAGAAATTCATTGCCCGGGGGAAGTGAGTATTAAGGGGGCTAGTCATGAGTTGAGTGGGGGGCAAAAAATAAATTTCCGTATGCCAGAGTTTAAGTCCTCGTACTCAGGAATATTTCAACTTAAGGATGATCAAGGCTCTGCTGTGGCTAATCAGCCTTATATGATGGAATTTCCAAATGGGAAACAAATATTTGGGCGAACAGATGGAGAGGGGTTAAGCATGCCAGCTCACACATCAGAATCATCAGAAGTAAAGTTCACACCAATATTTATGAATGAGTGGGATGAAGATGAAGTAAATCTTGATCGCATTGGGGCTAATTTTTACTGGGAAGAAGAATGAAACTTGCACCTTTAGCTTTTCTATTAATATCTTGTGGAATATCTGCGGCTAATTTGCCTTGGCAAACCAAATCAAGTTGTGGTGGGCAGGAAGTAATTTATTCAGTTAGTTGCAAAGCGGTTCAAGGAGATTTGAATGAGTGTGTTTCAAAATCACAGGCTTTAAAATATGGTAATGTGGTAATGAAGTTGCCTTTTTTTAGTGAAAAAGATTTAGTCAATTATCGTAAAGCAGGAACAATTGAGGATCTTTTTGTAAAGGATTGGTCATGTGTTAAATACGAAAATAAGCATTATTTAAGAATTTATTATATGACTTATGGTGGCCATGGCGATTTTGATGAAAAAATAGATTACTTTGCTGATGGTGCTGTAGTAGAACACATTGCTAACAATAAGAATATACTAACTACGCTTGAACGCAGTTATGTTGTAGATGTGAAAAAATATAGTTTAAATGAAATTAATGGAAGATTTTCGATAAAATGAGTAATCTATTTGAATTGTTGCGTTGTAAAAAAGGGGCAGCATACAGAGAAGATCAAATTGTTGATACTTCATATCTAAGTGTGTGCCCAAATATAGATAAACCAATAGGGGCTTTAGCTGGACACTCACGCATTGTTGGTGATGTTAGCTTTGAAGTACAAAAGCGTATTATTGAAAAAATCATTGAAATTGGTGTTCGCTATCAATTATCTTATCACGATATAGCAATGTTACTGTTAATAGCTAAAGTGGAGTCTGGACTTAATCCTGATGCAGCCGCTGGTACAACATCTGCTGCTGGAATATCTCAATATGTGAATGGATTGGCCAATGATGTTGCTAAGGGGAAAGATGCAAATAGGATACTTGGATTTCCTTTGGACCTTATTTTGCCAAGAGACCGCTTTGATGCTGAGAAAGGAATATTTGGATTATTTGTTTCATATATAGTTTGTAAAGAAAAAGCTGCTAAGTTTGATGCAAGTAAGGCAAGTGAATATGCCTATATTTTTCATCATGACGGTTGGTTTTCTAATTTACATAAAAAAGGGCCAGAAGCCCGCGATAGCTATAAGATATATTTAAAAAAAATAAAACCTTTACTGCCTAAAGTAGAGGCAGCACTTAAAGTTAATGCAGGGCTTCAGTTTGAGCTGAAAGACGCAGATGGTGCTTTTAAAGCTGGGCAGCCATATGTACTTGTGCTGCCAAAAAAAAACTCTAGCCAGCATCCAGGAGTGACTCAGAAAGCTGACACTGTTCGGGTAATTAAAGGCGTAACAGATGGTCAGGGTCGAACTAAGCCAGTTCAAATTAGTGGAATTGGTGAGATTGTTTTAGGGATACTTAGCCCTTTTATAATTAGTAAATTAAAAGGAAAGAATGAGATAGATCGCGCCGAGAAATACACAGTTAAACGGGGTGATTCATTAGACAAAATTGCTAAAGCGAATAATAGTTCGGTTGAAGCTATTGCGAAAGAAAATAGTATTAAAGACATTAATAAAGTATTGGTTGGACAGGAATTAGTCTTGCCTGCTCGTCCTGTTAGTCGAAAACCAGATCAAAGTTTGATAGCGGATGTACTTTGTGCGTTAGGGCTTGATTATGCTGATGAACATGCACTTGAATATGTTCGTAGTCATGTAGTGCAACCTAAAGGGGGAGTTGTTCAAGCTAATGCAATTGCTCCAATTACCGCGCTCAAGAAGACAGTAAAGCCAGCGACCCCAAAGCCACAACCAAAAGAAACGCAAACATCGAAAGAAAAGCCTATTCCTAAGGTTGTTCCTGTTATTCGTACGAATGGTAAGGTAGTAGTTGAAATACTCCCTGATGTACTAAAACCTGAGCTGATCTCTGAACATACAAAGAGTTTATTACAACAAATTGGAGATGAACTTGGAATTAATAAATTAAATATAACGAGTGGATTACGCCCTCCTAAGCGTCAAGCTAGTACTATGTATGACAATATTAAACAAAAAGGAGTTGCTTCACAGAAAGATATGTACGCTGCTACTGGTGATGCGATCGTTAATGTTTATGTCCGGTTGAATGCTGCGGGTATGTCAAAAGGTGAGATCTTAGCTGCTATGGAGGCAGAGATAATTAGCTTAAGTGAAAAAGGCCTGCGTGTTTCCAAGCATTGTGTTTCTGAGGCTCAATATAAAAAATTAAACGTTATTGATGTTTCTCCCCGTACTATTCCACAGTCTTTGCATAAAGCGATGAAGACTAAGTTAGTAAATTTGAAAGCCCAAGGATTATTAGAGAAATTTATTATTCCGGGGGAAGTAAAAGGCGAGCCTGCCTACCATTTAGAGATCCCACAGCCATGATATTTAAATATACAAAAATCCATCTAGTTGCATGTAGTGCTCTGTTGTTGTCCGTTACTTTTTTTGCTGAAGCTGCATGTGGGCCAATTGCTGATGGTGTTTATGTCACTGATAATAATGCAAGTGTAATAGGCAAAGATGGCAATTATGCTAATGTACTTGAAAGCTTGAAAAAATCAGATTCAAAATGGGCAGCAACAACTTTGGGGTTTTCTGTTGCTTTTATGAAAAAAAATGACCAAGTGATTTTTAGCAGAACTATTGGTAATGGGCTTGATGATCAATATGAGACTTTGTCTATAAGGGCAGAATCCTCTTATTCTGCTGCTTGTAATGCAAATGGTGGCTGGACTTTGCTAACAACACAATACTATCCAGATTATATTAATTTTTTTGGAAAACCTCGCGGAAAAGCGAGAAAATTATCTGAGCCTATTCGTGTAAATCTTACCTTGCAGCCTGTTGAAGTAAATACATTACGAATTATTGCTTGTAAATCAGAAGTCCAAGAAGGTGGCCGATGGCGTGCATATAGTGAATATGATTCTGTCGATTTATGTACTAATTTGAAAATGAGGAAATTATTTAATATTCGCCCTGATGTGATTGGTCGAAAAGAGTGGAAAGGGGCATTTGATTAATAGTTGAATAAATTAAAATATATTTGTTCGGGAAGAAATAAATAGTCGTGTAGGGCGGGTATTGAACCGCCCAGAGTTGTCGATAGTTTAAGCATATTCGTATTGTGTTCTCTGGGCTTCGTAACTGAAAAACAACCTATGGGGTCAGGTCTTAAATTTGACATTAAGCAATCAATTTAATCAGCATTTAAAATCACTGTAAATTTTATCTCATGTAAAATGTAAGACCTGCCCACATGCTTTTGAAGGCTAAGGAATATATTGCGAGCATAGTTAAATGAAAGGTTTGTTAAATAATGTAAAACCATTTTTTCTATTCTTATAGTAGTGGTTTTATATCAAGCATTTTGTATTGTTGGTGGAGTTGCAATATTGCATAAATATACAGGAGAAACGCCCGAATTTAGTGGGTTTTTTTTAGTTGTTTTATTTTTTTTAGTTTGTATTTTTGGACTGGCTTATATTTACTTTTGGATGAAGCGTGAAACTGGTGCTTTTAATATATATATTTTAAAGGCCCTTTCTGGAGTGGCATTGATTTGTCCTTTTCTTACTCTCGCAAGTCCTGCTATTTATACGTACTCGTCAGGTACGAGTATTGGTCTTATGTTGCGAATAACGTGCGGTATTTTTTTGTTTTTTGGTGTACTAAGAGCGGCTTATTTTTTTATAAAGAATAATGAAAAATTTGTTCAAATAACAATGGACAACACATACAATAAGTCATTATTGCAGGAAGGAGACTTACTTTCTTTAATTCCCGATAAATATATAATATATCTTAAGCCTGTGACAATTCTGGGGCCTGTTGGTATTGTTTTAATGTTGGCAGGGCTTAACTTAAGGAATATTTATCCGGTTTTTTCTGCGCTATCAATTGTGTTTACCGTTTTTTTATTGATTATTTTTTTATTTGATCGATGTTTAATGATGATTGGTCTTGCTTTTGTAATTAAACAAGCACAATTACAAGCGGGAGTAGTATTGTTTTTTGATGAAAAAAAGAAAAATGTATCAAAACGAAGGGCTAAAAAATAAATTAAGGCCGACCACGAAATATTATTTATAAAGGCGGTATGGTAAAGGGCTTAATTAATCAATATGTCAAATCTAGAGTGGTTTACAGGGGCCGGTCTTACATTTGACATGAAGTAATTAATTTAACCAGCCTTGCAAACTACTATAAATTTTATCTTATGCAAAAATTTTACCTATAGTTTTACTAAAAAACTTTCTGTAGCGTTTGAGTAACCCAATTACCTTCCGGAACCCATCCCATGTCTACCCCCCTTAAAGCTCTTATCTCCCGTCTTACCCCTACAGCCCGCCGTGCGGTGGAGGAGGCGGCTAGTCGTGCTTTGTCGCGCACTCATTTTGAGATTGAAATTGAACACGTTGTGCTGGCGATTTTGGCTCAGGACGATAATGCGGGGGTGGCGGCTTTGCATTCCTTGGGTTTGAGCCTCGATCAGCTGGAAAAAGAGCTGGATGCGGCGCTAGATCGTTTTCGCACGGGCAATACGCGCAATCCGGTGTTGTCTACTTGGCTGCCAAAGTGGCTAGAAAAAGCATGGATGTTGGCGAGTGTAGAGCTGGGGCAGGATTCGGTTTCTACTTTGGATTTGCTGCTGGCGCTGGTGCAGGATGATGCTTTGCGCGCCACCTTACAGGGCAGCTCGGCCACGCTGGCTAAGATGGATGGCAAGCGCGCTTTGCAGGGCTATGTGGCTTTGCGCCAGCATGGTAATGAAGCGGCGACCAATTCAGAGAACCTGCCTTCTGATGAAGCGCCGGATATGAATCTGGATCAGCCTGCGCCGCGCCGTGGCAGCCCAGGGCTGGATAAATATACGATTGATCTCACTGCACAAGCGCGTTTAGGCAAGATTGATCCGGTGCTGGGGCGCGAAACAGAAATCCGCCAGATGATCGATATTTTGCAACGCCGCCGCCAGAACAACCCAATTTTAACCGGCGAGCCGGGCGTGGGTAAAACCGCCGTGGTAGAAGGCTTGGCGCTTAAAATAGTGAGTGGCGAAGTGCCGCCAGTGCTGAGTGGCGTAACTTTACGCACCTTGGATTTGGGCCTGCTGCAAGCGGGTGCCTCGGTTAAAGGCGAGTTTGAAAATCGCTTGCGCCAGGTGATTGATGAAGTTAAAGCCAGCCCTGTGCCAATTATTTTGTTCATTGATGAAGCGCACACGCTGATTGGTGCGGGCGGTGCAGCGGGGCAAAATGATGCGGCTAATCTATTAAAGCCTGCTTTGGCGCGCGGCGAATTGCGTACGATTGCGGCGACCACATGGGCTGAATATAAAAAGTATTTTGAAAAAGACGCCGCGCTGGCGCGACGTTTTCAAGTGGTTAAAGTGGACGAGCCAGCGCCAGACATTGCGGTGCAAATGGTGCGCGGCCTGACCGATGCGATGGCTAAGCATCATGAAGTGGTGATTATGAATGAGGCGGTAGTGGCCGCGGTGCATCTATCCAGCCGCTATATCACTGGCCGCCAGCTTCCAGATAAGGCGATCAGCGTGCTCGATACCGCCTGCGCCCGCGTGGCCTTATCGCGCTCTGGCCGCCCTGCACCGATCGAAAATGTGGAAGTGCTGATCGCCAATATTGAGCGCGAAATCAAGGCGCTGCAAATAGAAGAAGGCCATGCCGAAAGGATTGCCGAGCTGACTGGCCAGCGTGAAATCTTAGAAGGCGATTTACAGCAGTTGCAAGCCGCATGGGCGGTGCAGCAGCAGGTGATTATTGAAATTGAAGCACTAAAAGTTCAGTCTGCTGACGCAAAGCCTGCCAAGGGCAAGAAGATTAGCCCGCTGCAAGCCAAGCGCACCGAGCTGCGCGAGCTGCAAAAGCAGCATCAGCTGGCTTACGAATGCGTGGATGAAAGCGTGATTGCCGATGTGATTTCTGGCTGGACGGGTATCCCGCTGGGCCGCATGGTGAGCAATGAATTGGTACAGGTGCAAAAGCTGGCGAGCTTGCTGGCAGAAAGGGTGATTGGTCAGGATCATGCCTTGGAGCAAATTGCCGAGCGCGTGCAGATTGCTAAGGCCAATCTGGATGATCCAAGCAAGCCTAAGGGCGTGTTTATGCTGGTTGGCCCTTCTGGTGTGGGTAAAACTGAAACTGCGCTGGCGCTGGCTGAATCCTTATACGGCGGCGAGCGTAATCTGATTACGATTAATATGTCAGAATACCAAGAGGCGCATAGTGTGTCGGGTCTAAAAGGCTCACCTCCGGGTTATGTGGGGTATGGCGAAGGCGGCGTGCTGACAGAAGCTGTGCGCCGTAAGCCTTATTCGGTGGTGTTGCTGGATGAAGTCGAAAAAGCCCACCCCGATGTGATGGAGCTGTTTTTTCAAGTGTTTGATAAGGGCCTGCTGGAAGATAGCGAAGGGCGCGAAGTCGATTTTAAAAATACCATTATTCTGCTGACATCTAATACGGGTACCGATCTGCTGATGCGCGCATGCGAGCATGGCGTAACGGTTGAAGATGTAACACGTGATCCAACGGCGGATGATCTGATTGAAATTCTGCGCCCAACCTTACAAAAAGCCTTTAAACCGGCGTTTCTGGGCCGCCTGACCATCGTGCCTTACTTCCCGATTTCGGATGAAGTATTGCGTAAGATTGTGGCGCTGAAGCTTGCAAAAATCGCCCGCCGTATCGCGCAAAACCACGGTGCAGTGCTGGAATATCCGAGCGAGCTGGTTGAATCAATTGCCAACCGCTGCATGGATGTAGATAGCGGCGCGCGCGATGCAGATGCTATTTTGGTTCGCACCGTGCTGGCGCAAATATCGGCTGATTTGTTGGCTAGAATGGCCAGCGGTAAGCCAGTGAAAAAAATAGCGCTAACGCTTAAGAATGATGAGATTAAAGTGAAAATTAGTTAGAGCTCATTGGCGTTTGATTCACAATTGCGCTCAACGCTTCGGGTTGGTGGTATTTTGGGGGCCGCATAAGGGTGAAAGACGCTTGGGGAGGCTTATACCACCTTGCATCTTTTGCCTTATTTAGCCCCAAAGCATGCAGGCCATGCCGCCGTGAATCAAATGCCAATAGACTCTTGTTTTTATCCATGAAATAGACGTGAGTGTATTTTGTGGATGACGCATACAGTAATCTTGCGACATCACATCTAGTTAAGGAATTTAATATGTTGGGAACAATGGGTCTGTTTGGCGGGCTCTTTGCGGGTTGGTGGCTACTGTTGTGGTGGGGCTTACCGATTAGCTTTCAAAAAATGAGCCCAACAGCCATGTTGCTTACCCATCTGGCCCCGCCTGTAATTTTGGGGGTGGCATGGCGCATCTGGCAAAAAGTGCGGGAATCACGGATTGTTCAAGTGCAAGCCGCAGGGCAAGAGGCCGCAGAGGCAGATCGTATTGCTCAGCGTGAGGCGGCGCGGCAGCAGCATTATGCTGCTTTAACAGAGCGGCAGATTAAAGTGCAGTGCCGTGGTGTGTGGGGCCAAGCATTGCCGGTTAATGATAATCCCGCATGGTTGGAGGAGCTGCCGGATGGCGCTTACTGGACAGCACTGGAGCGCGATGAGTTAGCAGAAAGTGGTGAGGACGATGTATTTGGCTCCTTACAGCTGGTTGTGCAGCAGGTGTTGGGTGAAGTTTATCTCTCTGCGTCGGGAGCCGCATGGTTGCCGCATTATTTTGAGGTTAACCCGCAAAGCGAAGGGAGAGAGCAGCTGGCAATGCTAAAGCAAGCGCAGTTGCAAGCCATGAATGCCCAAGACCATGCCGTTTTACCTGAGGCAGAGCCAAAGTTCTTTCCTGGTTCTGGTGCGCTAATGAGCAGGGTGCAGCAGTTGTTTCAGCAGGATTCTGGTCTACCGGGTGTGGTGATTTACGCGGCAGATGCTCCGTTTTTAGTGCGTGGGATTCCAGATGGCGAATGGGATGAGTTAAAGCAGCAAGATGAGCCGCAAAACACATTGCAGGGCAAGCCTGGTTATGCCGCAGTGGCGATGGTGTTTTTGAGAGAAAACCTGCCCAAACCAGTGCAGCTGCCCCCCAAGAAAAAGGTGAGGGCGATACTTACACGCCTTACTGGGAAAAACAGCAGCAGTATGGTGATGAGCGCTGGGGGCGTGTGCCGCTACAGTGGCAAGATTCGCTGGTGCAACTGCCGATACTGGCCGAGTTACGCTTGTCTGAGCAGGCCACCATCGAGCAAAAGCAATTGTTGCCCATGACTCGGCAAATTCATGCCCTGTTTGATAATGCTTTAGTCAATGCAAGCTTACGTGATTATCCCTTTAGTAATGAAGATAAAGATGAGGCAAAAGATCAAGCAGAAAGCATCACTTGGCTAGTGCATAACTGCGGTGATCTGGGGGTGAGCGGCACGCGGTTGGCTGCGGTGTCTTCGGCGCTACAACAGTACGCCGTGCCTTTGAATGCCATTGATGACGCCAGTAATTGCGTGCGTGAATGGGGTGATGTGGGCTCGGCGCGCTCCATTTTGCAAACGGCTATTGCGGTGATTCACAGCGCTAGGTTGGAAGCCCCAGCTGTGTTGGTGGAGTTTGAACGGCTTAATGAAACTGAACATTTTAGTGTGGCCATTATTCGGCCACAGGAGCAGGCAGCATGAAACGCGTGATTCGTATCGGCGATCAAAGTAGCCATGGCGGTGTGGTGATTAGCGGAGCATCTAAAACGATGTTGTTTGGTAAGGCTGTGGCCTTGCTGGGGGATCAAGTCAGCTGCCCGATCAAAGGTCATGGCGTCTGCCCAATTGTGGAAGGTGATCCTAATTGGCTGGTTGATGGTAAACCTGTGGCTTTAGAAGGCCACATAACCTCTTGCGGCGCGGCGTTAATTTCATCGATGCCTGAGCTGGGTAAGGGTTAAGTTTTTTTGCATCAAGTTGCTTAGTCTTAGTGGGGTTGGCACCTATTTTATTTTATTTTATGGTTATTTTCAGCTAAGTGTCGGCGCTTTAACTGCGGTAAAATAATTCCGGTGTCTTTTACTTACTTTTATTCTAGGGCATGTGCTAGTCATAACCTTCCGTTTTGCGCGCGCAGGTATGGCTATGGGCAATGCAGGATGACGATAGGGCAGCTTTGTTGCGTTAAAAAAAGGATTTTATCGATGAAATATTCAGGTTTATTGTTAAGTGCGTCAGTTTTACTGGCTGTGGGAGTGATGAGCGGATGTGCCACAGATCAGGCAGCTCAGGTGGAGAATGCTTCTGCTACATCGTGGGTTAAGCAGCCTGTATCTGTAACAATTGCTCTGGGTAAGCCTTATACGCTGCAGTTTGACAAAATGGCAGCAAAATTAACCCCGCAGCAAGAAGAAATACTGACTAGCTTAGCGCTGCAAATGAAAGATGCTAAATCCATTATTTTGCGTGGCTATTGTAATAAAAGAGATATTGGCAATGCGAAGGATTCGGCTTTAGCGCGTGCAGTGAATGTGCAGAAATTCTTAGTAAGCCAAGGTATTGCAGATCAGAAAATGAGCTTGCGCTATAACACCGATGATGCAGAGCATGCAGTAGAGCTTGAACTTGGTAATTGATTTTAATCTGCTTTAGAAACTAGATTCTAACGAGGTGGCAGGCCGTACTTGCTGTACAGCTTGCCACCTCGTTCGTTTGGCTATTTAGCAGATGGGCAGATTGCGTGGCTGCGTAGTGGAGATTGGAGCTTAAATGTGGCTAAATCAGTCGCGTTTAATATCCAGCAATTCATTGAGCTGCCCGAGCGTTGCGTCATCTTTGATCACCGCACCCAGCCATTCTTCTAAGCTCATTTCGGCCCATTTAGCGGCGCGCTCTGCAAGCAGGGCGACGGGGCTATGCGGCTCGTTTTGGCGGAAATAACGTGCCACTTCCACGAGCTGACGAACGGCATCCTCTCGGCTTTGTAGCGGGCCTTGCCTAACTGTGGTGGCTGGGGCCGCTGGTGTGCTGGTATGGGCGTAGTTTGGAGTGCTGGCTGGCATAGCGGCATGCTCGGTATGGATGACGGGGGCAGATGGCTCGCCCCATTGTTGGCGTAAACGGCCAACAACTTCAAGGCAGGCATTCAGTGCATTGCGGCATTCGGCAAAATTAGGTGAGGCGTGGCCAAAACGCTCTTCAATACGGGCGTCGAGTGTTTGATAAATTTGCTGGGTATGTTCCAGCTGCTGGTGCAGTTGTTTAAACCAGCTGGCTCCGCTGGCATTCACACTTTTATCAAAGATTTCGCCTGCCAGTTTGCCCTCTGCAATGGCGGCTTCTTTGGCTTGAGAGTCTTTTAGGCCGATATTGTCAACTTCGCGAGATTCTTGCCATTGTTGCCAGTTATAGCCGCCATGTCGAGGGTCGGTTAGTGCTACTTCGCGCAGCGCCATGCCCATCTGGTTGTTAAACCATTCAAGCTTGCCCACTCGCTCATCCAAGTCATGTGCGTCATACTCAGGGTAGCCAGTTTCCCAGTATTGCTCTAGCAGGCCATCAAGCAGGAGCAGAGCAAGTTGTGCGCCGCTAAAGCCATTGGTTTTAACCAGTGCTTCTCCATACCAAACGGCGAGTTGCAGATCTTTACTTTGTTTGCTAATAGCTTGCTTGCATAGCTGAGTCACTTTGCTCCAGTCGGCGGTTTTGAGCTGCTGAGCCCAGTCCCCTTGAGAAAGACCGGGATCATCGGCACGGCGTGCTTCGCGAATCTGGTCAAATAGGATTGAGTAGCCTAAGTCTTCACCGGCAGGCTGATCTGCAGAAATAGGGGCTAGTAAAGTGGCCAATTGTTCGTTAATAGTCATTGTTTCAAAAGCTCTCGTCAAAAATCAGGGTATAGGGCTAATTTACTATGCTTGTATAAGTAGTAATATCTATATGGAAGTAAGGAGAATAATTGCTTTCAATCTTACTCAGTATTGGCCGATAATGTCTGCTTTTATGTAGGCCATTGACGTATTTTTTACGTGAATTGTTCTTCTGCCTATCTCTATTCACTCTGGAAAAACAGTGTCCGCATGCTAGATTCATTACTGCCGTACTACGAACGTGAGCTGAGTTTGCTGCGTGAATTGTCAGGTGAATTCGCCCGTCGCTATCCAAAAATTGCAGGACGCCTGCAGTTGGAAGGGGATCAGTGCGAGGACCCGCACACCGAACGCCTGATCGAATCATTTGCTTTTCTTGCTTCCCGCATCCACAAAAAATTAGACGATGAATATCCAGAAATTGCCGCAAGCTTTCTGGATGTGCTTTATCCACATTATTTGCGGCCTATTCCTTCGTCAAGCATCGTGCAGTTTGAGTGCGATCCAAAGCGACCAGAAATCGCCAAACGTTATGTGATTGATCGCGGCCAGCCTGTGCATGCGCCAGCCATTGGGGGGTGACCTGCAAGTTTCGCACCTGCTATCCGGTCGATTTATACCCGCTGGCGTTGTCTGAGGCCAAGCTGGAGTTGACCAGTAGCTCCGCCAATTTGCGCCGAATTGCCCCTGATGCAGCAGCCGTGCTCACGTTAGAATTTAATACGCATGGCAATTTACCGATTAGCGGGATTAATCTACAGTCGCTACGCTTGTTTTTGGATGGCGAGCCAGCACTGATGCATCTGGTGTACGAGCTGCTACTTTCCGGGACGATTCGTTTGCGGGTGGGGGATGGTAGTGATGATCCGGGTAGAACGCGCTCGCTGCCTGCCTCCGCTATTTCACCCGTCGGCTTTGGTCGCGATGAGGGTGTTTTGGAGTACGACGAACGGTCATTTCTTGGTTATCGTCTGCTCACCGAGTATTTCAGCTGTCCAGATAAGTTTTTGTTTGTTGATATTCAGCAGTTGCAGGATGTGGCTTTAAAAATTCACGGTAGCAAACTGGTGGTGCAGTGCTTATTGCAGCGCTGGCCAGATACTGAGCGCCATGCCCGTCTGCTGCATCACTTGCAGGCTTCGCACTTTAAATTGGGCTGCACACCGATTGTGAATTTATTTGTGCAGGCCGGTGAGCCGATACGTGTGACACACCAAAAAACCAGCTATCCCATTGTGGCCGATGCACGTAAGCAGCAGGCATTTGAAGTGATGCAGCTGCGGCGGGTGGTGAGGGTGGAAAAAACAGGTAGCCAAGAAAGTAGCGAAGAAGTGCTGCCGTTTTATGCGATTCGCCACGGCGTAAGCAAGGAAGGGCCTAAATTTTATTGGCACGCCAGCCGTGAAGCTTCGCCGCGCCAAGAAGATAAAGGCACAGATTTAGAATTACATTTGGTCGATCTAGATTTCAATCCAGTTCGCCCAGGGGCAGAAGTACTCAGCCTTGAGTTGTTATGCAGCAACCGTGATCTACCGGAAATGATTCCCTTTGGTGGTAGCCAGTCTGGGCAGCATACCGATTTTACTTTGCCTGGCCACTCAGTCGTGAAACGGGTAAAACTGCTGCGTAAACCGAGCAATAGCTTGCGTCCACCACAAAAGCGCGGCCTGCAATGGCGACTGGTTTCTCACTTATCTCTTAATTATCTCTCCCTCATTGAATCTGGCCGCTCGGCGCTGCAAGAAATGCTGGTTTTATACAATCAATCTGATTCGCCGGTGAATACTCGGCAGATTCAGGGTATTGCCGCCATCAGCAGTGCCCCAGCGGTAACGAGGGTGTTGGGGCGTGATTTTGCTGGTTTTGTTCGCGGCACAGAAATCACCCTAACTTTGGACGAAGAATATTATGTAGGTGGCAGTATCTATTTGTTTGCCAGCGTATTAGAGCGCTTTTTTGCGCTCTATTGCTCACCAAACAGCTTTACCCGCTTACGCGTTAAAACAAAACATGAGGAGATTGCCGCATGGCCAGCACGCGCCGGGGAAGCCCTCGTCATTTAGAGCAAGAGCTGTTAGCTAACCCTACGGGTTATGGTTTTTTTCAGGCAGTAAGGTTGTTGGGGCTGGCCGCCAGAAAGCGTGGCGACCGGCGCGGCCCTCTGCCGGCTGGCTTGCGCTTTCGCACGCTGGCCAACTTGGCTTTTCCTGCCAGTGAGTTAACCCGCTATAGCGCGGTGCAGACTGAAGACGGTGAAATTAATGAGTTAGAAGTCGCATTTATGGGGCTGACTGGCCCAAGCGGCGTACTGCCTAATTGCTACACCGAGCTACTGATCGAGCGTCGTCAGCAGTTTCGTGATCCTACTCTGCATACTTTTTTAGATATTTTTAGCCATCGTGCCATTTCTTTGTTTTACGGCGCATGGAAAAAATATCGCTTTTGGTTGCAGGCAGAAAGTGGTGAGCAGGATGGCTTTAGCCGCAATCTGCTTGATTTGGGCGGGATGGGGCTCAGCGCTTTGCGTGCACAAATGGGCAAGGGCGCGCTGCAAAATGAAAACCTGTTTGTCTATTATGCAGGCCTTTTAAGCCAAAAGCCGATGTCCGGTCAGGCTTTGACCACACTGATTGAAGGTTTTTTTGGTTTTAGAGCTGAGCTAGTGCAGTTTGCTGGGCAGTGGATGAGTTTACCCGAGTCAGAACAAAGCCAGCTTGGAGGCAGTAGCTGTGAGCTGGGGGTGTCAGCCTTTGCGGGTGATCGAATTTGGGATAGGCAAACTAAGCTTAATCTACGGCTGGGGCCGCTACGCTTGCCGCAGTTTTCGGCTTTGCAGCCAGACGGTGAAGCCGCCAACTCTTTAAGAGAGCTGCTGAAGCTTGCGCTGGGCCACGGGCTGGCTTGCGATGTTACGCTGATCCTCGATAAGCAAGATGTGCCCGATCCCTCACTGGCAGGCTCGCTACGCTTAGGGGGTAGCTGCTGGTTGGGCAAGCCAGAGCAAAATCCAGAAGATATGGTCTATTGTTTGGTGGAGTAATTATGCAATAGGGGGCTGTTCTAGTGGGAGTAGAATACTGAGAATGGCTCCTCCGCCTTCAGCATTGCGAGCATAAATCTCCCCACCGTGATCACTCATAATCTGACGGCTAATCGCTAGCCCCAACCCTGTGCCGCTGGCATGGTTATTTAGCCTGCTGCTCTGAATAAATTTATCAAAAATAAGCTCAAGCTCGTCCTCTGGAATACCAGGGCCGTAGTCTCTTACGCTTAGGCCCATTGCGGCTTGGCCATTGGCAAGCTGTGCTTTTTGAATAAAATGGATATTAATTTCTTTGCCTTCAGGGCTAAATTTAATCGCATTAGAAAGCAAATTGATAATGACTTGGGTAATGCGCGCTTTATCAAAGCAAAGCATGAGCTGCGGCAATCCCGCATCTAAATTGAGATGAATATGCCTACTAAACAATAGAGTGGCAAGCTCGGTACTTGCTTGCTTAGCAATGGTTTTTAGATCGTGATCCATTTTTATATAGCGCATTTTATTGGCTTCAAGCCGTGACATATCTAGCAAATCATTCAGTAAAATCAGCAGGCGATTGCCGCTAGAATGAATGCGTTCAAAGTAGCGGCTTAGATTAGCGCTATCGCTTGTTCCCACTTTGGATTGGCCAATTTCGGAGAACGATAATATAGCGTGCATCGGTGTGCGTAATTCATGGGACATATTGGCAAGAAACAGTGACTTTGCCATATTGGCGGCTTCTGCCGCTTCTTTTGCCTCAAGCAAATTATGCTCAACTTCTTTTAATTTAGAAATATTAGTTAAAAAAGCAAAAGCGTATTCTAATTGTTGATTTTCGTCACTAATGCAGGCGGAATTAATTAAAAAGGGTCGGTTTTTGCCATCTACAGAGCGCAGCGTCACCTCGCCTACGTGATTGCTGCTGCCATTATGTGCAGCCAAATCCTGCGGAAAAATGGCACCGGCCTTATCTGGCCAGAGTTGATTAGGTTGTTGCCCAATAAGGTTTTCGCGCTTTAAGCCGAGTTGTTGGCAAAAGGCTTGGTTGATATCCACAATTCTATTTTTATTATCAATAAGAATAAAGCCATCGGCCGTACCTTCAATAATGGTGCGTTTAAGGCGCTCGGATTGCTTGAGCGCGTGTGCGGCAATTCGGGCGGCGCTAACGTCTTCAATCACGCAAATAAGCCCCTTGCTGATGTCGCCAGTAATCAGCTCTTTGGCGTAGACCATGGCCCAAAAGCTAGAGCCATCGTGGCGAAATAGCTCCATTTCCCCTCGAAATATGCCCTTGTTTTTTATGGCTTCACGAATAGGGTGATTGTAAGAGCTAAATTGATGTGCTGATGCATGTAGCGTATCGGTCGGCATATCGGTTATTTCACTGCCGCTATAGCCAAATAATGCTTCAAAAGCAGGATTAACTAAACGGATCGTGTTTTTAACCGAAAGCATAATCGCCAAGGGGCTGGCATCTAATACGCTGCGTACTTCGGTGGTACGCTCTTTAACTAAATCTTGCAAATGATCGCGATGGCGGCGTAACTCACGCTCGCTATTTTGCTGCTCGGTCATATCCCGTACCGTGGCGCATAAATAGGCGGCATCATGAAAAGTGATATGGCTAAAGGTGATTTCAACCGGCAGCTGCCCATTCTGTTGATTAATTTGGTATGTGGGGTAAAGCAAGCGTTTTACTTGCTTGAGTGTTTGCCAAAATCCATGCCATTCTGAGTGCTTTATTTGCGGAAAAATATCAAAAAAGCGTAGTTTTAATAGCTCTTCGGCTTGATAGCCAGTGCTGATTGATGTGGCGCGGTTGGCATAGCAAATTTGGCCAGAAAAATCAGCCCAAACAATAATATCGGGCGCTTCATCCACGGTAAATTGCGTTAAATGTAGTTTAGCTTCAATGCTTTCTATGCGGCGTAATTGCTGCAAAAGTAAATAAAGTAGACAAGAAATAATCAGTAAAAAACCGATGCCCGCTATGGAGCGAGTAATTAAATTGTTAGTGAACCGATTTAATAGAATATTGCGGTCAGTTGAAATTAAAATAATAAGCGGCAGGGTGCTTTGGCTAGTATGAAATGCGGTAAGTTGCTTCACATTGTTTTCGGTGCTTGGATAGACACTAGAGCCTTGCAGGCGGCGCTGTTCAAACAATAGCGGGTCTGTTTCGCGTAGGTTGCGGCCAATTTGTGCTTCATCAAAAGGGTAGCTCAGTAATATAACCCCATCGCTACGCAGTAAGTGGACTTGGCTACCGTGAGGCAATTTAAGTGATTGATAAAACTGAATAAAATACTGCGGCTCTACGCCCGCTAAAACCACGCCACCAAATTGTCCATCTGGTTTTTGAATGCGTTGGGTAACTGGAATGAGCCACTTTCCATCACTACGGCTGAGTACGGGGTTACCAATCATAGGGTGGGTGTCTTTGAACTGCTGGTGATACAAAAAATAGCTGCGATCGGCTAAGTTAATGTGTCGGGCAGGGTATTCCAAGCCATGGCTTTGTATCAGACCTTTGCTATCTATGGTGATAATGCCGCGAACTTGTGGAGTAAGTTTTACTTTATCTTGTAAAACCAAGTGCATTTGCAGCTCGTCAGCACGCTCTGAGCCGCCAAACTGGTTGAGATTTTCCACGATATTTTGCATGGCTTGCTCAACAGAAACCATGGTACGGGTGGTGTGCTCGTCTAAGGAGCGTGCTAAGGACAAGCTGCCCCGTTCGGCTTCTTTGATGGTTTCTTGATAGTCTCTGGTGGAAACCCACACCAAGGCAAGCAGAGTAACGATGGTTAGTACGGTGTAAAGCAGAATGAGTCCACCACGTAGCAGGCTAAGCGAGGAGGTAGAGCCGTTGGTGCGAAGTAATCGCGAGGAAATCCAGTTCATAGCTTTAGCAGGTCGTCGGCAAGGGCTGTAAATTTGACTAAGTCATCGAGGGCTTAGCGCCAACTAAATGAAACCTCAAGGCACCCTTGGTTTAATCACGCAGGCGCGCTTGAAGTACTCTGCACAAAAGGCATTGCGCCGAGTAAATTAAGCACGCCTTGCCATTTAAAAAAAAGTGCTTGAGGCAAGCTAAGCGCATTATTAAGGCGAGCGCTTAGGTCTTAAGACTTAGCGTCTAGCTCTTCCCAGCGATTCATTTTTTCAAGAATCAATGCATCTAGTTCTTCAATACGTAGTTGCATTTGATGAGCCAGCTTTGGGCCGTTGCGATAAATGCTGGCATCGAGCAACTGCTCTTGGATGTCGGTTTTTTCCGCTTCAAGCGCACTAATCTGTAGGGGTAATTGCTCTAAAAGGCGCGCATCGTTAAACGATAGTTTCTTTTTAGCGGGTTCAGCAGATTTTGTGGTGGCAGGCGCAGAGTTTGTCGATTTTTTTGGGCTAGCGTTCACTACTGGTACAAGGCTAGCCATGCGTGCTTTGGCTTCCATCCAGTCGGCATAGCCACCCGCGTTTTCAACCAAAACACCATTGCCTTCAAACGCAATCACTTGGGTGACCACGTTATCTAGGAACTCACGATCATGGCTCACTAAGAATACCGTGCCCGTGTAATTAGACAGTAATTCTTCTAATAGCTCTAAGGTGTCGATATCCAAATCGTTGGTTGGCTCATCCAAGACCAACACATTGGCTGGGCGAGTAAACAAACGGGCCAGCAGCAAGCGATTACGCTCGCCACCAGACAGCGAGCTTACAGGGCTGCGTGCACGAGCGGGTGCAAACAAGAATTCTTCTAAATAGCCAATAACGTGCTTGCGTTGGTTACCAATTTCAATGAAATCGTTACCTTGGCTAATGGTGTCGATTACGGTGGCGTTTTCGTCGAGCTGTTCACGGAATTGATCGAAGTAGGCAACTTGCAAATTGGTGCCGAGGTTAACGACGCCGGTATCGGGTTGTAGTTCACCCAAAATCATTTTTAGCAGCGTAGTTTTACCAGCGCCATTCGGGCCGACTAGGCCGATACGATCGCCACGGATCAAGCGTGTGCTGTAGTTGTTCACCAAGGTGCGGCCGTTATAACCCTTAGTGACGTTTTCTAGCTCGGCGACCAACTTACCCGATTTATCGCCAGCATCCACCTTAAAGCTAACATTGCCAACGCGTTCACGCCGCTCGCCACGCTCAATGCGCAGCGCTTCTAGGCGGCGAACACGGCCTTCATTGCGGGTGCGGCGGGCTTTAACGCCTTGGCGAATCCATACTTCTTCTTGAGCTAAGGCTTTATCAAATTTCTTGTTGGTAAATTCTTCTTGCTCGATCAGCTCTTGTTTTTTGACTTCATAGGCTTTGAAATTGCCTGGGAAGCTAGTCAAATTACCGCGATCTAACTCAATAATACGGGTAGAAATATTATCCAAGAAGCGACGATCGTGGGTAATAAACAACACGCTGCCGGCGAAGTTTTTGAGCAGTTCTTCAAGCCATTCAATGGCGCTGACATCCAAGTGATTAGTTGGCTCGTCTAATAGCAGTAGCTGCGGTTCTGAAACCAAGGCTCGGGCTAATGCCACGCGCTTCTTCCATCCGCCTGATAACGCACCAATCTTTGTGTCTGCAGGTAAATCTAAATGCGACATAATCGATGCAATTAAGGAGTCGAGCCGCCAGCCGTCTTGCGCTTCTAGCTCATGCTGTAAATCCATTAAGCGGGTTAGACTTTCTTCGGTGTCGTCGAGTGTGAGTAAGGCTGCATGGTAATCCACTAAGACCTGGCGTACAGCACCCAGCCCTTCTGCAACGGCTTCGTAGACGGTTTGCTCCATGTCAAAAATCGGCTCTTGCGAAACAAAAGCCATTTTTGCGCCATTCTCGATGCGAATAATACCGTCGTCTAGCTTGTTTTCGCCCGCAACGGTTTTAAGTAAGGATGATTTACCTGCACCATTACGACCAATGAGGCCAACGCGCTCGCCGGGATCAAGATTAAAGCTGGCACCATCCAAAAGTGGGACGTGGCCGTAGGCGAGATGGGCGTTTTCTACAATGAGTAATGGCATTTGGTACCTTGTTAACGTTTAGGCTTGCTACTTAATATATACGGCAGATATTGCACGCTGGATTTATCAGGCTGTTGAAAAACAACGACGAAGCGCCAATAGGGTGTAAAGCTGGCAGTCATCCTGATTTACGCACGGTAAACTGCGGGTTAGCCATTCTTTACTTTTTTCCCGAGATTTTCGCTCAGTTTTCAATGGGCTGTGACATAGTTTGCCATTTAAAAGACGGCGATTATTGATTTGCCAAGCAACTAAAGATGCGATTATACGGCTAGACGGGCATGGCCGATACCTGCAAGTGTAGGAACAATCATGCTTGCGCTCTGAGTGTTGAGCGCATATGCAAGCTTGCTTGTGCTTAATTTGTCCAAAAACGCTTTTAAGCAAACTCGGATAACGCGAATGATAAGACCCTTGATGCGCTGTTGCTTATTAATAAGCTTGCTGCTTGGGACACCGCTATGGGCTAAGCCAGTGGCGAGTGTAAAAAGTACGCATCCTACCTTAAGTAAGCCAACGCAATTGGCGGCAACAGGCGAAGATTTTGACCCAAGTAACCCACCTGAGCGGCTGCGGGTATTGGTGGCGCTGGGCCCGTCGACCTTCTTTATTAAGAACGGTCTCCAATACGGGGTGGAGTACAGCATGCTCATCGAGTTTGAAAAATTTCTCAATCAGGGGCGGGCTAAAAGTCAGCCGCCACTTCGTTTACAGTTTATTCCAGTGGATACAGGTGAGCTTATCCCCGCACTTCGAGCTGGGCGGGGTGATATTGCTGCGGGTTTAATGCCTGTGACTGAAGGAGCAAAGCAGTTGGTGGCTTTTTCAACGCCTTATTTACAAGATAGATGGTGCACCGTTGGCGCAGAAGATAGACAAAGCTTAGTTTTGCCATCGGCCAGCTATGCTCAGCGCCTGATAGCAGATTTTAACGAATCAAGACGTAAAGCAGGGCATGCGGAGTTTGAGGTAGAGAGTGCGGGGCCAGGTGTCAACAGCGAAATGCTCTTGGCTGAAATCAGTAAAGGCGCTGAGAAAACCACGTTGGCAAGCCGTTTTATTGTTGATCTATGGGGTAAAACGCTGCCTAAACTTAAAGTATCAGCGAGCTGTGTAGAAGAACGTGTGCCGGTTGCTTGGGCGGTGCGTAAAGAGGACAGCGCTTTGCTCTCTACTTTGAATCACTTTGCAGACAAAGCAGGGCTGTTAGATCGTGCGACGAAGGCGACGCGGCGCTTTTTGGTGGCAGACGGCAAGGTGCAGTCTACTGAGAAGCTCAGCTCTTTAGATAAATTGGCCTTTTTTGCACCGGTGTTTCAAATTGTGGCAGCTGCAAATAATCTAGATTGGCTGCTGCTGGCTGCAATTGGGCAAAAAGAAACGGGTTTGAACTCTGTGGTGCGAAAAAAAGGCCCCACGGGCGTGATGCAAATCAACCCGACTACGGCGCGCAATATGGGGGTGAAAAACCCACATGATGCCGAGGGTAATGTCACTGCAGCGGCGCGCTATTTAGGGCATTTGCGTGATTTCTTTAATAACCCCGGCATTAATGACGAGGATCAGCTGTATTTTATGATTGCTGCATACAACGCAGGCGAGGGGCGTGTACAGCAATTGCGTAATCAGGCGGCGGCTCAGGGCTTGGATCGCAACCGCTGGCTGGGGAATGTAGAAAAAGTGGCTTTAAAGTCGGTCAGCAAAGGCATGGTGGATTATGTATCTGCAGTGAGCCGTTATTATATTGCCTATCAGGCGGCCGAAAAAGCCCGTAAAAAGCAGGGCCCAGTGGTGGCTAGCGAAGTGAAATAAACCAAGCGATAGAGCAAGCTGCAATGATGGGCTTGCATCCTAGCGGCTGTTTTTTGCAGTTTAATTCATGAATCAAACGCTTGGTCTCAGTGCTATTTAAGTCTGAAATTGAGTCGGCTACAGTGGCATCATCTTAACTTGCTGAGAGAATGTCATGAAAGCTTTTATCTTTACTGCTGGGTTAGTCGTTTTTTTTATCTCCAGTATTTGCACAAGCCACTAAAAGTGATGAGCAAATCATTAAATTACCAAGGATTGAGGTTGTAGCAAAAAGAAGATCGGTTCTGCTGGCAGGCCCTTTCACGCTAACTTTAGGCAGAAAAATAAATCTTCTTATGCCCTATGGCGCATAATTATAAATGCATTGTTTAAATGGGTAATAAATAAGTAAACTCTATTTACGGTGTAGTAGGCTTTTGTGCGCGGAGGGGTTTAGGCCGCAATTAGATAAAAATGGTGTTATGAATGAGTAATACGAAAAATATCCAAGATAAATTTAAAATTGCGTTTGAATGTTCAAAATTAATTTTTGATCGCTTGGCAGTGTGGGTGATACAGCTGAGTTGGGCTAAATTTGTTTTTTTGGTTATTTTCCTATTTATTTTAGGGGGTGCGATTGGCGATGGAATTAAATTGTTGGTGAGCGTTGATCATACCCCTCCTCAGCCCCCTGCAAGTGTCCATATTAATATCGACATGGATGCGGAACAAAAAGATCAAATTAAAAAACAAATCAAGGAAAGAATACTAGATCTTGATGAGCTGAATGGTCTGCCTATGGATAAAAGAAATCGCTTGGTTGATGATGTTTGCGATATTTTAGATGTTTTATTTGTCTTCGATCAATTCAAAAAAACAGATGATAAATTGATCCATGCTGAACCGCCAAGTTTAGAAGCACACATTGATATCAATGATTTTGTGGCTCTATTTGTGCTTTTGATGCTGGGTATTAAAGTATTAATGGGGGGTAAAAAACGCGCGGAAGCGTTAGCCAGAGAATCGCAAAAAGAAGCCGAAAGAGAGTCCTTATTAAGGCAAGTGGCGGAAGCGAAAATACAAATGATGCAAGCGCAAATTGAGCCTCATTTTTTATTTAACACCTTAGCATCAGTTGAGTATTTAATTGAAACAGATCCGCCACGCGCTGCGGCAATGCAGCATCGCTTGATTCAGTATTTGCGCCAAGTCTTGCCCAAAATACGTGAGCATGCCTCAGGTAATGATCTTGGGCGAGAGGCAGATATGGTGCAGGCGTATTTAGATTTATTAAAAATGCGCATGGAAGAGCGTTTAGAATTTAAGATTAATATCTCTGAAGGGCTACGTTCTGCGGCTTTTCCACCGATGATTTTGCAAACCTTAGTCGAAAATGCAATTAAGCATGGCTTAGAGCCAAAAACGGAAGGTGGCTTATTAATAGTTAGCGCTGAAGTGGCGCATCAAAAGTTGCGTATTACAGTCGTAGATAATGGCTTAGGTTTTGGTATGGCAAAAAGTAGCGGTACTGGCTTAGGTTTGCAAAATGTGCGTGAGCGATTAGCTTTTCTTTATAAAGGACAGAGCCAATTTTTAATTGGTGAAAATAAACCAAGTGGTGTTTATATTACGATTGAAGTGCCTTATACTTTGGCTGCGGTTTAATAAAGTAGCTATTAATATAGCGCCAGATAAAAAATATAATATCAATGTAATATAATGCTTGAAGCGAAGAAAAACCTAACATTCTTTATCGGATGCTTGGGTCTTGTTTTGCTCAGTGTGAATTTTCTTGGGGAGTTGAGCTATGCCCACTGCGCTGATTGCCGACGATGAGCGTTTAATGCGAGATCAATTAAAGCGACGCTTGGCACAGGTTTGGCCAGAATTAGATATTATTG
Organism: Iodobacter fluviatilis; assembly: GCF_004194535.1. Classification (NCBI taxonomy): domain Bacteria; kingdom Pseudomonadati; phylum Pseudomonadota; class Betaproteobacteria; order Neisseriales; family Chitinibacteraceae; genus Iodobacter; species Iodobacter fluviatilis. The sequence continues at coordinate 105,121 of NZ_CP025781.1, read as the reverse complement.
CTGAAGCCAAAAATGGTGAAGAGGCGATTAGCCTAACTCTGGAGCATAAGCCTGATTTTGCATTTTTAGATATCCGCATGCCAGGTACCACAGGTTTGGAAGCGGCTCAGGCTATTTCACAATCAACGCATGTGGTTTTTGTAACGGCTTATGACCAATATGCGGTTGAAGCATTTGAGTATGGCGCAATTGATTATGTATTAAAGCCTGCCGATGCCGAGCGCCTTACTTTAACCGTAGAGCGATTAAAAAAACGCTTAGTCAGCCCGCCCAATGATATGCAGGCCTTAATTGCTAAAATTGCGAAGCAAGTAACGAAAAAGCCCGCGTATTTACAGTGGATACAGGCATCTATTGGCCAAGAGCTACGCTTGATTCCCGTGGACGATGTATTGTTTTTTCAATCAGATGAAAAATATACACGGGTACAAACAAAAAACTATGAAGCTTTAATTAGAAAACCTGTGCGTGATTTGCTAGAAGAATTGAACCCAGACTTATTCTGGCAAATACACCGTGCTACTTTGGTTAATAGCAAAGCCATTGAAGGCGTAGTGAAAGATTTACGTGGGCGCTTATTAGTAAAAGTAAGTGGTTTAGATGAAAAATTAGAAGTGAGTCGCAGTTTTACGCATTTGTTTAAACAGATGTAATTACCAAGTTGGCTGGTGGCCTACATCAGTAGCGTTCTATCATTAAAAATACCCCTACAGCTATAATGAGCCCGTAAATCTTTCTGTGTAAATGCCTTTGGAATTGCTGATGGCCGTTCTGCCGGTCACCAAATTCTATAAAGAAACGATTCAGCACCCATCCGCCAGTTTTGAATCGGCATCGTCCATTTCTTTGAAGCCTCTTCGATCGCAAGGTAAATCACTTTCTTCGCCGATTCTTCGCTGGGAATTTCTTATTCTTTCGTTCACTTTGAGTGCTCACCTAGGGTCTGTTGACGTTTCATTCACCATTGCGCTGAGCCGGAAAACGTCAACAGACCCTAGCAGCCTGTCGGACTTAAGACTGATCTACTACGGAAAAGCCGGATTTGGCCATATTTCACGCATTTTCTCGTTGAATAGCCAGCTATTCGCCTCAAAAACCCGCGAAATCTGTCTCAAACCGGTCTTTCCCTCGCTACGATCGCTTAAGTCCGACAGGCTGCTAGATGTTTGGCTTAAGCTTTGATAAGAGAGGCATGGCTCGGCGCCGGTACATGTTCTCTCTAGTGAAGGGCTAGCAGCCTGTCGGACTTAGCATCAGTCAGCTGAAAAATCACTTGATCGGCCTATATTCCACCAGATTTTTGACCAATAACTCGTTATTGGCGCTGCAAATTCGGCAAAATCTGGTCTCGATCATGCGATTTTTCGCTTCAACCGCCTAAGTCCGACAGGCTGCTAGGCTTCAGGTGATGGCTTACGCAGACTCTTTTTCATAAAGTAACGCGAGAACCCAGTTGGGTAGTTTGGAAGCTCTGCGAAGCAGGTGTACCCAATGCGTTCGTAGAAGCCTCTCGCTTGAAACTCGAATGTATCTAGCCATGCGCCGGTGCAGCCTCTATAAATGGCTTCTTCTTCTGCCATGGAAAGTAGCTTCGATCCGATGCCCATTCCTCGGTGCGATGCTGGAACCACCAAGAGTTGCGTGAACAGCCATTCGTACCCTGTATGGCCCCAAAGGCCGCCGACGATCTCACCTGCCTCGTCTGCTATCGTGATGACTAAGGGGCTGCTGTTTCTAGCGCCAGCTTGGCTTGTATTGTACTCAGTAAGCGGGCCAAGGATCGCTTTGCGTACTTGTTCATCTGCTATGTCGGTGAGTGAGAGTTTGTAGTTCATTGTGCCTCTGGCAACGGTTGTTTGTGTTTTTTGTGAATGTAATGGAACACTGACTTCATGAATGGCGTGCTGATCAGCTTGACCAGCGCAGGCATAGTGCGCATGTACTGATTTGGCTGAACGGATAGTGAGGATTTCCGGTTCGATTTAGCGCTGTAGTTTTCGTGAGTGTTTTAATGCCAATCTCAAATTTTTGTTGGATTCGCTATTTTCTTCGGTTCCATTACTTACGGTTTACAACAAAAATAGCTGTGGATACGTTGGTTTGTTGCCCTGCCCATTTTGTATAGAAAGTAATGTGTCAGTTATAATTTATAATTATACCGATTTTGCTTTTTTATTTCTTTCTTATCCAGTATTAATTTCGTATTTCCCTTGGATAAGTGGGGTGGCGCTGCTTGAAGCGCCTAAGCGTTTGTTGGTGGTTTTATCTGAATGAAACAGCAGTATTACGTGAGTTTCATTTTGGTGAGATTGGCTTATTTGTGTATTTGCTCTATGGCACTGTGTGCGGTGAGTGGAGGCACGCTTGAAGTGTGTGGGGGAGGCGAGGCAGGTTGATTGTTGAGGGCAATGAAATATTTCAGAGGGGGCGTTAAGTGCAAGAGAAAATAACGGTAACTTTGGGGTAATTTCCCAGTATGTAGGGGCCGGTGTTTTCTGCCGCTGAAACCAGTTTCATTGTTTTTCCTAAGGCCGAGCACTTGGTGTTGGCTTCAGTTAGCGCTTCAGCTAATAGGGGTTCTCTTCCACTTGGAAATGCACCCGCTTGCCTCGATACTACGAACATATCCGCGCCAGCTGAAAGAGGGCCTGTACTTGATGTGGCGCAGCCCATAAGTGTGATTGTAATTAGCACTGAGAATAAAAAATTCATCGATTTCACCGGCGGATTTAAGGCGTGTTTCTGTCGTTGCTCAATCATCGACTGACATAAAACAAGTGACACCCTGAAGCGCTGCGCATGAGCGATTTACATCGCAAAACAAAAATTTAGGAGATTTTTTCTCGGCTTGTACATAATCAACCCGATAAATTAGTAGACCTTTGGCCTCTTCTCGCCTTTCTTTTAAATTTCATTTAGCAGTGATTTTAGGCTAGACGAGCAGGGGTAGTTGTGGTGCTTGAAGGTTAATACCCTGCCGGGGATGACCGAAACCAGCTTGTTCCCGCAGGCCGCTGCCGCAGCAGGGATTAGCTTTTCGGCGCTCTGTGAGCAAATTTGCCAGTTGGCTATCCGTCACGTTAAGTGATTTTGCAGGGTGGGCATAGGGGCCAACCTGCGGCTGTGTAAGTCGCCATTCATATATGGATCACTGAGTAGTAAATCGCTCAGTGGTTTATTGCTGTTCATCAAGCTAGAGTGCGAGCAATTTAAGGTTAGTTTCCACGCACAACGGGGGAGATGCCGAGGCGTTTTAATTTAACTGCAGCGGCATCGGCAGAAGCTTTGTCTTTGAATGGGCCGATTTGTACGCGTGTTTCTAGATAAGCGGGTACGCCGGCGGTTTTGAGCTGAGCTAGTAATTTGCCTGCGTTTTCTGCCTGCAAAAAGACCCCCGCTTGCACGGTATAGCCATTGTGGGTGTATTGGCTGCTTGGGTATGGCGCAACGGTGGCGGCAATGTTGCGAGGGCTGGTTGTACGGTTTGGGGTGGGGGTAACAACGAGTGGCTCAGGTGTGCGCTGAGCCGTAGGGGTGGGCGGCAGCGTTGCTAAAAATGTGCTGCTTGTGCTGATGCCTTCGAGCTTAAGCGTTGGTTTTGCGCTTGGGTGGGGTGATGGCGTATTAGTTGGACGATGGCTTGCCCCTTCAATAATGCCTGATGCAGAGCTGGGCGCGGGAATGCTTGGGATCTCTTCTTTACTGGTCGCGCTGGCTTGGCTTGCCACGACTTGTTCTGCCGCAGTAGGTGGCGTAAGGGGGGCTACGGTAGGCGGGGCAATGATAGGAGTGGGGGTGCTTGCGGTTGGTTTTGCGCTTTGTTGGCGATCTAACCAGCTAATTCCAAATAGTGCAATCACAATTAATGTGGCGGCAATACCAAGCCGCCATGCTAGTTGCACTTTTAGGCGGCGCTGTGATTCTTGTTGCAAGATAGGGTCGAGTGGATCGTTCATCTGCCGGTTTCACTTGTTTATTAAATTATGTAAGGTAAAAAGATCTTTAGGGTCTGTTGACGTTTCATTCACGGCTGCGTTTGGTCCAGTTTTGGGGCTGAACAAGGAGAACATTGCGACATGGTACGAGTACCATCAGCGATTTTTAACGCCGTGCAGCCCCAAAAATGGGCTAAACCCAAAGGGCTGAGCCGGAAAATGGCCATTCACTGCGTGATGCTACTCGACAATAACCCGTTATTGCCTTCGTCACATGCCTTGTGCCTGGCCGTTTTCCGGCTCAGCACAATGGCGAATGAAACGTCAACAGACCCTAGGTGATGGATTGTTGGGGACAATTTTGTTTACTTATCAGTGCCTGCCGGGCTTCAATTTTTGCAGTGCTTTCACTGAGGTAGCAGTTCATCAGCCGGTTTCTCTTGAATTTGTTATAATGTTCGGCTAATTCAATTTTTGCGGGCTAAAGCGCGGTTAAATGTCGCTGTTTTAGGCTCGCCGCAGATTGTATTTACGGATAAAAAATGAATCGATGCCGTTTTGGGCTTACGCAGCTTGCGTCGCTGACAAAGAGGCTAGCCGAGTTTTTTGTGCGCTGCAAACGTTTTACCTATAAAACCACTTTTCTGGAGAATTACATGACTATCGAACGTACACTTTCTATTGTTAAGCCTGATGCAGTTGCTAAGAATGTTATTGGTAAGATCTACGATCGTTTCGAATCAGCTGGCTTAAAGGTTGTAGCCGCTAAGATGAAACAACTCTCACGCGCAGAAGCTGAAGGCTTCTACGCTGTGCACGCAGCACGCCCTTTCTTTAACGACCTTGTGAACTTTATGATCTCAGGTCCAGTCATGATTCAAGCGTTGGAAGGCGAAGGCGCTATCTTGAAGAATCGTGATTTGATGGGCGCAACTAATCCTAAAGAAGCGGCTGTAGGCACTATCCGTGCTGATTTCGCTGATTCTATCGATGCAAATGCAGTGCACGGTTCTGATTCTGCTGAAAACGCAGCCATCGAAATCGCTTACTTCTTCGCATCTAGCGAAGTTTACAGCCGCTAATATAAATAGCCCCTTAACGTGCGCTTTTTGCTACCGAGGGGCTGTTTTAGTAGTTTGTTGTGAGTGCTGTGCCATTTGTATAGTGTTTGCTTGGCACAGTTTCACAGCTGTAGGAGCCCTCGAAAAAGTTGTCTATTCAAGAGTGTAAGGGGCGTATTGAAAATGATAACGCTGAAGCTAAAAGATAAGTTTTTCGAGTTTTCCTGCGGTGGCAGAGTGGGTGGGTTTTTTAAGTGAGTAAAGTAATGTCAGTTAATTTGTTAGATTATGATGCGGCGGGTTTGGCCGAGTTGATGGCGCAGTATGGTGAAAAGCCGTTTCGCGCTAAGCAGCTGATGAAATGGATTCATCAGCGCGGCGAGCCAGACTTTGATGCGATGACCGATATCGCCAAATCTTTTCGGCAAAAGCTGGCCTTAGATGCGGCGGTGACTCCGCCAGCCCTGATGGCAGAGCAAATTGCCAAAGACGGCACGCGTAAGTGGCTGCTGGATGTGGGTACAGGCAATGGCGTTGAGGCGGTGTTTATCCCTGAGGATGATCGTGGCACCTTATGCGTGTCTAGCCAAGTAGGCTGTGCGCTGGATTGTGGCTTTTGCTCAACGGCGCGCCAAGGTTTTAATCGTAATTTAAGTACTGCAGAGATTATTGGCCAGCTGTGGTGGGCTAATCGCCGCATGTCGCTGGATGCTTCGCGCTTGGGGGACGCCGGCTTGGTGGATAATCGAAATGGTGACACCCGCATTGTGTCTAATGTGGTGATGATGGGTATGGGCGAGCCGTTGGCTAACTACGATAACGTGGTGGCTGCGATGAAACTGATGCTTGATGACAATGCTTACGGTTTATCCCGTCGTCGTGTTACGCTGTCTACGTCAGGTATCGTGCCTGCGATCGATAGATTGCGTGAAGATTGCCCAGTGGCATTAGCCGTGTCCTTACACGCGCCTAATGATAGAATCCGTGATGATATCGTTCCTATTAATAAAAAATACCCGCTGCATCAGTTGTTGGCAGCATGTACGCGTTACTTAGAAAAAGCCCCGCGCGATTTCATTACTTTTGAATATGTGATGCTCGATGGTATTAATGATTCGGTAGAAAACGCGCGTGAATTAGTGGCTTTGGTGCGTGATGTACCATGTAAATTTAATTTAATTCCGTTTAATCCATTCCCTAATGCAGGCTTTAAGCGCTCAACAAGGGATGCGATTTTACGGTTTCGTGATATTTTGATTAATGCAGGCTACGTTGCTACTGTGCGAAAAACACGTGGTGATGATATCGATGCAGCTTGCGGTCAATTGGCTGGGCAGGTGTTGGATAAAACTCGCCGCGTTGAAAAACGCTTGGCGGGTGATGCTCAAGCCATTATTTTCCATCCACAGAATGGCGACAATCCATGAAATTACGCGCGTTAGTAATGACAACAGCTTTATTATGCTCATCGATGGCCTTGGCTGTAGAGGGGGAGGAGAATAGGGCGTCGTTGCGAACGCAGTTGGGCTCGGAGTATTTAAAGCGCGGGCAATATGCCGTTGCTATTGAAGAAGTTAATAAGGCTTTGGCGGTTAATTCATCCTACGCCCCTGCGTATAATGTAATGGCGCTAATTCATGCGGAATTAGGCGAAGATGACGCGGCCATGCAATCATTTTCACGCGCAATTCAGTTGTCACCCAATGACGCGGATATTAATCATAACTTTGGTTGGTATTTATGCCAAAAAGGCCAGCATAAAGAAGGGATTCAATACCTGCTGGCGACTCAAAAAAATGCGTTATATAGTACACCAGATAAATCATTGCTAGCAGCAGGGCAATGCGCATTAAAAAGTGGTGATGAAGAGGGCGCGCGTACTTATTTTGAGCGCGCTTTACGGATTCGCCCAGATAGCTTAGCGGCCAGAGCTAAGTTGGTTGAATTTGGCATGCGTAATAAAGATGCTGTACTGGCTAGGCGCTACTATTTAGAATTACAAAGATTATCACCAGCCACGCCTGAATTACTATGGTTGGGTGTGCAGTTAGAACATCAATTTGCGAATAAAGACGCTGAAAATAAACTGGCAGAGCAATTACGTAAGAAATTCCCCGATTCGCAAGAAATGGCCCGCTTATTAAGCGGTTCGTATGATTGATTAACGGATGTGTATGACCGAAATAATTGATTCTTCTTCTGCACCACAAAGCGCCGCTGTATCTGCGGGTGCCACATTAAAAGCGCGCCGTATTGAGCTGGGTTATACGCTTGATAAGGTGGCGAGCCAGCTTAAGCTGACACATCGTCAGATAGATGCCATTGAAAATGAGCGTTTTGATGAGTTGCCAGGCAATACCTTTGTGCGTGGCTTTGTGCGTAATTACGCAAGGCTGCTAGATTTGCCTTGGCCACCTTTACAAGCTTATTTGGAGGCGTGCCTGCCAGTAGAGCGCCAGCAGGCAGCCTTGCCTCGGGTTAATGAGGAAACCGCCGTGCCATTTATGGGCGGAGGCAAGGCAAACACTTGGCTACTGGGCTTGGTCGTGTTGATTGGTTTGGCGGGTGGCGTGGGCGGAGTGATGTGGTATTTGCAGCAGCCTGCACAGCCAGAGCTTTTAGCTTCTGCTCCGGCGGTGGTCTTGCCTCAATTAGTGGTGGTTGATACCGCAAGCGAAGTGGCTGCGGCTAGCCAAGTGGCGAGTGCTGTTGGAGCAAAAATGCCGGTATTGGCAAGTGAACCGGTGGCAAAAATAGTTGCAAGTGTGCCCGCAGCAAAATCAGCAAGTACTGTACTTGCGCCAGCAACGGCAGGCGATCTAAGTATTACCGTGCAGAAAGACTCTTGGGTACAAGTGCAAGACGCTGCTGGTGCTAAATTGATCAGTGAACTGCTAAAACCTGGTGTGGCGAAAAGTGTTTCTGGGGTGCCACCTTACCGCTTTAAAATTGGCAATGCACCGCATACCCAACTTATATATCGTAATCAAGCCGTGGATTTAACTTCTTATACTCGCGGCGATGTCGCTACTTTTGAGCTGAAATAAACTAATGACAACGATTTCAATCCCCCGCCGCAAAACACGCCAAGTCCAGATCGGCAATGTCTGGGTGGGTTCAGACCATCCGGTTGTGGTGCAATCCATGACCAATACCGATACTGCTGATGCTGCTGCTACAACCAAGCAAGTGTATGAGTTATGGAAGGCGGGCTCTGAATTAGTTCGTATCACGGTAAATAGCCCTGAGGCCGCGGCTCAAGTGGCCACCATTCGTGCCAATTTAGATGCGATGGGTTGTGATGTGCCGCTGGTGGGGGATTTTCACTTTAATGGTGATCGCTTGCTGCGGGATTACCCAGACTGCGCGCAGGCCTTGGGCAAGTATCGAATCAACCCTGGTAATGTTGGTAAGGGCAGTAAACGCGACGAAAAGTACGCATTTATGATTGAGCAGGCGATCAAATATAAAAAACCAGTACGCATTGGTGTGAACTGGGGCTCTTTAGATCAAAGCGTTGTCGTTAAACTGATGGATGCCAATGCGAAGCTGGCTCAGCCTTTGTCTGCGGATGCGGTGATGCGTGAGGCATTGATTGTTTCTGCGCTAGAATCCGCAGATCAGGCAATCAGCTGGGGGTTGGACCCAAATCAAATTCTATTGTCGTGCAAGGTATCGCATGTGCAAGATTTGATCTCGGTTTATCGCTCTTTGGCCGCACGCTGTGATTATCCGCTGCATTTGGGCTTGACCGAAGCAGGCATGGGCTCGAAAGGTATTGTTGCCTCCACAGCTGCTTTGTCGGTACTGATGCAAGAGGGGATTGGCGATACGATACGCATCTCTCTTACGCCAGAGCCGGGAGGGGATCGCTGTACTGAAATTATTGTGGCACAAGAAATTTTACAAACGATGGGTTTGCGCTCGTTTACGCCACTTGTGACCGCCTGCCCAGGCTGTGGACGCACTTCTTCAACAGTATTCCAAGAATTAGCATCCAGTATTCAAAGCTTTTTGCGTGAGCAAATGCCAATTTGGCGCTTGCAGTATCCAGGCGTAGCCGATATGACGGTGGCGGTGATGGGGTGTGTCGTGAATGGGCCTGGCGAATCTAAGCTGGCCGATATTGGTATTTCTTTGCCAGGAACGGGAGAGATCCCTGTGTGCCCTGTTTATGTGGATGGTGAAAAAACCGTGACCTTAAAGGGCGATCACATCAGTACCGAGTTCCAAACCATTGTGCTTGATTATGTGCAGACCCGTTATGCCGAGGGTGGTGCGAAGCGTCAGGAAATCAAGCCTAAGGTGATTGCACTGAAGGTAGTTTAAGTCAGTGTGGTGTGTAGGCATGGGAAGGTGTTTTTGCCCATACTTGCAAGTGTATATAATTTGCCGAGTGGGTATGAATAAGCTGCCCATCATCCGAAACTGCGTGGGCAGTTAAAATATGCCCACCCTACATAGTAAATTCAATGTCAAATCAGATTCAAGGTATTCGCGGCATGAACGATGTTCTGCCGGATGCGTCTCCTGCATGGCTTTATTTTGAACACGTGACGCGTGATTGGCTGGCTGCGTATGGCTATAAAAATATTCGGATGCCGATTGTTGAATCGACGCATCTATTTGTACGTGGTGTTGGGGAGCATACCGATATCGTTGAAAAGGAAATGTATTCCTTTGAAGACAAGCTCAATGGTGAAAAGCTAACGCTGCGCCCTGAAGGTACTGCGGGTTGTGTACGCGCTTGTGTAGAGCATGGCCTGCTTTACAATCAAACCCAGCGTCTTTGGTATATGGGCCAGATGTATCGCCATGAACGTCCACAAAAGGGCCGCTATCGCCAGTTTCACCAAGTTGGTGTTGAAGCTTTTGGTATGGCGACACCTGATGTTGATGCCGAAGTAATTTTGATGTTAGCGGATCTTTGGGCGCGATTTGGCTTAAAAAATGTTAGCTTAGAAATCAACTCCTTGGGCGACAAAGAAGAGCGCGCCGCGCATCGTGAAGCTTTGATTGCCTATCTAGAAACCTTTGTCGACATCTTGGATGAAGATGGTAAGCGTCGTCTGTACACCAATCCGCTAAGGGTACTGGATACTAAAAACCCTACCCTGCAAGAAATGGCAGAAAACGCCCCTAAATTAATCGATTTCCTGGGTGATGATTCACGTCAGCATTTCGATGGCGTGAAAGCCTTGCTTGATGTTGCTGGGATTACTTATAAGGTGAATTCGCGTCTAGTGCGCGGCCTTGATTATTACAATCGCACCGTGTTTGAGTGGGTGACTACAGATTTAGGTTCACAAGGCACTATTGCTGCCGGCGGCCGTTACGATTTTTTGGTGGAAATGTTAGGCGGTAAGCCTTGCCCAGCGGTGGGCTTTGGGATGGGAATTGAGCGTATTTTGTTGCTGCTTGAAGAACAAGCTCTACTGGTTCCTGTTGCTGCTCCTGATGCTTATATTGTGCACTTAGGCGACACTGCAGGGCGTTTGGCTTTTGTAACTGCTCAGTTACTGCGCAGCACTGGGCTTAATGTGCTCTTACATTGTGGTGGTGGTAGCTTTAAATCTCAGTTTAAGAAAGCGGATGCTAGCCAAGCACGCTTTGCTGTGGTGATTGGTGAGGCAGAAGCCGAGACAAATACTGCAAATCTAAAAACACTAAATGGCGAAGGCGCGGGCGAACAACGCACGGTTGCTTTGGCTGAACTTGCATTTATTATCTCAAGTAAAGGAAAGTAAAAAATGGCTTTCGATCTACAAGAACAAGAACAAATTGCCGAAATTAAAGCCTTTTGGGATGGTTGGGGTAAGTCTATTGCAGTGGGTCTGTTGATTGTTTTGGTGGCTTATTCTGGCTGGAAGGGCTGGAATGCTTACGTAGAGTCTCAATCTGCGAAGGCGGGCGTGTTATATGCAGAGCTAGACAAGCTGGTCGAGGCAAAAGACATCGCTAAGCTTAAAATTGCCGTTGAATCCTTGAAAAAAGAGTACGCCAGCTCCGCTTATGCACCACGTGCCGCTCTCTTGCTGGCAAAAGCTAGCCTTGGCGCTGGTGATGCAGCTAGCGCAATTGCTCAATTGCAGTGGGTGATTTCCAGCTCTAAAGAAGCGGGTTTGCGCGACGCCGCGCGTTTACGTTTAGCTGCCGTGCAATTAGATCAAAAGAAGTTTGACGATGCATTGTTAACACTCAAAGCCAATGAGGAAAATGGCTTTGCTGGTTTGTTCTTTGAAGCTAAGGGCGATGTATTGCTTTTAAAAGGTGATAAAGCAGCAGCGCGTGAGTCTTATAAGCAAGCTCTGGCTAAATTGCCAAAAGATGCGCCAAATGTGAAATTCGTGGAAGTGAAACTGGAAGCTTTGGGGAATTCTTAATGCAAGCTCTTTATCGCATTGTTGTAGCGTCTTCTTTACTCGCTTTATCTGCTTGTGGCACGGTTAGCAATGCACCAGAGCCATCCCCTCTGCCAGTTGTGGCACAAACCTTACCAGTGGAAACACAATGGCGTGCATCGGTAGGAGATAAAACTCAGTTTCGCTTTGTACCGGCTGTCGATGCTGAGCTGCTAGTGGTTGCTGGCGCGCCAGATAAGTTACGAGCTTTGGATGCAATCACTGGTCAAAGTCGTTGGCAGATTAAAACTGAGCAAGCCATTGCTGGTGGCGTTGGTTTAGGTGCAGATGTGGTGGCAGTAGGCTCAATCAAGGGCGTTGTGCTTACTTATGATCGTACAGGTAAATTTCTTTGGAAGGCGCAAGCTTCCAGCGAAATCATGGCGCCGCCGGCGGTTAGTAATGGCATCGTGGTGGTTAAAACCGGTGATGGTCGAATCAGTGCTTTTGCCGCGGCAGATGGCAAGCAACTGTGGCAGTATCAAAAACAATTGCCATCATTGATTTTACGTAATTATGCCGCAGTCACTATTTCTGGCAATGTGGTTTATGCTGGTATGTCGGGGGGCGTTTAGTTGCTCTCTCATTGCAAGATGGTCGCGTAAAGTGGGATAGCCCTGTGGCCGTTCCGCGTGGTGCGACTGAGCTTGAACGGGTCACCGATGTGGTGGCACCTCCTGTGGTAGATGGTCGCTTGGTTTGCGCGGTTGCCTATCAGGGGCGTGTTGCCTGCTTTGATGCAGCAAGTGGCAGTGCCGCTTGGACACGTGAATTATCGAGTTGGTCTGGTCTGGCGATGGATTATCGCTATGTCTATGCGGTAGATGCTGCGGGTAATGTCAACGCCTTTGAGCGTGACAGTGGCCGAAGTGTTTGGCGTCAAGATAAATTGGCCGCTCGCTCAGTCTCGGCTCCGGCCTTGCTGGGTAAATATTTGGTTGTGGCTGATTTTGCAGGCTATAGCCATTATTTAAATACGGAAGATGGTAGTTTTGTCGCTCAACTGGCTACAGATGGTGCACGTATCGCTGTTTCTCCGCTTGTCGCTGGCGAGCATTTGATTATACAAACGCTCGCTGGTAATGTTTTTTCAATAGGCCTAAAGCAGGGCGCTAAATAAATGAAACCTACAATTGCGCTGGTTGGTCGTCCCAACGTCGGAAAGTCCACGCTATTTAACCGACTGACCAAATCGCGCGACGCACTTGTTCACGATATTCCAGGCCTGACGCGTGACCGTCACTACGGGCACGGTTTGGTTGGCGAAAAGCCTTACCTAGTTGTTGATACGGGTGGTTTTGAACCCGTGGTTGATGAAGGCATTATGTTCGAAATGGCGAGGCAAACGCTGCAAGCCGTGGACGAAGCCGATTGCATTGTCTTTATTGTGGATGGTCGTAACGGCATTACCCCGCAAGATAAAATTATTGCTAATCGCTTACGCCAGTCCACCTGCCCAGTTTGGGTTGCGGTGAACAAGGTGGAGGGGATGAATGCCTCCGTGGTTTGTGCCGATTTCTTTGAATTGGGCTTGGGCCACCCCGTTGCGATCTCCGCATCACACGGCGAAGGTGTGCGTCTTTTATTCAATGAAATTCTTGAAGATTTTCCAGAGCCTGAACCAGAAGAAGATCTTGATCACCCCAAGTTTGCCGTTATTGGCCGCCCTAATGTGGGTAAGTCCACCTTGGTGAATGCCATTTTGGGTGAAGAACGTGTGATTGCATTTGATCAGCCAGGTACAACTCGGGATTCGATTTACATTGAATTTGATCGTAATGATCGCAACTACACCATTATTGATACTGCAGGTGTGCGTAAGCGCGGTAAAGTCACGGATGTGATCGAGAAATTCTCGGTTATCAAAACTATGCAAGCGGTTGAAGACGCTAACGTGGCGGTTTTGGTATTAGATGCAACTCAAGAAGTCTCTGATCAAGATGCACGTATTGCTAGCTTTGTGCTAGAAACAGGGCGCGCCTTGGTCGTGGCGATCAATAAGTGGGAGTCCACAGATCAGTTCCAAAAAGATATGATCAAGCGTGAAATTGATCGTAAATTGGGCTTTTTGGAGTTTGCTAAATTCCATTATATTTCAGCGTTAAAAGGTCAAGGCGTGGGTGATTTATTTGCCTCAATTGACCAAGCTTATGCTGCTGCAATGATTAAAATTCCCACGCCTAAGCTTACGCGTGGTTTAGAAATTGCACTTGAGCGTCAACAGCCACCACTTGCTGGCAAAATTCGCCCTAAAATGCGTTATTGCCATCAAGGCGGTACTAATCCACCAGTGGTGATTGTTCACGGTAATGCTTTGGAAAAAGTGCCAGACTCTTACTGGCGGTATCTTGAACATCATTTTATGAAGATGTTTAATTTGCAAGGCACACCGTTGCGTGTGCAGTTTAAAAAGAATGTTAATCCTTACGAGCATAAAAAACCGACGGGTGCTAAGGCAATGCCTATGCTGCATTTGAAGGGTAGTAAACCTAAAAAATACGGTAAACGCTGATAAAGTCTGAAAGTATTTCGGAATTTGTGCACTTGGCATAGAATGTATTTTGTACTATAACAGTCCGTTGAAAAACGAAGCAGGAAGGCAAATAAGTAAGAAATAAGGGTTAAATTCAGCTATTTATAGCGAATAGATATGGTTTTTTTCTTTGTGGCTTAGGTTTTTTGTGTTTTTTGCTAACTTTTCATCGGACTGACAAGCGTAAGACCCAACTGTCTCTATCAAGATATAACAAGAATTTGGAGAAAAAAATAATGAGCGCTAAGGGGCAAATGTTGCAAGACCCATTCTTGAACGTACTGCGTAAAGAGCATGTGCCTGTTTACATTTATTTGGTGAATGGGATTAAATTACAGGGGCAAATCGAGTCTTTTGACCAATACGTTGTTCTATTGCGTAATAATGTAACGCAAATGGTCTATAAGCACGCTATTTCAACTGTTGTGCCATCTCGCCCTGTTTCTATTCCGCATGAGCACGCAGGGCAATTGTCACCTGCTGATGTTGTGGTTGATGCTGGATAGATTTTTGAATCTATTAGTTAGAGGCAGCAGTACAGTTTAAAAACCCCGATTGACTGGGTCTTTCGGGGTTTTTTGTGTTGGGCCAAACGGCTTTACACGGTGTTTTTGATTAAAAGGTCATGCATGTTTGAGCGCCATAAGGGTGGAGACAGGGCTGTCTTGGTTTGCCTTGACTTTGGTGAGGTGGATTATCAAGATGGTGCTGAGGAATTCGTTCAGCTGGTAGAAAGTGCGGGTGCAAATATTCTTGCAACCGTTGAGGGTAAGCGCAGTAGGCCAGATCGTGCTTATTTTGCAGGGACGGGTAAGGTTCAAGAAATTGCTGAAGTAGTTCGTGCTCATGAGGCAGAGTTGGTTATTTTTAATCACGCTCTTTCCCCTTCGCAAGAACGTAATTTAGAAAAAGTATTGCAATGTCGTGTTGTCGACCGTACTACGCTGATTTTAGATATCTTCGCCCAGCGAGCGCGTACTGCAGAAGGTAAATTACAAGTTGAATTGGCGCAGTTGTCGCATATTTCGACTCGGCTTATCCGCGGTTGGACTCACCTGGAAAGACAAAAAGGTGGGATTGGCATGCGTGGGCCAGGTGAGTCTCAGTTAGAAACAGATCGCCGTTTGCTTGGTGCTCGGGTTAAGCGCCTAAAAGATCAATTGGCAACGGTACAAAAGCAGCGTGCTACTCAGCGCCGAGCGCGTGAGCGTAATCGTCAATTTAGTGTGGCAATTGTGGGCTATACCAATGCAGGAAAGTCGTCTTTATTTAATGCATTAACTAAATCGAAGATTTACGTTGCAGATCAATTGTTTGCAACATTAGATACAACATCAAGAAAGCTATATCTTGATCCAGAGCATTCGATTGTATTGTCGGATACAGTGGGTTTTATTCGGCAATTGCCGCATACTTTAGTCGCGGCATTTCACGCTACTTTAGAGGAAACAATTCAAGCTGATTTGCTTTTACATGTGGTGGATGTGAATCATCCATTGCGTGATATGCAGATTATTGAGGTGAATAAAGTATTAAGTGAGATTGGTGCGGAACGTATTCCACAATTGATGGTCAATAATAAGATTGATCTGCGCGACATGCCTCCGAGTGTTGATCACGACGAGTATGGTAGAATTTGCGCAGTGCGTTTGAGTGCTACCCAAGGGACAGGGCTTGATGCACTTCGTGCCGCGCTGCTTGAGGCTTTAAGCCATCCACTAAAAACAGCTGAGTTAACTAATGAGTCAAAATGACCCGCAATGGGGCGGTCGCCGTAATGGCCCGCCTGATCTGGATGAAATTATTAGAAATATCACAAGCAAAATCTCTCGCCTATTTGGCGGAGATGGCTCACCCCAGCAGCAGGGGGGTGGCAATAGCCGCGCCGGTGCAGGTGCTGCTGTTGTAGTTGCTGTTGCAGTAGCCGTGCTTTGGGCCGCATCTGGGTTTTATGTGGTTGATGAGCGTGAAAATGCGGTAATCATGCGTTTTGGTCGTTATGTAGAAACGGTAGAAAAGCCGGGTCTGCATTGGCATTTGCCATGGCCGGTTGAATCACGCGAAATCGTGAATATGACGGAAATTCGTAGCTTAGAAGTCGGAACACCTGGTAGTGAAGGTCGTGCAGGGGACGAATCGATGATGCTGACTGGGGATCAAAATATCCTCGAAGTGCGTCTGGAAGTGCAATACAACCTGAAGTCTGCTCATGACTTTGTATTCTTTAACCGCACAACAGACCGTGATGCTAAAGATTTAGTTAAGCAGATTGCTCAAACTGCGATTCGTGAAGTCGTAGGTAAGAATAAAGTCGATTACGTGCTCAATGAAGGGCGCGGCAAAATCGGTGAAGATACTAAGGAAATCGTCCAAAACCTGCTGGATCGTTACGGCGTAGGGGTTGCGGTTTCTCGTGTGAACATCTCTGATGTACAGCCGCCTGATCAGGTGCAAGCTGCATTCTCTGACGCGGTAAAAGCGCGTCAAGATAAAGCGCGTTTGATTAACGAAGGTACGGCTTACGCGAATGATGTGATTCCTAAGGCGGGCGGTATGGCAGCACGTCTTTCGGAAGAATCTGAAGGTTATCGCTCACGCGTTGTTTCGCAAGCAGAAGGGGATGCATCCCGCTTTAAGCAGGTGGCTGCAGAGTATGCGAAAGCGCCACAAGTGACGCGGGACCGGATGTACTTTGACACGATGCAGCAAGTGTTCCAAAACACGACAAAGTTGTTGATCGATCAAAAATCGAGTGGCAATTTGCTTTACCTGCCTTTGGATAAATTAATGCAAATGACAACGCCAGCGGCGGCTCCTGCGCCTGCAGACGCGGCTAAAATGGCTGAGCCTAGTGCAGCAAATGATGCTGCCAATCGTAATGTTCGCGCTTCAACGCGCGACGGCCGCTAAGGGGAGAGCAGCATGAATCGAATTCTTTCTACTTTAGCCTTGGTATTGTTGGCTTTGTTTGTGTTCTCACTGTCATTCTTTACTGTTGATCAACGCCAATATGCGGTGGTGTTTCAGTTTTCTGAAGCAGTGCGAGTGATTACAAATCCAGGTATTAATTTCAAAGTGCCTTTGTTACAAGAAGTGCGTTATTTTGATAAACGTATTTTGACTATTGACGAAGAAGCGCCTGCGCGTATTCAAACTATCGAAAAGATGAACGTAAAGGTCGATAGTTTTATTAAGTGGAAAATCGTTGATGTAGAAAAGTACTACAAAGCGGTGGGTGTTGATCAGCGTAAGGCAGTAGAGCGTTTACGCAATACTGTTAATAATATGCTGCGCGATGAGTTTGGTAAGCGCACGGTGCAAGATGTGATTTCAGGCAAGCGCGATGAGGTGATGGATACGGTACGCAAAGTGGCTGATTCTGATGCTGCACGGATTGGCGTGCAAGTGATCGACGTGCGGATCAAGCGTGTTGAGCTAGAAGACGCTACGCTCAATTCTGTGTACGAACGTATGCAGTCAGAGCGTAAAGCGGTGGCGAATCAAATGCGTGCTGAAGGCTCGGCTGAAGCTGAAAAGATCAAGGCTGATGCAGATCGCCAGCGTGAAGTTACTTTGGCAAATGCTTACAACAAAGCTCAGCAAATTAAGGGTGATGGCGATGCAAAAGCTGCTGCTATTTATGGCGAAGCTTATGGGCGTAATCCAGAGTTCTACTCGTTCTATAAGAGCATGGATGCCTACAAGCAAAGTTTTGCGAAGAAGACTGATGTGATGGTGGTTGATCCTAGCTCAGAATTCTTTAAGTATATGAAGAATCCTAAGGCTAAATAAGTGGTTTATGGATTGGTTTTTTGCACTGACTTTGCTGTTTGTTAGCCTAGTGCAAAAAACGTTGGTCTTAATGGTGGTAAAATAGCTTTAAGTTAGCTCTTAGGTTTAGCTTTGTTGCTTGGCTAGATCTCTCTTAATAGATTGTTTGAAAAGCATCATGGCGCTACAAGTCATTTATCTGAAATGACTTGAGGTGCTTTCAAATGGTCGATGCTTGTGCCCGCACCGTACACCAAGTACGGGCGGGCCTTTGTTTGAAGAAAACTAAATGCGTAATTGGATACTACCCGAGTATATTTCCGATGTTTTGCCTTCAGAAGCTCGGCAGATTGAGGCATTGCGCCGTAAAGTGTTGGATCTATTTGCCTGCTATGGTTATGAGCAAGTTGCCCCACCTTTGATCGAGTATGTTGAGTCTCTGTTTACACAAGATGACAGTGCGCTTGATTTAAAAACATTTAAATTGGTCGACGAATTGACGGGTCGACAAATGGGCTTGCGTGCAGATATCACCCCGCAAGTCGCTAGAATTGATGCACATATTTTGAATCGTCAAGGTGTTACGCGGCTTTGTTATGCAGGGTCTGTGGTGAATACTCGGCCAGATGGCGTGTTGTCCACGCGTGAACCTCGGCAAATTGGCGCGGAAATTTATGGTTGTGCAGGCGTTGCTGCTGATGTAGAGGCTGTGGAGTTGATGTTTGCCGCTTTGGCTTTGGCGGGCTTAAGTGAGCCGCGTCTAGATATTGGGCATATTGGTTTGTTTGATGCTTTAGCAGATGCTGCAAATTTACAGGGTAATCAGCGGGCAGAAGTATTTGCTGCTATTCAGCAAAAAGATGTCGCCACTATTCAAGAAACAACGGCTGGCATTCCTGCTGATTTACAGGCTGGATTATTATTGCTACCAACATTCTATGGAAGTAGCGAGGTACTGGCTCATGCGCGAGCAAAATTACCTCAGCTACCAAGGGTTTTGGCTGCACTCGACAGTTTGGAGTTGCTTACCTTGGCCTTGCAGTTGCGTGGGATTGTTGCGCACTTTGATTTATCTGAATTACGCAGTAGTTATTATCATACCGGCTTAGTTTTTGCTGCCTATGCAAAGGGCTTTACCAATGCTGTGGCCCGTGGTGGTCGCTATGATAGCGTAGGGGAAAAGTTTGGCCGATCGAGGCCAGCGACAGGTTTTAGTATGGATTTGCGCGAGTTTTCTGCGCTACCTTTTCCTTCTTTACGGGCTGGGATATTGGCACCAAGTGGAGATGATGCAGCTTTGCGGCTTGCGATTCATGAATTGCGCGATGCAGGCGAGATCGTAATGATAGATCTTGGTGTAGTGGCATCTGAAGTCAGTATTGATCGCATGCTTAGCTTGCAGGATGGGCGGTGGCAGCTCGTTCCCATTGTAAAAGTTTAGGGATTTTAGTTTTTGAGTATGTTTGCCCCAGTAATGGGGCGGGCACATTTAGTGCATGGCGCGTTAATTATTTAAGCGTGTTTTGCTTACTTTGGTTTTAATAGTGAGGTTTGGCATGAGCAGAAATGTGGTCGTGATTGGTACCCAGTGGGGTGACGAAGGTAAAGGCAAGATCGTTGACTGGTTGACTGATCACGCACAAGGCGTGGTTCGTTTTCAGGGTGGTCACAATGCCGGTCATACCCTGTGGGTGGGCGGCAAAAAGACCGTCTTACGTTTAATCCCATCTGGTATTTTGCATGTGGGTAAGGCTTGTTTTATTGGTAATGGCGTGGTGATTTCGCCGGAAGCATTGCTAAAAGAAATTGATGAGCTAGAAGCAGCAGGTGTTGATGTTGCTAGCCGCTTGCGTATTTCAGAAGCTTGCCCTTTGATTTTGCCGTATCACATTGCCATCGATCAGGCGCGTGAAGCAGCAAAAGGCGAGATGAAAATCGGCACAACAGGTCGTGGTATTGGCCCTGCGTACGAAGACAAAATTGCTCGGCGTTCTATCCGTTTGCAAGACTTGTATCATCCAGAGCGCTTTGCTGCCAAGTTAAAAGAAAATCTCGACTGGTACAACTTTGCTCTAAAAAATTATTTCAAAGCTGCAGAAATTGATTTTCAAACGGTTTATGACGAAGCACTGGCCTACGCGGAGCGTATTAAGCCGATGTTGGCCGATGTTTCCCGTACGCTTTATGATATGAATAAAGCTGGCCAGCCACTGTTGTTTGAAGGTGCACAGGGTACTTTGCTGGATATCGATCACGGTACTTATCCTTATGTTACATCCAGCAATTGCGTAGCCGGTGCGGCTTCGGCAGGGGCTGGTGTTGCGCCACAAATGCTGCAGTATGTTTTGGGTATTGTAAAAGCGTACACAACGCGAGTAGGTTCTGGCCCTTTTCCAACTGAGTTGTTTGATGAAGTAGGTGCGGGTCTTGCATCGCGCGGGCATGAGTTTGGCTCGGTTACAGGTCGTGCCCGTCGTTGTGGTTGGTTTGATGCGGCAGCATTGAAGCGCTCTATCCAAATTAACGGTGTGTCTGGGCTTTGTGTAACAAAGTTAGATGTGATGGATAGCATCGAGACTATTAGTATTTGCACAGGTTATATGTTGGATGGTCAGCTGATCGATATCTTGCCAATTGGCGCGGAGCAAATCGCTCGTTGTGAGCCGGTTTATGAGCAAATGCCAGGTTGGTCAGAGTCGACAGTTGGCGTAACAACTTTAGAGGGCTTGCCAGCCAATGCGCGTGCTTATTTGAAACGCATCGAAGAAATCTGCGAAGCGCCAGTTGATATCATTTCGACTGGCCCTGATCGGACGGAAACCATTGTATTGCGTCATCCATATAACGGCTAAAAGGGCATTCAAAGGTTTATACGGCTTGAGTCATTTGCTGGCTTGCTTAATTAATTAGCTTAGTGTCTACCTAAAAAGGGTGGGGTTCTGTGAGGTACAGAGCCCCGCCCTTTTTTTATTGAATTTTAGCCGATGGCTTGGTTAGGTAACTTGCAGTGTTCGCATCTTAGCTACGGAGTTTGTGGTTAAGTGGTGTTGTTCAGAGGTGCCACGATGCGCAGTAATGAATTTGCCACATTTGGTGCGAGAAGCTAAGTAGATGTGTTCATTTGCTGTTGTAAATGATTATTTGTTACTTGATTGGTAAAATTTTTTATGCATATTCTGCGTAATGTTGTGGATTTATAGGGTGATTACCTTGGTGTTTTGTGGTACTTTGTATCTTGATTTTGTCTGTGTTTGATGATCCTTTTGGAGTGTTAAAAAAAAACAACACCATGTGACTAGGGGTTTTTTGGTATTTTTTGTGTTTTTTTTTATTATGTTTATGGAAACTAAGCTGATCGGCGGTGGATAATCGCGTTTACTTGGTCTTGTATTTATGTTTTTTTGTGATAGTTGGTGGTTTAGCTGCGGATTTTAAATCTTCGCATAGGTTGTGTTTTCTCTTTTTAGCACTATTTTGGTGCGTTTTGATTGTTTGCTTGCTAATGCTTAGTGTAATTATTCCCTTGTTGTGTTTGTGGTTTCGTAAGAAATACCTAGCTGTTGCTATGTATGGCTATTTTGGGTTTGCACCAAAATAGGGCGTTTATCTGGTATTGATTTTTAACACAATGAAATAAGCATTGATTGCAATAAGTGTTTTCATTCCTGATTTTGTGGGAGCTGTGGTGAAAAAAATGGTAGGTATACCTGCGCTAGGCAGGCTATAGGAAAAAAGCATATCTTCTTAAGCACACAAGGCAGGTCTTGTTGACCTTAAGGAGAATTTGAAAATGACTGTTAAGAAAATTTTGGCAATTGCCGTAGCTAGTTTGTGCGTAGTTTCATATGCCCAAGCAGATGTAACACTTTATGGTATCGCACAAAAATCACTTGATTACGGCAATGCTGTAAGCGGCACAGGTGAAGCAAATAAATTTTCCCTGCAAGATATTGGTAGCCGTGTTGGTTTTAAAGGCACTGATAAGCTGGATAACGGCTCTAATCTACTGTGGAAGATTGAGTCAGATGTTGGTGGCAATTTTGGCACACGTGAAGCGTGGATTGGTGTTGAAACAAAAGATGCGGGTACTTTGCGTTTTGGTCGAAGCAAAGGTGCTTATGACCTGCTGGTAGAAGCTTTTGATTTGTTTGAAAGCAATACAACCCTAGCTAGCACCTTTAAGGACGCAACTTACCGTACACGCCATGAAAGTGCGGCTTACTACACAACACCAACATGGGGTGGTTTTTCTGCCTCGGTAAATGCGGTGATTGATAACCGCGCTGACATTGCCGGTAGCCAAAAAGGTTACGATGCGACTGCTAACTACACACACAGCAAGTTTGCAATTTATGGTGGCGTGAATAGCCTGAAAAACCAAGCACGCACTAGTGAAACTGGTGGTATTTCGCTTAAGGGCGATGGCAAGATGACTTCATACTTGCTGGGTGCAAAAGTATTCCCAATTGAAGGCCTGCAAATTGGTGCGTTATATCAAAACACTAAGCAAGATATGCTTGCTGGTGGCGAGTTCAAGCGTGATAGCGCTATCGTAATGGCTCAGTACGAAATTGGTAAGTGGGTTCCACGTGTTGGTTATGTTTACCAAGGTGAAGGTAAGGTTGGTGGCACTAAGGTAGTTGCTAAGGCCAATCACTTTGAAATTGGTACTGATTACTACTTAACTAAATCTTCATTATTATATGTTGAAGGTGCTGTAATTCAGAACAAAGATCAAAATACATTCTCTACTAGCATCAGCGATGGTTTAACAAAAACACCTAAAGTAATCAGTGCAGGTATGATTATTTTATTTTAAGTAGTCGTTTTATCTGATGTAACACGGGTTTTTGCCGTGTATCTTTATCTAAGCCACTTCTTTTAAACGGGGAAGTGGCTTATTTTAACCGCCACAAATGGGTATCGCCCTTTAAGGAGACACAATGAACTGGACCATGAAATCAGTCACATTCGCGCTTTCAATTGCATTAGGCGGCGCGGCATTTGCGGCGACGGTGCCTGCTGGCGTTAAGCTTAGCGATAAGCAAGAAATGATTCGTAATAATGGAACAGAAGTAGAATCACTGGATCCTCACCTTGCGGAGACTGTTGGTGCGAATAATATTAGCCGTGATTTGTTTGAAGGCTTAACGACAACAGATAATGAAGGGCGTTTACAGCCAGGCGTAGCAACAAGCTGGAAGCAAACTGACCCAACAACTTGGGTATTTACTTTGCGTAAAGACGCTAAGTTTTCTAATGGTGACCCGATTACAGCGGCTGATTTTGTATATGGTTGGCAACGTTTTCTTGACCCTAAGCTTGCCTCACAGTACGGCACAGCCTATGGTATTTTTGTATTAAATGGACTTGAAATTGCTGAAGGAAAAAAAGCGCCTTCAACGCTAGCTATTAAAGCGATTGATAAATATACGCTCGAAGTAAAAACACCTAACCCAATTACCTACTTACCAAGTGTTTTATCTAATTCACAATTTGCGCCTGTGCATAAGGCAACGGTTGATAAATTTGGTAAGGATTGGACTAAGCCTGGCAATATGGTTGGTAATGGTGCTTATGTACTGAAAGACTGGAAAGTAAATAGCAAAATTGTGATTGAAAAGAATGCTCAATACTGGGATGCCAAGAACACAGTTTTAACACGTGTGACGTATCTTCCAGTAGAAGCGGGCAATGCAGAGTTAAAATTGTATCAGTCGGGTGACAATGATTTCCTTTACCAATTGCCAGCAGGGCAATACGAAAAGCTTAAAAAAGATTTCCCTAATGAAATTAAAAATGGCCCAATGCTGGGGCTGCGCTATTATTCATTAAATAATAAAGATCCAATGATGAAAGATATGCGCGTGCGTAAAGCGCTGTCTATGGTATTGGATCGTGATATTCTGGCGCAAAAAGTGACTGTTGATGGCCAAGTCCCTGCGTATGGTGTGACTATTAAAGGCCTAGAAGGCGCTGATGTCACGACCTACGATTGGGTCCAATGGCCAATGGCGAAGCGCGTAGAAGAAGCCAAGAAGTTATTGGCTGAAGCAGGCGTGAAACCTGGTACAAAAATTAAGTTTACTTATAATACCGATGATTACCATAAAAAAATGGCTTTGTTTGCTTCTTCCGAGTGGAAAAACAAACTGGGTTTAAATACTGAATTAGATAGCCTTGAATTTAAAGTACTATTGAAAAAACGCCACGATGGTGATTTCCAAATTGCCCGCAATGGTTGGGTTGCTGATTACAACGATGCCACCACCTTTCTGACTTTGGTTCAGTGCGGCTCATCGCAAAATGATAATGCTAACTGCAATAAAAAAGCAGAAGAGCTGATTAAGCAGGGGAATGATCAGCAGGATGCTGCTAAACGTAAAGCATTGCTGACGCAAGCAGCAAAAATGATCATGGATGATTACCCAATGATTCCATTGCTGCAATATACCTTGCCGCGTTTGGTTAAATCTTATGTAGGTGGTTATTCAACTAAGAACCCAGTAGATCGCTATTTGTCTAAAGAGTTCTACATTACTAAGCATTGATCTTCTTAAAATTAAACTAAAGAGCGGCCGCTTTGGGTTTTTAACCTAAAGCGGCGTTGTTTTGTATAAGCAGGGCTGCCATAGAGTGGCCCGCATATACGATGTTTATTGCATGCGCAATAAGCGAGAGGGGATGCATAATGTGGTCTTATACATTTCGCCGGGTTCTGGCGACAATTCCTACAATGCTGGCGGTTATTACCGTTTGCTATTTATTACTTCATTTAACACCAGGTGGCCCATTTGATTCAGAGCGCAAAGTATCTGAAGCGGTGCTGGCCAATTTACAAGCCAAATACCATTTGGATTTACCACTTTGGCAGCAATATCTCTATTATTTAAAAGGTTTGTTGCATGGGGATTTAGGTGCTTCTTTTCGCTATGCCGATTGGAGTGTTAATGACCTTGTTTCCGCTGCGCTGCCTGTTTCCTTGACTATTGGTGGTGGTGCTATCTTGCTCTCCATTATTATTGGTGTAGGTTTAGGTATTACTGCTGCGTTAAAACAAAATAGTTTTGTTGATTATTTTGTGATGCTTATTGGTAATATTGGTAGCACCATTCCATCCTTTGTTTTAGGGCCTGTGTTGATCCTGGTCTTTGCTATTTGGATTCCTATCTTGCCGGCCGGTGGTTGGGATGAATTTAATCTGCGCTTTATTATTTTGCCACTTTCCTTGTTAACGTTTATTAACGTATCAACCATTGCTCGTGTGATGCGCGGTAGCTTAATCGAGGTAATGAGTAGCAACTTTATTCGTACCGCTCGTGCTAAAGGCTTGCCATTAAAAACCATCGTATTTCGCCATGCGATTAAGCCTGCCTTATTGCCGGTGGTTTCGGTATTAGGGCCTCTGGCTATTTCCTCTATTACGGCGGCAGTGGTGACTGAATCAGTATTTTCTTTGCCTGGAATTGGTAAATTAATCGTCAATGGGGCAAGTAACCGAGATTACACCTTGGTATTAGGTTTGGTTGTTTTGGTGACCGTGGTTGCGGTATTACTTAATTTATTGGTTGATTTAGCCTA
Organism: Iodobacter fluviatilis; assembly: GCF_004194535.1. Lineage (NCBI taxonomy): Bacteria > Pseudomonadati > Pseudomonadota > Betaproteobacteria > Neisseriales > Chitinibacteraceae > Iodobacter > Iodobacter fluviatilis. Next base: position 79,839 of record NZ_CP025781.1, on the reverse strand, counting down.
CGCGCTACTTGATCCTAAAATTCGTTATTAATAGGCGGGGTTGTCATGTTGTTTCGAAATAAAAAACTCGCCGCAGCTTTAGAAGGTCTGCCGGTAGAAGGTCGTAGCCCGTGGGCGGATGCGCGTCACCGCTTCTTTAAGAATAAAGCAGCAGTAATCAGTGCCATTATTTTGCTGATTATCACTGCAGCCTGTGTTTTTGGACCAATGGCCTTGCCTAATTCTTATGAGGATACTGACTTTGATGCGATGGGCTTAGCACCAACATTACATAATTGGCATCTATTTGGCACCGATGAACTAGGGCGTGATTTATTGGTGCGTAGCCTAATTGGTGGCCGTATTTCGCTGATGATTGGTGTGTTGGCTACCTTAACCTCGGTGGCAATCGGGGTGATATGGGGCGCAACGGCAGGCTTTTTGGGTGGTAAGGTTGATTCGGTGATGATGCGTATTGTCGATATGATGTACGCCATTCCTTATTTATTGATTGCTATTTTGATGGTGACATTATTAGGGCGTGAATTTTATTTGGTCGTGCTAACCATCACCGTATTTGGTTGGATGGATATGGCACGAGTGGTGCGTGGTCAAACATTAGCCATTAAATCTAAAGAGTATATTGAAGCAGCCCATGCGATTGGCGTGCCAACATGGAAAATTATTTTCCGACATGTGGTGCCTAATTTATTAGGTATTGTGGTGATTTACACCACGGTAACGGTGCCAGGTGTGATTCTCACTGAATCTGTACTGTCATTTCTGGGCTTAGGTATTCAAGAGCCTATGACCAGCTGGGGTGTCTTGATTCATGATGGTGCAAGTGTAATGGAAACCACGTCGTGGTTGCTGCTGTTTCCTGCGGCTTTGTTATCTACCACTTTGTATTGTGCCAATTATATCGGTGACGGCATGCGCGATGCACTTGACCCGAAAGACCGCTAAGGAAGCCTCATCATGAGTTTATTGTCAGTAAAAGATTTAGGTGTGCAGTTTGCTACCAATGATGGCTTGGTTAGCGCGGTAAACGGTGTGTCGTTTGAGTTAAATCGTGGCGAAACGCTGGGTATTGTGGGCGAATCCGGCTCGGGCAAAAGCCAGACTGTTTTAGCCTTAATGGGTTTGTTGGCCAAAAACGGTAAAACCCAAGGCAGCGCGATGTTTGATGGGCAAGATTTACTTAAGTTGCCTGCGCAGCAGCTCAATAAGATTCGTGGCAATCGCGTGGCCATGATTTTTCAAGACCCAATGACGTCTTTGAATCCTTACCTTACTGTTGAGCGTCAAATGACCGAAGTGCTCGAGTTGCACAAGGGCATGAGCCGCCGCGATGCCAAACGGCGCTCTATTGAGCTACTCGATGCAGTAAAAATCCCCGAGGCTACTCGGCGCGTGATGATGTATCCGCACGAGTTTTCGGGGGGGATGCGTCAGCGGGTGATGATTGCAATGGCGCTATTGTGCGAGCCTGAGTTATTGATTGCGGATGAGCCAACAACCGCCTTAGATGTCACCGTGCAAGCGCAGATTATTGCGCTGTTAAAAGATCTACAGCGCGATTTTGGTACGGGTATTGTGATGATTACCCACGATTTAGGCGTGGTTGCGGGCCTTTGCGAAAAAGTACTGGTGCTGTACGGTGGCCGAGTCATGGAGCAGGGCAATGCCAGCGATATTTTCTACCGCGCAACGCATCCGTACACGATTGGTTTGCTGGGGGCATTGCCGCGCCTAGATCATGACGATAACGAAAGCTTGATTTCCATCCCAGGTAATCCACCCAATATGGCGCATATGCCGCCGGGCTGTCCGTTTGGCGAGCGTTGTGAGCATGCCTTCGCCCGTTGCCATACAGAATTGCCTTTGCTGCTGCCCGTTACTGCGGGTGGTGTATTACGTGCTTGTCATAAGCCGGTAGCTGAAACAACGTTGGAGGCGGCTCATGTCTGAAACACGTCAACCTATCCTGTCTATTCGCGATTTAAAAGTGCATTTCTCCGTGCGTCAGGGCGTGACATGGCCTTGGCAAGCCAGTAAGCAGCTTAAAGCTGTGGATGGTGTGTCGCTGGATTTATACGCAGGCGAAACGCTTGGTGTTGTGGGGGAGTCAGGTTGTGGTAAATCAACACTGGCTCGCGCTGTGCTTAATTTAATCCCAGCCACCAGCGGTAGCATTGTCTGGATGGGTAAGGAAATGAGGGGTGCCAGTAGCGGTGAGTGGCTAGAAGCACGCAAAGATATTCAGATGATCTTTCAAGATCCGCTGGCGTCTTTAAACCCCCGCATGACCGTGGCGCAAATTATTGCTGAGCCACTAAAAACGCATTACCCAGATATCGCTGAGGCTGAAGTAATGGCCCAAGTCAAAGCGATTATGGTGCGTGTTGGCTTACGCGAGCAGCAAATTAACCGTTATCCGCATGAGTTTTCAGGCGGGCAATGCCAGCGTATCGGTATTGCGCGGGCGCTGATTATGAAGCCTAAGCTGATTGTGTGTGATGAGCCGGTTTCTGCGCTAGATGTATCCATTCAAGCGCAAATTGTAAATTTGCTTAAAGAATTACAGCGTGAAATGGGCATGGCGCTGATCTTTATTGCTCACGATTTAGCCGTGGTGAAGCATATTAGCGATCGTATTTTGGTGATGTATTTGGGCCATGAAATGGAGCTGGCTAAAAAAGCAGCACTGTATGCTAGCCCAAGTCATCCTTATACCCAAGCCTTGCTCTCGGCGATTCCTATCCCTGATCCTGAGCGGGAAAAAACCAAGGTGATTCAGATCTTGCAAGGCGAGTTGCCAAGCCCGATCAATCCACCTTCGGGCTGTGTATTCAGAACGCGTTGTCCAAAGGCAGAATCGCAGTGTGCGGATAAAGTGCCAAAACTGCGTGAATTAAGCCCTGTTACACAGGCTGCGTGTTTATTGGCTTAGTTTTTTAAAAGAACTTTAGGCTTTAGGGGTGTGGCATGCCGTGCCCCTTATTTTATAAGGCCCCAATAAAATCCATTTGTCGCCAAGCTTCAAACACCGTAATGGCCACCGCATTGGATAAGTTTAAGCTGCGGTTATCTGGCATCATGGGTAAGCGGATGCGCCGATCGGCGGCAAACTCAGCACGGATTTCTTCGGGTAGGCCGCGGGTTTCTGGGCCAAACACAAAAACGTCATCTTTTTTATACACAATACGGTCGTGCCGCGTTGAGCCTTTGGTTGTCATTGCAAAAAAGCGATGACCTTCTAAGGCTACTTTGCAGTCTGCCCATGACTCATGAATTTTCATGGTAGAAAACTCGTGGTAATCCAAGCCTGCACGGCGCATGCGCTTATCTTCGAGCTCAAAGCCAAGTGGCTTAACCAAGTGCAGGGAGCACCCTGTATTGGCAGCAAGGCGGATCACATTGCCGGTGTTCGGCGGGATTTCTGGCTGAAATAGTACGATGTGGAACATATAGTAAGCTGATCGGTGGCAGGCGAAATGCCTTGTATTAAACAAATGGAAACCCAGAATAAAGAATGTACTGTTTTTTTTCTGGGGGAGCGATGGACTTCATTCACGAAGAGATTTTACTTGCTGCGGCACGTATGGCAAGTTTAGATAAAATGAGCGCAGAAGAAACCATTGCCGTTATTTTTAGGGCAATCGATCACGAGATGATGGGGCCAGATGGACAATCTTTCAACCCTGCTCGTATTGATGGGGTGGGTATGGCGATTTATGCCGCAATGTTTGACTATCCGTTTTCTCTGATAGAAACCCCTGATGATGGTTTGTTTTGGCGAGCAAGAATACCTAAACACGGCTTTAGTCCACCTTTTGAGCAATTACTCAATGCCGGAAAAACAAGGGTTGAGCTTTGCCGCAAAGAGCAAACAAAGCGTTTGGAGCCGCTTTAATCGATTAACATCACCCCAGAATGGGGAGGGGTGATGTTTTCAGAGCAGTGTTGCTGTTAGAATTAGCTATAGATTTTACTTGAGTCACTGAATGAATACCGCAACATTACTGATCAGTTGTCCAGATCGAAAAGGTTTATCCGCAGCAATCGCTAATTTTCTGTATACCTATAACGCCAATATTGTTCATGCCGATCAGCATCAAGATGAAACAGAAAATCTGTTTTTGATGCGAGTAGAGTGGGATGTGACTGACTTTACTTTAGATATGAACGCGTTTGAGCCTGCATTTCAGCCTATTGCCGATCGCTTTCAAATGACATGGTCGGTGGCTTTGTCAGCATGTCGCCCCAAGGTTGCTATTTTTGTGTCTAAATATGATCACTGTTTGGTCGATTTATTGCATAGGCATAAAGGCGGTGAGCTGCGTTGTGATATCCCTTTAATTATCTCTAACCATGAAGATTGCAGTGGTTTGGCTGATTACTACGGTATTCCTTTTCATGTGATTAGTGTGAATAAAGATAATAAAGTTGAATCTGAGCAAACCCAGCGTGCTTTGCTAGAAGCCAATCACATTGATTTAATTGTGCTTGCTCGTTATATGCAGGTGTTAAGTCATGAATTCACTGCTGCTTACCCACAGCGGGTGATTAATATTCATCATTCATTTTTACCTGCATTCGAAGGCGCAAAGCCTTATCATCGTGCATTTGCTCGTGGGGTAAAGTTAATTGGTGCAACCAGCCATTATGTAACTGAAGTATTGGATGATGGCCCAATTATCGAGCAAGACGTGATGCGTATTTCGCATCGTGATGATGTTGATATGTTGATACGCAAAGGGCGTGATTTAGAAAGAATGGTGCTTTCTCGCGCTGTGCGCGCTCATTTGGAAAATCGCATTCTGGTTTATTCTAAGAAAACGGTGATTTTTTCTTGATTAGACGACGTTAAAGAGGGCAGAATTAATGTATTAAAAATAAGTTTAGATGCTTGTTTCAATACATATATTCTGCTTTTCTCTACGTGGTTTAACTCTTTATTTAGTGCCTTTAAAATAATAATAAAATGCTCATTCCCGCTCGCTCAATTAGGTTTATAGGATCTTTGCTATGACGGCTTTTCGTTACCGTGCAGTGAACGAGAGCGGCAAGGCTGCGCGTGGTGTTGTTGAAGCTGAAACATCCCGTTTGGCTAAGGGCATTCTGCGCCAACAGGGTCTGTGGGTTTCTGATTTAGAAGAAATCGCCTCCAATGGTGCAAAAGGCGAGCGTGGCCTGGGCACGGCTAAGCTCTCTTTGCTGACCCGTCAGCTGGCTACTTTGCTTGATGCGGGTTTGCCGATTGAGCAGGCGTTATCTGTGCTGATTGAGCAAAGCGAAGTCGAGCGTGAAAAGCAGCTCGTAGCCGCGCTGCGTAGCGAGATTTTGGCTGGCTCATCGCTATCGCAAGCCTTATCGCGCCACCCAAGAGTGTTTCCAGAGTTGTATCGCACCATTGTCAGCGCGGGTGAGGAGTCTGGTAAGGCGGCTGCAGTCATGCAGCGCTTGGCCGATTATTTGGAATCCCGTGCCTCTTTGGCGTCTAAAGTAGGCTTGGCGTTTATTTATCCCGCCGTGGTGATGTTTGTTTCGGCACTGGTGATTGTGGGGCTGCTGACTTGGGTTGTGCCGCAGATGGTGACGGTGTTTCAAAGCGCCAAGCAAACTCTGCCTTTACTCACCCGTTTGCTGCTGTGGGCTAGCGCCTTTGTGCGGGATTGGGGGCTAATATTTTTTGGTCTTTTGGCTATTTTTGGCGCTGGTGGCTGGCATGCTTTAAAAAAACAAGCCGTGCGCCGACAGTTTGATGCTTGGCGTTTAAAGCTACCGCTGATTGGGCGTTTTGAGCGCACGGCTAATACCGCGCAATTAGCGTCTACCTTGGCCATTTTGGTTGGCAGTGGCGTACCCCTATTGAATGCAATGCAGGCCGTGAGTGGCGTTTTGGGTAGCTTGCCACTGCGCGATGCGGTGGCTGAGGCGGCAAAGCAAGTGCGCGAAGGGATGACCTTATCTAGGGCACTGGCTGTGAGCAAAATGTTTCCGCCGGTGCTGATTCATTTGATTGGCAGCGGCGAGGCAACAGGGCGGCTAGAGCATATGCTAGAAAAAGCCGCCGCGCAGCAAACCCAAGAATTAGAAAACCGTGTTTCAACCTTTACTGGCTTGCTTGGCCCCTTAATGGTCTTATTAATGGGCGGCGTGGTCTTGGTGATTGTATTGGCGATTTTATTGCCGGTATTTGAAATGAATCAATTAGTAAAATAATCGTAGTAACAAGGCATGCCGTGCCTTGAGTCTGCAACCAATTCAATATTCAAAGGGGATCATAAATAATGAAAAAAATACAAAGCGGTTTTACTTTAATTGAAATTTTGGTGGTGATTACCATTCTGGCTATTTTGGGCGCCTTGGTGGTGCCTAAGATTATGAATCGCCCGAATGAAGCGCGGGTGGTGGCGGCTAAGCAAGATATTCGCTCGATTGTGCAGGCTTTAAAGCTTTATAAGCTGGATAACGGCCGCTATCCAAGCACCGAGCAGGGCTTAAAGGCCTTGGTAGAAAAACCAAACGCCGCACCTTTGCCAAATAACTGGAAAACAGGCGGTTATTTAGAAAAATTGCCTAAAGATCCTTGGGGTGGTGATTATCTGTTCTTAAGCCCAGGTATTAAGGGCGAAATTGACGTGATGAGCTACGGCGCTGATGGCGAGCAAGGCGGCGAAGGCACAGACGCAGATATTGGCTCTTGGGATAATTAATGCGTAATCAAGGCTTTACGCTGATTGAAATCCTCGTGGTGCTTGCCATTATTGGCATCATCATGGGCTTGGCCGTGGTGCGTCTGGATTTATCAGATGGGCAAAGGGTTGCGCGTGAAGCCAGTCGCCTTGCCGCGTTGTTTGAATCGGCAAGAGATGAGGCGATTACGGGTGGGCAGGCGATTGCTTGGTCATCCGATGGCCAAGGCTATCAATTTTGGTTGCAAGATGCGCAAAACAATTGGCAATCCATTGCGGCGCACGATTTGCTTAATCCTCGGGTATTAGAAGAGGTAAGGGTAGATGGGTTTTCTGTTAATTTGCGCGAGCGGCGTTTAGGTGAGCGTTTAGTATTTGAGCCTTCTGGCGTTAACGCCCCATTTACTTTGCAGCTGCGTTTAAATAATAGCCGCTTAAATTTAATTGGCGATGTAATGGGGCGGGTTGAAGTGCACCAAGCCGATGCTTCTGCGCCTGTCGTTGCGCCACATGCGTAAACGTTTAGGCTTTACCTTAATTGAAGTGCTGGTGGCGCTGGCTGTGATTGCCATTGCTATGGGCGCAGCAATGAAAGCCACTTTAGCCAGCACTAATAACGCCATCGAGTTAAAAAGCCGCACCGCTGCGGGCTGGGTGGCACAAAACCGTTTAAACGAGCTGGCAGCACTAGGCGCTTGGCCTGAGATTGGTTCTACTGAAGGCAAAGAGTCACAAGCGGGGATGGATTTTGTGTGGCGAGTAGAAACGGGCGGCTCGCCCAACCGCAGTTTTCGCCGAGTTGAAATAAAAGTATTTAGTAGCGATGATAATCAGCACGCAGTGGCCACGCTGGTTAGCTATCTTGCGCATGTGTCTCATTAGAATCCATTAGCAACGGGTTGGTTGAATGAACACGCTGATCTGATCATCTGGTTGGATTTGCCGCTGTATTGGTGTTCACGGCGTGGCCCACGGATTAAAATCAAGCAGAAGATTGATACTCAAAGCATGATTGATAAGATAGATACTTTATGAGCCAGCCAGTACGCTAAGCAAGCATCGCTAGATTTGCTGCACACAATGCCCTGATCGGTAGCCGTGTGTAAATCAATCCCCTAGTCTTGGATTTCGTGGATCAAATCTCTTTTAACTGTATTTTAAGTGAGCTGTTCAGTGCCAAACCCTAAGCAGCACGGCTTTACCCTGCTGGAAATCTTGATTGCTTTGGCGGTGTTTAGCGTGGTTACGCTGATTTCCTACAAAGGGCTAGAGTCGGTGGCGCAAACACGTACCGCGCTCGATGCCGAAGCCAAACGGTGGCGAGATTTATCCCTCGTGTTTGATCGTATGGAAGAAGATATCAGCCAAGCAGTGGATAGACCGTGGCGAGATCAGGGTGGGGTAGAGCAGGCGGCGCTGCGTGGCACCAACAAACCAGAGCGCAAGGGGGATTGGCCTTTAGAGCTTATCCGCTTAGATCGTAACCGTGATGCTTTTCATGTGGCTTACCGTTTGCAAGATGGCCGCTTAGAACTCCTGCTGTGGGATGCCCTTGATTTGGGGCCAAGGACAGAGCCTCAGGTGCATAGTTTGCTTGAAAATATAAGTGGGTTTGAGGTGTTTTTTTTGGATACAGCCAGCCAGTGGCAAGCCAGCTGGCCCCCTGCAGGCAATAATAAAACCCCTCCACGTGGGGTGAAAATCAAGCTTACCCTGGGTGATAACAGTAGCGTTGAAAGGATTTACACTTTGCCATGATGCATAAACAACGTGGCATTGCCATTATCACCGCAGTACTCACCGCAGCATTGGTCACGACTTTGGCTGTCGCCATTGCTTGGCGGCAGCAGCTGTGGTTTAGGCAATTAGAAAATCAATTTGATCTGGCCGAGGCACGCGGCATTGCACGGGCCTCGATCAACCTTGCACGGCTTACTTTAAGAGATGACGCACGCAATAATCAGATTGATCATCAGCTAGAGCCTTGGAATATTCCTATTCCTGCGATTCCCGTTGAGGCGGGCAAGGTGGGCGGGCGTTTATTAGAGCAGCAAGGGCGTTTTAATATCAATAATGTAGTGCAAAACGGTGTCTTGAATGAGGCTGGCTTTGCCGCGTTTCAACGCCTCTTGCAAAACCTGGGTCTGCCGCTGGATATCGCCAATGCCTTGGTGGATTGGCAAGACGCGGATAGCTTAACGCGTTATCCCGGTGGCGCAGAAGATGTGGAATACCTAGCGATGCCAGAGGCGTATCGGGCCGCAAACCGCAGCTTGTTAGATATTCAAAGCCTATCGCGCATTCGTGGTTTTACCCCAGAGCTGATCGCCAAGCTAGAGCCGATGATTAGCGTCTTGCCGCAGGCAACGCCCATTAATGTTAACTTTGCTGGCGCTGAAGTGCTTTCGGCGATTATTCCCGGCCTGAGCGTTTCTGCTGCCGGCGGCGTGGTTGCCAAGCGCTCGGGCAAGTATTTTAAAAGCATCGAAGAATTCAAACTTGCCTTGCCGCAACCCTTACAAGCGGGCATGCCTGCTGATGTGGTATCGGTGCAAAGCCGCTATTTTATTAATGAAGTAGACGCTCACTTTGGCCGCGTCAATATGAGCTTTCAAGCGCTGCTGGAGCGTAAGACCGATCAAATCCCGCGAATTGTGTGGCTGAGAAGGAAGTGAGCTTTGAACGCATCGTATTAGATGCCGCCTGCGTGAATGCATTACGCCATGCCGAACAGGAGCGGCGTGGTGGAATGCTTACGTTATAATCAGCACCTAAAGCGGACGTGATAGCCTGTTAAGAAAGTATTACCCTTCCTTAGACCGTGACCGAGTATAAAAGCCATGTTTGAAGACGAATCCTTGCACCCAGATACGCTGGCCGTTCGCGCTGGCACAACACGCAGCCAGTTTGGTGAGCACTCAGATGCCATGTATCTTACTTCCAGCTTTGTGGTCGGCAGTGCAGAAGAAGCCTCGCTTAAATTTACCGGCCAAATTCCTGGCTTTATCTACTCCCGCTTTACCAATCCTACCGTTAGCGCTTTTGAAGAAAGACTAGCCGCCTTAGAAGGCGCAGAGCGCGCCGTGGCTACGGCCTCAGGCATGAGCGCGATTTTGTCGCTGTTTATGGCGCACTTAAAATCTGGCGACCATGTGGTGGCCTCGGCTAGCCTGTTTGGCTCCACCATTCAGCTGCTCAATGTATATCTAAGTAAATTTGGTGTAAGTGTTACTTATGTTTCAGCGACAGATACTACTGAGTGGGCAGATGCTTGCCAGCCGAACACCAAGCTGCTGTTCTTAGAAACACCATCCAATCCGCTGACTGAAATTAGCGATATTCGCACGATTGCCGACATCGCCCATGCGCACGATGCCCTATTGGTGGTGGATAACTGTTTTTGCACGCCTATCTTACAAAAGCCATTAGCACTAGGCGCGGATTTGGTCGTTCATTCGGCGACTAAATATATTGATGGGCAAGGCCGGGTCTTGGGCGGGGCGGTGGTCGGCTCATCGGTACTTGTTGAGCCAGTGTATTTATTCCTACGCACTGCAGGCCCTAGTTTGTCAGCATTCAATGCTTGGGTCTTACTCAAGGGCTTAGAAACCCTGCCTATCCGCATGCGCGCCCATTCAGAAACCGCCTTAAAACTAGCCACCTACCTAGAAGCGCATCCTGTTATTGAGCAAGTCTACTACCCCGGCCTGCCTTCGCACCCACAGCATACGCTGGCGATGACCCAGCAAAACGCCGGTGGCGGCATGGTGTCTTTTGTGGTGAAAGGTGGCCGCGAACAAGCATGGAAAATCGTCGATGCAGTGCAACTCATCAGCCGCACCGCCAATCTAGGCGACACCCGCAGCACCATCACCCATCCGGCCAGCACCACCCACGCCCGCATCACCCCCGCAGCAAGAGAGGCCGCAGGGATTACTGAAGGGCTGATCCGTATTTCGGTGGGGCTGGAATATATTGATGATTTGATTGCTGATTTGGAGCAGGGGTTGGCTTAGTACTTTTGTTTGAATTATGAAAGCCCAGCTTTGTTAAGCTGGGCTTTTTGTATGTCAGAGCTTCGTCAGGATTGTTTCACAAAATTAGAAAACGTATGCAGGCAAATTTTAATCAATTTTTGACTTTGATAAGGGCACAGCACATGGTGGAGAAGGCGTTGGTAAAAGTGGGCATACTTTTCGGCGGGAAGTCGGTCGAGCACGAAGTATCATTACTGTCAGCAAAAAACGTGATGGATGCACTCGATTTAGACAGATTCGAGCTTGTCCCTATCTTTGTCGATAAAGCTGGGCGATGGCTGCTGGTGGACTCTCTGGATTCTTTGCTTGAGGAAACGGAGTCAGGCGGCGCAGTGATAAACCATGGTCAATTGGTTTCGTTTTTTCCGGGCGGCAAGGGGAGGTTAGTACATCTTTCCGACATGGCGAGCAGCACGTATGTTGACGTTGTGTTTCCTGTGCTGCACGGCTCGTGTGGCGAGGATGGCAGTATTCAGGGTTTGTTGAAGCTCGCTGGTGTTCCTTATGTTGGATCGGAAATTATTGGATCCGCAATTGGCATGGACAAGGATGTAAGCAAGCGATTATTACGCGAGGCTGGTATTCCTGTTGCTCCCTTTTATGCGTTCAAACGGGGTGACGTGATCGACTGCCGCAAAGTGCTGGAAGAGCTTGGATTACCTGTGTTTGTTAAGCCGGCGAGCCTTGGATCGTCGGTTGGCGTAGCAAAAGTGGAAGATGTGTCCGGGTTGCAAGCGGCGATAGACGCCGCCTTTAAATTTGATGCTAAGGTGTTGGTGGAAAAGTTTATTGAAGGGCGAGAAATCGAGTGCGCCGTGTTAGGGAACGACGACCCAATTGCATCTGTCGTTGGTGAAATAAGTAGCAGCCATGATTTCTATTCGTATGAGGCAAAGTATGTCGATAAGAAGGCTGTGAAATTAACGGTGCCCGTAAATATAGACCCGACGATTGCTGATCGAGTCAGAGCGTTGAGTGTGCAGTCTTTTCATGTGCTGTGTTGCACGGGTATGGCTCGAGTCGATTTTTTCCTGAGCAAGGATGGCAGCCTTCTTGTGAATGAAATTAATACGATACCGGGATTTACCAGTATGAGCATGTATCCACTTTTGTGGCAGGCCACTGGCTTGGTATATAGAGAGCTTATCAGTCAGTTGATCGAGCTGGCCATGCAGCGCTTTGCAATGAATGAAGAATTAAAAACGTCTTTTTGATACCGTTGTGTAGGGCGGGTTAGTTTCATCAACCCGCCCTGACTGCCCATTGTGATATCAGAATCAGATTGGCGGCCTACGCCCTCGGCTAAAAGCCAATATCCCTCGTATTTACTTAGTTAAAAAAACAGCCAATAGCCTGTAAATAAATTTTACAGTCTACAATCTGTTTTATTGATTTACAGCGTATTAGCTGTAATAATTAAGTATCTCGAAGGAGCCTGCTGTGAACTATCCTCTTCAAACCCTTTCTCAGTTGCGGCCTGTTTTACAGGGGTTTCGCAAGGCGAATAATCTGACGCAAGCGGCTTTGGCGGAGCGCTTGGGGATTACTCAGCAAACTTATGCCCAGCTAGAGGCAAACCCGGCATCGGCCAGCGTAGAGCGCTTATTTAAAGTGTTGCGTGCTTTGGATGTGGAGTTGTGGCTAAGCCACGCTTCTGTTACAGAGCCAGATGTGGCAGATGCCGTGGTGATGGCGAAAGAGACGCAATTGGCTGATCCCGCTCAGGAAAACTGGTAGTGGGGCGGCTATTGCAAAAGCAGCGGCTGTGTATCTGGATGAATGGCGTGCTGGTGGGCGAGTGGTCCAGAGCGCCAGATGGCGAGCGCCTTGCGTATTCGCCTTATTGGGTAAAGTACCGCAAAGGTCGGCCTTTATCTTTGTCTTTGCCGTTTACGCCGGGTAATCAGGTTTATAAAGGCGAGCTGGTCAGCGCTTTTTTTGACAATCTTTTACCCGATAGTGATGCCATACGCAGGCGCTTGGCATTGCGTTATCAATCAGCCAGCCTAGCACCATTTGATTTGCTGGCCGTGCTGGGGCGGGATTGCGTAGGGGCTATTCAGCTGCTTGTGCCTGATGAGTCCCCCGATCATTTGTTTACGATTAAGGGCGAGGTACTTACTGAGGCCGACATTGCCCGCTTGCTTCGTAATTCAACGGTCAACGGGGCGCTGGGGCCGACTGATTTAGAGGGTGATTTGCGGCTATCTATTGCCGGTGCTCAGGAGAAAACAGCACTGCTTTATCATAAAGGGCAGTGGTTATTGCCCGAAGGCAGCACACCTACCACGCATATTTTTAAGCTGCCTATGGGCTTGGTCGGCAATATGCAGGCCGATATGCAAACATCGGTGGAAAACGAATGGCTATGCGCCAAGATTGTTGCCGCTTATGGCTTGGATGTAGCGGCCTGTGATATTGGGCGTTTTGAGGATCAGAAAGCATTGATTGTTCGGCGCTTTGATCGAAAATTATCGAGTGATGGCCGTTGGATTATCCGCTTGCCGCAGGAGGATATGTGTCAGGCCAGCGGCACTCATCCTTTAAGGAAGTATCAGATTGATGGTGGCCCCAGCATGGGGCAGATTATGGATATCTTGCGTGGATCAAGCCGCGCGGAACAAGATCGGCGTGATTTTTTTAAAGCGCAATTGGTATTCTGGCTGCTGGCCGCAACCGATGGCCATGCCAAGAATTTTAGCGTGTTCCAAATACCCGGCGGGCGATTCCAATCCACGCCCCTTTACGACATCCTTTCTGCGCACCCGATTATCGGCACAGGCCGCAATCAGCTAGCACCACAAAAAGTAAAGTTAGCCATGGCGGTGCGGGGCAGTAGCAATCATTACTTGCTGGATAAAATACAGCGTAGACACTGGTTGGCTCAGGCACGCCAAGCAGGGCTGGGGAGTAATGTGGCAGAAGCAATCATTGCTGAGCTGCTTGCTGCTACCGCTGAAGTATTAAAGAGTGTGAGCGCTCAATTGCCCACCGATTTTCCACCGAGCTTGGCAGATGCCATCTTGGATGGTGTGCAGCGGCAATGTAATAAGCTCGCAGCAATGACGGCTATCTAATCTTCTTTTTTTTAAAATCAACTCTGCGTCCCAAGTGCCTATGCTCATGTATAAGGCTCGGGTACTAAGATCGTCATTCCCAAGTGTTTCTGCTGGATTACCGATACAACCATTCGGGAATGACGTGCATGCTAACTGGGGAAATGAACCAAGTTTTTAATCCAAATACTGCGCCGCGCGCCCGCTCATTTGCGCGGTGATGGCTTCTTTGATGTCGGCAGAGAGCAGCATGCCGCCGTTCCAAGTAGCCACGTATTCTAAGCCATCGCTTACGCTATGATCGCGGCTGTAGTTCAGTACCTGCTTGCTGCCGCGCACGGCCAGTGGCGATTGCGCTGCAATGACGCTGGCGGTGCGCATAGCGGCGGCAAGGCATTCTTCTGGGCTAACAAACACTTGGTTAACCAAACGCACGCTAAGCGCATCGTTGGCGGGCATATCCATTGCGGTGAAGGTCATTTCACGCGCTGTGCCTTCGCCTACTATGCGGCCTAAGCGTTGCAAGCTACCTACGTCGGCCACCAAGCCCATCGCCACTTCATGCACGCTAAAGCTGGCGTCTGTGCTGGCGTATCTAAAATCTGCCGCCAGCACCAAATCTAAGCCGCCGCCCACACATGCGCCATGAATCGCGGCAATCACGGGTTTGCGGCAGTGTTCTAGGCTGCTGACCGAGGATTGCAGGTTTAAAATCAGGGCGCGGATGGTTTCGCGATTACGCGCTTCGCATTCGCTCGTCAGGCTGGTTTGGATTTCAGCCAGCATCATTAAATCAATCCCTGCACAGAAATTACGCCCAGCGCCATTGATCACCACGGCGCGCACTTCGGCGGTTTGATCGCACCAGTTCAGCGCTGCTTTAATCTCTTGCCACATCAGGGCGTTGAGCGAATTGGCTTTTTTAGGGCGATTAAGCGTGACAAGGGCGATGGCGTTGCTGACATTCACTTCAATCGTTTCGCATTGCATGGCGCATCCTTGGTGAGTAGAAGCTTGCAGTGGTATTAAATTGATGTGAAAGGCTTAATCGCGCTTTTTAGGCAACCATGCCCAGACCATTTCGCACTGAATAGGCGCTTCGTCAGATTCATCGCTGACCTCTACATTTACCGCAAAGTTGCCTTTTTCTGTGCTGTGTAATAGCTCGATTTGCTCAGCACTTAATGTGGCTACGGCGCGCATATTGCCTTGTGAGCGTTTTTGGTAATCCACATGCATAGATTTAAGCAGCAGCAGTTTATCGTCCGGCACATTCATGGCCATTACAAAGCCGGTGCTGGTTTCGGCCAGCAGCGCCATCGCCGCAGCGTGTACGCCCTTAATGTGGTTTTGTACTTTGCGGCGGTTTTTAATTGAAACCACTAGCCGAGCCGCGCTGACTTCCTCAAACTGCACGCTGGTCGTCGATAAAAAGGGCACGATACGGCCAAAGAGCTTGGTCAGGATAAAGCTGCGTAAGCCTTGGGGCAGATTCGCAGTCTTGGCTGCAATACGGCTCATTTTGTTCAGTGGGCGGGTCATCATTTCTTGCCTTATCTTGCTGGAATATAAGACAAAATAGCAAGATATGGTCCCTTGCGTGATCGGAGTATCCCGACTTTACAAACGATCGTTTTAATGCCGTGTTTTATTTTAACAATACTGAAAGAATTTCGCTCCGTTTCAAACACTACGCTTACAAGGCTGTTAAATGTAAAGAGGCTTCTTGTGCGGGCAGTACGCGCCTGCCAAAGGCAAGCACCGCATCGCTGATGCGCTTGGCTTCTTGTGTTTGTTTTTGCCAATGGTGCCAAAACAAGGGTGTATAAATGCGCTCGGATTGGGCTAGCTCAATAATTTTCCCGCTGGTAATGGCTGGCTTGGCTTGGGCATAAGGAATAGCGGCATAGGCCAGCCCAAAGCACACAGCATCAAATAGGGCGTGGCTTTCAGGGATCTGATGGCAGGGGAAGTGATCATCCATAATGCCGTAGCGCTCGCCAAGCCAGCGCCGGTGTAATGAATCCCGATTGCCAAATACCGCCGTGGGAGCGTGCATCAAGGCGGTTTGGGTAAAGCCTTGGGCAAAATAACGCTCGGCAAAAGCGGGCGTTGCCACAAATACATAGGGCATGCTGCCCAGGCTTTGCACCGCGCAGCCCGTGACCGCGTTGGCTTGGGTGCTGATGCAGCCCGCCACATCGCCCGCACGCAGTAAATCCAGCGTATAGCCTTCGTCATCAATCACGCATTCCAGCAGTAAGCGCTCACTTTCTAAGAGTGGGGCGAGGGCATCTAATAAGCCAATGGCCAAGCTATCTGCATTTACGCCAAGGCGCACGCTTTGCCAATCTTGCTCTTTAAAATCAATTTGCTCGGCCAAGGCCGCTTCTAGCTGGCGGACGTGCCGAAAATGCACAATCAGCATCTCACCAGCGCGGGTGGCGTGCACGGGGCTATCACGCACCACCAAGACTTTGCCGAGCTTTTCTTCTAGGGATTTAATCCGCTGCGATACGGCTGACTGGGTTAAAAACAGGCGTTTAGCGGCCCGCTCAAAACTACTTTCCTTTACCACCATTTCCAGCGCTTCTAGTAATTTATAGTCAAGCATCAGTTTGGCTTATGCAACATAAGAATTGCTTGTTTTACCACAAATCAAGCTTGTGTTTGAATGTTAAGCATCAAACAAAGTATGACATCGAATTAAATGATTGCCTCGCCAAGCGCTGCGATTTATCTGGATAAAAAAATGAATACCTTATTAAGTGATGGAAGCACACTGACTATTCGCCAAGCTAATCTAGATGATCTGCATGAAATCTGGCGTTTATGGGGGGCATGGGCTTTATTTGATGAGTATCGTCAGCATTTTAATCAAGCCACAGATTTAGAAGCAGGGCATCAATTTTTAATTGAACGCCTAAAAAGTGGTGACTCGGTATTATTTACCGCATGTGAAGGCACTAAAACGGTGGGCTTTGCTCAGCTGTATTGGAATATCTCTTCATTGCGTATGCAAAAAACTTTATTGCTGAATGATTTATATGTAACTAAAGAATCACGGCATCGTGGTGTAGGGCGTGCGCTGATTAAAGCCACCGAAGATTTCGCCGCCCAGCAGCATGTGGTCTATATGGAAATGGAATCCGCTGCTAGCGAAAAAGATGCCTTATCTTTATATAAAAACGCAGGTTGGCAGCCTAGCCGTGATTATGTAGTTTATGAGCGTAAATTACTGGCCGCTTAGTGATTGTTGTTTGTTCAATAAAAAAGCCACGATGCTTAAATCGTGGCTTTTTTGTATTATTTTATATCTTCTAAGTAATCTAATGCTTTCTCTGCTTTGGCGGCGGCACGATCTGCCAGCTCGTTGCGTATTTGACGCCTCGCTTCAAATTGTTGCCGGTGAAGCCCCATCACGACGATTTCCATATTGCGCTGAGATTGCTCCAGCTGACGGCGCTGGCGAGGGGTTTTGAACGTAGAAGGCAGAGTCATGGGAGTACCTTTTTTGAGGGTTACCGTTTGATCACTGAGACTCCTGATAAAGGAGCCGGTCACATCGCCTAGCATCGCTGTTATTGATTACAGTTTAAAGATATTACGCCAATTCTTTGTGTATGCAATATTACATATTGCCCGTGGCTTGGCTGGCTTGAGGGTAAGGCCACTTTAATAAAGTGGCCTGATGCTTGCTCAGGCTAGCCAAGCTAGTTTAGTTGAATTTTATTGCAATGCAATATAAGTCGTGTTGTTGCTTAAGATTTGGTTTCAGCTAAGAGCTCTTTACGCATTTCTTCTGGGATATTAGATAGCACCAGCGTATCGTTTTCTGGGTTGTAATGCACCGCGCCCGAGCGCAGGCTGCTGCGATCGAATTCTAGCTTCCAGTGCGGGGCCTTGGTTTTAAAGGTGCGTAGCGGTTTAATGGCGCGGCGATCGGGCACAAAGCCATCGCTGATTTCAACGGCTTGATTATCCAGTACATTCTGTAATTGCTGCGGTGCATCAGGCCAAGCTTGTTCTGCGACTTGTGCCCGTGTTACTGGGCAACTGGCATTACCTAGCTCGTCTAGGTATTGATGCGCACGCTCAAATAGCTGATCGCGTTCTGTGGCGGGAAGCTGTTGCTCTTCTGCAAATTGGCTAAGGCCTTGCACTAGTTTTTGAGTTTCTTTCAGCGCCACCACCACATCATTACAGCCTAAAAATGATTTAAAGTAATGGGCGACATCGCCTCGGCCACGTAAAAAGCTGATATAGCGTTCAGTGCCATTTTGCCAAGCTTGCAGATCAATCTTACCTGCCACTTTTAAATTGGCGGTATCTAGATAAAGGCTATCGGCAATGTCTAAGTCTTCGTTAAGCTTGGTGCCCATGACTTCAGACAAGATGGTGAAGAGTAAATAATCGCTGCCATCGGCTTTTACTCGTGCAATCAGCACGTAGCCGCCACTGGCCAGAGGCTCTTGCTCTAGCCGCGTTTGCAGGTGCTGCATCATTTGGCACGATAGCGTGTAAAAATCGACGCTAGCATCGTTTAAATGGCGGCGAATCATGGCTTGAATGGGGAAGCTTTCCTCGTCAGTCTCGAAGCTCCCAAATCCTTTGCCCATGCGCTGCACATACAGCTGGCTGAGCTGGTCAACCAGCCTTTGCGCGGCAGGTGTTGGGCTGATTTCCTTGCTGCTTAAACGCAGGCTAACGGGGCCGTGCGCTTCTTTATTGATCTGGTGGCTAATTAGGTTGGCAATGGTGTTGCTGCTCATGTTGGTTCTCTGTGATGGCTTTGGGGCGCAGTTTACTATTCATCGGGAGTTGGCAGGCAAAGATGCGTGGTGATTTTTTGTGCGAACACGGCCAGCTGTTGCCAATCCGTGTATTCCACACTACAGCGACCATCGCTGGGGCCGCCGCTTAAATACATGATGAAACGAATCATTTGCCTATCTAGCCAGCTATAGCGCGGGTAATCAAGCTTGCCAGCTAAGGCAATCACCGCAAAGGGCGTTAGATTAAATTGTGAAATGAGTTTTCTTAAGTAGTTATTGGGGGCGCCATTGCCCTTGCGGGCGCTTAGGCTAACCGATGCAATGGCCAATGGGATATGTTGAATCTGGCGGGGTGCGCTACGCAAAAACGTGGCGACCTCTGGCAAATGCCGCCCATAGCGTACTGCAGCAACCATAATGATGGCGCTGCAATTATCGTATTGGCTAGGCGGTTGTTTTATATCACATAGCTCAACAGCTAGAGCGTGGTGAGAAAGATAAAGTGCGAGTGTTCTAGCGATCCGCTGGGCTTGGCCATCATAGCTGGCATATAGGATAAGGACTGGTTTCATCCCCTCAGTGTAAAACGCCTGCGGGGATGTGCGTTGAGCTGGGTCTAACTACCAATCAATAAGCTGGCCGCACGGCTGCGATAAGCGCAATAGCCTGGGCGAGGGCCAATACGCGGATGGTTACGACAGGTGTTGGGACGCTGCTCGTAGATCGTGCATAGCCGGGTTTTTAGATCTAAATAGCGGCAATCACCATTGGATTTGCGCTTCAGCGTGTAAATGCTGTTTTTAAAATTAAAGTGATCAATGATGCCCGCTTTTGTTAAGCGCTTGGCGATTTGCTTAGGTGGCTCGCCTTCGGCTTCAAAAGCATCAACCAGATTCATGCGCACTAAATCGCTTAGTTTTACTTCTACCGGCATGGTGCAACAGGATGATTGGCAGTTTTGGCATAAATCATCCCGAAATTTAATCCAAGTGGCTGGGTTTTCGGGGTGAGCGTGATAAATCAAAGGGTTTGTCATAGGAGTCTATTTGGCAGGCTACTGGCGATCGGGGGCGTATTCTGCCTGTTTTTTCTATTCATGGGCTTATTAACTGACTTAATGCCAGATGATCGTGATTTATTCTGATCAATAGAGCAGATAGCGGATAAAACAGCAGGCTGTTTTTGTATTTTTACTTTTGTGCCTTGCTTCGATCGCAAAAACACCGCATTCTTCGCCCTTGGTTTTTTTATCTTGGCGCTCGTTTGTGTTTGAACTGGCTACTGGATGGGTTACGGTTATACTTAAGTGCTTAAAAAAATGATCACGAGTCATAGCTGTAGAATGAAAGAGGGTGCAAATGTTAAGTAAATTTCAGTTGTATAAACTAGACGGGTTTAAATCCGACGAACAAAATCGAAAAGAACGGACTCCGGGACGTTTTGGTCAGGAAGCGGCAAAAGTAATGGATAAACGCGAACAACGTAAATTAGATCAAGCAGCAGGTTTGGTGCCATTTGCAGTAAAGCTGAACGGCGATCTGATTAAAGAATTGCACGCCACAGCAGAAAAACGCCAAATTACTTTGGCTGAGCTGGTCACTGAATTGCTGCAAAAAGGCTTGGTATAAGCTTTAGCATTACTCTAAGTGGTTTTTTAGAGTAGATAAATAAAAAGGGGAAAGCCTAGGCTTTCCCCTTTTTATTTGCATTTACGCACGGCCTTTCCATTTTGCATTGCAGCGTTGCTGCAAATATCGGAGTGCGCGCTCCATGTAAAGATCTGGATATTGAGGGTCTTTGTTGGCGAGGGCGGCTTCGGCTTCGGCTTTTAAATCATTTTGCCAAAAATCGTTGATTTCCTCACGCTGGCTCATTGGCACGTGGTTATCAATAAACTTTGCAAGGGCTTGGGCGTTAAAACCATGATCCCGAACATATTGAGTAATGGTGATGGCTTCCCGTTTAAGCATGGCGGCTTTAAAGGGGAGCTCACAAGCACTAAATAGCAATAATGTGGCAAGCGTTTCTGAATCTGAATCAAGGCCAGTGAGCCGCTGCCAATTATCTGCAATAGCTTGGTCATATAGGCTGATTTCATTATGCCCACCACGCAAATAATAAGATTCAACATGCTGATTGCCTGTTTTTATTTTTGGCAATTCATTTTGAATAAAGGCATTCATCTCGGCTTGGGCGCTGGTTTGAATCGCCGTAGGGGTTTCTTTAAAAAAAGCGGCCAGATGCTCAGCATTTAACGTGGTCGATTTTTTCTTTGCTATTTTAATATAACGATCATAGTCGGCGCGGCGCAGTGGTTTTTCATCACTGCCCTTGGCGTAAAGCATGAGCATGCTGCTTAAAATTAATGATTCAGCATCGCAAATATCATCGCTGGCTAGTTTTAGCTTTTTTGCTAGCCAAAAGCCTAAATCAATCTTGCTTTGTAATAGTTGGCCTTCGCGTAAATCGGCTTGATATTGTGGCCAAGAGATACGCTCTTGTGAGCTCATGATGTTTAAATAAGATTGCTGCTCATCAAGCGATATACCGCCCGATTTAATCAGTAGGGTATTTTGTGCCTGCCCCGCAATATTGCGCAGTAAATCAGCGCCTTTTTTGGAGTGGGATAGCAGGGTATTGTTTTGTAATGATTGTGCGGCGATATGGATATCGCCCTTAGATAAATCTTCTAAATAGAGGCTAATTAAATTGACGGTACGAATCAGCGCGAGCTCTAAATCTGGACGTAAATAAGCTGTGCCAAAATAATTGGCGATTTGCACGACGCCCTTGGCTAAATCGGCTTGGATCGTGGTGCAACGCTCAGGCGAAATAAGACCTTGTGCTACGCCGTAGCTCAAGGCTTTGTCAAAAAAACGGCGCTGGTCAAAAGTTGAAATTGCAGTGGAAGCTGTACCCATTAAATTGCAGACTCTTCAATATCGTCGTTGCTACTGTTGCAGATGGCTTGCAATAGTTTATCCAAGGCTTCAGGGTTGATCTCGGTTTTTTGTGCTGCGCGTTGGCAGGCTGCCAGCATCCGGCTTTGTACTTCATCGATAAGATGATCGAAAGCATCGGGAACCTCGTGAAATAAAATCCACAACGTTTCTTTCCAATCATTGTCAGCAAGTTCGGTGCGGGAGTAGCCCCAGTCAACCTTGTCCATGATGTTTTCGCTGGAGTAAAAAACCTCAAAAAACGCACTGATTTCTTCTGGATCAAGGATATTTTCGTCGTCTAAAAACGGCAATGGCGTGGTTTCTAAGTGGGCGCGCAGAATGAAATTGAGCGCAACTTCATAATGTCCCTCAAAATAATCGGCCAGAATACCTGCGCCGCCTTTTTGCTCAAAAATGGCTTCTAGATAATCCGGTGCGGTATCGGCGTGCTTGTAAATTACCGCATTCATCATGCCGCGCAGCTTGTCTTTATTGCGCTCACCATAGAGCTTATCCAGCACTACTGCTCGGGCAAATTGCTCGGGAGAGACGACTAGACTGAGCACCGTTTCTTTGGCTGAGTCATATTCACGCAAGATGGCCAGCAAATCCTTAGGAGCAACATCTTCTAAAATAACGGACAAAGCATGATCGCCATGCTCGTCAGCAATGTCAGATAGCGCTTTTTCTGCGCCGCTAATGTTGCCGACTAGAATGAGCTTTGAGGCATTGATAATTGCTGGATGCATGATCGTCCTTAATTTGCGTCTATGGTTTCAAAGCCTTGCTCGGCCAGCCAGTTTGAGCCGGATTCGCCTAAATCATCGCTCTCTTGCTCATCATTATCATCACCCTCAGTATCATGCTCGTCTGGCTCTGCTGAGGCGCTTTTGGCCGCGCTGTGCGAGTCATGAAGACGGTGGAATTCGAGTGCGGCGCTGCTCACTAAAAACACATCGCCCCCGTCGGCTTCTATCGCAGCATCAACTAAGGGTTGGGCCCAATCAGCAATACTTAGATTGTCTTTGATCTCCTCCCAAACCAAAAAATCATCGTCATCAGGCTCGCTACGCATCAGGGTGCGCATCATTTGCGGCGCGTGAAAGCTAAATGCGTTGTAGAACGTTACCGCCACCATTTCGGGGCTGAATTCAATCATGGGCAGTAGCGCTTCAAATTGCTTGCGCTTCTCGTTTAGGCGCTTTTTGATGGCAGAGCGGCCTTCAGAGTCGGTCATTAAATCGTCAAGCTCTGCGCTATACGCCGATGTTAGTTCTTCAAAATAAGGGGAAAAACTCAATTTAATATGCCTTGTATATAGAACGCCGAAATTTCTTGGGCAATTTCGAGGGGATTATCAATCAGGCTGCGCTGCCGGTAATTATCGTAAGCTTTACGGCGGGTGACATCGCTTAAAACCTCATAGGCTTCTTGGATCTCTCGAAAGCGTGCTGGCGCAGCCGGGTCAGGATTTTTGTCTGGGTGAAATTTCGCCGCGTTTTTGCGGTAGGCCGATTTAATCAGATCGATACTGGCATTGGGGGGCACGCCGAGCTTTGCATAATGATCGCTGTTTAAAGACACTGCTTTATCCTCGGTGTAAGGTGATCGGTATGCCAAGCAAAAAGCCCACATCTTGAATGCGGGCTTTTAAATATCTTGTTTTTGATGGTTTGTGGCGAGGGGGAGGTGCCCCTGCATCATATTGCGCCTTACTGGCGGCCACACCAAATAACCCTCAATTGTATAAATTATGTGGCGAATAGTCAATAACGCATGGTATGAACGGTAGAGTTAAGCCTAGGCTTCGCTAGGAAATCGCTATAAAAAAACGGGAAGATTCGCTCTTCCCGTTTGATATGTTAGCGCTAGCTAAATTGTGTAGATTAACGGCTAATAGGCTTGTAACGAATACGTTTTGGTTTTGCGCCTTCTTCACCCAAACGTTTTTTCTTATCGGCTTCGTATTCTTGATAGTTGCCGTCAAAGAACTGCCATTTTGAATCGCCTTCACACGCTAAGATGTGCGTAGCGATACGATCCAAGAACCAGCGATCGTGCGAGATGACCAGTACGCAACCGGCGAATTCCAACAGCGCATCTTCAAGCGCGCGCAGGGTTTCGATATCCAGATCGTTAGATGGCTCATCCAGCAGCAAGACATTGCCGCCAGAAATCAGCGTTTTAGCCAGATGCAAGCGGCCACGCTCACCACCGGATAATTGGCTGACAATTTTTGCCTGATCTGCGCCCTTAAAGTTAAAGCGGCCGATGTAAGCGCGGCTGGATGTTTCGTAACGGCCAACGGTCAGAATGTCATGGCCGCCAGAAATCACCTCAAATACTGATTTGTTGCCATCGCCCAGCGAATCACGGTTTTGGTCAACATAAGCCATTTTAGTGGTCGTGCCGATCTTTACTGTGCCGCTATCTGGCTGCTCTAAACCAGCCAGCATTTTAAATAGCGTGGATTTACCCGCGCCGTTTGGCCCGATAATCCCAACAATTGCGCCTGGGGGTACGCGGAAGCTTAAATCATCAATCAGCAAGCGATCGCCAAAGGCTTTGCTTACATTTTCGAATTCAATCACTTCATTACCTAAACGCTCTGCCACGGGAATAAAGATTTCCTGTGTTTCATTTTGCTTTTGATAATCTTGGCTATTCAGTTCTTCAAAACGGGCAATCCGTGATTTGGATTTAGCTTGACGCGCTTTAGGATTTTGACGAACCCATTCCAATTCTTTCTTAATGGTTTTTTGGCGCGCAGATTCTTGGTTTTCTTCCGTTTTTAAACGCGCTTGCTTTTGATCTAGCCAGCTCGAGTAATTGCCTTTCCAAGGAATGCCGTGGCCACGATCCAGCTCTAAAATCCACTCGGCCGCGTTATCTAAGAAGTAGCGATCGTGGGTAACGGCCACCACAGTGCCTGGGAAGCGGCAAAGGAATTGCTCTAGCCAATCGACTGATTCCGCATCCAAGTGATTGGTTGGCTCATCAAGCAGCAACATATCAGGCTTGGAAAGCAGCAGTTTACACAGCGCCACGCGGCGCTTTTCACCACCAGACAGATTGCCAATGATGGCATCCCAAGGCGGCAGGCGTAGCGCATCGCCGGCGATTTCTAATTGCAGCTCGGCATTGTCGCCAGAGCTAGCCGAAATAATCGCCTCTAAACGCGCTTGTTCTTCGGCCAGCGCATCAAAATCAGCATCCGGCTCGGCATAGGCCACGTAAACGGCTTCTAGCTTGGCTTGCGCTTCAAATACTTCGCCAAGACCCGATTCCACTTCTTCGCGCACTGTTTTAAGTGGATCAAGCTGTGGCTCTTGCGGCAAATAGCCGATATTTAGGCCCGGCATCGGTGTGGCTTCGCCAATGATATCTTTATCAATACCGGCCATGATTTTAAGCACGGTCGATTTACCCGAGCCATTTAAACCTAAAACACCAATTTTGGCGCCGGGGAAAAAACTCAGCGAGATATCTTTTAAAATTTGACGCTTCGGCGGGACAATTTTCCCGACCCGATTCATGCTGAAAACATATTGAGCCATTTGTTTTCCTTAAGTTGAGGGAGTGAATAGTTTACGGACAGCGATGAGTTTTCTGCCAATGGGCATAAGCATAACATTCATGCCCAATAAACACTGCTTTGACTGGCGTTTTGCAATGAAAATAGCGTTGCTGAATGGGCATGTATGCTCAACCGAGCGGATCACGTGGATTTTACTGCAACGCTGTTAGATATTCGTAAAGATCAGGAAAACTGCTGCTTTAGAATTGGCGTGCCCAAAGTGGGGATTATATCTTTGCGAAAGGCTAGATGGCGCTAGCCTGACGGTGTCCGAAACTAGCAAAGTAGATTGCTGGTTTGAAGTGTGGCTGATCCCCGAAACTCGCCGCATGACGATTTTTGAAGGCAAGACAGTTGGCAGCATCTTCAACGTAGAAATCGAGCGCGCCACGCAAGTCGTCGTCGATACCGTACGTGATGCCTTAGAAGAAAAACTAGCAGCCTGTCGGACTTAGACGGCCGAAGCGAAAAATCGCATGGTCGAGACCAGATTTAGCCGGATTTGCAGCGCCAATATGAGTTATTGGTCAAAAATCTGGTGAAATATAGGCCGATCAGGTGATTTTGCAGCTGACTGATGCTAAGTCCGACAGGCTGCTAGGGCAAAAGGGTGGTCTATCCCCTGCTGATCTGGGACAATGCAGGCTTGTTGCTTGCATGGCAGATTGTCTGGCCCTAAACCAAGCGCCGTGATGCGCACCGCCGGATTCATTTATTCAGAAATTAGTGATCTTTAAAGGTAAGTTATGAGCGTCAATATCTCTCCGGTCCAGGAAATTATTGAAGAAATGCGCGCCGGGCGCATGGTGGTGCTGGTTGACGAAGAAGATCGTGAAAATGAAGGGGATCTGGTGTTGGCGGCAGATTTTGTAACGCCTGAAGCGATTAATTTTATGGCTAAACACGGGCGAGGCTTGATTTGCCTGACTTTAAACGCTGAGCGCTGTGCCTATCTAGGTCTTGCGCCCATGGTGCGGGCTAACGGCTCAAGTTTTGGCACTAATTTTACGGCATCTATTGAAGCAGCCGAAGGCGTGACCACGGGGATTTCTGCTCATGATCGTGCTTTAACCATTAAAAAAGCCATTGCCTTTGATGCAAAGCCGAGTGACATCGTACAGCCTGGTCATGTATTCCCAATTATGGCGCAACCTGGCGGCGTGTTAGTCAGGGCGGGGCATACCGAGGCGGGGTGTGATCTGGCGGCTTTGGCAGGGGTAACACCCGCCAGCGTGATCTGCGAGATCATGAATGACGACGGTACCATGGCTCGTTTGCCTGAACTTTTAGTATTTGCTGAACAGCATCAGCTAAAAATTGGTACTATCGCCGACCTTATTCATTATCGCAGCCGTACAGAATCCTTAGTGGAGTGTGCAGGTCGCCGCACCATTACCACCTTTGCGGGTGATTTTGAGCTGGCGGTCTATACCGATAAGCTAACGTCTGCCAGCCATTTAGCCTTAATTAAAGGCACACCTAGCCCAGAAGTTGAAACCTTGGTGCGGGTACACGAGCCTTTGTCCGTGATCGACTGGATGGATTTAAGTCAGAGCGGTCATTCTTGGGATGTGAAATCGTCGCTAGAGGCGATTGCCAAGGCGGGCTGTGGGGTGATGGTGCTACTGCATCGCAGCGAAGATGGCCGTGATTTATTGGCCCGCGCCTTGCCAGAATTAGGCTTAAATGAAAGCAAGAAATGGGATTTGCGTACCTATGGTATTGGTGCACAAATGCTAAAAGACTTAGGTGTGGGTAAAATGCGTTTATTGTCGCCAGAGCGCCGCATCCCGAGTATGACGGGCTTTGGTTTGGAAATTACTGGATTTGAATTGCCTCAAGGAAAAAAATAATGAGCATCGCTGCAAACATACCTTTTATTGCGCCTAATTTGACTGGCAATGGCTTACGTATTGGTATTGTGATGAGCCGATTTAATACGCCAGTTTGCGAAGGTTTACGCGATGCTTGCGTGGCCGAACTTAAAGCCCTAGGTGTGGCAGAGCAAGATATGCTCATTACTACGGTGCCTGGCGCTTTAGAAATCCCTTTGGTTTTGGCTGCGATGGCTGAATCGGATCGTTTTGATGCATTGATTGCTTTGGGCGCAGTGATCCGTGGAGAAACTTATCATTTTGAGCTAGTTGCCAATGAATCTGGCGCTGGTGTAAGCCGTATCGGACTTGATTACGGCATTGTTGTGGCAAATGCCATTTTAACCACTGAAAACGACGAACAAGCCGAAGTGCGTGTGCTCGAAAAAGGCACTGACGCTGCACGTGTCGCCGTAGAAACAGCGAATTTATTAAAGGCATTACAAGCATGACCTCTGATGTAGTAAAACCAAAATCATCCCGTCGCCTCTCCCGTGAATTTGCCGTACAAGGTGTGTATCAATGGCTATTAGCTGCCGATACCCCAGGCAATATTGAAGAATTTTTGTCTAAAAGCGATGTAACATGGGAAAGCGAAGCGTCAAGCCAAAGCGAGAAAAGTGCGCTTTATAAACGTGTAGATAAAAACCTATTCCGGGCTATTTTATTTGGCGTGATTAAAGACATTAAAACGTTACAAATTGCGCTGTCACCCCACCTTGATCGCCCAATGGATGAAGTCAGCGTGGTAGAGGCGGCGGTATTGTATGTGGCTGCATTTGAAATTGTATGCATGCCAGAAACGCCTTATCCTGTGATTATCAATGAAGCAATCGAGCTGGCTAAAACTTTTGGTGGCTTAGATGGCCATAAGTTTGTAAATGGCGTGTTAGATAAGCTGGCTGAGTCTGTTCGTGCTGATGAAGTTGTGGCTAATCGCGCCAAGCGCCGCGCTTAATCCGCTGTTATATGTGTTGAGTGATCGAAAGGCGGGCTTAGCCCGTCTTTTTTATTTATGCGCGTTGTTGGTGGGTGTGAATACTCAAACATCGCTTCCAAAGTGGATTTGAAACGCCTTGAACGAATTCGATCTCATTGCTCATTATTTTAAACGCCCCGCTAAAAATGCCGATCTGGGGGTAGGGGACGACGCGGCACTGGTTTCTGTAGCCGCTGGCGATCAACTGGCCATTTCGGCCGATATGCTGGTGGCTGGGCGGCATTTTTTTCAAGATGCAGATCCTGAGCGGCTAGGGCGCAAAGCACTAGCGGTTAATTTGTCTGATCTAGCTGCGATGGGGGCAGAGCCCAGTTGGTTTACGTTATCAATTGCCATGCCCGCTATGGATACAGCATGGTTGGCTGCATTTAGCCGTGGCTTGCTGGCAATGGCAGATGAATATGATCTCTCCTTAATTGGTGGTGATACAACTTGTGGGCCACTAACCATCGCCATTCAAATTGCGGGTAAGGTGCCACGCGGGCAGGCCTTATTACGCAGTGGCGCTAAGCTGGGGGATGAAGTCTGGGTATCTGGCTACTTAGGCGCTGCTGCTGCTGCGGTTATGCACCGCACAGGGCGAGTAACACTGACTGATACGCTTGCTAAACGTTGCGATCTACGGCTTGATCTACCTACGCCGCGTCTTGCACTTGGGCTACGCTTACGCGGGCTTGCTTCGGCGGCTTTAGATATCTCAGATGGGTTACTGGCAGACTTGCGACATATTTGCGAGCAATCAGCTTGTGGGGCGGAAGTTTGGCTCGATGCTGTGCCTTTTGCACCTGATTTACTAAGTTTGCCGCAGGATTTACGGCAAGAGGCATTTTTGGCGGGAGGGGATGATTACGAACTCTGCTTTACGGCTGCCGCTGATCAACACGCGGCTATTGTTGCGCTGGCTGCCGAGCTTGATTTACCACTTACGCAGGTCGGGAAAATTGGCAAAGGGAGTGATGTAACGCTACTCAATGCTGCAAAGCAGCCTGTGCCCGTTACGTTTCATGGCTTTGATCATTTTGCCTAGTTTTAAATTAGTGTTCTGATTAGATTGAGTTTTTTATGAATGATTATCCGCAAGTACCGCTGGTTCGCCCTGATTGGCAGTTTTTAGTAGCGCATCCTGCGCATTTTATTGCTTTTGGTTTTGGAAGTGGTTTGGCGAAAAAAGCGCCAGGTACTTTTGGTACGCTTGCAGCATTGCCTTTATATGCAGTATTGATTCAGTGTTTCTCACCACTGAGTATTGCTTGGATCTGCTTATTCGTCTTCCTGCTGGGCTGCTGGGCTAGTGATATCACTGGAAAAGCCTTGGGTGTCCATGACTTTGGTGGCATTGTTATTGATGAAATTGTTGCCATGTGGCTGGTGCTACTGTTTGTGCCACTTAACCCTCTTGGTTGGCTACTCGCTTTTACCTTATTTAGGTTGTTTGATATTTTTAAACCTTGGCCTATTTGTTGGTTCGATCAACGCGTGCCAGGTGGTGTTGGCGTGATGATCGACGATATTCTTGCTGCGGCATACGCCATTTTAGTTTTACTGGGTATCCAGCACTTTTACATTTTGTAATGCGCTTCGAGCGCTTTAGCGTATTGATTTAAAGTTTTTACGCTGCTGAGCTAATAGGGCAATTAAGCCTAGGCTAAGTAATACATAAGTTTCAGGTTCTGGTACTGCAGTGGTAAAAGTGGCCGTGTAGTTAAGGTTTGTTGCCGAGTTTACCCATGACTGTGTAAGGGACAGCGGGTTTGCACCGTTAGAGTTAATGGAGGCAAATCCGCCACTTAAGCCACCGTTGGTGTTGGCGCTTTTCATCCAGATGTTGCCCGCAGGTGATGCTATTGCCGCTGTACTTAAGTAGGCGATATATTCCTTGCCTGCTGTGAGTGATAGATTCAGCCCGCTTGCACCTAGTGCTTGAGAGCCCGCGTCATAAAGAAAACTTGAGCGGGTATAAAGTGCAGGCCCAACCGCTTTTTGACCATCCCATGCGGCAATTGCAAAGCTTATATAGCCACGGTCACCTTCTGAAGCATAAAAATTAAAATTTTGCAGTGTTCCACTTATGGCCATAAAGTGCTGGCCAAAGCTCGTTGTGGCTGTTGAGCTACCACCATCACTGCCTAGCCCTGGAATAAGAACCAAATTGCCTGAAGAGTCTTGCGCTGCCGTATTTGAATAGACACTTGCTTGTGCGATATTGCTTAGGATTAATACACTCAATGCAGTCGCAATGCTTTTTATCATAAAGGAAATAGACATGGATTCTCCAGTAAGTATTTAATGGCTGCCCTAAATTTAATTGAGTGTATTGCATATTGTAAATAACGCAAGTATTACAATTTATTAGAATTGCTTAATATTGCGTAGATTGTGGCTAATCTTGATTAATTGTTACACCTTTATAAGTGCTTCATGAATTACTGCTAAACTAATATTGTTTATCAGTAATTTATATTTTGCTTTTAAATGTCTGTCTGTCTGGTTTGGGATGTTTTATGGGTACTAAATAGGCTTGGTATGCGAAATATATTTTAGCTTTGATTTTTTTAGTTGATTTAACTCACAAGCGGTTGCCGCGAGTGATTAATTGGTGGGCGTAAGGCAGATTTTTCACGATAAATGGCTGCGGAATTGGTGGAAAATACAGAAACGCGCAAGTTGTCCGTGCTTCCTTAGCAAGGAAGTGGTATGAGGCGAAATAAATTGTGCGTTGATTCATGCTTGGCGACAGCGCTGCACTGATCTTTTTTGGCAAAAGAGGGAGCGTGAGGTGGTTTGCTTTTTTAGCGCGGATTGTGATCCGCGCTATTTTCCTCTTACGCCTATATATAGCATTTACCTAAATACTGTGGATTAAGTAAATTTTCATTTGAGAAGATATCATTGAGTTGAGCTTGATTGAGTAGCTTTTTCTCCAAGCAAACTTCCATCACAGTTTGACCTGTTTGCGCGCATATTTTACCAATTTCATCGCATTTTTCATGGCCTAGAATAGGGTCAAGAAAGGTGACAATGCCAATGCTATTAAGTACATTTCTACGGCATGTTTCTATATTAGCGGTAATGCCATCAATGCATTTCTCTTTTAATCCGAGCATGGCATTTTGTAGTAAATGGATGGATTCAAATAGTGATGAGGCAATCACAGGCTCCATTACATTCAGCTGCAATTGCCCTGCCTCTGCTGCCAAAGTAATCGTTAGATCATTACCAATTACTTTAAAGCAAACTTGATTAACCACTTCCGGCATCACTGGATTTACTTTGGCGGGCATAATGCTGGAGCCTGCTTGTAATTCAGGTAAATTAATTTCTTTAAGCCCTGCACGTGGGCCAGAAGACAATAGCCGCAAATCATTGCAAATCATGGATAGTTTGGTGGCTGTGCGTTTAAGTACGCTAGAAACCATGACATAAGCGCCGCAATCCGAGGTGGCTTCAATTAAATCTTCCGATGATTTAAATGCATGACCCGTGACTTCACATAATTTTTCGACCGCGAGGGGGCCGTAGTTCTGTGGTGCGTTGATACCTGTGCCAATAGCGGTAGCGCCAAGATTAACTTCCAGCAGCAGGTTTTTGATTTGCCCAATTAAGCGAACATCTTCGTTGATTAAGGTGGAAAAGGCGTGAAACTCTTGTCCTAGTGACATAGGTACGGCATCTTGCAGCTGGGTGCGGCCCATTTTTAGTACAGATTTAAATTCGACTGATTTATGCATAAATGCGCTGGAAAGGTTTTCCATATATTGCATTAAAATCAATAGATGTTCATATAGTGCAACTCTAAATGCAGTTGGGTAGGCATCATTGGTTGATTGACATTTATTAACGTGATCATTGGGGTGAATGGTTTGGTATTCACCTTTTGGGTGGCCCAATAGCTCTAGTGCTAAGTTGGCAATCACTTCATTGGCATTCATATTGACAGAAGTGCCTGCACCACCTTGAAATACATCGCTCGGAAATTGATCTAAGCAGCGGTTATTTGAAATGATTTCATCGCAGGCATGCACAATAGCTTTGGCTATTTGGGGTTCAATACTGCCAATTTCACCATTGGCTAAGGCGCAGGCTTTTTTTGTTTTTGCGAGTGCTTTGACCATGATAGGGTTATCGCTAATTTTACTCTGCGATATTTGGAAGTTTTCTATTGCGCGTTGGGTGTGGATTCCATAGTAGGCATTCAATGGGACTGCTTTTTCGCCTAATAAATCGTGCTCAATTCTAAATTTTTGCATTAGATATTACCCCCACAAAAAATAATCATAGCAGTGGGGTAGTTTGGCAAAGTGATATTGCGCAACATTCTAGTGAATGTTTTTAAATGTCAAACGCATTATTTTTGCCGCCAGTATTAGGTATTAACAGGCTATTTAGCTATTGGATGTGGATCGTGGAGATGATTGTCTATGTTACAAAAGTAAATAGACAATCCGTGTAGTTGGGGAGTAGGAGGTTTTGAGCTTAAGGGGAACCTTTAAGCACTACCTGAAGGTGATTGCTTAGAGCTGGGCGATGGCAGTGTCTTGGGTTTTTTGCAACTGATGGCCGTTATCCAGCTCATTCAGTAAAGCAATCACCATTAAGGCAGAATGATAACCGGCTTTAATTAGATATTGATCAAAATCGAGGGGTGAATCGTTATTCGCGTTATCGGATAGCGAGCGAATAATCACAAAAGGCAGTGTGTGCTGATGGCAAACTTGAGCAATCGCGGCGGCTTCCATTTCGCAAGCGGCCATGGTTGGGAAGTTTTTTAGCATTTGCGCAGTACGGGTGCTGTCACAAATAAAACTGTCGCCGGTGCAAATCAAGCCCTCAATCGCTTTGACCTGGCCAAGGCTGGCAACGGCACGGTGCGCTGCGGCAACTAAGCCTGCATCGGGTGTAAAGGCAGCCGGTTGCTGCGCCATTTGGCCAATCTCATAGCCAAAAGCAGTGACGTCTACATCGTGGTGGCGCACTTCAGAAGAAATCACAATATCGCCAATCTCTAAGTGATCGACAAAACCACCTGCAGAGCCGGTGTTGATAACGGCTCTGGGCTGATATTTGGCAATTAATAAGGTAGTGGCGATGCTGGCAGCTACTTTACCAATGCCAGAGCGGGTGATAACCACATGTTGCTTGGCGAGGGTGCCACTATAAAAATCGATGCCCGCAACGGTTTCTTTGCGGCTGTTTTCGAGTGTCTCAATCAGATGAGCCACTTCCGGCTCCATTGCGCCGATAATTCCAATTGTCATTAGTTTGTATGCCTAGGCGAGTGCCACGAGCGTGTGTGGCAAGGTGGCGGATAATGCCTTAGATAGGAGCGTATGCCAAATAAAATAATCACTTTTTGTTTTTTAATAACAAAGACTTCTTAAAACTAGCTAGAACTAGCAATTTATGTGATTCCATAGATGCTATGCCCCCTAGTTAGCATCCACAAAAAACACTAAGAACACGAAAATGCACGGTCGGAGCCCAAGTGTCTGCTCGTGATTTGCGTGTCTTTAGTGGATATTTTTTTAATTTAGGCTTTAGGGAAGGGGCATTAAATCCATTCGGTTTTAGCGCAGGCACTGCGTTATAAACTGGCCAATCGCGTGGATTTCTGGCATGCATACTGAATGTTGCATCGGCCATGTTTGCCAACTGATACTAAAGCCCAGCGCCTGCAGCTGATCCCTTGCGGCTTCACCCAGGTTTACTCCTACGACAGGATCTGCGCTGCCATGTGCGGCAAATATGGGTGTGGTTTGGTTGGCAAGACCGGCTTGAATCAGCTCGGGCGCGGGCAAATACGTTGATAGCGCCACAATCCCTGCAAGTTTTTCTGAATGGAGTACGCCGGCGGTGTAAGCAATCGCTCCCCCTTGCGAAAATCCTGCCAGAATAATTCGCTCACTGGCGATGCCGCGTTGGTTTTCTTGGCGAATAAGCGCACGGATCTTTTCAACCGAGGCCTTTACCCCCGCTACATCAGCCTGACGGCTGATTTGATCAAAATGCAAAATATCGTACCAAGCGGGCATCACATAGCCGTTATTGCAGCTAATGGGCATGCTAGGCGCGTGTGGGAAAATAAAGCGAATGCCTAAATCTGCAGGCAGCTGTAGATCCGGAACAATCCCGGCAAAATCATTACCGTCAGCACCAAGGCCGTGCAGCCAAATAACGCTGGCGCTGGGCAGACTGGTGGTTTCAATTTCTACGCAAGGTAGTGTGCTCATTGTTATTCCTTATTTAGTGTAGAGGGAGGGTTGTGCGGACTGCTTCAAAGCGTGCAGCAAGCAGCGCCCTAGTGTGTTTGTTGGTCATTAAGCAGGCTTTAGCGCCGATTTTGGGCGAAAACTGGCGACCACTTCGGGGTGGGTTTCAATATATGGGCCTTCCAATAGCTGAATACAGTAAGGCACGGCGGCAAAAACGCCGTTGATGATGACTTTGCCAGTGGCGTCTTTCACGCCTTCCAGCGTTTCTTTAATGGATTTGGGCTGTCCAGGTAAGTTCAAAATCAAGCATTGCTTGCGAATCACACCAACTTGGCGGCTAAGAATAGCGGTTGGCACGTAATGTAAGCTGACCTGACGCATCTGCTCACCAAAGCCTGGCATGATGCGATCGGCGATGGCGAGTGTGGCGTCAGGAGTGACATCGCGCAACGCGGGGCCTGTGCCACCGGTGGTAAAGACCAAATGGCAGCCCTCAATATCTACAAGCTCTTTGAGTGTGATCTCGATGCTGGCTTGGTCATCGCTCAATAAGCGGCTGCTAAGGGTATAAGGGGTGCTGAGGGCGGTGCTGAGCCACTCCGTGAGTGCAGGAATCCCTAAATCTTGATATACGCCGCTGGATGCGCGATCTGAGGTAGAGACAAGGCCGATTTTTACGGTATTCATGACGGGCAACCTAGAGGGGGATTTACTGAACGGCGGATATCACTATTTTCTCACCGATTTGCAGTGTAAGCGTGTGGTAGTTATCAATAACTTGCTCAGCAAGGCTGATTTGCGCTTTGGCGTGCGTAGAAGTAAGCGCAATCACGAGGATGACAGCAGTCTGTGCTTTTTGCACTGGCTGACCTCATCGGCAGAAATGATATGCCCCAGTGTTGGCTGGCCAGCGTAAGCGAGCTTAGCTAAGGGCATTGTACGCGGTGCGGAGGTGACGACGGCCCATTGCCTAGGATGGCGCTGAGCTAAGAATTCTGCCGCGCTGGTGATCGCAACCGTGCTATCTAAAGTGCGGGCGTCTTCTGTGAGCAAGAGCGCAACTTCTGCTGCGGTATCGAGGTGGGTTTCTATGCCACGGCATCCGTGCACATGCTGCATGACAAAATCAGGGTTTAAATGTTGGCGAACGGCCCATTGTCGCCATAGCCCTTCAATACAAGGCGTGGAATCAACGAGGGTACCGTCCATATCGAACAGCATTGCGGTGCATTCGATGTGCCAATTCATTTATTCTGCGTCTTCTATTGCATCATCATCTGAGCTGGCTTCTAGGCCGGGCAGTGCTGGCTCTGGAATATATTGCTTAATCAGCTTAAATAACTCACGGAACGCTTTGGCAGGTTTTTGTAGCTCGCGCTCTTTTAAAGCATTACGTACTAACTGGCGAAGCTGTTGAATATCAACGTCGGGGTGCTCGGTAACGAAGTTTTCAACGACCTTAGCATCGGTCAGCATGCTGGCTCGTAAACGCTCCAAACGATGCAACCACGCGCTATGGCGATCAGAAAGACCCGCCAATTTATTGAGCAGCTCGTTGATGGGTTCTGGATCAACATCGCGCATCAATTTGCCGATAAATTGCTTTTGTCTAGCGGTTGCGCCATTGGCCGTGATTTTCTTTGCCGCCAAGATGGCGTCAAATAGGCGTTCAGGTAGTTTTAGTGTGGCTAGTTGTTTTTTATCGAGCGGAATGAGTTTTTCGCCGAGTTTTTGCAACGCAGTCATCTCGGTCTTCATTTCTGTTTTGCTGACGTACTCAATATCGTCGTCAGGGAGGTCGTGCTTTGGTCTTGCCATGATAGGGTTACTTGCGTGCAAAACCGGTATGATACCAAAGACTGCGCCTTGCTTTGCGATCAGTTTGCGATCAAGCGCACACGAATAAGGTAAAAATGTATATTTGCCCCCTTTAAAAGGGGCGATATCGTAAAGAACATCGTATTTTGACCCACAAAAAAACACATAAGACGCAAATGTAGAAATCTTGAGAGTGCCGTGTTTTTGTGATTTTCGTGCTTTTTGTGGATATTAAGTCTTTGACCTCGGTCTCTTAAAACGGGAAATTACCAGTGTCCGAATTTAGTTTTAATCAGCAAGAACTTTGCGATTTAGCCACCCAAGTGCTGGAACAAGCCGCAAGCCAAGGTGCAACAGCCTGCGATGTAGATGTGTCCGAAGGCTATGGCCAAAATATATCCGTGCGCCTTGGCGAAGTAGAAACCATCGAATACAACCGTGATAAAGGCGTTGGCGTCACCGTTTATCTAGGTCAGCAAAAAGGGCACGCCAGCAGCAGTGATTTTTCTGCCGCAGCGATTAAAGATACTGTGAAAGCGGCCTTGGCAATTGCACGCTTTACCGCAGCAGATTCGTTTGCTGGCCTGCCCGATGCAGATCGCTTGGCCACATCTTTCCCTGATTTTGATCTTTACCACCCTTGGGATCTATCGGTTGAAGGGGCGATTGCGTTGGCGACCGAATGCGAAGACGCTGCACGTGATGTGGATGCAAGGATTAGTAATTCGGAAGGCGCATCGGTATCAACGGGCGCTAGCCGCTTTGTGTATGCCAACTCTTTGGGCTTTATGGGGGCTGAATGCAGCTCTCGCTATAGCTTATCGGCGGCGGTGATTGCTGAAGATGAATCCGGCATGCAGCGGGATTACTGGTATAGCTCGGCGCGTTCTTATTTAGATTTGGATTCAGCGGTGGCGGTGGGCCAGCGTGCAGGTGAGCGATCCCTACGCCGCTTAGGTGCGCGCCGCGTTAAAACGGGTGAATATCCTGTGCTATTTGAAGCGCCAGTGGCCTCTGGATTGATTGGTGCTTTTGTACAGGCCGTTAGTGGTAGCAGCCTTTATCGCAAATCTAGTTTTTTACCCGATAGCTTGGGTACAAGCGTGTTTGCGCCTTGTGTCAGCATTGCAGAAGATCCTTTCTTGAAAAAAGGCATGAGTAGTGGGGCTTTTGATGCGGAAGGCGTAGCCACCGTGGCGCGGGATGTGGTGAGCCAAGGTGTGTTAAATGGATATTTTTTATCCAGCTATTCCGCCAGAAAACTAGGAATGAGTACGACTGGCAATGCGGGCGGATCGCATAATCTGCTGGTAGCGTCTACGCATACCTTTGCGCAGCTCTTGGCCGAATTGGGCACGGGCTTGTTTGTTACCGAATTGCTAGGGCACGGCACTAATATGGTGACGGGTGATTATTCGCGCGGCGCGGCAGGTTTTTGGGTAGAAAACGGCGTCATTCAATACGCCGTTGAGGAAATTACCATTGCTGGTAATTTGCGCGACATCTTTAAAGATATTGTAGGGATTGGCGATGATAGCCAGCGGTGGTCTAGCCGCAAAGTGGGCTCGATATTAGTTAGCAAAATGACGGTGGCTGGCGAGTAAATTGATGATATGGGGCGAGTGGCATATTTGCTCTCGCCTTATTTTGGTCATCGTTATATTTAAGGCTGTGAGTGCTGGATGTGGGGGCGCTTTTTTATTCCTGATTATGTCTCTTGCTCCGGAACCCTTGATTTAGTGACCTGCGCGGCATTGCTAACTTCAGACGATTCAATTGGTTTTGACATGGAGCGCCCTTATTCCGCACGTAATCTTACTCAAGCCGGATCATGCGCGTGCCAAAGCTCGGCTGAGCAAGAGACATCATCGGGTTTTTATTTGCATCTTAGGTGATATGCAAATATTGCATAAAGGGCTTGATGTTGTTGATTGTGCCTTCACTGGCGCTGTGCGTCCCTTTAAACTGTTGCTTTGCTCAATAGCCTGCTGATGAAATTAATTCGAGCTTTATCTACACCTTGGCGTGCCGCTAACAATCCCTTGTTCCTCTATCAGCACCATCGTTTAATCCATGCGCTGCGGGTGACTTTGGCCTTTGCTTTTGGCCTGATCATTAATCTTGGCTTGCCGATCCAACACGGAAGCTGGATGTTGGTGACCATTGTGGTGATGCTCGGCAATGTGCCGCACTTAGGTGCAGTGGCGCAGAAAACGCGGCAGCGCACGGTGGGTACGACCGTTGGCGCGCTTGCGGGGCTGCTTGCAATTGCGTTCTATGGTGCATCGCCCTTGCTTTGTTATCTTTGGATGGGCTTGGTGGTGTTGTTCAGTGCCTATCACGCTATTGGTAAGGCGGGTTATACCGCACTGACGGTTGGGATTACCTTGGTCATTGTGGCCGGGGTTGGGGATGGTACGGTTTCTGAATCACTCTGGCGTACGGCCAATGTTGCTTTAGGCTCTTTGATTGCCATTGTGGCCGCGTCTTTATTCCCGCAGCGCGCCTTAGATCATTGGCGATTTTTGCTGGCAGATAATTTGCGTGAATCAGCGCTAATGTATAGCCGTATTGCTCGGCGTGCGCCGCTAGATATGGAAGCTGCACTAGGGCGATTTAATACTCGCTTAATTGCCATGCGCGGCTTAATTTCTTCCGCGGCTAGCGAATGCGAGCAAAGTACAACGCGCTTTGAATCGATTCAGCGTGGGCAGCGTACGCTTTATAGCGTGTTTGACCGAATGAGTGATGTGGCTAGCAAAAATGCCGAGCCACTGTCTGACAAAGGTGTATTTCGCAAAGCGGTGGTAAAAACGCTATTTAGAGCGGCGCATGGGATTCGTTTTTTGCATCCTGAAATGTTGCTCAATAACCTGCCGGTGGCTGATCAAAGTGCGAGCGCTTGTTATTGGTTGAGTGCAGAATTAAGCCAAACAACGCTTCGTTTATGTAATGAATTACTATTACTCATGCCCGCTATTGAGGTATCGCAACAAGGCTTACAACCTTTAAATCCGCAGGATGTAACGCACAATTATGATCAATGAGATTATTTATATTGATCAATCTATTTGATATAGGAGTGATAACTTGACGCAAGTCTATTCTGTAAAACCAGTTGTGGCCGCATTTGATTTTGATGGCACGATTACCACAAAAGACACTTTTATCCCCTATTTAAAAAAAGCTTTTGGCAAACGCGCTGTCTATTTAGCTTTATTTTCTTTAGTGGGAGAGGCGATTAAAGTTGGCGTTGGCATCTCTAATCGGGATAGCTTTAAAGAAAAAATAGTGGCTAAATTATTTGTTGGTCAATCGCTCGATAAATTGCAAGCAATAGGCAAAGAGCATGCAAAAGAAATAGAACGCTGGTTTCGCCCCGCCGCAATTGAGAAAATACACTGGCATAAGCAACAGGGGCACCGTTTGATTATGGTAAGCGCATCGCTTGATCTTTATTTGGAGCCAATGGCCAAGCGGCTTGGCTTTGATGAATTACTCTGCACCCGCTTATCTGCCAAAAACAATGTATTAAGTGGCCGCTTATTAGGCGCTAATTGCCGTGGCATAGGAAAAACAGTACAGCTT
Source organism: Iodobacter fluviatilis (assembly GCF_004194535.1). NCBI lineage: Bacteria > Pseudomonadati > Pseudomonadota > Betaproteobacteria > Neisseriales > Chitinibacteraceae > Iodobacter > Iodobacter fluviatilis. The sequence continues at coordinate 40,283 of NZ_CP025781.1, read as the reverse complement.
GAATTGCTAGTCGGCCCGCTTGCAGGTATAGAACTCTATGCTTACGGCGATTCTGCAGGAGATAAAGAAATGTTAGAGGCCGCTATGCATCCATTTTTTAAACCTTTTATTGCCAATTAAAATACCCGGCTTGATCAAAATTTTATTTGATCAACAAAATCGGGATCAACATCCTTGGCAAAGGCCAAGCAATAGTCATAGTATTCTTGTGATCCCCATGCAGAAATAATTGAAGATTTATCAATTTTATTCATAATAACGGGCAGTATTTTGGCATCTTTAGCAATGCATGCAAACTTGCCAAAGTTATTGAAATTCCACATATCGGGGTAATCATGCACAATACGCTCAAGTCCTTTCCGCATCAGTGGCCATTCAATTTGCCCATTGCTAAACATCTTGGGGGAGTAAAACAACCAATTTAAGCGGGCATAAAGACTAGGCCCCAACGTAGCTTGAGTTTGTTTTACGGCTTGCTCAACAAATTCGCGGAACTCTTTTTTTGAGCCATGCCAAAACTCTGAATGGTAAGAGGCTGCGGTGAAATAAAGGGGGATATAAAGAGGGAATTTTTTAGTTGCTTCATCATAGAGTTTATTAAATTCCACCGCCTCCCGGCCTTGAGCCAAAGCGATTAATAGCATGGTGGCGTACCAGCCAGGATCATTGCTATATTTGGGACTAATTTTTATTAATTCTGATTTTGCTTTGTTGGTATTTTCACTAAACAAAGCCCATCTTTCCTTGCTAACGGAGTTTGAAAAACCTGTGCCCCGTATACTCCAGCCATATTCAAGGTAGTAGAGGGCATTGGCGATTTTTGCAGTGCCAGATTCCGGTTTTTTTAATTGCCATTCAAGTAATACTTTCTTTTTTTTCTGCCAATAATTTTTGGATGGATTGTTTGAACATTTATCGGTTATGCACCCAGCTGTTCCTGCATAAATTGCGGCCAATAAAGGCAACCCTTCTGTCGTCATTTCATTGTTTTTCTTAGCCTTAGCGGCGGCTTGATCAATTTCGTCAAATTGTTTATTGTTTAATAATTGCTCGTATTTTTGTTGAGCAAGGGCGGATGGTTTTAAATATGTAGCAGAGTAGGCGTGTGAATAACAGACCAATAATAAAACAAGGGATGCTTTAAGTGATGTTGTTTTCATTATTACTGATCCTTTGCTTAAGAGTAGTAAGCTCAAAGCACTAACTGCTTACATTTTGGCTTTGTACAATGAAGTACAAATTTTCTGCAGTATAGCGGGTATTTTTAGGCGCAAAAAAGGATGTGGTTTGGTTGGGCGTAAAAAAGCCCACATAAGATAAGTGGGCTTTGAAATTTGGTTCTCTGCCAGCTAAAAATGTAGCCAAGTGTTAGTGGTTTTTCAAAAAAATGAACGCTGGCTAATCCTTTGGATAAAAGACTTTTTAGATCAGACTGAGGCGTAAAGAGAAAGGCGGTTTGATAGGCTTTTAAATTAGCTTGTGCGACTTTTTGAATTTTTTCATATGTATCTGGATTTATAGGCTGCTCTATCACTGAGGCTACATCACTGGCTGGTGTTTCTCCCCGCTGGCCAAATATTTTTTTCCATAGCTTGCTGCGCAGCTGATGGATGCACAGCCTAACAGGCACAGGGTTTTTACCATCTAGTTTAATGTGTACTGGGCTATCATCACGAATAATAACCGCCAATTCAGAATCACCATCCCCCATCATGCTGCGATCATTAATATTGGTGCTGCCTAATATGGCCACGCGGTCATCAGCAATAAGTAGTTTACTATGTACATAAATTTGCTCGAATAACTGGGGACAGAAGTTCGCAGTAACAGTAATTTAGCTAGCGGGTTAAAGTCCCGCCCGAGGAATTGTCCATACGCCTCGGTAGTACGAAAGAGCGGCGTTTGAGTAATCAAGGGTCGTGAGTTCTTTACGACAAAGAGGCAGACCGTAACGAAAGTGAACCTAGAAGTAGCCTCGTTAACATTGCAGTTGCCGACCTCGTTTCTGTATAGGGAAGGCCGTTGTGCTGATGTGTTGGCAATGGAAGCCACATCCGCGAGCTGTCGGGGTAGCAGGGGCGGTATGTTTTGGAAGTTAAATTACCCAGTGCTGGAGATCCATCACGGTGGCAGGGAGACTGCCAAGCGCAATGTATAAGGAAACGAAATCAGCGCGTATCGTGATGGAAGTCGGAGGGGTTCATAGTACCGTTTGAGATTGAGGGACAACATAACCCCAGTCGAGGGAAGGGACCCTGCTTTGTTCATGCAACTGAAGAGCTGAGGATCAGGAGATTGCCATGTTGCTAATCACTCCGAATGAGATCAGGACGCTACAGAGGAAGCTGTACATCAAAGCCAAGCAGGAACCAAACTATCGTTTCTACGCACTCTACGACAAGATTTACTGTGCTGACATCCTCAAGTTAGCGTGGCGACTGGTCAAGGCAAACAAGGGCAGTCCTGGGGTTGATGGGATTGACTTTGCTGCCATAGAAAGCGGCGAAGGGGTAGATTGCTACTTGTCGGTAATTAGTCAGGAACTGCAAGATAAAAGCTACCGGACTGGGGCAATCAAGCGCGTCATGATTCCCAAAGCGGATGGCAGTTTGCGTCCACTCGGGATTCCGACGATACGAGATCGCGTGGTTCAGATGGCGACCAAGCTGGTGATGGAGCCTATCTTTGAGGCGGATTTTTGCGAGCACTCCTATGGGTTTCGCCCAAGGAAATCAGCACATCAAGCAATAGACGCCATTGCAGAAGCTTTGTGGCAAGGTAAAACGCAGGTCATCGATGCTGATTTGTCGAAGTATTTCGACAGCATTCCTCACGCTAAACTGATGGCCACGGTAGCTGAGCGCATTGTGGATGGGGCTGTACTGGCCTTGATTCAACAATGGCTTAAAGCGCCGGTTATTGGAAAAAGTGAGAATGGAAAAGCGGCAACGGTCAGTGGAGGAAAAGGGCAGCGCAAGGGCACGCCGCAAGGTGGGGTGATTTCTCCGTTGCTATCGAACCTTTACTTACATCTACTGGATAGAATCTGGCATCGCCACAATATAGGGAAGAAACTACAAGCGAGCTTGGTGCGGTATGCCGATGACTTTGTAGTGCTCTGCCGTGGCGAGACCCAAAGCCCGCTGGCGCATATGAAGTGGATATTGGATCGGCTGGAATTGACGCTTAACGAAAGCAAGACAAAAATTGTTGATGCTAAAGCCGCGTCATTTCTATTTCTGGGATTTGATTTGCGCACGAACCTATCCGCTAAAGGCACTCGCTATCCCTATATTGAGGCCTCAGCTAAATCGGTAGAGAAAATCAAGACGCGACTAAATGAAATTACTGGAAGAACCCAAACATGGCGACCAATTGAAGAGGTGGTGCGAGATTTAAATCAAGCATTACGCGGTTGGTCGAGTTACTTCCATTACCGGAATTCATCCAAGCAATTTTATAAAGTGAAGCGTCATTCAGAAGAACGGCTAAGGATACATCTTCGCAAACGGCACAAAGTCAGCGATTGGAAAACGAGCATGCTCCGTTATCCAAGGCGGGTGCTAAATGAGCGATACGGTTTGTATTCATTACCGACAGCAGCAGGTTGGAAATCAGCGCATGCTTGATGTGAAGAACATCGGAAAGCCGTGTGCGGGAAAATCGCATGCACGGTTTGATGAGGGAGGGCAGGTGAAAACCTGCTCTCTACTCTACCAAATTTAAATCCTACTATGCTTAATGCTCTTAGAGGCAAAGAAAGCGGATTTAACTTTACTCTGACCCCAGTTATTCTGCGGCTATGCATACGCATGCTAGTTTTATCCCATGTAGGCCAAATAGAGTTGATCTTTAGATCAGACTGAGGCGTAAAGAGAAAGGCGGTTTGATAGGCTTTTAAATTAGCTTGTGCGATGTCTTGAATACGCTTCCAGGTTGCTGGATTTATAGGCTGCTCTATCACTGAGGCTAAATCACTGGCTGGTGTTTCTCCTCCTGCCAGACCAAATATTTTTTTCCAGAGCTTGCTGCGCAGCTGATGGACGCACAGGCTAACAGGCACAGGGTTTTTACCATCTAGTTTAATGTGTACTGGGCTATCGTCACGAATAATCACCGCCAATTCAGAATCACCATCCCCCATCATGCTACGATCATTTATATTGGCGCTGCCTAATATGGCAACTCGGTCATCTGCAATAAGTAGTTTGCTATGCACATATATTTGCTCGAATAACTGGGGGCAGAACAAATTTAAATCCTACTATGCTTAATGCTCTCAGAGCAAAAGACAGTGGGTTTAACTTTACTCAGACCTCAGTTATTCTATATTCTGAATGATTAATTCCTGCTTACTAAGCTATTCTTGATTAGCATCCCAATACCAAATTGTTGCGCCATATGTAGACGCAGGGAAGTCTGGCATTAATTCACCCTGTTTAAACAAAGCATGACTATTTTGCTTGGCAGGGGTGTACCAGTAGCCTGTTTGTGGGCAAAGGCTATTAGCTGTTGTTCGCTGTTTTAGTAAGTCATTCATTTCTTCAACTTCTTCAGCATCTACTTCGTCAGCTTCACCTAGCCCATAAAACTGAATATTATCTGGGTAGGGGGGCCAAATACCTGACTCATCAAAGCGACGCAGCCATAAATCAGTTGTTCTTGGGTCAAAATTAATCGAGCCATTTAAAGAGCCATTATGTAAGGAGCCTAAAGACTCTACACGGATAGGGCGTAAAAAATCGCTCACCATTTTATATAGAGGAGGGATGCCTTCCGTTACGGGGGCGATATTTGGGTATTCACCTATCTTTATTAAACAATTATCTCCAATATTTGTTATTTTTATAAAATCATGGTGAAGGGTGTTTTTAATGTTATCCAGGCCGCCTAATTGTGAAATGTGAAATTTGTTCAAACATGTAATCCAATTGACACCATTAATACACTCCCCGAGTCTGTCCATGGAAAAATAATTTCTTCGAAATGGCATTAAACAGTAGAATCGTTGTAAAGCATCGAACTCATTAAATTGCCATTTGTAATCTTCGTATGGCAGGCAAGTTACAGCATTCGCAAAGGCTAAGGTTGGATTTAATTTAGAAACCACAAAATTGAATAAGTCATTAAATATTTTTTTTTCTTTTACATAACTTAAAGGCAGGGAGAACTGAAAGAATGATTTTGTTTGGCGTACACTTATCTCCCACTTTCTTGCCGTCACGGTTTCAACCCAATAAGGAGAAGCAACTGCAAGGGTCGGAGATCCTGTAATGACCCACTCTATGCAACCATCCTCTGAATATTTAGAAAAATGCTCCATTGGTGATGGTGTTTTTTTGCTAAATTGAATCTCTTTTCCATTTTCATTTTGATCTGTAATTAAGCCCGCTTTAAGGTGTTTTCCAAATAATTGCTGATAATAATCGACACATTCAGCCAAACGCTGTTTACCTTCAGCAGTTTCACCGCCATCAAAGTAAAACGATGCTCCAATTGCAGGGCATAAAGTGCACAGGTCGGTACTTTCCTCAAAATAAGTAATATCGGCACGGTAATGGCGAAGTTTCTCTAATTCATTCATGGTTTTTTCCCTTGTGCTGCGGCTAAGTTAGATGCACCTACTGCCGCTCCAACAACAAATAAACGCGCTGCGCTACTCCATGCTGCGGCACTAATGGCTGATCCGGTTCCTGCGGTGAAATAAGCAATAGCAATGCCCCCGACAATCAAACCACCGGCGAGTAGATAGTCGGATAGTGGCACTTCATTTTCACCTAGCGCATTAGCCGTGGCTGGTTCACCAACGGTTCTACGGCCAGGCTTAGGAATTGGGGCAACTAAAGGCGCGGGCACATCAACTGGTTGGCGTTTTTTTTCTTCCCGAGGTTTGCATTGGCATTCTGAAGTTTCAAGTAATTTGAATTTATTTGCATCCCCAGCAATTCTTTCATAAGCCATTTGTTGACCTGTTTTTAAAGTGTCCCTCGGAAATTTAATTTCTACCACCATCTCAATATTGCTTTGTTCAAGACTAAAGTTGTTTTTGTCTTTAACAATAATAACGTCGGGAATTCTAAGTAATCCTTTTTGCGGGCCCGACTCAAGGTCCTGTTTACTGAGTGAAAATACTTTTTCCCGAATAGCTGCTCCCAGCGGAAAAGAGCTAGGATGGATTCCATTCTTCCCCAATAAAGGCTTGGGAGGATTTAATTTCATGTTATATCCCACTTCACCCTTGTAGCGCCAAATATGGCCGCTTGCTTCGCAGTCAAATTGAATGGATTTTGTTACGCAGCGCTGATATAAAAATTGGCCCGCTTTGCCTATTTTTGCATTACTACTGCAAAAACAAATTTTCTGACAAAGATAGCTAGTATCTTCGGGGCTTAGAATAGGAATTGTTTTAACAGGCGCTTGTGGCTGCGTGGTGGAACGGCCAGCTGTGCGGGTATTAGGAGGAGTGCTCATTGTTTTAGGCTCTTAGGCTGCAGGTTTACCAAATTCATCAAATTGATGCTGATGATCCGGGTCTTCTGTCTCATTTTTTTCAAGTAATAGCTCAACTTTTTGGCTAATTGCGGTATAGACCGCTTGGGTTTTACCTGATTTATCTGTAATTCCTTCAATGAGGGGCTTGCCATCTGTTTTTAACCAATAGCGTTGATTTGCTAGTGGTTTCCCTGTTTTATGATCAACTAAAGTTAAATACTCTTGATGCAGTGTCCCATCCGGCATCACTGGCGGAGCCACATTCAAACTCGCAGGCCCACTCCAATCATGGCTCCCGCCTTTAATACTGATCTTCCCCGGTGCATGCAGCTCGATCTTGCCGTCTTTGATGCGGATATAAGCGCCGCCAGCGGTCATCAGGATTTCTTGCTTGGCGTTGAATAGGCCCTTGCCTTTGATGGCGGTGAATTTGGTGTTTTTGTCGGCAGTGATTTCAATATCGTCGCTTTGCGCCTGCATTTGCAGCTGGCCTTTGGCGGCGATCAGCTTTAGGGTGATTTGGTCTTTGATACCCCCCACAAACAGGCTGATGTGCTGGCTTACGTTGTGAATCCAGCGGCGGCCGGTGCTTTGGTTAGTGTCACGTTGGGCAACTTGGTCTAGATTTGTGCCCGCGCTGAGGGTCTGGCTTTGTGGGGTGGTAATCGCTATACCGTCCTCGCCGTGCAGCAGGATGATTTTTTGTTGGCCTGCTTGCTCTTTGGATTTGCTTTTGCCGTCTTGATCGGTGTTGCTACCTGCTTCAAAACTTTTGCTGGCGTGCACATGGTGGTGCAGATGGCCGGTGGTGGCTTTGCTGCCGGGGCTGTTGTCGGGTTTTACAGTTTGATCGTCGTCGCCGGTTTCCATGCTGTCGGCAAGTTGTTTAGCTGCGTATTCACCGAGGTTTTTGGCGGTGTCTAGGGCCGATTCCAGCTGGCTTTGGCCGGGGCTGCGGTCTAGCTGCTTGCCACTAGCGCCGCCTTTGGCTTCAGTGCTAATTAGTAAGCCGCTGGCGCGAATGGCACCTTGTTTATCCGTGCGTAGCTCAAAGCCTTCGCCGCGTGCTTCGCCTTTTCCGTCGGTGCGTGGGTGAATCAGATAGCCCAGATTAAGCTGGGTTTTACCGTGCTCGCTCGATAGCTTGGTGCGCACTTCGCCTTTGGTGTCATCAAACAGCAGCTCGCCGTATTGCCCGCCTTCATGTTCTTTGGTTTTGATGCCAGATAGCGTTTTGTTGGCGGGTAGTGCGCCTGCGCCGCTAAACGTGGCCACAGGATGACTTCCGTTATGGACTACACCGGTGACGATGGGGCGGTCGATATCATTTTCGAGGAAATCCACCAGAACTTCCTGGCCGATGCGCGGAATAAACTGATGCCCAAAGCCTGCACCGGCACTTGGCATGGAGACGCGCACCCAGCAGGATGACTTGTCATCCATATTTGCGCCAAACTCTGGGTGCTCCTTAACCCTCTGCCAGTGAAAATTTATTTTTATGCGGCCGTGCTCATCCGTATGCACCTCTGCTTGTTGGCTAGAGTCGGCACCGCTGCTTTGTGGGCCAACTACGGTGGCGGTTTGTACGCCTAGGCTTTTGGGTTTGCTGTGTTCGGTATGAGCAAAGTTAGGCGTAATCGGCTGGCCGCGTCTTTGGGCGGTGAAGTTAACTTGGTAAGGAGGATTCGCAGCTGAAGCCGCTGCGACCAGTAGGCTGGGCGCGACTAGGCCAAGTTGCTGAGTTAAATCTGCTGGCAAATTATTATTGGCGGTGAATTTAAGCTCGGTAATGGCGAATTCCCGTTGTTCCGCTGACGTCCCCTCATGCGCGGGGTGGTCTTCTAGGCGGAACCACTGCCCCGCTTGTAAGTTACGTAAAGTACCAGTGCCGGTAAATGATTTCTTTTTTGCATCCAACGCTTGCTGACGCAGCCTTGCGTAGTGGCTTAGTTCATCGTTATCGCTTGCGTAATACAAAGACTGAGGATCATAATCCTCAAAGCTGACTTGTAGCTGTTGACCACCCTCGCCTTGGTCGATATAACTTTCATCAAAACTTTGGTTCGTTGTGGTGGTTTTGTAATCAAAGCTAGCCAAAGAGACCGAGCTGCTACCGACTTGGCGCTGAGTTGTCCATTCGGTAAGAGAGTCATTCTCCTCCGTTACGTCAGCTCGATGAAAGCGCACCAGTGATTCTTGCGCCTCTGGAATCGCAAACGCATCGTCAAAGATCAGCAGCTGAACTTGGGGGTTATCTCCGGCCAGATGAAGCCAACTCCAGCCAAGCCCTTCCTCCGCCAATAGCCGTGTAATAAAATCGCTATCTGATTCTCTATACTGCGTACAGTAAGATCGGGGCGCGTACGTGCCGGATAGCTTGAAATCCAGCGTTTGCACGGCGGCAAACACAGGGTTTTTAGCTTGGTGTTCGGCCAAAATTTGCTTGACGATATCTGCCACGGATAAATTTTGAAATACGCGGGAAGTACGGCGGTGTCTGAGCAAGGAAAAAGGCGGCTCTACGGTGAGGGAATATTGAGCGAAGCCTCCGTCAGAGCCTAATAGCTGCGCCTGACTCACCACCCCACAACGCTCTATCGCATCACCATTGACGTTTTCTATCGCCAATACCACCGGCAAGCCTAATAGCGATTTAAGTTCTAAATCGCCATTGGAGGATAAGCAATTTACCTCGTAGTGAAAAGCGCGATTTATCCCCTCGCTGCCTGTCACTCGCTGGGGCAATAACTGCTGGCCCCAAGCTGCACCATCGCCTAATTGAAGAGAGATAAGGCGCTGATCTTGATTAAAGGCAGCGGCGAAGGAGGCAAGCAGATCGCTGGGTGTCATGAGGTAATCTACGGTCGGTTGGGAGCGTGCAGACTACATTAATAGGGGATTATTTACAACGAGATGACTTGTTTTCTATGGGGTTTATCAAGCTGTAAGTTATTGTGCGTAAGTAAAATAACGTATCGAAATTTTATGGGCAGATGTGATGCAGCGATGCTCTTTGAATGCGCTTTGCTTTAGGGAAAAACCATCACTAAAAGGCTTTTCAGTGAGTATGTAGGGGCGCTGTTTGCGCGCCCCTACACTATGGCTTACCCGTGCAATACTGGTGCTTAGAGATCTAGTGTTGCCATTAAATCGCCCGGCGGGGTTGCGCCGCGGGCTTTAAAGGCTTGATTGCGCAGCTGTATGCCTTCTAGCTCGGGTAAATCATGCAGTTGGCTGATAAAACGAATGATGGAGGTGGTGTCATAGAGGGTGTGATCCACATGGCCTTTTTTGGCGAAGGGGGATACCACAATGGCGGGGATGCGCGAGCCTGGGCCCCAGCGATCGCCCTTAGGTGGGGCGACGTGATCCCACCAGCCGCCGTTTTCATCAAAGGTAATCATCACCACCATGTCTTTCCACTGCGGGCCGCTCATCAAGTGTTGCAGTACATTGGCCACATGCTGGTCGCCCGATTCCACATCAGAATAACCGGCGTGCATATTTAGATTGCCCTGTGGCTTATAAAAGGCCACTTGCGGCAGGGTGCCAGTCACGGCAGCGGCGATAAAGTGATTGGAATATGGGCTTTCGCCAAGGCCAGCATCACGCAAATGCTCGGCTCTTGCTGCGGTGCCGGGGGCAAATTGTTTAAAGTAATTAAAGGGCTGGTGATGGTACTGAAAATTAGGTGCGTCTGCGCCGCCCTTGCCATCTAGCGTGGCCTGCCATGCGCCGCCATACCAAGCCCAGCTCACTTTTTTGTCAGAGAGTAAATCGCCGATGGTGCGATAGCTTTGTGGTGGCAGGGTGCTTGGGTCGGCGGGATCGGCCAGTTGGGGGTCGCCCCCTGGAGCGGGAGGTATAAAGCTGGGTTGATAGGGCGGGGCCATGGTGTTTACGGCGTAACCATCGGGAGTAATGGCGCCGTTATTGATATATTTAGCGGGGCCATCGAGTGCCGAGGCAGGTGATTTAGCGCTGGTTGCCAGTTGAGAGCCCTGCGGGCCATCGCTTAAAACGGCGATTTTTCCTTTGGCAGGGCCATTGGCGGCATCAAAGTATTCTGGGGTTCGGCCAGAAATTAAAAATTGGTGGTTTAAGTAGGAGCCACCAAATGCCGCCATAAAGAAGTTATCGCATAGCGTGTATTTACGGGCGATTTGCCATAGATTGAGGTTTTTTTCCGTTTCGCTGTAGTGCCCCATCACTAGTGCGCCAGAGTCTCCCCAAGCCACAAACTGATTATTTTTGCCGCCATTGATTTGTTGCTGATTATGGTAAAACAGATGGGCTAGATCGCGGGTAATCACTGCTTCAGGCAGCGGCGTGCCCTCGGTGTCTTTGAGCGCAAAGGGCGCATTTGGCAATCCGCTGATTTGCGCCTCTTCAATAAAGTAACGCTTACCCGCCACGGTTTGACCGCGTTGCACCATGCCCCCCCAAATCTTGGGCAGGCTGCTTAAAACGCTGCCATCGCGATCGAGTTGAGGCTCAGGATTCGCACTGGCAAGCGGCTGTGCCACGCCTGGAAAATTGCCAAATAGATTATTAAAACTGCGGTTTTCTAAATAAATCACCACCACATTTTTAATTTTATTTTTTAAAGGTTTGTTGAGTGCGGCGAGTGGCTTGCTGGCTATGGGTTTGGCTGCATGACTGGCAGGCAGGGCCAAACCTGCACCTATTGCGGCCAGCCCACCTAGCAAGCGGCGGCGGCTTGGATCATTCGGTGTGGATGATTTTGACTTCTTGCTCATGGTGTTGTCCTGAAAAAAGCGGTGTGTGGTGATTGCACCTTTATTTCATCATAAGAAGCCATGGGACTTAAAGAGAAAAATTCATAAAATTGTAACTTTAATGAAATTAAAATGAAATGTTGCCTTAATGATCAATAAACTGGTAGGGCTGAAATTTTTGTTGCAAGTATTCGCCGTGGCTGATGCGTTTATCGGCGTCTTGGCTGTATAGGTCGGCGGCTATTACTGTTAGCTCCTTATGTGGCAGTAGCAATTGCTCGGTGAGTAGCGGCTAGCTCAATACGGGCGGTGGCAGAAAAAGCGCGGTGCCAGTTCATGAATCAGTGCTTGAATATGGCCAAGGCGGGCGCGTGGCTCGGCAAGTAGGCGTGTGCCAAAATCGGCACAGATGGCGTCGATGGCTTGATCAATCGGCATTTGGGGCAGAATCAGCCAGCCAACTAGATAGGCTTCTATTGTGAGTGGTTGCCACCACGCGTGGATAATCCCACCAAAAAACAGCGCGAGTACCAAGAGTACGCAGATGCTGCCAGTGATATTGCGATTGGCTTAGGCGGGGCGATAGGTAGACGTAAAAACCACACCGCAGCAGGGAGCGCGGTGTGGATGCTTAGGGTTTGTTGATGTTTCATTCGCAATTGCGCTGAGCTGGGAAACGTCAACAGACCCTAGTGCAAATTACTTGTTTTTCTTGCTTGTCGTGTGCTTCGTCACGGTTTTGCTGGTGCTTTTATACTTAGTGGCCTTGCTGCTTGTTTTACTCGACTTGCTGCTTTTTGCGGAAGCCTTACTACTTGTCTTGTTCGCAGCCTTGTTACTAACGCGCGATTTGCCGCCCTTGCTGGTTTTGGAGCGGGCAATGCTGCTTTCGCGTTCAAGCTTTGGCGTTTCACACACCAAGTGTTTTTTGCCCTTACGTTTTACCGTTTTGCATACCGGTTTAGCGCGGGCGCTGCTTGATTGCTTGGGTACTTGGGCCAAGAGCGTTGCCATATTGACGGGTGTTCCCCCCGCGCCATCGTAGCGCCGAGCGCCAGTAAAGCGTGAAGTCCAGTAGCTTTGGTTTAAATTCGTGATTTCAACGCTTTTACCCGAACGTGGCGAATGAATAAAGCGGTTGTCGCCCATATAAATGCCAACGTGCGAAAATGTGCGCCCTAGCGTATTAAAGAAAACTAAATCGCCTGGTTTAAGTTCTTCTTTATCAATACTTGCACCTGATTGCGCCATGCCTAGGGCATTGTGCGGTAGGGCGATATTCATGGAGTTTTGAAAAACATAGCGCACAAAGCCGCTGCAATCCAAGCCCGCCTCTGGGGTGGCACCTCCCCATTTATATTTCACACCAATCAGGCTCATGGCTTGTAGCAGCATATCTTGAGCGGGGGCGTAATCGGGTTTTTCAGAGCGGTTGTTGGCTTTGGCTTTGCTAGGCCGTGTGGTGTTGGTAATGGTCGTGGCTGGAGCAATTTGCTCAACGGCTGGATCGACCTCATTAAGGCTGGTGTCATCGGCGTGAGCCGCAAATGCACTAACGCCCACGAATAATGCGCTGATTAATCTAATCCATTTCATGTGGGGGGCAATGGCTCTAAATGAAGCAGGCGAGTGTTGGCTGCGCTTAAGGTGCATCACGTTTTACAACGTTAGTTTAAGGGCGCCTGTGGCTACGCCTGCTTATGGTTATTGGGGGCGCTAAAAAACAGCTACCGATATTAGCATGTTCACCCCGCTAGGAAAATTGGAATGCGGCGCTGCCGATTGGCAATCTGACAGACTGAAAGTAATGAACGACTTTGTTGATTCAATTGGCCGATGATTTAAAAGATTTTTCTTTGATGATGGAGTTAAATGCACGGCATGGCTGATTTATGTTGAAATAGCATTACTCTTACTGTTGGGTCTAAGAATGCTGAAGGAAACCTTTACCGTGATGCGTGATTTGCCACGGGTTCGTGAAATTGTGGCTGTACTTGTTCGTCATGGCTTGGGTAATTTGGTGCAAAGATTGGGCTTGGCCCGTGGCATTGAGCGCGCCAGCGATCTCTTACATTTACCTGGTAATTACGAAGCCGAGCTCGTTGATTCCCCAGTGCGGGTGCGCCGTGCCTTAGAAGAGTTAGGCCCTGCTTTTGTAAAGCTGGGGCAAGTATTGGCAACGCGGGTGGATATGTTTCCGCCGGAATGGATTACCGAGTTTGAAAAATTACAAAGCAATGTGCCTCCGGTGCCTTTTGATTTAATTCTGCCGGAGTTAACCGCTTTACTTGGCACAGATCCTGCCAATATTTTTCTTGATCTAGACCCAGAGCCGGTTGGGGCCGCCTCTATCGCTCAAGTGCACCGTGCTAAATTATTAGATGGTACTGAGGTGGTGTTAAAAATTCGCCGCCCAGGGGTGATTCCTAAAATTGAGGCCGATTTACGCATCTTGCGGCATATCGGCTCTTTGATGGAATTTGAATTCGCCGAATCCCGTCGCTATCAGCCGGTTAAAATTGCCGAAGAATTCGCTAAATCTTTACGCCGTGAATTGAATTTATCTGCAGAGGCTAGAAACTCAGAGCGCTTTGTGCAAAATTTTATAGGCCATGAAGATATTATTATCCCTAAAACCTATTGGGAATGGACTTCAGAAAGCCTCAATGTACAAAGCTATGTTGGGGGAGTGGCAGGCAATGATTTATTGGGGGTGGATGCTGCGGGTTTGGATCGCTGTATTTTAGCGTCTAGAGGCGCGGATGCCGTATTAAAAATGGTGCTGATTGATGGCTATTTTCATGCTGATCCTCATCCGGGCAATGTAAAGTATTTGCCTGGTAATCAAATTGCATTTTTAGATTTTGGCATGGTGGGGCGTTTGCCGCATCCACGGCGCGATCAAATCGTTGATTTATTAGCCGCCCTTGCACAGCGTGATGAACATGGCATTCTGAATGTGCTATTAGAGTGGACTGGTGACACGGTGGTGGATGAAGAAAAACTCACGTCTGATATTGCGGGGTTTATGTTTGATTATGAAAACCTTGCTTTAAAAGATATTCGTTTTGGTAATTTGCTTAATGATGTGGTGCAAATGATGCGCGAGCATCAAATTACCTTGCCATCAGATTTAACGCTACTATTTAAAGCGCTGATTACCTTAGAGGGATTAGGGCGGCAGCTTGATCCAGAGTTTCAAATGGTGGGGCACCTCACGCCGTTTGTAAAAGAAGTGATTCTGGCGCGGTTTCATCCTAAGGCCATGCTTAAAAAAGGCAAGGAAGGCTTGTATGAAACGGTGCAATTATTAGGCGGATTACCCAGAGATATTGGCAAGCTAATTAAACAAGCTCGCCGTGGCAATATACGCATTGATTTAGATTTAAAGCGGCTAGATCACTTTGGTTTGCAAATTACCCGCAGTGCTAATCGTTTAACAATGGGGATTGTGACCGGCTCTTTAATTATTGGCTCATCGATTGTCATGACGGTAAAAGCCGGGCCTATGCTATTTGGGTTGCCTTTGCTTGGGTTTTTAGGTTTTGTATTAGCGGTGCTCAATACCATTTGGTTGGTGATTTCTATTTGGATCTCAGGCAAAGAAGAGCGCTGATTCTAGCTGACTGATGCTAAGTCCGACTGGCTGCTAGGGGCGCGGTAATCCACCCCTATGGCGCTAACGCAATTTAATCCCTTGCTCTACGGCCCAAATGGCGGCTTCTAGCCGAGAGCGGAAGCTGAGTTTACGCAGTAAGCTTTTGACGTGCACTTTTACCGTGCCCTCCGCAATGCCTAGTTCTCTGCCGACTAATTTGTTGGATAGGCCATTGGCTAGGCAGGCTAAGATTTCGCGCTCGCGCTCGGTTAAGGAATCCATCATGGCGTTACGCTGGCTGGCGTCGTCATCCCGCAAGGCTAGCGCCAGTACCCGGCCAAGGCGCTCGGGAATGGCCATTTGGCCGTCGAGTGCCTCGGCTAGGCTGCTGATTATCTCTTCTGGCTCCATATCTTTAAGTAAATAGCCATCGGCTCCCGCCCGCACCGCAGCGACTAAATCTGAGGATTGATCGGATACGGTGAGCATCACCACGCGTGAGTCAAGGTCTAGCTCTTTAATGGCACGTAGCGTGCTAATGCCATCCATCTCTTTCATATTTAAATCAAGAATGACTAGATCTGGGTTTTGCGCTTGCACAATCGCTAGCCCTTCTGCGCCGCTGGCCGCTTCGCCCACCAAAATAAAACGCTCATCAAGCGCTAAAAGCTGCAGTACGCCTTTTCTAAATAAGGGGTGATCGTCAATAACAACAACGGTGTATCCATCGCTCATGAGGGGGTTCCTTGCGGTGCAAAGGGGGTGATTGGAGTAAAGCGCAACGACACCAAAGTGCCATTCGGCTCGCGGCGTTGTACGCTAAATTGGCCGTTTAAGCTGCGCGCACGGTCGCGCATAATGCTTAGCCCGTAATGTTGCTTTTTATCGGGGTGCTGGCTAATGCCGCAGCCGTTGTCTTCAATGGTGACCAAAATACGCTGCTCTGCCCAAGTTAAACCAATCCAAGCGTTTTGGGCTGCCGCGTGGTGCTCAATATTGGCGAGGGCTTCGCGGATAATTTGTAGGATGTGAATTTCTTCATGCGCGCTGAGCTCTACCCCCAAGAGGCGGTTTGTTAAGATAACGGCGTAGCCTAGGCGCTGAGTAAATTCTTGCACGGTTTGTTCTAGCGCAGCCGCAAGACCGCGTTCGTGCATTTGTAAGCGAAAAGTATTGAGTAATTCACGCAGTTGGCGATATGCACCACTTAGCCCTTCACGTAACTCGCTGAGTGCGGCTTGGGCGGTAGGGCTGCGTTCTGCCTCGGGGAACTGTGTTTGTAAACGCACCACTTGAATTTTTAAATAAGATAAAGATTGCGCAAGAGAATCGTGTAATTCCCGCGCAATTACGGAGCGCTCTTCGTGTAGTGCTAAACGATGTGATTCTTGCTTACGTTTGGCATTGGCCAGTGCCGTGCCAATTTGCCGTGCCACAGCTTCTAAAAGCTGTAATTGCCAATCTGCCAGTACCTGCTCTGCTTTAAGTTGAATGGGCATGATGCCGTAGTTTTTTCTGCCATCGCTAAGTTGAAAAATCGGGCGATTGCTGGCTTGTGGTGCTTGATCGGCTCCGTCTGTGCAGTTTTGGCAGTTGTTTTGATCGCAATGTTTGCTGTCTTTAATGGGCATGATGGCAAAGCGAAAAGCCAGCGGTGCTTGCTCGGTTTCGGTAATGCAGATGGCGGCGTGTTCTAGCTCTATCACGCTGCCCAAATCATGGAGTACTTGATCAAACGTGGCTTGATCCGGCTCTTGATCAGAGAGGATTTGTTTGATTCGGTACAAAAATTCTAAGCTGCGCTGATTTTGCGAGAGTGCTTTGGTTTTTTCTGTGACGCGTGATTCTAATTCAGCCAGGCCTTGGGCTAGCTCGCTCACCATATGATTGATTGCCTGCCCAAGCTGGATGATTTCGCCAGCGCCTTTTTCAGGGGCGCGGACATTTAAATCGCCTTGCCTAATCTTGGTAGCGGCTTGTGCCATGGCAATTAAGGGGCGGGTTACGCTGCGGCTTAGCCATTTCAGGGTCAGCAATAACACACAGATCATCCCCCCGAAAGAAATCCATTGAATGCGCCCTAGCCATAGCAAGCGAGCCTCGTGTTTATCTTCAATGGCGGCCACGTAATGGTCAATTAAAGTCACAAATTGCATGGCTTTAGGCAGTAGCTTGCCGTCGTAGGTGGTGCTGAGCTGGGATAGATCCTTTTTAATATCGGTGCGCCAGCTGTTTTCCATTTTAGTGTAAGCAAGGTGCACGGGGTCTTCTGGTGCGCTGGGTAAATTGCTAAGCAGAATGGGGTTGTACAGACGTTGTTCAAAATCATCAATCACTTGCTGCAAAAATGGCCGGCTAACCGGAATAGGAGCAGGGGGAGATAGATGGATAGCAACAATTAAGTAAGTTTGCTTGCGCAAAGAGCCCGCCAAGTTAATCACCGCTCCTTCACCGCTGGAGCGCATCACACTGCTCCAGCTCATAAAAAAAGCCACAAAGGCGGGTAACACCATCAGCAATAAGGCAGGGGTGATAAAGCGCAAAATGGATGTTTGGCGGAAATAATCCTTAATACGCATGTCTACCTCTAAATTTCCAGCGTTTCAATCATAGGGTGCTGCTGCTTGGCTATCCGGCTTAATCATAGGTTCAGTTCGCAGCGCAATCTATTGCGCATAGCGGTGTTACGCTTGCCTAAAGGGTACACAGCAAGGCCACACAGCGGAGTACACCATGCCTCTTGGTCTTGGCGCAAATCAGTATTTAGGTGGCCTACCCCCTCAGGGGTAGAGGGTTTTTGCCGCTGAGGCATGCTGCCTCTTAAGAGGCATTGTATCTAGGTGTATTGGCACCTAACCTTAAATCCTTACTATTTGAATTGACGATTGCAGTGGATCCTTCGCGTCGTAACTTACTTTTTGGCCGTCGCCCGCAAACGCCGATGGCGCCTCGCCCACCATGGGCTAGCCCTGCTTTTTTTAGCCTATGCAGCCGATGCGGCGATTGCGCAAGTGCTTGCCCAAGCCAAATTATCAAGGTGGGGGACGGCGGGTTTCCTAAGGTGGACTTTAGTCATGGTGAGTGCACCTTTTGCGGTGATTGCGTTAGCGCGTGCCAAAGCAAAGCTTTGGATACGCAGGTTGATTCACCTTGGCAGATTCACGCGCAAATTGATGCCAGCTGTTTGGCCGAGCGGGGGGTGGATTGCCGGATCTGCGGCGAGGCTTGCGATCAGCAGGCGATTCGTTTTCAGCTAGCCGTTGGCAAGGTTGCACAGCCTGTTATTAACACGGAGCAATGCACCGGCTGTGGCGCATGCGTTGCGCCTTGCCCAAGTAACAGCATTCGTTTGTTGGAGTTGATTACATGAATATCTTTAGTCTAGTGATTCGGGCCGTTCCCAATCATTTAGAAGAAGTCAAAGCGGCGGTACTTGCGGTGCAAGGGGTGGAGCTACATCTGGAGCACGAAGGGCGGCTGATTATCACCATTGAGGATGTGCCAGGAGTTCGATCCTCTGATCTGCTCAAACAAATTCAAGAGATTCCCCATGTTGCATCGGCCACGCTGGCTTATGAATATTGCGACGAAGAAGTGCCACCACCCCTATCTATGCAATCAAAAAAATCTGAGGAGCGCTCATCATGAGCTTGGATCGCCGTGAGTTTATAAAAATATCTGCTGTGGCTGCAGCGGTTGCCAGTGCGGGCATCCCCCTTGCAGGTGCTGCGCCTAAAACCATGCCTGCTATGGCGGGCGATGGCAAAAATAGCATCCGCTGGGATAAAGCGCCCTGTCGATTCTGTGGCACGGGCTGTGCGGTGCTGGTGGGAACGCAAGATGGCCGAGTGGTGGCCACGCAAGGCGATCCTGATGCAGAAGTGAATCGGGGTTTAAATTGCGTGAAAGGGTATTTCCTTTCCAAAATTATGTACGGCGAAGATCGCTTAACTCAGCCTTTACTGCGTAAGAAAAACGGCCAGTACGATAAAGATGGCGAATTCACCCCCGTAAGCTGGGATGAAGCGTTTGCCATCATGGAAAAGAAATGGAAAGAAGCGCTAAAAGCCAGCGGGCCAGAATCTGTCGCGATGTTTGGCTCGGGGCAGTGGACCATTTATGAAGGCTATGCCGCTTCTAAGCTGATGAAGGCGGGGTTTAGATCAAATAATATCGATCCAAATGCGCGCCACTGTATGGCCAGCGCCGTAACCGGCTTTATGCGTACCTTTGGTATGGATGAGCCTATGGGCTGTTACGACGATATTGAAGTAGCCGATGCTTTTGTGCTTTGGGGCTCAAACATGGCCGAAATGCACCCGATTTTATGGAGCCGCATTACCGATCGACGTTTATCTAATTCCAAAGTAAAAGTCGCTGTGTTATCGACTTATGAGCATCGCTCTTTTGAATTGGCCGATATTGGCTATGGCTTGGTATTTACCCCGCAAACTGATTTGGCAATGATGAATTTTATTTGCCACCACATCATCAAAACCGGCCGTGTTAATCAGAAATTTGTAAAAGATCACTGTAATTTCAAAATTGGTGAAACGGATATTGGTTACGGGTTACGGCCTAAACACCCCTTAGAAGTCAATGCCAAAGCTAATGGCTACCCTGATGCCAATGGCAAGCCAAAAACCAATCCTAATGATATGAAAGAAGGCTCGTTTGAGCAGTTTTCAAAATTCGTGTCCGATTACACCGTAGATAAAGTCAGCAAGCTTTGCGGTATTCCAGAAGACCGCCTGATTGCGCTGGCCGAGCTGTACGCCGATCCAAAAATCAAAGTGACCTCGTTCTGGACCATGGGCTTTAATCAGCACACCCGTGGTACATGGGCGAACAATATGATTTACAACATCCATTTGCTGACCGGCAAAATCGCCGAGCCGGGCAATAGCCCGTTCTCACTGACCGGCCAGCCTTCGGCCTGTGGTACGGCGCGTGAAGTGGGCACCTTTGCCCACCGCCTGCCTGCCGATATGGTGGTGACAAACCCTGAGCATCGCAAACACGCAGAAGAAATCTGGCGTATTCCTGAGGGCACCATCCCTGGCAAAATCGGCTTACACGCAGTGGCGATGGCTCGGGCGATTAAAGACGGCAAGGTGAAAGTCTATTGGCAGATGTGTAATAACAATATGCAAGCTGGGCCCAATATTAATGAAGAGCTATATCCGGGCTGGCGTAGGCCAGACACCTTTATTGTGGTGTCTGATCCTTACCCAACCGCATCGACTTTAGCCGCTGATCTGGTTTTACCAACCGCAATGTGGGTAGAGAAAGAAGGCGGCTTTGGTAATGCCGAGCGCCGTACCCAGCTTTGGCGTCAGCAGGTGGATGCACCGGGCGAGGCAAAATCTGATTTATGGCAGCTGATGCAATTTGCTAAGCACTTTAAGGTGGAAGACGTGTGGCCTGCGGATTTAATCGCTAAGCAGCCTGCCGTGAAAGGTAAAACCCTGTACGACGTGCTGTATGTGAATGGCAATGTGGATAAATTTAAAGCCGCAGATCAGTTTAAAGGCTTTGAAAATGTGGAAGCCAAACTGGCTGGTTTTTACATCCAGAAAGGTTTGTTTGAAGAGTACGCCCAGTTTGGTCGCGGCCACGGCCATGATTTAGCACCGTTTGATCTTTATCACCAAGTGCGCGGCTTGCGTTGGCCGGTGGTGAATGGCAAAGAGACCAAATGGCGCTATCGCGAAGGTTACGATACTTACGTGAAAAAAGGCGAGGGCGTGCGTTTCTACGGCAATAAAGATGGCCGCGCCAATATTATTGCCCTGCCATACCAAGCGCCGCCAGAAATGCCCGATGCTAACTTTGATATGTGGCTCTGTACGGGGCGTGTATTAGAGCACTGGCATACCGGCACCATGACCCGCCGCGTGCCGGAGCTACATAAAGCGGTGCCAGAAGCGATGGTGTTTATGAACCCGAACGACGCTAAAAAACGTGGCTTACAACGCGGGATGCTGGTGAAAGTATCGTCCCGCCGTGGGGACATTCAAGCGCGCTTAGAAACGCGTGGCCGCAATAAACCACCAATGGGCCTGATCTTTATTCCTTTCTTTGACGAAGGCCGCTTGGTGAATAAGCTGACTCTAGATGCCACCTGCCCGATATCCAAGCAAACCGACTTTAAAAAATGCGCGGTGAAAGTGGTGAAGGCTTAGCAGTCTGTAGGGCGGGTGTAACCCGCCAAATGACTTGGAATAAATGGCGGGTTTCACCCGCCCTAAGAATGGGGTGAGGGATAAATGGCGCTAGGTGATCGGGCCATTTATTCATCCAAAGGAGAAAAAAATGAAAAAATTAATGCCGATGCTGGCGCTGTTTCTAAGCTTCTGTATGGTCTGCGCACCTGTGGCGCAGGCCGAAATCATGAAGTCTTTGCGTGGCACTGAAGCCGTTAAAGGCGACGCGCCTTCTGAAAACTATCGCTGGGAAAAAGATCGCAAACCTTTGCCGCGCCAGTTTGTGCAGCAGCCGCCTATCATCCCGCACACCACCAAGGGCTATCTGATTACTAAAGAGTTTAATAAATGCCTTGATTGCCATAGTTGGGATCGTACGGCAGATTCCGGTGCGACCAAAGTATCGATTACCCACTTTAAAACCCGTGGTGGCACCGAGCTAACTAATATCTCGCCGCGCCGATATTTCTGTCAGCAATGCCATGTGCCGCAAACGGATGCCCAGCCTCTGGTTGGCAATACCTTTAAGCCCGCGACCGGCATGGTTAAGTAAAAAGGATTAAACAATGAGCGATGAAAGCAAACCCTCATTCAAAGCGCGGCTTTGTGCACGTATGCAAAAGCTGCGTAGCATCCGCATCGGCTATATCGGTGTGATTGTGGCGTTTTTTGTGGGGATTATCTTTTGGGGCGGCTTTAACACCGCGCTGGAAATGACCAACACCGAAAAATTCTGTTTAAGTTGCCACGAAATGGCCAGCAATGTGTATCCGGAATACCAAGAAACCGTGCACTACACCAATCGCTCCGGCGTGCGCGCTACCTGCCCAGATTGCCATGTGCCGCATGAATGGGGCCCAAAAATGTGGCGCAAGCTTGAGGCTTCTAAAGAAGTCTGGGGTAAGCTCACTGGCTTTATTGATACGCGTGAGAAATTCTTAGATAAGCGTCTTGAGCTGGCAGAAAATGAATGGAAAAGGATGAAAGCCAATGATTCCAAGGCCTGCCGTAATTGCCACAACTACGAATATTTTGATTATATGGAGCAAAACTCCCGCTCGGCCAATGCCCATCAAAAAGGCTTGTCTGAAGGCATGACCTGTATCGATTGCCACAAAGGCATCGCCCACCACCTGCCTGCGGTTAATCAAAACGTAGGGCCAGATGGCAAAGGCGTGAGCAAAGAAGTGATGCACCCCGCATCGCCTAAGCCTCCAGTGAAGGCAGAGAACACCGGCGATGAAGAGATTGCAGGGACGCAATAGTGAGATTCAATGGTGTGTAAGCAATAGGCCCCTAAATGGGGCCTATTTTTTTTGAATGTGCATTTGAACAGGAATATTGTTGTAATTGTATTTATATTTTTCATCAGATTTATATCTTAGTGCTGCTGCTGCATCATGCTGAACAGAGCGTAGTAATCAGTGCCTCTACGGAGCGATGTCCCTTTGCGTTGAAAAAAAACACGAAAGAGACTTCGTCAATTATATTTATGTATTAAATTGACGGCATGCTTTCTATTTGATAAATTACCTGCTCACGCTCAAAGGAGATAAACAATGTTCTGTGAAAATCCTTATCAAATAGCAAGGCCCATATTGGCTGTTTTTGCTCAAGTACAAGTTCACTTCTAGCTTTTCTCATTAGGCCGCTAGCCCTATCGGCTTGCCTGCCTTATCGCTTTTCTCTATCCAAATTTCTCATTTATTCGCTTTGTGTAATAGGGCTTTTCTTGCGCGTGCAGAATTAACTCTGCTTGCTTGTTTCAATACTGGCGCTTGCTTGGTACTCATTACTTATCCGGATACGATGACACTTTAAAAAAGTGACGCAGCATTTTTGCGCCTATTTAGCACAGCTATTGCCTGTGCGTTTAGGATTGAGGCAGAAACACGGCTGTGCATCATGTAAAAAGCAGGTTTATATCATGTCAGTATTTAAATTATTAATATCATCACGTTGGTATTTGTGGTTTAGCTTGGGCTATCTTATTACGGGGATTGGTACGGGCTTAACTGGAGTCGCTATTTATGCCAACTTAGCTCAATGGGATGCTAGTCCTCTTTATTTTTCTATTGTTTTTTCTGTATCAATTGCGCCAGCTTTATTGTCGGCCGAGCTGGGTAAGTACTTGAGCCGGTATTTTAAACCCTTTACTATTTTAATTGCCGCAGAAGTGGCTGGTTTATTCGCTTTAATCTTACCGTTTTACGCACTCATCTCCGCCAATCCACGCGTGTTAATGCTTGCCGTTGCGTTATCTAGCCTGTTTGTTGGCTTGGGTGTGGCTGCTTATAATATGATTAATAAACGTGGTTTTGGTGAGGCAGATTATTTAAAAATTGCCACAATTGAAACGATATCTTTCTCTGCCGTCACTATTATTGGCACAGGAATCGGCAGCCTTATTTATCCTTTGGTGCAGCACGGCTGGTATTTCTTTATTGATGCAGTTTCTTATTTGCTTGCAATGGCGTGTTTAATTTATTCGCGCGCAATTAGCCCACAGCAAGTAGTCGATAAAATAGAAGGGGCAGCACAATCCACATTGCGCTACGCCGCATTAAATAGCGATAAAAAAAGTGCGTTCCTAATTATGCCCTTGTTAACGATCATTGCCGCCCCTGCAATGGCGTTGTTGCCAGTAAAAGGGCTAGATTTTGTAGAAATAAAATGGTTGGGCTTGGTGATTAATCCAGTGCTTATGCTACTGTTTGCCCGCTGTATTGGGCAATTAATAGGCCCTTTGGTGGTTAGTCAAAAAATGGTGGATTATTTATTTGGCTCTAGCCTTGGCAAGGCTGGCTTGGGGCTGATGTTTTTTATGATGTATTTGTTGGCCTTTTACTCCAGCCATTTTTTATTGACTTTTATTGCCGTGGTGCTGGCGCATATTGCTTCAAATATCCTGTATGCGGTGGCTTATTCCACCATGCTTAGCCGTTTTTCAGAGCAAGAAATTGGCCCTGTTTCGGTGCTGATCTATCAAATTACTAGGCTGTTATTAGCCGTTTTGGCGCTGCCTGCAGGATTTTTTGCTAATGAATATGGGCTGCTTAATACCCTATTATTATTCTCTTTGCCTGCCGTGCTTTTGATGTTTTTGGTTTTTAATCGAATTGCGGCTGCTTAATGGTTTGGGTGTTTTTGTTCCTTTTTTGTGTGAGTAAGCCGATCAACTTATAGGCTGCATCAAAAATTCATCAAAGATTTAAATAGAAAAGTTTTAGTTTTCCTTTCTTGGTGCTAAGTTTATTGTCAGATATTTACTTGATTTAACCATGAAAAAGGAGGTTTTATGAAAGATACATCTGGTGCTTTATATCGTAGCCTAACTGTTGCAGCCGTGTTTTTGTTGAGTGGCTTTGCCACTGCTGCGGATAAGTTGCCAGCTTATCAAGCAGATTTAAGCCAGACCTCTGTATCTGGCTTATCTTCAGGCGCGTTTATGGCCGCACAGTTTCAAACGGCTTTTTCTGCTTCGCTGGTTGGGGCGGGGGTGGTAGCGGGAGGGCCATTTTATTGTTCTGGCTCGGCTTACCCAATGCCGCCATCCGTTACCGTGGCGACGACGGCTTGCATGAATCCTTCGCTCAGCGTGTATGGCCCGCCAGATCCTGCTTTATTGTTGCAACTGGCAAAAGCGTTTGAGCTCACCGGCGCGATAGATAAGCTCGATCATTTAAAAAACCAAAAAGTATATATATTTAGCGGTCTGGCTGACACCACTGTGACTACCGCCGTGGTGGATCAAACGGCTGCGTTTTACCAGCTGGCTGGGGTGCCTGCACAAAGCATTAAATATATCCAAAATGTAGATGCCGGCCACGCCATTATCACCAATAATGCTAAAGATGTGGTGTGTGCCCATACCCAAGCGCCCTATATCAACGACTGTAGTTTTATTCAGTCGCAAGATATCTTGAAGCATATCTATGGCGATCTACAGCCTGCCGTAGCCCAGCTTAGCGGCAAGATTGTTAAATTTGATCAGAGCGAATTTATCAAGTCTGGCTATACCAGCATGAGTAATGATGCTTATCTTTATGTGCCAAAGGCGTGCGAGGCAGAAAGCTGCAAAGTGCACGTTGCGTTTCATGGCTGCGAGCAGGGCGCTACAAAAATCGGCAATCAGTTTTATGGCACCACAGGTTATAACGAGCTGGCGGATGCTAATAAAATCATTGTGCTTTACCCGCAAGCACAGGCGAGTAGCGGTTGGTTTTTTACCCCGTTTAACCCCAAGGGTTGCTGGGATTTCTGGGGCTATTCAGACCCTACAAATCCTTTCGCACCTAATTTTTATAGCAAGACTGCCCCGCAAATGTTGGCGGTAAAAGCCATGATTGATCGCTTGGGGCAGGGTAAAAACTAATTGATTGGTCAGCATAAAAAACGCCGCCCCTTATTTAAATAAAGGGTGGCGTTTTTTGCAGGGCGGATGAAGCCAGCGTATTTGCTGTGACCTTACACCTCCAAAACTAAGCCTGATATACGCTTGGGCTATGTATCTCCATAAAGCGTGATGAATTAGCCAGCTCAGTAAAACCAAACTGGGTGTAAAGCGTATGTGCATCTTTGGTTGCCAGCATAAAGCGCCTGAGCTCTTGCAAATCTGGGTGGGCCAGAATGGTGGCGATTAAGTACTTGGCTAAGCCTTGGCCGCGATGTGCGTCCAAAATATACACATCGGCCAAATAAGCAAAGCTGGCTTTGTCGGTAATCACCCGTGCAAAGCCAATTTGGCTGTCGCCCAGAAACACGCCAAACGCCAGCGAATTTTGCGTGGCTTTTTCTACCGTGGCGCGTGAAATACCGGGGGACCAATAAGATTGGCTGAGAAAAGCATGAATGGCATCCAGATCAAAGCGTTGCTGATCGGTGCTGATATGGTAATCGCTGATGGGCATAGCGGTACTCCTTGGCGTAGTGCTTACAAGTTTATCCTTTTGACATTTTTTGCGCTTGCTTTGTGGGAAAGAAAATCAGCGATCGCGCTGCGATAAGCCCAATCTGCACGTGCAGCCCCTATTTGCAGAATACGTGCTAGCCGCAATGGGCTGAGCAAGGTAAAATTCGGCGATTATTTAAACATCAAAGATTTTGACAGCATGGATAAAATTCTGATTTTGGACTTTGGCTCGCAAGTGACTCAGCTGATTGCCCGCCGTGTTCGCGAAGCGCATGTGTATTCTGAGCTGCATTCTTTTGATGTATCGATTGATTTTATTCGTGAATTTAAGCCGACCGGTATCATCCTTTCTGGCGGCCCAAACTCGGTTTACGAGAGCGATTACCAAGCCGATCCTAAATTGTTTGAGCTGGGCGTGCCGGTACTCGGTATTTGCTACGGCATGCAATGGATGGCCGAATCGCTAGGCGGTAAGGTAGAAGCAGGCACGGTGCGCGAGTTTGGCTTTGCCGAAATTGGCGCGCAAGCAAGCAGCAAATTATTCGGCGGCCTTGAAGATCGCAAAAATAGCGCAGGCCAAAGCGTATTAGAAGTTTGGATGAGCCACGGTGACAAAGTCACTGCGCTGCCAGCTGGCTTCTCTGTGATCGCCAGCAACGAAGCCTGCCCGATTGCCGCTATTTCTGATGAAGCGCGTGGTTTTTACGCCGTGCAATTCCACCCAGAAGTAACGCACACCCTAAAAGGGCGTGAAATGATTAACCGTTTTGTGCTCGATATTTGCGGCGCAAAGCTAAGCTGGACCATGCCTAACTACATCGACGTAGCGGTGGCAAAAATCCGCGAACAAGTCGGCACAGACGAAGTGATCTTGGGTCTATCTGGCGGTGTGGATTCATCCGTTGCCGCAGCCCTGATCCACCGCGCCATTGGCGATCAACTGACATGCGTATTTGTAGACAACGGCCTCTTGCGCCTGAACGAAGGCAAGCAAGTGATGGCTACCTTTGCTGAGCACCTTGGCGTAAAAGTCATCCACGTTGACGCCGCCGCGCAATTTATGGGCCACCTTGCCGGTGTAACCGATCCAGAAGCCAAACGCAAAATCATTGGCCGCGAATTCGTAGAAGTATTCCAAGCCG
This sequence comes from Iodobacter fluviatilis, assembly GCF_004194535.1. NCBI lineage: Bacteria > Pseudomonadati > Pseudomonadota > Betaproteobacteria > Neisseriales > Chitinibacteraceae > Iodobacter > Iodobacter fluviatilis. Next base: position 13,194 of record NZ_CP025781.1, on the reverse strand, counting down.
AATCCGCCAAATTGCCAAGCGCAAAATGGCTGGCCCAAGGCACCATCTACCCTGATGTGATCGAATCTGCTGGCGCAAAAACCGGCAAAGCGCACACCATCAAGAGCCACCACAATGTAGGCGGCCTGCCAGAAACCATGAAGCTGAGTTTGCTGGAGCCATTGCGCGAATTATTCAAAGACGAAGTGCGCGAACTAGGCGTGGCATTGGGCCTAGCCCCAGAGCTAGTCTACCGCCACCCATTTCCAGGCCCAGGCCTAGGCGTGCGTATCCTTGGCGAAGTAAAGCAAGAATTCGCTGATCTACTGCGCTTTGCCGACGCCATCTTTATCGAAGAACTACGCGCTACCGTCGATGAAAAAACCGGCAAAAACTGGTACGAACTCACCAGCCAAGCCTTCGTCGTCTTCCTGCCAGTAAAATCCGTCGGCGTAATGGGCGATGGCCGCACCTACGACTACGTGGTAGCACTACGTGCCGTAGTCACCTCCGACTTCATGACCGCCAAATGGGCCGAACTGCCTTACGACTTACTTGGCAAAGTGTCTAATCGCATCATCAACGAAGTGAAAGGCATTAATCGCGTGGTTTATGATGTAAGTGGCAAGCCACCTGCTACGATTGAGTGGGAATGATCCCGCGTCTGGCAACGTCCGGCATTAAGTAGCAGTAAACACCCCTCAAGCCCGCATTCCTGCGGGCTTTTTCACGTCTTGGCTTGGCATTGACTGGCAAGGTTTAGCACCATCAAGCATTAGTTTTTCATGGTTTAGCTAGTGGTATTCTTTTTTAGCTATGCCATGATCGACCGCCAATACCATGCAGTGTTTTTTTGCACTGCATGGTATAAAAATCTCTGAAACCCTGTGTTTATAAGGCTTTCAGGGCACAAAAAGCAGGCTTTTTGATCATGGTATATTTAACCTCTAAGGGATGAAACCATGCTCACTGATACCAAGCTGCGCAACCTTAAGCCGCAGGACAAACTTTTCAAAGTAAACGACCGAGACGGCCTATATGTGGCTGTTACCCCCGCTGGGTCGATTTCGTTTCGTTACAACTATGCAATCAATGGCAGGCAAGAAACGATCACCTTCGGTCGCTATGGTGTCGGCGGTATCACATTAGCGGAAGCTCGGGAGCAGTTGGGGGAGGCTAAGAAGATGATTAATGCCGGCAAGTCGCCAGCCAAAGAAAAAGCGCGGGGTAAAGCCCGCATCAAGGATGCAGAAACATTTGGAGCATGGGCGGAAAAATGGCTACGTGGCTACCAGATGGCCGACTCCACCCGCGATATGCGCCGGGCAGTGTATGAGCGTGAGTTAAAGCCGAAGTTTGGCAATCAGAAGCTAGCTGAAATCACTCACGAGGATTTGCGAGCACTAACTAACGCTATTGTTGAGCGTGGTGCACCAGCCACGGCGGTGCATGTGCGCGAAGTGGTTATGCAGGTGTTTCGGTGGGCAATTGAGCGTGGCCAGAAAGTAGAGAACCCCGCCGATTTGGTTCGTCCTAGTGCGATAGCAACATTTGAGCCACGCGACCGAGCATTAACACCCAACGAAATCGGCTTGATGTATCAATACATCGAACGCATCGGTACGGCGCCATCTATCCGAGCGGCTGCCAAGCTGCTGTTGCTAACGATGGTACGTAAAAGCGAACTGACAAATGCAACGTGGAGCGAGATTAATTTTAGCGAGGCGCTATGGACGATTCCCAAGGAGAGAATGAAACGGCGTAATCCGCATCTGGTGTTTCTGCCCAAGCAAGCAATGGATGTTTTCATTGCCCTAAAAACTTTCGCGGGTGGCTCTGAGTATATTTTGCCATCACGCTATGACTCAGATACGCCAATGAGTAGCGCAACATTGAATCAGGTTTTAACTTCAACGTATAAACTGGCGCAGAAAGAAGGGAAGTCGCTCGCCAAATTCGGCCCGCACGATCTGCGGAGAACCGCCAGTACCCTGCTGCATGAAGCAGGGTATAACACAGACTGGATCGAGAAAGCTCTAGCGCATGAACAGCGAGGCGTGAGAGCTGTCTACAACAAGGCCGAATACCGAGAGCAGCGCACGGCCATGTTGCAGGATTGGGCTGACATGATTGACGAATGGACGTTCAAGCGGTCATGATTATCGGTATGAAGCCAGGTCGCAGAGGGTGAGCACGTGATAGTTTTCGCTCTGCGATCCATCCTTCGATTTCAGCCAAATCCCATGCCACATTCCGGCTGGTAAGCACAATACGACGCGGGAATTCCCCGCGTTGTTCCATGTTAAATATCGTACGCTCAGATAGCGGAATCATCGCCAGTAGCTTTTTACGGTTGATGAGGGTCTTTGTTATCATTGTTATTCTCCTATGGAATTTATTCAAAGCTTTGTGGCTTGCAGCAGCAATAGAACTTCGGTGCGGTTGCTGTTCTGGCTGTTGTTGCGCATGAACTTGGGTAAAAAAGAAAGGCCGGATGAGCCTTCGCTATCCTTGTCGGTAGTCAGGCCACCCAATACGATCAATTCACCATCTTCTGCTGAAACCGTGGTTGACAATGCTCGCTTGGTTAGTGTTGGTGAATTGTTGACGCCGGTTTCTGTCTTGGCGAAGTCACTAATCTGCTGATCGACCGTCATTTCAACCGTTGCACCACGCACGACGGGACTTAGCGATAAAATTACACCTGATGATCGATATTCGACCGACTGAACCGCATTGCCGCCACCCTGAGGGTAAGTAACTGCCCCTAAAATTGGCACGTCTTGACCTACTGTAAGCCGAGCTTGCGAACCTGACTTAACCCGAACTCGGGGAGTTGATACGACCTTGAAGCGTGAGTCACCGGCTAAAGCTGACAATGCTAAGTCAAAGTTAGCCGCTTTAAAGGTAATGGCATTGTTGAGCGTTGCCGCATCCCCGCCGACAGATATACCCAGTTTGCCGCCTAGTAAATTCAACGCCATTGAAAAGGCTGTACCTTCGGTATTGCCCGTTGTTACTTCGTAAACAACCGCCTTGACTGCCACTTCACCGCTAGGCGTATCTACCATCGGCAATAATTTCTTCAACTTGGCGATCTCATCAGCAGAGCCCTGAAAAATCAGCGTGTCACTGTCTTGGTCAATCAACGCCGCTGCAGACGTTGGCGGAACGGGTATCGAGCCCGATTCGATCTTTGCTCCAGCCGGTGCGTGAACTGATCTGGAGGCAGTGAAGCCGCCAGAGATAAATAGAGGTGTCAGAATGTCCGCTAGATATGACAGTGAACGGTATTGCGGGTGATAAATGAAATACTCCTTATTGATCGTGACTTTTTCCTCAGCAGGCCTGGCCTTGACGAAATCCACTCCGTTACGTGATTCGATGGCAAAACCTAAAGCATCCATAAAATTGCGCAAAAATACCCTAAGGTCGCCTTTGCTGGCATCAAATCGGAAAGAAACTAAGCGATCATCCCGCAACACTGTAGGGTCAATTACATACGGTTGCTTGAGGGCTTCGGCATATACCAAGCTGATGACTTGCGACACACTGATTTGCTGAAAATCGAACTTAGGCAACTTTGGAAAACTAGGCATGGCCAAATCGCTTATAGCGCCCTCTGGCAATTTAGCTGCTTGCGCCATTGTGCAAACAGTCATCAGAAGGACTAATAAACTTTTTCGCGTACGCGAAAATCTCATGCTCATTTTGATTGCCCCACTGGCACACCTGCCGATTTATCCATCGAACCCGACCAGCCCGTGACTGCTTCGCCATCGATATGGCCAAGGATGGCCACGCCTTTGCCATTGAACATTGAAGGTGATTCCACTCTTACACGGCCAGCCTGATCCGCAACGACAACCCAGCTAACATTATCAGCTTGCAACGTACCAACTACGCGCCATGAACCTGAGAAATTCTGTTTATCTTGTTGCGGCATAGTTGGCGTTGAAGCCGACGTCACTGCCGAAGTTTTGGCCGATACACTAGGTGCAGCTTTTGTCGCATTAGTCGGATGAAAAAACCGCCATGCACCCCAGCCGCCAATGCTCATCATCACTACAACACCAACGGCGTACAGCCAGAGTGTTCTATTTGCCAATAAGTTTTGCCGCTTGTCGATGGCCTTTTCTGAACCTTGGCCGCCGGTGTAGCTCTGATACAAGGGGAAAATCGCCGGATCGTATTTCTTCTGCCGGTCGTCGATGCGTGTTTTAGCGTTGAGTTTCCAGCCCTCATAAATCTCCACGCGGTAACGTTTGGTGAAGCCCAGCGACTTGTGCTTGTGCATCCGAAATGTGAACTCGACTACGTTCTTGACCGAGCGATGCAAGCCTGTAATGTCCTGCGTCATCAACACCACGTCGCAGGCCACCGCTGTCTCAAGGTGAACGTAGTGGCGATGCATACGGAAAAACTGCATGTGCTCATGACTTAGCTTGCCGTTATCCGAACCCCAAAAACGCCATGCCTCATCAATTGCGACCAGATCACCGCCCAGAACCACTGATTCCAGTTCTGGCTTTTCTTCATCAGGGAAAAATTGCGTCTGTAAAATACGCTCGTTCTCGATATGAATAATCCGACCTAGCTTGTCAATTTCAGCATCACGCTGATTCACTAGGTATTCATGAATCCTGTCTTCATTAATTCCGGCCACATTGGTAACAACACGCCGACCATGCTGAACTGCATCCAGAATGACAGATGAAATCACCTCGAATGATTTGCCAGAGCCTTGCAACCCTACGTATGCATTGATCGCCATCGTGTTATCCGATCACCGGAATACGGCGAATGATGAAACGCGTGGCATAAGCAGAAATCACTGTTGATAGCCCTGTTGAAACGCTAAATAAATCGAGGAAATACCAGACTGATGCAGGAATGCCAGAGAACGCATTGGATAGTGTCGAAGCCTGCGTAGCGCCTGGATAAAGCTGGCTTTCCACCAACACATTGACGAATTCTTTGACGATGAAGAACAATGCAAAAAAGGTCACAAATTTGACGATGACTGAGCGCAACATGAAGCCCAGTATCGTGCGCAAGGCCGACATTAAAATACCAAATAGAGCTGCGGGCATAATTACCTCAAGCCGAAAGAAGAATAAATAGGCCGACCAGCAGCCAAACCACAAGCATGACGGCGGCTAACTCAGAACGGAATTGTTCGGCAATCGTGCACTGTGTATCCATTACTATCGACCGGCCAAACAAATCAAAAGTGGGCTTAGGGCATTGTGATTCATGCGATGGAGCCTGATAGCTTCGTAGCTCAGGAAAAAGCGAGGTCAATGGGCTTAAAATTGTGGCCGCATCAGGGGTATCTTCTAATGTCGGATCAGGCACATTAGGATCAGGGCCAAGATCTGGTCGGCCTGACGGATTTGTGTTCGGATTAGTGTTTGGATTAGGATTTGGTATCGGGTTACTACTCGAATTTGCCGTAGGCAAAATCGGCACTCCATTCGGATCAGTCACTGGATTCTGAGCAGGACGCAGCATATCGCCAAGTGTGGGCATCGCACTTGGATTGGCAGCTTGCCATGTAGCAACATCAGCCGTAGTTATTGGCTGGGTAACACTGTAGGGCAGCCCCTTGTAGTTTGGGTCTTGAGCTGCACGAAGCCATGCTTCATCAGTAAGTTTAGCAAGCTGGCTAGAGGGAACTGGAATAGCTTTCTGGGCATCCGTTAAAGCAGAGTAAGCATCCGTTAAATTACTAAATGTTTGAGGTACTGGTGCTTTTGTCCCTACCGACCAATCAAGAAGCTGTTTAGTCTCTGTTGTAATAACAGGCATACCCACAACTTCAACACCAGATGCATTTTTAACTGGTGGTGGTGTTGTTGAAACTGTATAAGAGCCAAATAAATCCTGACCTCCTCCAGAACGCGGTAAGAAAAAAGCACTATTAAATGATTTAGTGATTTTTCGGCCAGAATAACCGTCATATCCCCGCCATCACTAATTCGCTTCGTGTCAGCCTTCATAAAACGGGATACTTCAGACAGGGTGTATGCAATAACAACAAAATCACCATTAGTCATCACGAAAGGAGCATCAACCCAATAATCAGTAGGTGCAGGGGGGAATGAAAGACAGTCGCCACCGTAAGAGCAACTGCCACGATAAACCATCAATCCAGAGGCTAAAGCCATAGCACCAAAACTAGTATTGGTGCCTGAACTTGCAGGTGGTGTATACGCTGGTTTAACAGGCGTACTTTCAGTTTGAATAACAACCACGGGGCCTGATTGATTAATGCTTACTTTTTGTAAAGAATCATTCGTAAAATAGTAAGCTCCCAGCGCAGTAATACCGAGCCCCGCAGCTATCGTTAACCACACGGGGGCTCCGGCAATAGCCAGCGCACCGGCTGCTACGGTAGAGGCCACATTTACTGCAGTCATTTGCTTGCTTATCCCTGCCATGGTCGCGGCAAAAACTGGTTCATTCGCAGCTTTTGCTAACCAAACGGCATCATTCGCAGCAATTCCTTCAGCAGCAGCGATGCGATTAGCTACAATTCCTGCCACAGCTCGATTGACTACGTAATTCTCAATCGGTGCTAATACCGCATTGGCTGATACTTGCTGCAGCAACATCGAAATCAAGCATAAGCACAACAATGCACGTTTCCACAGTTTCATAACCATTACACCTTCAAATTACCAACTGGAAATCCCTTTAACCACTGCCCAACCGCAGGCAATACCCCAAACGAACATAATCAAATACCAGAGCTCATTGATCGTCATGGCTAGTGCCTAAATTTGCAGGCAAGATAAAGTGGGATGTTTTCGAAAAAGAAAGCATGCAAATGACGCACAAACAAAAATGCAAAAACGAATGGTGCTTGCCAGTGTGGGTATTCGAAATACAAATGCTGGTTTTCGATGGAAAATTCTTCATACAGAAAAATCGAAATGACAGCGCCTAAAGCAAAAATTAATAAGGCGATCAGCGTGATTACGGCAATAAGAAAGTCCATGTGCACCTCCAAAGCTAAAGAGGGGGAGGCATAAGCCTCCCTGAAAACACCAGAACGATTAGCCGCCCTTAATCATGCGTAGCACGGTTTTTGCACCCTTAATGGCGATATAGACACCAGCAAGAAGGCCAGAAATTGCCAGTAATGCGGTGATGGTTGTGCTGAAATCAACTGCAGAAGTTAGTGATGACAAATCAGGAGCAGTACCGGCAGCATTCGCCGCTGGAGCCATTGCTGCACCTAGGCCAACTAGAACGGCAAGGGCTGTAGATTTTGATTTGGCGATTACGTTTTTGAACATTTTTTTTCTTCCTTAGGTAAATACGGGAAAGCGCCCGTCCGCTTACGTTTCAGCCTCGGCGAATCATGCCGAGCACCAATCCGATTCCATGAGAAACGAAATACAGGCCAACCACGGTTGAAAATGCCAACGCCCAAATACCTGACGCATAGGCATAATCAAAAGGCGCTGTAGCCGCTTCAAAATTATTCTGCTGTGATGGATCGATGACATAAGCCTGTACAACTTTCGTGGTTTGCCCTGCAGGGCAGGGGGCACGAGCTGGCGTACCTGCTGCACACACGACCACATTCATAACTTGTCCAAGTGCCATGCTTTATCCATCCAGTCTTATTGCTTGAGCAGTGCCGTGACTGAAATAGTTCTGCTCAAACCGTGAAATAAAAATCTGATTTTCTTTAAAGGCAAAAACATCGCCATCGTGGTGTCCCAGCGTTCCGCCGGTCTGGCCGACCGTACAGTTATTGACACGAGTCCAAGGCTCGCTGTGCTCGCAAGCAGGGGAGAACTCAACTGTCCATTCATGAATGCGCGAGCGAATGTAATCGCCGTCAATACGATCTACGACACCAGTAATTTTTGAAGAGCTGGTTTCGCCATATTTATTGAGTAAATTGGTGTCACGTACGATGCCTAGCGGTAAATCACACAACTTCAAACCTGTACCGCCAAGAACACGGACGTACTCAGCCCAATCCCCTTTATCAGCAGCATCAGACGCTCGTTCCAATATTTCAGAGTCGAAGTGTTCTTCTTGGCGAGCGACTCGACGAAGTTCACGCCATAGCGTTACAGGTGCAATGCCAATCGGTTGAAACTGACGAATCCCCCAGACTGATGCCCACGCCTGAACACGCTCTGCTGCGGTGATGGCCTCAAAGCCGTCATGCGTAACACCGATGCTTTCGCCATCCGTTTGTTTGCCGTCTATATTCTTTGAAATATATTTGGCGATATACCCAGCTGCACTGCCGCGTTTCCAGTTAATCTGGATAAATTTGATTCGGCGTTGCCATTTGATTTTTCCGCTCACACGGTTAATTAATTCTTGTTGATCTTCTTTTGTGAAATAACTACGGAACAGCTCAAGCATGGTTTTTACTTGTTCAGATTCAACAAACAAAAGAAGATGCCAATGAGGGCAACCATCATGATGTGGTTCAGCAATCCGAAAACCGTATGGGTTAATGCTGCGTCGATGCAGTGCTGCGCGTAACCGAGAATAAACTTGAGATAAGTAAGCTTGCCCATCCAAAGGTGTTGTGCCTGGAATATGATATGTATTGGCCACTGCCTTCTTTTTGCTTAAGCGTTTGAACGCATGGAAACGACTCGGGCAAGTTACGGTGATAAAAACACCGACATGAGAAAGATCTCTGGCAATACGTTCTTGCCCTGCAATTCGAGTCATTAACTCTGACCGCCGAATGGCTGGATTAGCAACGCTGGTATCAGCTAAGTCCTGTAAAGAGAATTCATCACCAGCGTCATTGGTTGCTTTGAGGTTTTCCAATAGTGTTTTATTGCGCTTACGTTGCGCACGAAAACGGTAGACACTTTCATCACTAACGTATGCACCAGCCTGAATATTGACTAGGCCAAGACGGATTGCTTCTGCTTCAATTCGTCGGGTTGTGCCACGACGCAAAACACGCCGCCAGTAATACTCATCGGTCAAACGGCGGAGTAATGTTTCTTCGGTAACTCCAGCTTTGCCCGTCTCCGGCAAGTTAGATAAATCAATGTCGTATTGATTGGCAAATTTAATTGCTCGGGACAACAGCTCTTTTGCATCATTTGTTAATGGTGGGCACTTAAGCTGCAGAATTATGTCGTCTGCAATTTTCTTTGCTTGAAGGCGAATTTCTTCATCATTCGCTGCAAGGTTAAATTTCCCTGCAACGGAATGGATATGGTCGCGATATTCTCTAACCAATCCATTGCCCGCCGCCGCCGCACGTGTGTCACTACCTTCGGTTTTGAAAACAATATCGTTATGCTTCCGTCGAATAACACGAGCAAATGAGGCTGGCACTTTTGCTAGGCATTTATCTACGAACCATTTATCTTGCTGAACATAGTGCTGGCGATATTCGACGGATGAGCAAAGTTGCACTTTAAGCTCCTTGTTTCACACGATATGGAACAAGTGGATCAGGCAGGCCAACGACTTTGGCAACGGCCTTGAAGCGAGCCTGATCTTCTTTTGTTTTTTCAATAAAGTCAGGAGTGATTGAGCCAATCAGGGTTGAAACAAAAGCTCGGTCTGCCAGCAAGCGTGATGAAGGATGAAGGCCTGTGTTGAACTCGATATAAACCTCTGCGGCCATTTCAAGGGCTTCCAGAAAACGAGGTATTGGCATCGAATTCATGGTTTATTCCTCGACTGCGGAATAAACATTAACGGTAGGACGGCGGGTGATCTTTTCACCAGTTTCTTTGTCTGTGTATTGAAAGCTTTTAGCTCGGTAGCCGCCGCACATTACAAGGACTTCAACGGTGTCGCCCGATTGTCCTAAGCGTTTTTTTGAGCGAATTTCTACGGAGTTTGGTGGCGTATATTGGTCAATGGCTGGAAGAGTTAATTCGGTATATGTGGAGTCATCAGCACGGCGTACCGAATGAATTCGTCCAAAAAGCAATGCTTGGTTTGGCTTAAGTGATAACTTTTGATTCTCTTGAGGAGTGCTCATTTTTAATTCCTTTTACTGGTATGGGGCGACATTGGAAAATTTGATTTATAAAGTTCATCACTTCGATTTGCCGTCCGTCCTCGCTAGCTGCGGGCGGGCGGCAAATCGAAGTGATGAACAGAACAACTTGCTGCTTAATTCAAAAATCACACGTTCGTTAGTTTTGATAACAACAACCGGTTCGGCTGCGTTCGGTGCTGGTTTCTTAACGTGGATAGGTACAAGTAAAATTTGTGTATTTCTCAAAAATGACTCAGGTGAGGTTCTTTGCAAATGACAATACATAGACCATAATCCCCTGAAGCACTTTGTACGAACAAAACAAGCCTTATGAGTACCATTGGTACTTATAATCAACCAATGGTACTTTATATGTCAAGCGAAAATATTAGTGCGCGCTTCAAAACTGTGATCGACGCAACTACAAATGAAGCAAGGAAATTTAAGGAGCTTGAGGAGTATTCGAATATTCAGTCAGTTAGCTGGAGAAAGGCTTACTCGGGTGGACAGCGGCCAACAGCAGAAATGCTAGAAATTTTGAGCAGGCGTAACCCTGAATTTGCATTTTGGCTTGTCAGTGGTATTGATGATTCTGTGACCGGACATGTCAGCCCAACGAAAAATTTTCAGAATGCAACAACAACACTTTTAACTGCAAAATATCTAAAAAAAAGAATTGAAATTAATGAACTTGTGCATCAACACAATAATAAATGCGCGATCGACCACAAAGATAACAGTGATGAGTTAGTCAATAATGCAATTGACGAAACTATTGAAAAAATAATTCAATGCATCTTTAAGGAATATCCAGAGGCTATAAGTACGATAGAAGGGAAAATGGATATTTTTGAAACAATAAGTATTGACGAAAACAATATCGATTTACTAAAAGATGAGCTAGAGGCGACTTTAATAGAGTCAAATAAAAATATCGCAGCAATTCTTGAGAAAAGAATTGAAACAATAAAAGAAAAATAGAAATGTCTTTGTATGCTAGCAAAGCAATACGCTTAACAGAGGACTACAACGAAGAAGTGCACGAGAACTTAGATCCATATCTTGAGGTAATTTTTAGTTATATATGGATATATGCTGAGAATGGAGCATCGCATTGCGAAATTCCATTGAAGTTCCATGTTTTGCGTTCTTTAGAGAATAGAGAAGTAGAGTTGATTAAAAAAGAGCTTAGGCGCATGGGCTATAAAGCGGAATGCGGCAAAAGTTCTTTGAAAGTTACATGGCTTGAAGCTAAGTAATTATTTGTATAAGGTTTAACTTAAGCTAAACCATAGGAAAATTAATAAATTAATTACTAATGAATTTATTCTTGAATAATTTTTTCTTTGCTTCTTTTGCATTGATGCAGTCGGGATTAGAGGCATATCTAGCTGGGTCGTTACTGTATTTTTCAATCGTCTTATTTAATTCTTCTTTGTGTTCAGGCTTCAACCAATAATTAACATCACGACTTGAGTTTTGTGCATGACCCACAGTAGCTCCTGCCAGCGCGATAAAAACAAAAATGTATTTCACTATATTCCCCTTGTTCTTTAACGAATGAAGCAACAGAGAGAAGCTAACACAAAAAACACGCAGCGTAAGATTGAAAAAAGAAAACAGATTGATGTGTGTGCTTTTGCTTACGGTTCGGTGGGTGATCTTCAATTTTATAGCATAATTACCTTGGGCACTGTTCGGTGTAGAGCCTTCGTATGAAGGATATTCAATGTCAACTTGCGGAGAAATGATATGGGTATCTTTTTCAATGAATGGATTATTCGTGTATGGACTGAAGCGCTGGAACGTAACGAACCAACTTTGGCATTTGAACTTTCTAATGGACGAGGGCGATTTTTGTTCATGATGTTCTTTGATCCCGAGGATAAAAGCACAAAAGACCAGTTGTTGTTATTCCTTCAAAATACACGTTATATGTTGCCGCTTAAGTTGTATGGAGCTCATAGCAAAGGCGATTTTCGAATTTTTCTAGAAAGTTGGCAGGTAGAAAAAATTAAAAAAGAACTACAACTTGAATATACAGATGGTGCAGCATTTGATATTACGAGCTTTATCGATGCATTAAATAAAAAAATCCCTGAATCAATAAAACTTGCGGAAAAAATTAAAATTCTTCGAGATAATCTCCCCGCATATAACTCTGAGCTTAAAAATATTCTTGATTTTCATGAAAGAACTGAGCTTATTGGTGAGGTGCGCCTGCCTGATGGGAAAGCTCCCCGCGAAAAAACACTAAGGAAACTTTATCTATATTCAACACGTTCCCCTGAATACGTTGCTGAGTATATAGCTAATTTAAAAAGTCGAAACTGCACTCTAAGTTGGCGTATCCCAAGTTTCGTAGTCTAAATAGAGCAAACTTTGATATGTGAGAAATGGGATTGATGATTTGTTAGTGCTATCAACCGCCATTCTCTCGTCTAATCGTAGCTCTGCTGGCTTTAATTGCTGTGTACATGGCCTCGATGCTAACGGGAGTAATAGACTGATGAATCATGCCTTTAAGTAACTGCAAAGATTGAGTTACTTTTTTTATCGAAAATTGGCCTTTGGATACTTCAACAAATTCAATTTGATCAACGGTAACCAAACCCATTGATGCCCTCACTTTGGCAGGAATAGTAATTTAGCCTTTTGATGTTAACGTTGCGGTTGCCATGCTAAATCCCCTTAAAATATGACATCTATAAATATTAGCGCAGTAATGACTCCACTACAGACTTCACCAAAAGAGGTGATTTCCAAAACCTTGGGACGCTGTCCCAAACCCTGCTCTTGCTTGCGAGGCGGCGGAGTCAGGGGGTAAAAAGCACACCCCCTAACTCCACCTGTAGCTTGAGGCGTTTCGTGAGCATCAAGGGGCTTTCGCGGCATAAAACGTGGCAAAAATCAGCCACATTTATTCCACGTCCCCTTGACCCTCACTACTCTATTAAAATATAGATGCATATCGTATCGTATTGATGTTTAAACGATACGATATGATATGAATTCAGCAGGTTAATGACAGTATCTGAAAATCAATGCCGACATACGATCAAAAAAACACTGGCAATAAACAAGCAAATTCAGTAGTGGTATTTTTCATGGTACTCGGCGGTGGCTAATTATGTGGTGTGTTGTTTATAAAGGTTTTATTCCCTTTATTTATAATAGTGGGAATGATCCTGCTTTAGTTGTTTGTTGAGTATTACAAA